>NZ_JAUONZ010000010.1:0-34529 GCF_030546365.1 Synechococcus sp. YX-04-1
GAGCTGGCCATCCTCAAGGGTCGCGTTGACGGCCTCGAGGCCCGCGTTGGCGAACTGGAAGCAACCCAGTTCTCCACCACCACCAAACTCAAGGCCAAAACTGTCTGGGTGGCTGGTGCGACGCGCGCCAAAGGTGACAACTACAACACCGGTGGCGAGAAGGGTGCCCGTGATGCTTACAACGCTGAGTACGGCGCTTTCTCCTTCAGCTACGACCTGCGTCTTGGCCTGAAGACCTCCTTCAGCGGCAAGGATCTCCTGTACACCCGCCTGCGCGCAGGCAACATGGGTGATACCAGTGTGTGGGATGGCAACGGCGTTGCTCTGAACAAACTCGACACCGCTGCCCCCGGCGACAACATCGTCGAGATTGATCGCATCTACTACCGCTTCCCCCTCGGCGACAGCTTCACTGTCCAGGTCGGTCCCCTGACCCGGAACACTGAGATGATGGGCTATAAGGCCAGTGCCTACGCCAAGGGCGGCAGCAAGATCCTTGATTTCTTCGGTGGTTCCCTGGGTACCCCCGGCGTCTGGAACAAGGAGACCGGTGGTGGCTTCGGTGCCATTTACACCAACAAGAAGCAAGTGGAGAAGGGCAATCCCTACTTCACCGTGGCTGCTAACTACGTTGCCGACTCCGGTGAGGCCAATGACAGCAACCCCAACACGGGTGGCTTCATGACCGATAACTCCGAAGGCAACATCACCACTCAGATTGCCTATGGCAACAAGCAGTGGGGCTTGGCCGCCGGTTATCGCTACGGCCAGTGTGGTGCCAAGTTCCGTACCGCTACCGAGTTCGCTAAGGGCGGTAAGTACGGCACCCCTTGCACCGTCGCTGACGGCGAGCGCACCAACGCCGATAGCCACAGCTGGTCTGCACACGCCTTCTGGCGTCCTGAGGAGTCTGGCTGGATGCCTTCCATCAGTGCTGGCGTCGGTAGCTCCTACCTGACTGGCAACGATGCTTGGGATGACAACACCAACAAGCGGTCTATGGCCAGCTGGATGGTGGGTCTGACCTGGAACGATGTCCTCCTCGAGGGCAACGCTCTGGGTTATGCCGTGGGTCAGCCCCAGTTCGTCTACGAGGTCGAGGACGGCTTCGTGGCTGATGGCGGTTACGCCATGGAGCTCTGGTACAGCTTCCAGGTCACCGACAACATCCAGATCACCCCTGCTGTGTACTGGCTGAGCCGTCCCTTCGGTGACGACACCCAGAACGTCAACGGCGACTACAAGTCCCTCGGCGTCTTCGGTGGCCTGGTTCAGACCACCTTCAAGTTCTGATCTATTGGCCCGACTTCGGTTGGGCCTTCAGAACAACCTTCCTCACACACACACACCAAGCTCTCCCCTGCGGAGGGCTTTTTTTATGGTTGTTCTATGGCCAAGCTGCAGCCATGAGCATTGCTCCTGACATCACGGCCTTGATCGGTGGCACGCCTCTGGTGCGGTTGAACCGTCTGCCCCAGGCCTGCGGCTGTCAGGCCGAGATCCTGGCCAAGTTGGAGAGCTTCAATCCATCCGCCTCGGTGAAAGACCGCATCGCCAGCGCCATGGTGCTGGAGGCGGAGCAAGCCGGCACGATCGTTCCCGGCCGTACGGTGCTGGTGGAGCCCACCAGCGGCAACACCGGAATCGCCTTGGCCATGGTGGCGGCGGCCCGGGGTTATCGGCTGATTCTCACCATGCCGGACACCATGAGCACCGAGCGTCGAGCGATGCTACGGGCCTACGGCGCCGAGTTGCAGCTCACCGACGGTGCCCAGGGCATGAACGGGGCGATAGCGCTGGCGAAGGAGTTGGTGGAGGAGATTCCCAACGCTTATCTGCTTCAGCAGTTCGACAACCCCGCCAATCCGGCCGTGCATGAACGCACCACGGCCGAGGAGATTTGGCGCGATACCCAGGGCCAGATCGATGCCTTTGTGGCGGGGGTGGGCACCGGTGGCACGATCACCGGCTGCGCCCGTCTGCTGAAAGAGCGTCAGCCGCAGCTTCAGGTGATTGCCGTTGAGCCCGAGGCCAGTGCCGTGCTGTCCGGGAAGCCTCCTGGGGCCCATCGCATCCAGGGGATCGGAGCTGGTTTTGTTCCCGCGGTGCTGGAACTGGATCGGATTGATTTGATCCTTACGGTGAGCGATGAGGAGGCGATGCAGGTGGGTCGGCGCCTGGCCCGGGAGGAGGGTTTGCTCTGCGGTATTAGCAGTGGAGCGGCCATGGCAGCGGCCCTGCGGGTGGGGCAAGACCCCGCCATGGCGGGCAAACGGCTGGTGGTGGTGCTGGCTAGTTATGGCGAGCGTTACCTCTCCACCCCGATGTTCAGTGCCGCTTCGCAGCTTCCCGCCCGGAGGGATGGTCAGCTGTGAGCGATCCCTATGCCGTGCTCGGTGTCAGCAGCACCGCAAGCAACGCTGAGATCAAAGCGGCCTACCGCCAGCTGGTGAAGCAGCACCATCCCGATGCCGGCGGCGACGACCAGGAGATGCTGGCCCTCAATGCCGCCTGGGAAGTGCTCGGGGATGCCGAGCGCCGTAAGGCCTTTGATCGCACGCGGCCCAAGCCGGGCCGTGCGGCATCGCCGACGGATCTGCGCAGGGCCAGCCGTGCCCACGACCGTGCTGTGGCCGCGGACGATGCCCTGGGGGAGTGGCTGCGGCGGGTCTATGCCCCGATCGACCGCATGCTTGGTGAGGTGATCAATCCATTTCCCAAGCAACTCAAGGCACTGTCGGCTGATCCCTACGACGACGAGCTGATGGAGGCGTTCTGCAGCTATCTCGAGGCGAGCGGACGCCGAATGGAAAAAGTCAAGCAACTGTTCCAGTCGTTGCCCACGCCGGCCTCGGCCCGTGGTTTCGGCCTGAGCCTGTATCACTGCCTCTCGGAAGTTGAGGACGCTCTGGCCGAACTGGAGCGCTACACCATGGGTTACGTGGATGGTTATCTCCACGATGGTCGCGAGATGCTGCGGGAGGCCAAGCAGCGACGCAAGCGGCTCCAGGATGAACGGCGTCGGTTGGAGATCGTGTGAAACAGCGCTGGCGTTTCTGGGCTTCGGTTGCCCTGATCTGGGTGCTCTCCACTTTTGTGGATCGGCTTTGGTGGATGTTGCAGACCGGAGTCCCCGCCTGGGATCAGGCCGACTACCTCAACAGCGCCATGGACCACGGCCGTGCCTTGGGCTTGTTGCCCGGTGGCGGTTGGCAGGGTTGGCAGGCGCTGCTGGATCTGTCACCGAAAATTCCGCCCCTGGCCTCGCTGGTGAACGGCAGCGTGATGGCGCTGAGTGGCGATGCCCCGGAGCAAGCGGCCTGGAGCCTCAGCCTCTGGCACGGCCTGCTCCTGGTGGTGATGGCGGGCTGGGGGCGACGGCTGCAGGGGGATGGCCTGGCCCTGATTGCCTGCCTCTTGGCGGCATTGACGCCGGCCTTTCTGGATTTGCGCACGGATTACGTGCTGGAGATGGCCCTGGTGGCCAGTTGCAGCCTGGCTATCTGGCGTCTCGGGGTCTGGTGCGATCCCGAGAGCGGTGGCCGTTGGGGGCAGGCCTTGGGATGCACTGTGGCGGCATTGGCAGCGGTACTGGTGAAGCAAAGCGCCCTGTTGGTGCTTGTCCCCGCCGGTGTCTGGGCCGGAGCAATCGCGCTGCGGCGGGGCGGTCCCTGGTTGCGCCAGGCCCTGCTCTTACCCCTGCTCACGGCGGTACTGATTGGCCCCTGGTTGCGCCACAACTGGATCACCAGCCTGGGGGGCACCAACCGGGCCGTGTTCGAGTCGGCGGCCCGTGAAGGGGATCCCGGCGTGCTCAGCTTCGCCAGTTGGCTGTGGTATCCGCGCCTGTTGCCGGAGCAGCTCGGCAGCGTGCTGTTGGTGGTGGGGGTGTCGGGGCTGCTGCTTTGGTGCTGGCAGCGCCAGCAGCCTTCCACTGATCACGCCTGGTCCTGGCGCTGGCTCCTGATCAATCTGGTGGCGGCCTGGGTTCTTACCACCCTGAGTCCGAACAAAGGTGATCGCTACATCGCTCCCCTGCTCCCCTCCCTGTTGTTGCTGCTGGCCCGGGGGTGGTGGCAATGGGGCCATTGGTTGGAAGCCAGGCGTTCGAGGCTGGTGTGGCCCCTGTTCGGAGCGGGTCTGCTGGCCTGTGCTCCTGCGGGCTGGGCCCATCAGCTGCATCGTTTTGAAGACCGGCCCCGTGGCCCGGTGGAAGCGGTGGTGAAGGCTGCCGGCGGTGCAGACCCCAGCGCCCCTCCCGCCACCTTGATCGTGGTGCCCAGCACCTCCGATCTCAACCAGCACAATGTCAGCTTCTATGGCCGTCGCGACGGGGGGCAGACCGTTGGTCGGCAGCTGGGGGGCAGCCGCCAGGACCGTGAGCCTGTGCTGGCACGGACGGAATGGGTGGTGTTAGCGGAAGGGAATCAGGGATCGGTGCGCAAAGCGGCACGACGGCTGGATCAAGCGGTGCGCAGCAGCGGTGTGTTCGAGCTGGTGAATCAGTTCGAGCGTCCCCGGGGGGGGAGTTATTCCCTCTGGCGCCGCCGCGCGACGCATCCGATTGCAGGCCCCTCCTTTGCGGAACGCTTCCCCGACCTCGCCGCTGGCCTGGCGGCAGGGCCGGTGGGGCTGGATCCGGTGTTCGCTGCGGTGGGGCAGGAGCACATGCTCGATGGCCATTTCAGCTATCGCGAGCCGGTGCGTTCTGAGGCCTTGGCGGCCTTGGCGCAGGATCCCGATGCTGTTCAACCGCGTTGGACCCTTGCTCTGCTGGCGGTGCTGGAAAACCGCCCGGCGCAGGCAGCAGAGCAGTTCCAGGCTCTGCAACGGCTGTTGCCTGATAACCCCTGGCCAGCGGCTTACCGCAGTGTGGTCAGCTTGGCGGGTTGGAACCCCTGGCAGGCCGCCGCCGCTGCGGATGGGGCCAGCGTTTTGAATCCTGTGCTGGCGGCGCTTGGGGATCTCAGCGGCGTGCTGTCCGGAGCTGTTTGGCGCATCCCCGCCGCCATCACATCAGTTCCAGCGGCCGTCACTTCCGTGGAGGAGGCCCTGGAGCCCGCCTCCAATCAAGAGCAGGATCAGGAACAGGCTTCCAGCTGATCCATCCGCAGCCACACATCGGGCACTGGACGGTTCCAGCGCACCTGGCCGTAGTCCCCTTTCACCACCAGCAGCTCTCCGGGGCCTTCGAAGATGTAGGCGGGGGCCGTGGGGTCGCTGGCAGAGGCCTCAAGACTGGCGCTGTAAGCGGCCTTGTTTACCTTGACCAAAGCACCTTTGCGCAGCGCAGCAGGCTTGGCCTTGGCGGGGGCAGCGGCGTCGGATTCGGCCATGGCAGGGGAAGGTGATGACACCAGGCTAAAACCAATCGCCCACGAAACCCTTAGCCTCCCAGCCGCACCACCACCGCTTTCATGCGTCTGCTGCTCTTTGGCTGCACTGGTTTTGTTGGCCGTGAGCTCCTGCCGCTTCTGCTTAAGGCAGGGCATCAGCTCACGGTGGTCAGCCGCCGGTTGGCCCGTGGCTATGACGCTGAACGGGCGGATGGGCGACTGACCTGGATGCAGTTCGACCCCGCCAGCACCAGCACCTGGGCCGACGCCGGGTTGTTGGATGCCCTCAACCAGGCCGATGCGGTGGTCAACCTGGCGGGCGAACCGATTGCCGAAAAACGTTGGAGCCCGACCCACCGGCAGCTGCTTGAAACCAGTCGTCTGGAGACAACCTCTCAGTTGGTGAAGGCGATTAAGGCTTGTGCAACGCCACCGAAGGTGCTGGTGAATGCCTCGGCTATCGGCTTCTACGGATCCAGCCTGGACCAGCGTTTTCTCGAATCGAGCGACCCAGGCGACGACTTCCTTGCGAGCTTGTGTCAGCGCTGGGAAGCGGCGGCCGAGGCGGTGCCTTCAGCGGTTCGGCAGGTGACCTTGCGCATCGGCATTGTTCTGGCCGCAGACGGCGGCGCACTCGGAAAAATGCTTCCGATTTTCCGCACAGGGTTTGGCGGTCCGATCGGCAGTGGCCGGCAGTGGATGAGTTGGATCCATCGCAGTGACCTCTGCGCTCTGATCCTTCAATCCCTCACGGACGAGAGCTGGAGTGGCGTGTTCAATGCCGTTGCTCCCGAGCCGGTGTCGATGACGGCCTTCTGCAAGCAGTTGGGTCGCAGCCTGGGACGCCCCAGCCTGCTGCCGGTCCCTGGACCTGTGCTCCAGGTGCTTCTGGGGGATGGCGCCAAGGTGGTGCTGGAGGGTCAGCAGGTTGCTTCGGAGCGGCTTGATGCTCTGAACTTCAGCTTCCGCTACCCCGATCTGGCTTCAGCACTCGCCGCTGCCACCAGCTGAAGATGCCGCTCACCAGGGCGGCCATGATCAGCAGGCTGATCGCTGGGGCGAACAGGGGTTGCCACAACACCTGAACCTGGTCCATCAGCCAGTCATCGCCTTGGCCCTGTCTGACCACGGCAACGGCGAAGACCCCTGCTCCGATAAACACCAGCAGCACATTCACCATCAGCAGGCGGTCGAGCCAGCGTTTCCAGGCCGGTTCTGACGGGGCACTCATGGAAGCAGTGCGCAAATGGCTGCCGCCATTCTCGGGCCTCCACCCGCTTCTCCGAGGCGTCGTTTGCCTTCCACTTGGCATTGCTGTTGCAAGCCAGGATCCCTTCGCGCACGATCCAGCAGAGCCATGGCCAGCTCCGCTGTGGCCTTCAAGGCCTCACGGCTGCCACTCTCTCCGGGGGCGCAGAACACTGTGGGGCCCAGCAGGCGCCGTTGGGCTTCAGCGAATGCTGCTGTGAATTGAGGCCCCTGGCCCGGCACCTGCAGCACCGGTTTGGCAAGCCCCACGGCCTGCTCGATGGCGGTACCCGCCATGCCGATCACCAAGTCGCTGTGCTGCAGCACGGCACTGAAGCTCCCGCGGCAAACGTTGATCGCCCGGGCACCCTCACGTTTCAGCACTCCGCTCTCCAAATGCCAACCGCATCGTTCGCTGAGCCGCTGCAAGTTGTCGTCATCGAGGCTGGGCACCAAGGCCAAATCCACGTTGCAGTGAACTGTGCGGGGCAGCAGCTCGATCAGCAGCAGCAGCAGTTGCAGGTTCTGCTCCAGTTCCGGGCGGCGGCTGCCGGGCAACAGAGCGATGCGTGCCGTGCTGGTGGGCGGGGGGAGTGCCGCTGTTAGCACCGAATCCATGAAGGGATTGCCCAGGAAGGTCACCGGCCTTTGCAGTTGCCTGCTGAGGTCCTCGGCGGTGCGTTGATCGCGGCTGTAAAGCGCTTTGAACCGGCGACTTTTCAGCAGAGTGGCGCAGGGCCAGGGCAGGTGCAGCGTCCCTTCGTAGTGACTGGAGTAGGCGACCAGGTACGTCGCCACTGGGCGGTGGCTGAGCCATGCCGCGATCACGGGGATCACATCCCCCACCACCAGAATCAGATCAAAGTGATGCCGGTAGCGGATCAGACGGATCAGGCGTCTGAGCAGATACAGCACTTGACCCTGGACAATCTCGGTGAGGCGACCGCGAAGACTGGTGTAGCCAATGCCGCCGGTGCTGAATTCATGGCTGCGTCCCAGCAGCCGCACTCCGGCGTTGCGATAGGGGCTGCCAAGCCCAGCGAGGGGTAGTGCCTGCACGCTGTGCCCTTTCTGCTGCAGCTCCTGGGCCAGCAGCGCGCCTGACTGGTCTTCGCCGTGGCCATTGCTGAGTAGCAGGATGCGTGCCATCGCCGGGGTGCTCTTCACCACATCCAGGTGTTCGGATCCGAACGATCCGATGGAGGCCGCACGCGAACCTGGGACGGCAGGCGGTTGATGGTCCAGGTGGCTGTCATGCAGGGTCTGTCAGGCAGGCAGAGCGTCCGTTGTGATCACAGCTCAAGCCAGGCTTTCACTTTTTCGAGGGCTTTCCAGCCGGGTTTGCGCTCGAGCCCGTCGGCGATCGAGGCCTTGAGTTCACTGGACACCTCTGGGGCCAGGGCCATCACCTGCTGCACCACCTGGATGTGGTCGCGCACGCCCTTGGATTGGGTCTCCAGCAACGCCAGGCTCAGATTGATCCTTGCTTGGGGGTCCTGGCCGTTGAGTTTCACGGCGAAACGTGCCGATCGCAGCGCCTCCTCCGCCTGGTCGCAAAGCAGCTGCAACCAGGCCAGGCAGGTCCAGCCAGCTGATTGGCGGGGAGCTGCTTCAACGATGCGGGCGAAATCAGGCAGAACCTCTTCGGCCGCGGCGCCGGCCTGATAGCGGGCCATGGCCTGTTCAAACAGGCTGTCCTGGGAAGTCTCCATCAACAGGGAGAGGGCAGTGATCTCCCCTCAGATTCCCACGCGGCTTCGCTCATACGGCGAAGGAACTGCCGCAGCCACAGGTCTGGCTGGCGTTGGGGTTGGTGAAGTTGAAGCCACCACCGATCAGGGCAGTGCTGAAGTCCAGCTGCATTCCGTAGATGTACAGCAGGCTTTTCGGATCACAGATCACCCGGAAGTTCTGGCCATCAGCGGTCACGTATTCGTAGGTCTCGTCGTCGTCGAGGGTGTCTGAGGCGGGCACGAAATCCATCGTGTAACTCATGCCACTGCAGCCCCCGGAGCGGACCCCGACGCGCAGCACTTGGTTCTCACCCTGTTCGCCACACAACTTCGCCAGCTGCTGCATCGCCGGTTCAGTGATCAGGATGCCCTTGCCGTCTTTGGCGGTATGGGCCGGCGCGGTATCGGGGGTAGAAGTCATGGTCGACGCAGGCTCGTGCTCTCACTCTATGAACGCTCGTACATAGAGTCGCCTTAGTTGTTCAGATCTTGTGCGGGTCGCGATCGTTGGTTCCGGCCTCGCCGGCCTCTCCGCTGCAGTTGACCTCGTGGATGCAGGCCATGAGGTGAATCTCTACGAAGCCCGCCCCTTCATGGGCGGCAAGGTGGGCAGCTGGGTGGATGAGGGAGGTAACCACATCGAGATGGGGTTGCACGTCTTCTTTTTCAACTACGCCAACCTCTTTGCCCTGATGCGCAAGGTGGGAGCGTTCGAGAACCTTCTGCCGAAGCAGCACACGCACCTGTTCGTGAACAAGGGGGGTGATCTGCGGGAGCTGGATTTCCGCTTCCCCATCGGTGCACCTTTCAACGGCCTCAAGGCGTTCTTCACCACACCGCAGCTCAGCTGGATCGACAAGCTGCGCAATGCCCTGGCCTTGGGTACCAGTCCGATCGTGCGGGGTCTGGTGGATTACGAGGGGGCGATGCGTACCATCCGAGCCCTTGACTCCGTCAGTTTCCAGGACTGGTTTGTGGGCCATGGCGGCAGCCCCGAAAGCATCCGGCGGATGTGGAATCCAATTGCCTATGCCCTGGGCTTCATCGACTGCGAGGCCATCTCCGCCCGCTGCATGCTCACCATCTTCATGATGTTTGCGGCCAAGACGGAAGCCTCCAAGCTCAATCTGCTGAAGGGATCACCCCATCGCTGGCTGACGGGTCCGATCTTCGACTACATCCAGCAGCGTGGAGGCAAGTTGCATCTGCGTCACCGGGTGAAGCAGGTGGACTACAGCGAGGGTGAATCCCCAGAGATCACAGGCCTGCAGCTGGGAACGCCCGAAGGTGACATCCGTGTTGAGGCTGACGCCTACCTGGCCGCCTGTGATGTTCCCGGGATTCAGAAACTGCTGCCCGAGGCCTGGAACCGTTACCCCCAGTTCAAGGCGATTCATCAGTTGGAGGCCGTGCCCGTGGCCACCGTTCAGCTCCGCTATGACGGCTGGGTGACTGAGCTGGGCGATGCCCAGGAAGCCCAGCGCCGGGATGTGGCAATACCCACGGGGCTCAACAACTTGCTGTACACGGCTGATGCCGATTTCAGCTGTTTTGCCGATTTGGCCCTGGCCAGCCCGGAGGATTACCGCAAGGAGGGAGAAGGCTCCCTGCTCCAATGCGTGCTCACTCCAGGTGATCCCTGGATTCCCAAGTCGGTGGATGAGATCGTGGCCCACACCGACCGCCAGGTGCGCGAACTGTTCCCCTCGGCTCGCAACCTCAAGCTCACCTGGAGCAACGTGGTGAAACTGGCTCAGTCGTTGTACAGAGAAGCCCCGGGCATGGAGCCCTACCGCCCGGAGCAGCGCACGCCGATCCGTAATTTCTTCCTGGCCGGCAGCTATACCCGCCAGGACTACATCGATTCGATGGAGGGGGCCACGATGAGCGGTCATCTGGCAGCGGCTGCCATCCTCGATCAGCCTGCGCAGCTGGCGACCAACGCGGCGGTGGCCTGATGGGACGCTGGCTCGAACACACGGTCACCTCCGAGGTGCAGGCACCGGCCGCCAAGGTCTGGGAGGTCTGGAGTGATCTCGAAGCGATGCCGCGTTGGATGCGATGGATTGAATCGGTTAAGCCCCTGGAGGATCCCGATCTCACCGATTGGACCTTGGCGGCCCAGGGCTTCCGCTTCAGCTGGAAAGCCCGAATCACGCAGCGGGTCGAAGCTCAGCAATTGCACTGGGAATCGGTGGGGGGGCTGCCCACCAAAGGGGCTGTCCGCTTCTACCCCGAAGCCGATAACCGCACCGTGGTCAAGCTGAGTGTGACCTACGAATTGCCTGGGGTCTTGGCACCGCTCATGGAACCCAGCATCCTGGGGGGCATCGTGACCAAGGAGCTCCAGGCGAACCTTGACCGTTTCCGTGACCTGGTGGAAGCAGGCGGCTGAGCGCTGGCTTGCCCCTGTTGCCGTGTTGGTGGTCGTTGGTGGCTGTGGCGGTGAAACGCCAACGGCCACGGTGCTGCCACCGGTTCCAGTGAAACCTGCGCCGCTGCCGGAAACGTCAGCGCCGGCGGCTCCACCGATTGGCCTTACCCCTCTGCCTTCGGCTGAGGAGGTGCAGCAGGCCGCCCCCGGCGGACGGGCGGATCCCTTTGGCCCTCTGGTTGTTGTGGAGGCTGCGGATGCTCAGGACCCCACGACCGGCCTCACCCTGACGGGGGTTCTGCTGGTGGGAGACCAGAAACGAGCCATGGTGACCACCCCCACCGGTAGCGGTGTGATCTGTATGGGCTCTGATGGCCGCTGCGGCGAGGATGCTCCGGTGCTGCTTCCGACCGGATGGTCGGTACTCAGCATCGATGTGGCGCGCGGATGTATTCGCCTGGCGCTGAACGATGAGCCTCAGGATCCCTTCTGCATCGCCTGAGCGCAGGCTGCGGCTAACCCTTCGAGATCGTGGGGGTTGGCCTCAGCATCCATCCGGCCGAAGCATTGGAGGCAGCTGCGGCTGGTCTGGGGCCCGATCGAAATCACCTTCACCCCCTCCAACCGTTCAGCCCAGCCAGCGCCGAAGCGTTGCTCCAGCAGTTGCGCGGTGTGCTCCGCTGTCTTGCCGCTGCTGAAGGCGATGGCATCGACCCTGCCCTCCTGTAGCGCTACTGCTGTTGGCTCCGGCATCGCGGCGGGGCAGCCGGACTCGTAGGCCGCCACTTCCACCACCCGCACACCGGCCTCACCGAAGGCGTCCGCCAGCAGGGTGCGACCACCGCTTTGAACCCGTGGCAAAAGCATCTTGAGGCCCCAGCCCGAGACTGGGAAGTGATCGATCAAGCTGTCGGCCACGAAGCTCGGGGGCACGAAATCTGCAGCTGCCCCAAGGTCGTCCAGCACCTGCGCTGTTTTGCGACCCACCGCCGCAATCTTGAGGCTGGCGGGGCGTCGGGCTAGGCAACGGCCGAGGCGCTGCAGCCGCTGCTCCACGGCTTGCACACCATTGGCGCTGGAGAACACCAGCCAGTGAAAGCTCTCCAAGTCCTCGAGGGCATCATCTAGGGGCCCCCAGTGGTCGGGTGGTCCGATGACCAGGGCTGGAAGGTCCAGCACCGTTGCTCCACGCTCTTCCAGCAGCTGTCTCGCGGCCCCCTGCTGGTCGGCCGCGCGGGTGACGATCACCGTTCGGCTCTGCAAGGGATGGCTCAAGCCACAGCCTCCCCGTCCAGCTTCACGATCCCCCGCACCTTCTCGCGCAGTTGCTCAGCTGCGTCGGCGCTTCCTTGAGCCTGAAGCAGGTTGATGGCTCGGATGAAGCTGCTGCGAGCGGCGTCGATGTTGCCGCCCAGCAATTGCGCCACAGCATTGTTCTGATGGCACTCGGCGTTGTTGGGATCCAGGGTGAGAGCGCGCCCATAGGCCTCCAGGGCCGCAGCGAGGTCGCCGCGCCTCCGATGCATCAACCCCAGGTTGTACCAGGCAAGGGCCACTTCAGGAGCCCGCTGGGCGGCGGTTTGGGTGAGGCTTATGGCTTCCTCAAGGTCCCCCTGTTCCATCAGTCGGGCTGCCAGGTTGAGACGCGCTCCAAGACTCACCCGCGTGTCCAGGGGGATCTCCAGGGCTTGCCGGTAGCAGCTCACCGCTTGGGTGGGATCACTGGGGCTTAGGGCCAGGCCCAGATGCAGCAGCAGCTCATAGCGTTCGGCACTGGCCGTTGCACACTGCTTCAGACCGCTTCGCAGCAAGGGAATGGCGTCTTCGGTCTTGCCTTCGCTGATCAACAGTCCCCCGAGCTTGGCGCTGGCGTAGGGATCACCGGGACGGTGCCTCAGATCGTCTTCCATGGCCTTCCGCAGCCGATCCGCCTTGTCGCTGCCGGCCAGCAGCTCAGGTCGGTAGCCGTCATGGAGGATTGCCGGCTCACTGCAATCGGCGATGCGCCATTGGGGTTCCGTCTCCAGCAGGGTGCGAACGCTGTCGTCGATCATCGAGTGGTACGGCCGGCTCCACCGGATCGAGGGGTGGCGGCGGAACAGACGACTGACGCTGGAATAGGGCGCCATGGCGGCCCCGACTTCGTAGCGCAGCAGGTTGATCACCAGCACATCGGGCTGGGCCATCAGGGCTTTGAGTGCGGGGATGGCCTCAGCACGCAGCTGCTCGTCCGCGTCCAGCACCAGCACCCAGTCACCGTTGAGAAATTCCAGGGCCTCGTTGCGGGCTGGAGCGAAGTCACCCGGCCAGGTGATCTGTTCAACCCTTGCTCCAGCAGCCTCGGCAATGGCCACCGTGGCATCGGTGGAGCCGGTGTCCACCACCACCATCTCGTCGGCGAAGCCCTGCACGGAGCGCAGACACTCTCCGAGACGCGCCTCTTCGTCGCGCACGATCATCGAGAGGCTGAGCATGGCCGGGCGGCTTGAGGTTGGCGCGAGATTAGATGCGGTTGGCCAGTGCGGTTGCTTGGCGGTGGTCAGTCGGTGAATGCACCGCTGTTGCCAGTTGGCGTAGTGGTGGGGCACAGCGCTGTGAGTACCTGGCGTTGGGCTTCCTGCATCTGGCCGGCGGAATAGGCGGCAGGGCAGCCGCTGGGCAGAAGCGGCTGCAGGCTGTCCCAGAGGTAAGGGCTGCCGTAGATCACCACTCCCGCCAGGCGGTTGAGGGCGATCAGTTGTTGGATCGCTGCGGCCCAGGGTTCTTGGGCATCTCGCCCGGCGCGGAAGGGGTTGCCCCGCAGAAACAGCTGCAGCAGCACCGCTCCATCGCCGAGGCGGTCCAGCGCCAGGGGGGCCTCCGGCTGGCCGCTCCAGGGCGACAGGCCCTCGCCATGCAGCACCACCGAGCGAAATCCCTCGGCTTCAGGGATGCGCAGGGCCGGTGACCAGCCGCTGAGGGCGGCTGCGCTGGGCACCATTGCATCCACGCGCACCAGGTTGATTCCTGCTTCCGGGTGAACCGCTGTACCGCTGACCGTGATGCTGTGACGCACCAGCTCAGCCTCAAGGGCTTGCTCTGCTGCGGTAACGATCGGACCTGAAGGTGTGCTGGTTGGGATCGATGCCAGCGCATGAGCCCGGCGCTGCAGGCTCTCGTCCAACCTCGCGAGGGACAGCCGTCCGCGGCTGAAACCGTCGCAGAGACCATCGATGGCGGCATCCGCATCCGCCGGCATCAGAATCAGGTCGGCCCCGGCTTCAAAGGCCAGCACAGCTGCTTCGGCGGCGCCGTGCCGTGCGCTGATCGCTTCCATCACCAGGGCATCGGTCACCACCAGCCCGTTGAACCCCATCTGGCGCCGCAGCAGATCGGTGAGCACGGTTTTGGAGAGGGTGGCCGGTTGCTGCGGATCCAATTCCGGCAGCACCAGATGGGCCGTCATCACGCTGTCCACACCGGCGGCAATGGCGGCACGAAAAGGCGGCAGTTCGATCTGATCTAGCCGCTCGCGGCTGTGGGGCAGCACCGGTAGGTCCAGATGGGAGTCGCTGGTGGTGTCGCCGTGGCCGGGAAAGTGCTTGGCGCATCCGAGAACACCCGCTTGCTTCAGTCCCCCCAGGAAGGCCACTGTCAGGGCGCTGGCACTGCTGGGATCTTCACCCCAGGCCCGCACGTTGATCACCGGGTTGGCGGGGTTGTTGTTGACGTCGCAAACCGGGCCCAGCACCCAGTTCAGGCCACAGCGACGGGCCTGTTCGCCGGTGCAGCGGCCATAGCGCTCACTCAAATTCAAGGCCAACTCGGGGTCCCGCTGGTGGAGACGACCAAGTGCCAGGGGCGGCACCAGCCAGCTGGCTCCTTCGAAGCGCTGGCCCACGCCCTCTTCAACGTCGGCGCAGAACAGCAATCGCTGGTTACTCCAGCCCTGCAGTTGCTGGGTGCGTTGCTGCAGTTCCACGGCGCTGCCCCCCAGCAGGATCACGCCGCCAACACCCTCCTGCAGCAGACGTTGCAGTTCGCTGTTCGGCAGCTCCCACTGCGGGTAGCGGCGCTGCTGGTCGCTTTGATGGCCACTGGCCCGCAGCACCAGCAGTTCTGCCACCCGGCGCCGCAGGCTGTCATTCATGAGATTGTCAGCCGGCCGGCTGTTCATCGCTGCCGATCTCTTCATCGCTGCTCGCTGGAATCTCGCCTCGCTGCTGCCGTTCGTCCTCGAGGCGATTCAGCAGTCCCAGCACGGAGGTGCCGCGTTCCAGGCCACGGTCCAGCTGGAACACCACTTCGGGGGCGCGGCGCATCTGCAGCCGCCGCCCCAGTTCTCCCCGCAGGTAGCCGCTGGCGGCCTGAAGCCCCTCGAGTACCTGGTCGCGCTCCTGAGCTTCCCCAAACACGCTCACGAAGATCTTGCAGTGCTGCAGATCGCCGGACACCTCCACTTCGGTGATGCTCACCATGCCCTGGTGCACCCGTTCATCCCGGATGCCGTTGATCAACAGTTCGCTGACTTCTTTGCGGATCAGGGCGGCCACCCGCTCCACTCGACGCCCCTGTGCCATCACGCCATCGGTGCTGAATTCACCATGGCACGCAGCACCAAGGTGAGGCTGATTCCGCCGCTGATCAAGGCGCCGATCAAGGCCACGGCCGTGACGGGATTGCTCCGGCGTGCGGCCAGGGGTTCGGCGACGGAGTTCATCACCCCGAGGGTGAAGGCCACCAGATAACGGGGGTAACGGGAGACGTTGAGGAAAAACTCCCGCATGGTTCCGGCGTACTCGCAAATCTGCTGGCTACTCTGCCGGGCCCATGGCTGTTTTGGACATGTTGGAGCTGCATCAATTCCGCCATTCCGCGTTTTGTCTCAAGGTGCGGATGGTGTTGCAGGCCAAGGGGCTGAGTTTCCGCACCGTGGAGGTGACCCCCGGCGTCGGCCAGGTGGCCGTGTTCCGGCTGTCCGGCCAACGGCAGGTTCCCGTGTTGGTTGATGGCGATCAGGTGATTGCCGACTCCAGCGCCATTGCGCTGCATCTGGATCAACGGGAGCCGGACCCTGCCCTGATTCCTGTCGATCCGCGCCAGGCCGCCCAGGTGCATCTGCTGGAGGATTGGGCCGACACCACCCTGGCGATGGCGGGCCGCTCCTCTCTGGTGCAGGCCGCGGCGCTCGATCCTGAGCTGCGGGTTGCTCTGCTGGCTGACGATCTGCCCGACCCCGTGCGTTCGGTGATGGGTGTGATCCCCGGCGGTTGGGTCAGCAACATCACCGAACTGGTCAACCAGAAGGAGCGCACCGAGCTGCTGGCCAGCCTGGAGCAGCTCGCCACATCCGTTCAGGCCAGCCCCTGGTTGGTGGGCGACAGCATGACCTTGGCCGATATCGCCGTCGCCGCTCAGTTGTCGCTGCTTCGCTTCCCCTCCTCTGCAGGCTCAGCCCTGGCAGGCAGGGGGGTACCTGGGCTGAGCGATCACCCCAAGCTGCAGCCGCTGTTCCAGTGGCGGGACCAGATCGAACTCAAATTGATGGAGCGGACTCTGGAAGAGGTGTGAAGCGCAATTGGTAGTGGTGCTGGGCGATGGCCTGATCCCGGAGACTCTCACCCGGTGAGGCATAGCGTCCTTGCCATTGTTCGGCGCAGATGTCCTCGCCGCAGCGTTTGTATCGGCTCAGGGTTTCGATCCGGCTCAGCCGCGGCGGGCCGGGGGCATGCAGGATCTGCAGCACCAATTCATCGGCCAGGAAGGTGTTGGCGCTAGTGCTCTCCTGGCGGCGGCCCGTCACCGTGGTTTCGAGATAGAGATCGCCTTTGAGTCGCGCGACTTGGCGGTTGGCGGAGTCGGGGTCTTCTTCGACCCCCAGCAGCTGCTCCCCGAGCAGGGCACGACCGATGGCCATGGCATTGAAGCTGCGATCGCCGATCAGTCGACCGCGCCGGTCGGCTTGGAACCGTGCTTGATGCAGCAGCGGTGGATCGTCTGGGGCATCGAGATCAACGCTCTCCACCTGCCACAACCCAGTAAACCAGTCGGGATAGATCAGGTCGTCTCGATTCGATGGCCGCGGCAATGGTGCCGGCAGGCTCCAGTCGGGCCAACTGTTCAACCTCTGTTCAAGGCTTCCCTGAGCCCAGGCGGGCCCGCCACTGAGCAGGATGGTGAGGCCGATCAGCAGCATCCATAACCGCCGTTCCATGTCTGATCCTCTGATCCGTGCCCTTGATGACTTTGTGGTGCTGGAGCCCGGCAAGCCGGAGCAGCTGCTGAGCGCTGCCGACACGTTGACATGGCTGAGCAGTTGGTTGCGCAGCCTTGATCAGTTGCCGGCCGATCTGGCGGATCAACCCGATGTGGAATCTGCGGCGCAGCGTTTGATCGATACGGCCTGTGATTTGGAGATCAGCCCCGGGTTGACTGTGCAGTGGTTTGCGGTGCGGTTGGAGCCGCCAACTGCATGAGTTCAGTCGGTTCGGCGTTGGGTCGGATCCTTCAGCAGGCTTGGCAGCAGTTGCAGGATCCCGTCAGCCACGGTCTCTGGAGTTTCCTCGTTGATCACCACCGTTAGATCGGCTTCGGCATAGAGGGGACGGCGCTCGTTCAACAGCGCGTTGAGAGCCGCCTCAGGATCAGCGGTCTGCAGTAGAGGGCGCTCCGTGCTGTCGGCGTTCAGCCGTTGCAGCAACTGATCGGGAACCACATCGAGCCAAATCACGATGCCGCTGTGCAGCAATCCCCAGTTCTCCGGCTGGGTCACCACACCGCCGCCGGTGGCCACCACCAGGGAGTGGCGCTGACTGATGGCACTGAGCACCTGGCTTTCCAGGCTGCGGAAGCCTGCTTCGCCATCCCGATCAAAGATCTCTGGAATGCCGCAGCCCGCCGCCTGTTCGATCACGGCATCGGCATCCACAAAGCCGTAGCCCAGGCGTTCGGCCAGGGGGCGGCCAGTGCTCGTCTTACCGCTGCCCATCATTCCCACCAGATAAAGGCTGCGCCCGGCAAGACGCTGCTTGAGGGTGAGGGTGGAATCCGCCATGGCTCGGAAACGGCATTAGCTCATTAGGATGCCTCGCGGCCGGAACGTCACATGACTGAAACGAAGTCACCAGCACGGCACGGCCAAGGTCGTGGTTGTGTCATCACCAGGAGGGCCTGCTTCAGTGCCAGCCATCGCTATTGGCTGCCCGAGCTGTCGGCCGATGACAATGCCGCCCGTTTCGGGCCCTGCGCTCTGGCTCCTGGCCATGGCCACAACTACGAGTTGATTGTTTCCATGGCTGGCGGCCTGGACGCTGACGGCATGGTGCTCAACCTTTCGGAGGTGAAGCACGCCATCCGCAATGAGGTGACGGGCCAGCTCGATTTCCGCTTCCTCAATGAGGCCTGGCCGGAATTTGACGTTTCCACCCCTGCAGGTTGCCTCCCCACCACCGAGGCCCTGGTGCGGGTGATTTGGCAACGCCTCAGCCCTCATCTGCCGATCACGGCGTTGCGCCTCTACGAACAACCGGGCCTTTGGTCCGACTATCTCGGACATCCCATGGACGCATTCCTCACCATCCGCACCCACTTCGCCGCCGCTCACCGACTGGCCCGCCCGGAGCTCAGCCAGGAGGAGAACGAAGCGATCTACGGCAAGTGCGCCCGTCCCCACGGCCATGGCCACAACTATCTGGTGGATGTGACCGTGCGCGGTGAGATCGATCCCCGCACCGGTATGGTCTGCGACCTCTCCGCGTTGCAGCGCCTCGTGGATGATTTGGTAGTCGAGCCCTTCGATCACACCTTTCTCAATAAAGACGTGCCCTTCTTTGAGGAGTGTGTTCCCACGGCAGAGAACATTGCCCTTCACGTCGCTGATCGTCTCTCCAGCCCGATCAAGGCCATCGGCGCCAGCCTCCACAAAGTGCGGCTGCAGGAGAGCCCAAACAATGCGGCCGAGGTCTACGCCGAAACACCGCAACTGGAGATGTCTCCGGCTGCTCTCGATGCCGTGGCTGCCGTCTGATCGACGGCTTGATGCCACAACGCCCCACCTCTTCACGCCCCTTCGTTCGGCTGGTGCTGGCCATCAGCCTCGATGGCCGTTTGGCTCCGCCAGACGGGGGTGCCGCCCAGCTGGGGGGTGAGGGTGATCGTCGCGCTCTGGAGCAGGCGCTTGCCTGGGGTGATGCCTGTCTGATCGGCGCTGGAACCCTGCGGGCCCATCAGTGCACCTGCTTGATCCGCAACCCTCAGCTGCTTGAGCAACGCCGCCTCGAGGGGCGGGATGAGCAGCCGGCTGCTGTCGTGGTCAGCCGATCCCCCGACTTCTCGAGCACCTGGCGTTTCTTTGATCAACCGCTTCAACGTTGGCTTCTGGCTCCTGAGCCTGTGGATCAAGGCTTTGATCGTTGGTTGCCTTTGGCACCAACCTGGCCGGAGCGGCTCAATGCGCTTCGAGCAGCTGGGCTTCAACGTCTAGTGCTCCTGGGTGGCGCCCAACTCGTCGCCGATCTGTTGCAAGCCGATTGCGTCGATGCGCTTCAGCTCACCTTGGTGCCCCAGCTCCTGGGCGGCCGCTTCAGTTGGCTGCCTTGCACCGATGCGCGCTTGCCAGCTGGCTTGACGCAACCGGGTGCTTGGCAGTCCGATGGCGCTGAGGATCTCGGGGATGGGGAGTGGCTTGTTCGCTACAAACGGATCCGCTCGGAAACACCCCTGCCGCCCTGACCAGCCCATTCAGCTCTCTGGTTAAGGTCATCGCACATAGGCCAAAGGCACCGTCGCGATGACGTCACTCACGGCCCGCTGGCATCGCTCCATTAACGAGATCCCAGAGCAGCAGTGGAACTGCCTGGTAGGAGCCGACGCGATCCCTTTTTACCGATGGAGCTGGCTGGAGGCTTTGGAAAGCTCAGGCAGCACCATCCCCGAACAGGGCTGGCAGCCCCTGCATCTGGCCCTCTGGCGCGATGACACGCCGATTGCGGTGGCTCCGCTGTTCCTCAAGGGCCACAGCTATGGGGAATTTGTGTTCGACCAGACCTTTGCCCGTCTGGCGGCTGATCTGGGGCTGCGCTACTACCCCAAGCTCCTGGGGATGAGTCCGGTCAGCCCCGTGCTGGGCTACCGCTTCCATGTGCGATCTGGAGAAGACGAGGCTCTGCTCACCCGGGAGTTGCTGCGGGCGATCGATCGCTTCTGCGAACACAACGGCATCCTCAGCTGCAATTTTCTCTATGTGGATCCGCAGTGGCGGCCCCTGGCGGAGGCCGCCGGCTGTGCCGCCTGGCTGAATCAGCAAAGCCTGTGGAGCCGTGGTGACGACCAGACTTTTGACGACTACCTCAAGGGCTTCAATGCCAACCAGCGCCGCAACATCAAGCGGGAACGCAAGGCTGTAGCCAAGGCTGGGATCACCGTGACACCCCTCAGCGGCGACCAGCTGGACCTGGTGCTGTTGCAATCCATGCATCGCTTCTATGAGCAGCACTGTGCTCGCTGGGGACCGTGGGGCAGCAAGTACCTGGAGGAGGGTTTTTTTGAAGCGTTGGCACGGCTGCATCGCGATCAGTTGGTGCTCTTTTCAGCCCATCGCGGTGACCCGCGCGATCCGGTGGCGATGTCGATGTGCGTGCAGGACGGTCGTCAGCTCTGGGGCCGCTACTGGGGCAGCCACGAGGAGGTTGATTGTCTTCACTTCGAAGTCTGTTACTACGCTCCGATCGAATGGGCCCTGGCCAATGGCATCGTCAGCTTTGACCCTGGAGCTGGCGGCAGCCACAAACGCCGGAGAGGCTTTGTCGCACGTCCCCACGCCAGCCTGCACCGTTGGTATCAGCCCCAGATGGATCAATTGATCCGCGCCTGGTTGCCCAAGGTGAATGGCTTGATGTTGGAGGAGATCGAGGCCATCAATGCAGAGCTGCCCTTCAAAGCAGAACCCCCGGCCTTGGCTTTGTAGGTTGAAGGCATGACCACCACCTCGGAAGCACCGGCCTCCACCGCTGCGGCGATGGATGCTCTGGATCAGCGACTGTCCCAGCGGTTCATCGCTCTGGATCCCAGTGGCTATTTCTTGATCAAGCTGGATCGTGAAGCCGCCGAACTAGTGCTGGAGCATTACGGCAACACCATCGATGACAAGGGGTTGGCCAGAGATTCGGAAACCGGTGAGGTGTTGCGCTGCGACGGCGGCAATGCTCCTCGGCGTCCCTCAGCCGTCTATCGCGGCAATACAGCCAAACAGCTGGGCATTCAGCTCACGGAAGGTGAAGCCCCACACCCGGTCAGTCGCCTCGACCATGCCCTCTATCTGGGGAGGGAGTTGCAAAAGGCCGAGCAGTGCCTGCGCGACGGCACGGTCTACGTCCAGGACTAACGATCAGGCTGGCTGCAGTTCTTTTGCTGCCGTGGGTTCCTCCGGTGGCAGCGATTCCAGTTGTTCGCGGATTTCCTGCTGAACGATCGAGCGGTACTCGAGGAAGTGCTCGTTGTGAGCTAACACCACCAAGAACTGCTCTAGCAGGGCGGGGTTGTGGCGGGCCATGCCAAACATGTATTTCCAGAAGCGGCTGCGGGTGTTGCGTTTGATTCCCTGGCGCCAGACAACCGTGCTCAAAGCCTTGATGTCAATCCAGGTCGGCAGCTTGGCGGCAGTTTTCCAGCGGGGCGCGCCCATCTTGAGGTAGTAGCTGTAAACCCGATCCATGTAGGCGTTGGGTTCGTAGAGCGCGCAGAACGCTTCCACGTACTCGTTGGCGATGTCCCGAATGGGGCGGGTGGGTTCGAAGTTGAGCAGGTTCGTCTGATTCACCCCCTTGGCGGCGTCTTCCCCCTGAATCAGGCGACCTTCCCGCTCCAGTCGTGCCCAGAGAGCTGTCTTGGGCAGGGCCTGAAGCATGCCCATCATCGCGGCGGGGATGCCGGTGCGGGTTACGAAGTCCACGATCCGGCGACCTGCGCCATCCTTCTCGCCGTCGAAACCGATGATGAAACCCGCCATCACGCGGATGCCGTTGGCGGTGATCCGGTCCACGGCGGCATCGAGTGGGTTGCGCGTGTTCTGCACCTTGCGGGCCGTTTCGAGGCTGGCTTCGTCCGGAGTTTCGATGCCCAGGAAGACGCTTTCAAAGCGAGCGTCGTGCATCATCCGCATCATCTCCTCGTCGTCGGCCAGATCCACCGAAGCTTCGGTAGCGAAGCTGAACGGGAATTGCCGTTCCTCTTGCCAAGTGCGGATCTGCGGCAGCAGCAGCTTGGCGTTGCGCTTGTTGCCGATGAAGTTGTCGTCCACCAGGAAGATCGAGCGCCGCCAGCCCAAGTCGTAGAGGTACTGCAGCTCAGCCACCAGCTGCTCAGGGGTCTTGGTGCGTGGTTTGCGGCCATAGAGAACGATGATGTCGCAGAACTCACAGTTGAAGGGGCAGCCCCGCGAGAACTGAACGCTCATTGAGTCGTAGGCCTCGAGCTGCAGCAGGTCGAAGCGGGGAATCGGCGTGGAGGTCACATCTGGCTTATCGCCATTGGAGGTGAAACGGCCACTTGTCTCGCCCCGTTCAAGGGCGTCCAGGAACATCGGCAGGGTGATTTCTCCCTCATCAAGGATCTTGAAATCCGCCAGATCCAGTTCCGGCGCATCCGGTGTTGAACTGGCGTAGGGGCCACCAATGGCCACAGGAAGACCCCGTTGTTTGGCCTTGCCGATCTGAACGGCCATGTCGTCCTTCTGGACGATCATTCCCGAGATGATCACGAGCTCGGCCCAGTTCCACTCCTCCTCAGTCACCTCCCGCACGTTCCGGTCCACCAGCTTCATCTCCCACTCCTGGGGAAGAAGTGCTGCCACGGTCACCATCCCCAGAGGAGGCAGAAGCACCTTCCGGTTGACCAACTCAAGAATTTTTTCGTAACTCCAGAAAGTCTTCGGGAACTCTGGGTAAACAAAAAGAGTGCGCATGACCTCGGGCGTTGGTGGATGGTCGTCCGGGTGGCCCGGCTGGGGATACCTCTCAATAGGTATCAGCTGTTCACAAACCCTAAGCGCAATGGCCTGAACCCAGGCCAGTGGGTGATCTAATGGTGGTCACCTCCGTACTTGCACATGGGCGTCGGCATCTATCTCGGCCTGGTTGGTTCCGGTCTGGTGACGGCTTTTGTGCTCACCAAGCTGCTTAAGGGAATCAAGCTCATCTGAGCGGTTCCAACGTTTTCGCACCTCGTTTTCGCATCCAGAGCACAGCCACAGCAGCGCTGAGGCCACCGGTGACTGCGAAAGCCGTGGAGAGGCTGCTGAACATCACCATCAGGGCAACGATCAATCCACTCAGTCCGCCTCCGCCCAGGAAGGCGATCTGGCTGAGCCCAGCCATGCGACCGCGCATCACCTGCGGTGAGCCGATCTGACTGATCAAGTTGCAGCTGCTCAGCAGTCCGGCTGTGCCGGCGCCGATCAGAAAGGCCATGGCCAGGCTGAAGACAGGCCCTGGCGTCCGGGCCATTCCCAGCTGGGCCACCGCGGTAATCAAGCCAAAGCCCCCGAGGGTGAGAAAAGGGCGCCGGCAGAAACGCTGGCTGTTGCGTTGCAGCACCAGGCCGCCCACGATGCTGCCGCCCGCCAGCACGCTGGTGAACAGCCCCAGATCCGTGGGCTTGGGCCCCAGTTGATCGAAGGCAATCAATGGGGCCAGTCCCGGGTGATAGAACCCGATCAGACACAGCACCGCGGTGAAGCTGAGCACCCCCTGCAGGGTGCTGCCGCAGTGGCGCCAGGCATTGAGCAGGCTGGCGTCTTGGCCGCCCCTGCTGCGCACTTCCCGTTCCCGATTCGGGTTGAGCAAGAACATCACACTGGCGATTGGCAGCAAATAGCTGGCAGCATCAATGCCCAGGGCCCAGGCCGGGCCAGTGGCCGCCAGCAACAACCCGCCGATCGGGGGACCCACCAGCTTGCCCACGTTGAACACCACCGAAAAGCTGGTGAGGTAGCCCGCCAGTTGGTCAGGGCGTTCCACCAAAATTGAGCAGTACTTGTTGCGGGCCGTCAGCTCGTAGGCGCCGGCGATTCCCACCAGCAGCGTGCTGAACAGCAGCAGCAGCACCTGGGCTGTGCCTTCCAGCAGGGGGATCGCCAGGGCCCCCAGGCCAGAAGCGGCCAGCAGTGCCCATTGCGCCTGAACCAGCACCTGTTCACAGCCAACGCGGTCGGTTCGTACCCCCGCTGGACCACTCACCAGCAGTGTGGGCAGCGATAGCGCTGCGAAGTTCAAGGCCAGCACGAAGGGATCCACGCCCCCTTTCATCAGAATCCAGCCCTTGGCGGTGATGCCGGCGAAAGAACCCGCCGTGCTCATGCCGGAGGCGATCAGAAAAAGCTGGCGTTGCTGTTCGGCCCGCAGTTGGAGGAGGGTCAACCCTGGCGTCTCGCTGCGGCCACCATGGCGCGGGCACCAACAATCCGCCCGCCGAGGTCGTAGATGTCGGCCCCGGTGATCTCCACCGGCACCAGGCTGCCCGGCGCGGCCTGCTGACCATCGTCGCCGGGTTGCACTCGCACTTCACCGTCCACTTCGGGCGCAAAGCGGGCGCAGCGACCGATCATCTCGCCGGTTTGCGGGTTGTGCTGTTCGATCAGCACGTCAACAGTGCGCCCTACCCAGCGGCTGTTCCGTTCCGCCGAAATGGGTTGTTGTAGAGCCATCAGGGCATCCTTGCGGGCCTGAGCCACCTCGGGATCGACGCGATCGGGCAGATCGGCAGCTGCCGTGCCGTCCTCCGGCGAGAAGGTGAACACACCCACGTGATCAAAGCGCTGGCGCTCGAGGAAGCCCATCAGGTGCTGGAAGTGCTCCTCGGTTTCGCCGGGGAACCCCACGATCAGCGTGGTGCGCAGCACCGCGTCGGGCAGTTGGTCGCGGATCTGATCCAGCAGGCGGTCGTTCACATCCGCCTGCCAGGGGCGGTTCATCGCCCGCAGCACTTCCGGATGGCTGTGCTGCAACGGCAGATCCAGATAAGGCACCACATTGGGCACCTCCCGGTATGCCGCCAGCACATCTGGGGTCAGCCCGGTGGGGTAGGCGTAGTGCACCCGGATCCAAGGGATTTCCACTTCGCCCAGGGCCCGCAGCAGTTCCGCCAGCTTGGGTTTGCCGTAGAGGTCAAGGCCGTAGTTGGTGGTGATCTGGCTGATCAGGATCAGCTCCTGCACTCCCTGTTCCGCCAGTTGGTGGGCTTCGGCCACGATTGATTCGATCGGTCGGCTGCGCTGATCTCCCCGCAGCTTCGGAATGATGCAGAAGGCGCAGCGGTAGTCGCAGCCTTCAGCCACCTTGAGGAAGGCCACTGCTTGGTCGGTGGTGCGCTGGCGCGGCAG
The DNA here is from genome assembly GCF_030546365.1 of Synechococcus sp. YX-04-1. Classification (NCBI taxonomy): domain Bacteria; kingdom Bacillati; phylum Cyanobacteriota; class Cyanophyceae; order Synechococcales; family Synechococcaceae; genus Synechococcus; species Synechococcus sp. YX-04-1. Next base: position 25,045 of record NZ_JAUONZ010000010.1, read on the forward strand.
GTGTTCGTCACCCACAAAGGTGGGAACGGCGCTGACCTGGTTCACCCGCTCGCCCGCTTCCACCCGCTGCAGCACATCCACGATGTGCTGGTAATCGCCGGTGCCCACGATCGCTTTGGCCTCGGGGATCGACTCCAGCAACTCCTCCTGGAAATGCTGGGCCAGGCATCCCGCAATGATCAGTTCCTTTCCTTGTTCCGCCAGTCCCACAAGGGTGCGCACCGATTCCTCGCGGGCGTCCTGGATGAAGCTGCAGGTGTTCACGACCACCACGGCGGCATCGCTCTCATCGGTGCTGACGCCGTAGCCCGCTTCCGCCAGCAGCCCCACCATGTGTTCGGTGTCCACTCGATTCTTCTCGCAGCCCAGGTGGGCGAAGGCGACCGTCGGTTTCGTCGGGGTGCTTTTCATCACGTCGCCGGCAGGCCAAAGATCAGCCTACGAAGCGGCCTGATTACGCCAGAACTGACAGAATCCGATCACTTGAAGATCAAGGATGGGCACCACCCGTCTCGTCAGCCGTCGCCGCCAGGATTCCGGCGCCAAATGGGCTCGCATCGCCATGGCGGTGCTGGCCACCGCGGGGCTGATCGACACCGGTTCGATCACCCTGAAGCGATGGGGTTTGCTCGGCAACCTCACCTGTCCGATGGGTGCCGACGGTTGCGACAAGGTGCTCAACAGCGCCTGGGGGACGGTCTTCGCCGGGATTCCGTTGTCGATGGTGGGGGTGCTGGCCTACGGCGCCGTGCTGCTGATGGCGTTGCTGCCCTTGTTACCGGGCTTGCAGGAAAATAAGAGCGACCTGTCACGCCGCACCTGGTGGGGCCTGTTCACGGTTTCCCTGGCCATGGCTGTCTTCAGCGGTGTGCTGCTGGGGGTGATGTTGCTCAAGATTCAGGCGTTCTGCTTCTTCTGCGTTCTCTCCGCTGGGCTTTCCCTGGCCCTGTTCGTACTTTCCATCGTTGGTGGCGGTTGGGACGACTTGGGGCAGCTGCTGTTTCGCGGCGTTCTGCTGGCCCTGGCGGTGCTGTTGGGGGGCTTGATCTGGGCGTCAGTGGTGGATCCGAATCGGCCCGAGACCGTGGCTACCGGATCCGGCGTCGCACCGCTTGTCACCACCGAGAGCACGCCAGCTTCGATTGCCTTGGCTGAGCACCTCACCAGCATCGGCGCCGTGATGTATTCCGCTTACTGGTGCCCCCACTGCCATGAACAGAAGGAGTTGTTCGGCAAGGAGGCCTCCGATCAGTTGAAGGTGGTGGAGTGTGCGCCGGATGGTGAGAACAACCAGGCCGACCTTTGCCGCAGCAAAGGATTGGAGGGTTTCCCCAGCTGGGAGATCAACGGCAGCATTGATTCCGGGGTGAAAGGGCTCGACGCCCTGGCGGAACTCAGCGGCTACAAGGGCGACACCGACTTCTGAATCAGGGAGGCTCTTAGTCCCGGACGGCACGGGTAACGATGCCCCGCTGCCGTTGCTGCCGGGAATGCTGCATCCATTGCGGCAGCGGGGCGGGAGCATCGCTGCGGTAGTGGCCTCCTCGGCTTTCTTCGCGAAACATGCAGGCCTCCAGCATCAGACGGCTGGTCAGCAACCTGTGGTGGAGATCCAGCAATAGGTTCAGATCGCGTCGGCTGCTTTCAGCTAAAAGCCTGGGGGCACAGGGATCCTCCTGCAGGAGGGCTCGCAGCAGTGCCTGCTGCTCCAGGTTCTGTTCGTCGGCCTTCACGTTGCCGATGGCCTGGCGCAGTCCAACGGCGGATCGTTCCACCCCCGCCCGTTGCCAGCAGAGCTGTCGAAGCTGCTCGATGGCGTCGATCAAGTGCGAGCTGCTGCCGCCGTCAAGGTCCAAAGCGAGCTTTTGCGATGTGCCTTGGGCTCGGGCCGTTGGGATCGGCCCGAGCTCGATCTCTTTGAGGCGATGGGCGAACACCAGGCATTCCATCAGGGAGTTGCTGGCGAGTCGGTTGGCGCCATGCAGGCCAGTACAGGCCACTTCGCCCACGGCATAGAGCCCTGGCAGCGTGGTTGCGGCCTGCAGGTCTGTGGCCACCCCTCCCATCCAGTAGTGGGCGGCTGGGGCCACGGGGATCGGCCGTTCCAGCGGATTCAGTCCGAGTTCGTCGCAGCGGTCCAGGATTGTTGGAAAGCGTCGCTCCGCCTGGTCGCGTGGGATGGCGGCGAAGTCGAGCCACATTTGTTTTACCTGCTGCCGCTGCATGGCCTGCATCAAGGCTCGGCTCACCTGGTCCCGCGGTGAGAGGTCGCGTTGGGGCAGATGGGCCACAGGGCTGCCCCCGAGAGCATCCACCAGCACCCCGCCCTCGCCACGAACGGCTTCGGAGATCAGAAAGCAGGGGGCGTCATCCAGGCGGATGGCCGTTGGATGGAACTGGACGAATTCCAGATCTTCCACGGCTGCGCCCGCCTGCCAGGCGAGGGCGATGCCTTCGCCGCAGGCCTGGGCAGGGTTTGTGGTGTTGGCGAACAGATGGCCACCTCCGCCGCTGGCCAGCACCACGGCGCGGGCTTCGATTCCGTGAAGATGTGCCCCATCCAGCACCTGTACGCCGCAACAGCGCCCATCGCGCACCAGCAGCTGCGTCACGCGAACGCCGCGGCGGTGCAGCAACCCCGGCCTCTGCTCTACACGATCCCGCAGCACATCCACCAGGGCTCGCCCGGTGCGGTCTTGCACATGCAGCACTCGTCTGTGGCTGTGGGCTGCTTCCAGGGTGGTGGCCAGGCCGTCCTGATCCCGGTCGAAGGCCATCCCCAGCTGCCCCAGGCGCTCCACGCAATGGGGTGCCTCCTGCACCAACAGCCGTACCGCATCGCCATCACAAAGGCCTGCTCCAGCCAGAACGGTGTCCTCCGCATGGCTTTCGGCGCTGTCCTCTTTGCGGGTCACCGCTGCGATTCCCCCCTGGGCCCAGCGGCTGCACGAACGCCGTCCTGTGTTGCGGTTGAGCAGCAGCACCTTGAGCCCATGGGGCAGATCAAGGCAGGTCATCAAGCCAGCCGCCCCGGCACCGATCACCACCACGTCCCAGGGACCTGAGGGGATGGGATCAGAGCTGCGGGGCTGTGCCATCAAGGGGACAAAAAAACCGCCGGTGGTCCGGCGGTTCAACCAGTCACAACCAGTGTGACGGAGTTAGGAATCAGCGGTATTGGCCGTCATTGATGCGGTCGTCGCCCTCGTTCAGAGCAATGGAGGGAGGGGTGACGGTGAAGTTGTCGCGGTATTTCGCGAATAGCTCCTGCTGACGCTCGGTCAGGTCAAGCGACAGCACGTCGTCGACGCTGTCGTAAGGACCACCCAGAACGATCTTTCCAGCCATGGTCGGGTACATCCCGGGGAACTGCTGGAAACGCCGCACGGAGGAATTGTTCAGGTCAACCTTCCCTTCACGTTCAGCGATCTTGTCGTCAACAACGTTGCGGATCACGTTGCCGGAATACTTGTCGCGAAGGTCGTCTTCGGCGTGGACGCTGCTGGGAAGCACAAGGCCTGCCATCAGACTTGCCATCACCAGGGCGCCGGTCAGCCAGCTCAGAAGCCGCTTCATCTCAACTCTCGATCAGGGGGTCAGAACGGGTCGACCGGCGATGCCGGCTTGGGAAGACTACAAGTCGTTGCGTCGTTCAAGCTCCTGAATCGGGGGAGCTTTTGCAGTTCGTTTCACTCAATCAACCCGCTGAGTCCGGGCTGCAACAAGGCAGTGAGCAAGAACAGGCCGTCCACCCAAAGGGTGGTGATTAAAACAGCGGCTGCCATGGATCCAGCATCACCCGTGAAACCGCTGCTGTTCCTGCTCAGGCGACGCCCAGCTAACACCACAAGAACTGCTGAGATCGCCAGAGTGACCAAAGGCAGAGGCTGAAGCAGGTGAGTTCCCGCTTGATGCAGCAGCAGGGGCGCTTGATCCAGGGAAGCCGTCACCACTTCGGGCCAGTACTGCATGACTCCGGTGGCCGCCATGGCCAGGTCTGTACAAGCTGTGCCCACCAGGGACGACAGATAAAACGTCGCCGCCAGGCGCCAGCGCCCCTGCAGGCCGCCCAGGGCCACAGGCAAAGCGAAAGCTTCAACCGGTAGATGCAGAACTGGATGGGCTCGTAGCCATCCCCAGAAAATGCAACCCGCGAGCCAGCTGCCGCTGAAACCCACCAGTAGGGAACCCAGGTCGGATGCCGTCTGGGAGCGGCTCTGATGCAAGACGAGGCCGGCTGCAATCAGAACTGCAGTGAACAACGTGGCCGAAAATGGATCCAGGCGCACCCACGGAGCTTGAAGGAACACCGGCAGCACCACCATTGCTGCGGCAATACGGGCCACGGGGAAGGACCACGACCGAACGGGGGCTGAGGTTTGCCAGGTGCCGCCGATCAAATGTCCTTTGTGAAGAAAGTCACGGAACCTTAGAAGACATCTCCAAGTGACGCGGCCGACATGCCCGCTTCGCCTGCTGGGGATACCGTCAAAGCGACATACACACGTTGATGGCGGACCCCTCTGCATCCCTCACCCTGCTTGAGGCCTGCTGGCGTGATCTGGTGTTGGGGGTGGTCCAAGGACTCACTGAATTTTTGCCGATCAGCAGCACCGCTCATTTGAAGGTGGTTCCTGAGCTTTTGGGTTGGGGCGATCCGGGTGTTTCTGTAACCGCCGCCATTCAGCTGGGCAGCGTCGTTGCCGTCATCGCCTATTTCCGCACTGATCTCAGCCAGGTGCTGCGGGGTATCAGCCGCGCCTTTCGCTATGGCCAGTGGCATGAACCCGAGGCGCGTCTCGGGTTCGCGATGGTGGTGGGAACCCTGCCGATTTTGCTGATCGGTTTAGGAATCAAATTCGCCTGGGCCCAGGGCTATGAACAGTCACCCCTGCGCAGCGTTCCCTCGATTGCCATCGTCTCGATTGTGATGGCGCTGCTGCTGGCCCTGGCTGAACGGGTCGGCGCTCGGCGTAAGCAGCTTCCAGTTGTTTCAGGTCGTGATGGCCTTCTGGTGGGACTGGCCCAGGCGCTTGCGTTGCTCCCGGGGGTGTCGCGTTCCGGGAGCACCCTCACCGCGGCGCTGTTCGACGGTTGGCAGCGTGCTGATGCAGCCCGGTTTTCCTTCCTTTTGGGTGTTCCCGCCATCACCATCGCGGGTCTGGTGGAGCTCAAGGATGCTCTGACCGCTAGCCCTGGCACCGGTCCCCTTCCGTTGCTGGTCGGAATTGGTTCGGCTGCAGTGGTGTCGTGGCTGGCGATCGATTGGTTGCTGAACTTCCTGCAGCGCAACAGCACCTGGCTCTTTGTCGCCTACCGGCTGCTCTTCGGGCTGCTGCTGCTGGTCTGGTGGGGCGTTTACGGCGCACACTGAGTTCAGATGAAGTCGGCTTGTGTGGAATGAGCCATCCGCCGGGGTTGCTGTTGCAGCTCTTGATCCAACTAGCAAAGGTCGTCAACCGCAGCCAGCGGTCGTGGCGTCCGTGGAGTCCGGCTCGATTGGGGAGGAGCTGGGTTTTGAGCCGGGCGATCAGTTGCTCAGCATCAATGGCATTCGCCCACGCGATCTGATCGATTACCGCTACCTCTGCGTGGAGGAGGAGCTTTGCCTTGAGGTGCGTGATGCAAAGGGTGCGCTGCATCAGGTGGAGCTTGAAAAAGATGCCGATGACGGCCTTGGGCTGGCCTTCACCGAGGCTCTTTTTGATGGCTTGCGCCAGTGCAACAACAACTGTCCGTTCTGTTTCATTGATCAGCAGCCCCCTGGGCGGCGCGACAGCCTGTATCTCAAAGACGACGATTACCGGCTGAGTTTTCTTTATGGCTCCTATCTGACGCTCACCAACCTGGGCGAGGCCGACTGGCAGCGGATTGAGGAGCAGCGCTTATCGCCTTTGTTTGTTTCGGTGCATGCAACGGATCCCGAGCTGCGCTCACGACTGCTGGTGAATCCGCGTGCTGCCCAGGTGATGGACCAGCTCGCCTGGTTTGACCAGCGTGATTTGCAGATCCATGCCCAGGTGGTCGTTTGCCCAGGGCTGAACGACGGTCCTGCCCTGGAGAGAACGCTGAATGACCTCGCCGCCTTCGCGGCAGGCCCCTGGCCGGCGGTGCTGTCTGCGGCGGTGGTGCCGGTGGGGCTCACCCGCTTCAGGCCAGCGGACGACGGCTTGGTTCCTGTGGATCCGGACTGCGCCCGCAGGGTGATTGCTCAGGTGGAACCCATGCAGCAGCACTTCCAGGAAGTATTGGGCACCCGTTTTGCTTGGCTCTCCGATGAGTGGTACTTGGTGGCGGGATTGCCTTTGCCTCCCCGGGATAACTACGAGGATCTCCCGCAGCAGGAAAATGGCGTGGGCAGCATCCGTGCCTTCCTTGAAGCGTTGGATGCTGCAACTGAGGATTTGCCCAGCGTCGTCCCTGGGCCCCGTCGTTGCAGCTGGGTGGTCGGACAAATCGTGGCTCAGGCGTTGCAGCCTGTGGCTGAACGGCTGAATGCTGTTGATGGCGTCGAGTTTCATCTGATCGGGTTGCCGAGTCCCTATTGGGGGCAGGAGCAGGTGGTGACCGGACTGTTGACGGGACAGGATCTGCTCACTGGCCTCAAGGGCCAAGAGCTGGGCGATGAGCTGCTGCTCCCGTCGGTGATGCTGCGACAGGGGGAGCCCGTCTTCCTGGATGACATGACCCTGGAAGCCCTCGCCGCGCAGCTACCGGTCCCCATTCAGATCGTGCATGGGGCGGCTGACGTCGTGGACTCAGTTTTGGGTGTCGTAGGAAAAAGTCCCTAAGCTCCGTCAAAGGTTTTTGATTGCTGTGCGCCGGATCACCGCGGGTATCTGTCTCGTTGCGGGTGTCGTTTCCACCGGTGTTCCCTCTGCACTCAGCCAGGAGACTGCGCAGTCTGAGTCGGCCTTGGTCGACCAGGCAACGCTCCCGGATGCGATTGATCTGAAGGGTGCTCGTCCCAAGGCAGACCCCTCTGCGATGGCTCCAGCAATGGATGCTTTGCCTGCATCCCTCCAACCGCTGGTTGCTCCCCCAAGCCTGGCTCTCCCCGATGCGCCGTCTCAGGTGCGCATCCATGAGCTGCGCCCGCTCACGCTCGAAGAAGCCGTACAGCTGGCGGAGTTCAACAGCCCGAAGCTCAAAGCTGCCGCCAGTCAGGTGGATCAGGCCAAATCTGCACTGCGTGCAGCAATTGCTTCGTGGTATCCCACCGTCGACCTTTCGGCCAGCGGACTCCCCGAATACTTCAAGTCGTATTCCTACCGAAATCCAGACTTCGTCCCCGATCGCGTGGTGCGGAAACCCACGGGTCAAATCAACCCCGCAACTGGTGAGGAGATAACCCGTCCCGAGACACGAGATGGATACAACGAGCGCTACGGCCGCGAATGGCGGGCCAACGCGAGCCTTCAGGTGAGCTGGGATCTGATCAATCCTGCCCGGGTTCCTCAAATTGCGGCAGCTCGGGATCGTTTTGAACGAGCCGGAGACGCCTACTTGATCGCCCTTCGTGATCTTCGTTTGGAAGCGCAGCAGGCTTACTTCGATCTGCAGCAAGCCGATGAAGGGGTTCGCATTGGTCAGGCTTCTGTCAAAGCATCATTAGTGAGCTACCGCGATGCGAGGGCGCGTTTCAACGCAGGCGTGAACACGAAGCTAGAGGTTCTGGAAGCGGAGACCCAACTCGCGCGTGATCGCAACACTCTGACGACAAATCTTGGACTTCAAGATCTTCGGCGCCGCAATCTCGCTGCTGTGCTTGACCTCCCTCAGGACGTCACCCCGACGGCTGCAACGCCCGCACGTCCTTTGGGGCTCTGGGAGCCTTCATTGCAGGAAAGCATCGTTGCTGCCTACAACTACCGCGAAGAGCTCGATCAGCTGATCCTTGATATCTCGATCAACAACAGTCAGGCCAATGCATCTCTCGCTGCTGTTCAGCCTGTTCTTCGCTTTGTGAACTCCACCACGGCGACGCGTTCTGAAGGGCAGAGCGGTCAGACGTCGCTGAGTGACATCGATATGGGGGATTTCACCTATGGGGTGCAGAACAGCACTGCTCTTACTGCAACTTGGCGTTTGTTTGATGGTGGTCGTGCTCGTGCTGACTACCGGCGCTCCAAGCAGGCCGCTGAAGAGAGTCGCTTCAACTTCGCTAGAACCCGAGATCGGATCCGACTTGAAGTGGAGGAAAGCTTCTTTGGCTTGCGTTCGGCAATCCAGAGCATCGACACCACAGCTATTGAGGTCCTTTCATCACGAGAATCCTTGCGCCTATCGAACTTGAGGGTTCAAGCCGGCGTTGGCGTCCAGAGGGAAGTGGTCAACAACCAGCGTGACCTCACCCAAGCTGAGCTGAAATACGCTCGTGCGATCAAGGATTACAACAGCAACCTGGCGCAGCTGCAGCGCCGCACCGGCCTGGATGCCTTGATCGCTTGTAACGCAGTCTCACTACCTGGAACCAAGCAGGAACCTGACCAAGAACCTATTCCGATTGAGCCAACGCCACTCAAGGCTGCCTGCCCATCGGTGGCGTCTGTCGGCTCGTCGGTGACTCAAACTGAGAAAAGTCCTGTTCAGCCTCTGTGGTGACTTTGGTGCTCAGTGACGATCAACTGGGCGCTGTTCATCTTTTGCTGGATCGCATCCGTGCTCGACAGCTCCAGGACTTTGGTCGGATCGGCTCAGATGTGAAGCCCGATGGTTCGTTAATCACCGACTGCGATCGCTGGAGTGATGCCGCTTTGGTGGAGGGGTTGGCCAGCATCGCCCCTGGGGAGGGTGTCCTCAGCGAGGAGGGGTCAAAAACAGTTCCCACGTCTCGGGCTTATTGGGTGGTGGATCCGCTGGATGGAACCACCAACTTTGCGGCCGGCATTCCCTATTGGGCGATTTCGGTGGCTCGCTTCGTCGATGGTCGTCCCAGTGAGGTTTTCCTGGATGTGCCAGCGCTTGACCAACGCTTTGTCGCTTTGCGTGGACGTGGTGCCACGCGAAACAATCAATCGCTGACTTCGGAGACCCGAGCCTTGGCCACCAGTGCTTGTGTTTCGCTCTGCAGCCGCTCGATTCGTGTCCTGCAGCGCAAACCTGATCAGCGCTTCCCAGGAAAGATTCGTCTGCTGGGTGTTGCCAGCCTCAATTTGGTGAGTGTTGCGATGGGTCAGACCATCGCTTCACTGGAGGCCACGCCCAAAATCTGGGATCTTGCGGCGGCATGGTTGGTGCTTGATGAACTGGGCTGTCCGATCCGCTGGTTGGATGCGGATCCTGCGCAGCTCTCCCCGGGAGAAGACGTCGCTGAACGCGGATTCCCGATGTTGGCGGCCGGTTCATGGGCCCATTTGGCGCGTTTTCTTCCCTGGGGAGAGGCTCTGGTGCAGCGCTGAAACGTCGCTATTGCGCGGGTGAAGGTTGTGGTGTTATGGTTTTGTCTTGCGCGGGAGCCGAGAGGCTGTTGCGCAAGCCGAAGC
>NZ_JAUONZ010000011.1:0-11443 GCF_030546365.1 Synechococcus sp. YX-04-1
GAAGGTCTGCGTGCCTGGATGGCACCGGCTGACCAGCCGCACGAAAACTTCGTCTTCCCTGAAGAGGTTCTGCCCCGCGGCAATGCCCTCTGATCTCAGGTTCGATGTTTCCTTCAACCGCCCAGCAGGGCGGTTTTTTTTTCAGTTTTCGTCTGAATCAGCGCCCAGGCGCAAGGTGAGATCAATGCTGTTGCGTTGATCGAGCAGCGCTCGCAACAGTGCATCGATCAGCAAAATGATGCCCAGCAGCTCCAATGCTTCCTCCAAGCCTGTGATGGCGCCATACCAGGGGCTATGCAGGCGGATCAGGCTGGATCGAACGGCAAAGCTGCCGATCATCTCCATGCCGATGGCGCCGCCGATGTAGACGGCACCTGATCGCAGCAACCGTGATGCCGTTGCTCGGGAGAGCGAGCTGAGGAAGCGGCGAAAGCGCCACAGCAGGATGAGGGCGAGAACGGCGTAGGGCACCACCCAGGTGGATGCCAGAGCTGGGTGCACCTGGTGCCTAAGCCCTGGAATGATCAGGATCTCGTGGATCTGAAGGGCTTCGTCGAGTGCCAGAAAGATGAAAATCTTCGACAGCAAACGCCAGCCTTGGGCCGCGATGCGATCGCTGCTTTGCCCCAGTCGTCGCATCAACAGGGCAGCCATCAGCAACAGCGTGCTGCTGAACAGGGTGGGCAGGTTGAGCTCCCTGTCCATGTTGAGGCTGTCCAGCCAATGCTTCTCCGCCCCGAAGCCGTAAATGCCCATTTGCACGACGCTGTGGGCCACCAAAAGCCCTGCGGTGATGGCCGTCAGCAGGTTGCGGATCGATTTTGGCGTGAGGGGGATGATTCCGATCTGGCTTGGATCCGCTGCAGTGGATTGCTGAATCACGGTTGGCTTGTGCGGAGGATGAACCCCGGTCTCAGACTCCGGTTCTAAACCTCTGCTTAACCTGCGCTTCGCGCAAGGGACGGGTTGGTGGCTGTGATCTACACACGGGGTTGCGCCCTCAAGACCGCCATCGCTGCATTGTTCGTGGTGGTTGCGGGTGCGTCTTTGTTGACGGTGGCCGTGCAGCTGGTGATGTCTGTCTCTGGTGGTTCCAACCCTGATCTCGGTTGGGGCGTCTTGGCTGGGGTGAGCACGGGACTGGCGGTCTGGGCAACCCGTTCCCAGGGGCTGTTGCGGTTGCTGTCGGTTGCCGATCCATGGGCCCATCAGAGCCGCACCCGAGCGGTGTGGGGTCTGTTGGCGCTTGTGGTTCTGCTGGTTGTGGGCTTGAAGACCGGCTCGCCGGACCGTGACGCCTACAAAAATTTGGTGTTTGGTGAGGGTGGCTTGGTGGAGTGGAGCCAAGTGCTGGTCCTGCTGCTCGCCACCCGGGCGACCTGGTTGATCGGCTCCGATTTGAATGCGCGTTTGCAGGAACGCCGACCCGGGCGCTTGTTCCAGTTCGGCGCCGTATGTCTGGTCCTGGTCTTGATGGAGGAGCTCGCCTGGGGGCAGGTGATCTTCAGTTGGCGGACCCCGCCCTTGTTGAACGAGATCAACGCGCAGAACGAGACGACCCTGCACAACATCGGTTGGTTTCAGGATCGACTGGATGTGGGCACCTTCTTGGCGACCCTTGGGGTTTTGGCTGTCGTGGTTCTGGCACCTCGTTGGATGCGAGCTCTCACAACCAACTGTTCTGAATCGATGGCGGTTGTGACCCGGGCCCTCACTCCAGCTGTCTACAGCTGGCCGTTGTTCCTGGCGGTGTCTGCACTCGCGTTTTGCATTGCCACGCGCACATTCTCCGATCTGATCCTCAATCGGGATCAGGAGTGGGGTGAGCTGGTGCTGTACGGCTCCATCTATCTGTTGTTGTTGCGCACGCGCGTGCTGCTTGGCCCCGTCCAGGACCCTCCGTAACCTGCCCAAAATCCTTCAAGGACGGCTGCATGCGTCGACCCACCGGCATTGATGCGCCCTCCACAACCCGGTGGCCACGCAAGGTGTTGGCGATGGCGGGTCTGTTTGCCCTGATCTGTTTTGCGCTTCAGGCCTGGCGGCTGTTCAGCCTGAGCGCAACCTATGACCAAGCCCTGTTTCTGCAGGAGCTCTGGGCGACTGCGCAGGGGCGGCCCTTTGAAAGCAGCCTCTCATCGGTGTTGTCGGGGGCGGTGGTGGCCGGTGATGGTCTCCCGTCCATCGATTACTTGCACCTGGGGCAGCACGCCAACGCCTTAACCGTATTGATGGCACCCCTGGTGGCTGTGTTTGGGATGTGGGCGCTTCCTTTGCTTCAGGTGGGGCTGCTCGCTGGCGCGGGTCTGGTGCTGTGGAGATTGGCCGATGCCCGACTTCCGCGGCCCTTGGCTGAGCGAATCACCCTTGCCTACTTCCTCAGTGGCGCGGTGATTGGCCCCGCCCTCGAGAACTTTCACGATCTGGTTTGGCTGCCCTTGTTGGCGTTTCTGGTGGTGGGAGGTCTTCTCGACGGTTGCCGTTGGCGGGTATGGCTGTTTGGTGCCCTGTTGCTGTTGGTGCGAGAAGACAGTGGGTTGTTGTTGTTTTCCCTTGGGCTCTGGGCCCTGGTGCGTCGTCCCGACCAACGCATCACCGGAGCCTTGCTGATGCTTGTGTCCTTCGCCTGGGTCGTGCTGGTCACCGGTTGGATTCAACCGATGGTGGATTCCTCCTTATCGGATCGCTTCTTGAAGGAGAAGTTCGGCCATCTGGTGGACGACCCGTCGGGGGGAACGGTTGCTGTGCTGTGGACCATGCTGCGCCAACCTTTTGCGTTGCTCGAGGCGCTGGTGTCGCCGCCGGGGGCCACCCTTGGCTTCGTGCTGGCGTTGAGTTTGCCGCTGGTTCTGGTGCCCCTGCTCTCGGTGGATGCCGTTCTGCTGATGCTGGCTCCGCTGTTGATTGCCTTGCTCTCCCAGGGGCGATCGGCCTTGTCCGTCACGCTGCGCTATGTGCTGGCTTTGGTGCCGGGGCTCTATCTCGGTGCTGTGCTCTGGTGGGAACGCCATCCTGGGGGGTGGTCGAAGCCCTGGCTGCGCCGCTGTTGGACCGCAGCTCTATCTCTTGGCCTTGTGCTCACGCTGGTGGCGAACCCCCATCGCACGCTCTCGGCGGTGATCCCTGACAGCTTTTCCCCCTGGACCTATGTGTCTCCTCAGCAAATGCTGGAGCGTCGCCAGGCGGCTGCGGAGGCGGTGGCGCTGATTCCAGCGGATGCCAGCGTGGCGGCGGATACGCCTCTGTTGCCGTTGTTGGCCCAGCGGGAGGCGGCGATTCGTTTCCCGCGGCATGTTCAATACCGTGATCGCCAGGGACGCGTTCAACCTGTGGACTGGGTTGTGGCCCTGCCCGGTTACTACACGCCCCTGGCTCCAGTGTTCAAGGGATCGCGCAACAAACAGCAGCGCATTCAGCGGGAACTGCGGAAGCTCAAGGCATCAGGCGACTATCGCTTGGTGCATTGCCACGGCGGGGCTGTTGTTCTGCAGCGGCAGGTGCCCGACACAGCTCCAGGCCAGTTGGCCAGCTCTGGCAGCTCCAGTTCTTGTCGGTGGCTTGAGTAAGCAACCTTTCCTGCACCTCGCGGCTTGATCCCCAGCCCGGGTCATTGGGGTTGAGCAGCAGCACGTTCCAGGGTCCCGCTGTGGGGGATGGACTCATTTTTTTCTTGGGGAAGCCGATGTTGGTGCGCTGGCTGAGCTGTGGCACTAGGTAACTGGTGGTGAGCACCGCGTCCTGCGGTTGGATCAGAGCCTGGGCCTCATCAACGGCTTGGAGTTGAGGCAGGCGGCCCAGGTAGGGCCCCGTGAAGAACCAGGGTTTGGCCAGCATCAGCCAGCAGGCCATGGCCCAGCACAGCATCCAGGGAAAGCCTCGCTGGGACTGGGGTTGCCCCCGCAGGCCATCGATGCAGGCCACCACGGCCACCACCGCCAGGGGCAGGCTGTAGTGATGCACCAGGGTGCGGTAGCTGGTGGATGCAGAGAGCAGATTCACCAGCACCAAGGGCAGCCCGATCAGCAACGTGCTGAGGGAGGCCCGACGCCACAAGGCGATGCAGGGCAGGCAAAGCAGCAGCAGATATTCCGCTCCGCCACCCCAATCCAGGCCACTGAGAACGCTGATCGGCCCGCCGTTCAAGTGGCTGAACATCCGCCCTGCAGCCTTGGGGCCTTCTCCATCTCGGAGCAGTGGGTACAGCCAACGGCTGAGCAGGAGCAGCCATCCGATGCTGAGGCCTCCCGTCGCTAGGCACCACCGCCAACGCCGGCGCCAGGCAAGATCGACGGCCATGCCTGCTGTGATCAGCACCAGGCCATCGCGGCAGCCCAGCATCAGCAGCAGCAAGCCAAACCAGAGCCGGGGGCGGCCTTCGCGCTCGGCCCAGAGCGCCAGAGCGAAGGCGGGCATCACCCATGTTTCGGGGTGGAAATCGAACAGTGCGGCGTTGAACACCACCGGTTGCAGCCACCAGAGGCCGCAGGCCAGCCAGCACTGCCGAGGTCCCAAGCCAGCCTGCTTAGCTAGCCACCAAACCGGCAGTGCGGTGCAACTCAGGGCCAGGGCCTGACTGGCCAAGAGCCAATGCAAGCTGGGCAGGATCCGATAGGCCGCACCGGCTAGATAGAGCATCCAGGCCCCATGGTCGGCCAGCACATGCACCTGTTCCATCGAGGAGATTGGTGCCGCTCCCGATCCGATCAGCCAGGCCCATTGATCGAACAGCCCCAGGTCGTAGGCATTGCTCTGGAGCAGGCCATGGCGTGTCGCCGCAATGCCCCAGAGCAGGAGGCCCAGCCCTGCGCATAGCGCCAGCAGCTGCGGGGGACAGCCCCGCGGGCGCGCTGGCCTGAGGTCAGCGCTGGGGCTGGAGGTCATCGATCGGAATCAGATAGGTCTGGCTGCGTGAGTCCACCCAGGCGCGGGGGCTGGCGTCCACCATCTCTCGCAGGAGCTGTTGCCGCCGTTCCGGCATCGGTCGGTAGGTCTTGTCCCAAACGAAGCTGCCGGCCAGATGGCTGGCTCCAGCACTTTTCCAGCGCTGCAGTCGCTCCGGCGTCAGTTGTTTGCTGGAGATCAGCCAGCCCTGACGGCGGGCCAGGTTGAGCAGGGTGGGATCGGTGCTGGTGACACTCACAATCCGCGTCTCGCTGGGCAGATCCCTGCGGATGGTGAGGGCCAATGGCATCCATGCGTCTCGCTGGCGATGCTCCACGGCCCAGTAATCCAGGGAGAGCACCGTGAGGCTCACCACCAGGGCAAGGCTCAGCAACAGTTGAGGCTGCCAGCGCTGACGTGTTTGGTGCCAGGTCTGCCAGCCCAAGCCGATCAGTGGCGAGCTGAACAGCAGCAGCGGCAACTGGTAGTACTCATGGATCGTGCTTGAGCGCATCGTGGCGGCCGTGCAAAGCAGAACGCCGATCAAGCCGCTGATGGCGATCTGCCCGCCGCCGCTACGCCAGCTCGCTCCGAGGCCGATCAGCAGGAACGGCACCCCTACCACCGCCAGAAGCCGCAGGCCCACCCGCAGCAACAGATTGATCCAGCCGTTGAGGTCCAGCAGAAGACTCAGGCTGCTGCGATCGGCTCCCGATCCCCAGAACCCGAAGCTCAGTCCACTGGCCTGTCCCAGTTGATGGGCATGCCAGTACCAGCCGGCGATCGCCATCAGGCTGGTGCCGATGTACAGCCAGAAGCCAGGACGCCCCAGCAGGCGAAGCATGCGTCCGGGCCAGGTTTGCAGGGGTGGGGCCTGCCTTTGAGGGTTGGAGCTGAGCTGCACCATCAGCAGGGGTAGCCCCAACCAGAGCAGTGGAATCACCTTGATCAGGCCAGCGGTGGTGAAGCAAACCCAGCTCAGGGCCAGGGCCCAGGGCAACCGTCTCTCACTCCAAAGGCTCAGGCTCTCCAAGGCCCCCGCAGCACACAGCAGCAACAGAGCTTCGGCCTGGAAGGCGCGCCCGAAATACACCGCTAGAGGTGCGATGGCAAAGGCCAGGCCCGCCCACCAACCGGCTTCGGGGTTGAACCAACGTCTGCCCAGGCGCATCACCAGCCAGATGGTCAGTGCGCTGCAGAGCACTGATAAACCGCGGCCCAGCCATTCCTGCACCCCCATCAGGCCGTAGAGGCGGCTCACCAGAAAGGGGTAGAGGGGAAATTCCGACTCGACGAAGCCTGCACTCGCACCGCCCCAGTCGATCTGCGGCATCCAGATCGGTGTTCCTGCCTGGCTGAAATGCCTGGCCATGGCTGCGGTGTCGGCTTGCCGCCAGCTGTGAACCCCCAGCACCGGCATCCAGATCTGCACCAGCCGCAGCAGGCTTCCCAGGCCGATGGGCAGCCAGGCTGGCTTAGGGGTTGTTCCAGACAAAGCGGGATGACGCCGCATAGTTCCAGACGTAGACGACAACAATGCCCGCCAGTTGGGCCCAGAGCGCATGGGCCTGGATCAGGGTGTAAAAACTGGTTGCGAGGCCAACGTTGGCAAGGGCCGGCAGGGAGGCCACCAGCAAGAACTTCAGCAACCCCCGGATCAAATGCCTTCCGCTCTGGCGTCGGTCGCGGAAGGTGAGTGCGTTGTTCACCAGATAGTTCGAGCTTGCGGCGGTGATCACGGCCACCGGAAGTGCTTGCTGAAACGCCAGGCCGAACAGACCCATGAGCAGTGCTGTGGAGAGCAGCTGCACCACCACGCCTGAGGCACCCACAAGCCCGAAGCTGATGGCCCGACGCGGCAGCAGCCGCAGGGTTGCGGTGTGAATCAGGGACACGACGAAGTCCCAGAGGACGGCGAGATCGAGCTTGGAACTGCCATGCAGCCTTGGCTGAAAACGCAGCGGAATTTCTCCCACCTGCAGCCGGCCGCGGCTGATGGCCAGGAGTTCGTAGAAGAATTTGAAGCCGTTCACATCCACTTGACGCACCAGCGGCAGGCAGCGGTCGAGGCGCAGCACGATGAAGCCGCTCATGCAATCACTCAGGTGCCGGTACGACCTTGGCAGGCTCCAACGGGCTAGACGGTTAGCGAGTGTGGAGCCATCGGTGCGTCGATCGCTGAGGCCTCGGATTTCGGAGTGGTCGAGGAAGCGGCTCCCCGCCACAAGGTCCAGTCCCTCTCGATCCAGGAGCTGTACGGCCTCGCCAACGGAGGCAGGTTCGTGCTGGCCATCGCTGTCCATCACCACGGCGATGGAATAGAGGGCTGCGATCAGCCCTTCTTTGATGGCGCTGGCCAGTCCAGAGCGTCCGACCCGTTGGATGATCCGGATCCTTGGGTCCTGTCGGGCCAGGGCGCGAACCAGATCAGGGGTGCCATCGCGGGAATCGTCATCGACGATCAGGATTTCGAGCGGATGATCCGTCCCCAGGTGCAGCAGGGATTCGATCACCTGGCGGATGGAACCACCCTCATTGAATGTGGGCAGCACGATGGACAGGCCGCTGTGGCTTATCGGTCCTTCACGTTCCGCGGTGGACGACACAGTGCGCTCCAGTCGAGCTCAGGCTACCGACAGTTGGACAGGGTCCATCGCCCTGCTTGGCCTTCGTTGATGCAGTCCTCCTGGGGCTTGTCGCTGAGCCGGCGACCTGGGCCACCTTTGAATCGCTGAATGCGTTGTTCGGCATACCAGTTGAGGCTGGGACGTTCGTCGTACCCCTTCAGCCTGATCTCGCTTCCCGAGTTGGCTCTGGCCAAGGCTGCTACCGGTTGCACGGGCCAGGTTTCGTTGAGCTCCCACAACCACAGGGGGGAGTGAAACAGCAGGGCCAGCGCTGCCACATTGCCGCAGCTGAGGCTGATCAACCCAAGGCGTCGTCGCTGTGGTGCGGCAGAGCGCAGCCACCATCCGCCGCCACACCAGCCGAGGCCCAGCACACCCGCCAGGCCGCGGTAGGGCACAAGGCTGCTGCCGGTGCTGCTGAAGCTGCTTAGCCAAAGCAGCAGGAGCAGCATTCCGAGCCCGCACCAGAACGCGGGGAGCTGCAACAGCAACCAGCGGCAAGGGGGATTTGGACTCTCTGGCGCATTCTTAGAGGAAAAGGGTTGCTCCACCAGCCAAGCCAGCAGCGGAGCGCAAAGCAGGGCGAGGGGCAGCCAGAGCGGGTGGCTGTACCAGGGGAGCTGGGTGCGCAGCGGAAGAATGGCACCGGCCAGGGTGAGCAGGCCGGCCAAAGACCAACGCCCCCAGCGGCTCTGACGCCATCGCCAGGCCCAGACCAGGGCGAAGGGCAGCAGCGGCAGCCAGGGCCAGCCCCCCTCCAGTACTTCGATCACCGGGACCCGCCAGCCCAGATCACTGCCTTCGCCAGCATCCAGAAGAACCCGCCCGGCGCCATCACCGCCCCAGAGCCAGAGTGCTTTTCCCCCTCGGATGTGGGCATGCCAGAGATGCCAGCCGATCCCCGGTGCCAGGCCCAGCAGCATCCCGATCAAGGCTGCAGCCCTGTTATGCCAGTTTCTCCATTCCTGGCCCCAGGCCAGCGCCAATCCGCCGGCCACCGCCGCGGGCACCAGAAGCGGGGCTTTGAGCAGCAGCATGGCGCTGGCCATCAGGCCGGCGACTGCTCCCCAGAGTGCGCTGCATCGGCTGCGGTTGAGCTGCAGCAGGGCTAGCCAAAGCAGAGCCATGGCTGTCAGCTGGGTGCCATCCAGCATGGCCAGACGTCCATGCCGGGCCACCGGCAACAGCGTCAGCAGGATCACGCTGGTGGCGAGGGTGCTGGAGCGATCCCCTGGTCGCAGCACCCATTGCAGCCAGCCCCCAATCGGTACCACCAGGCACGACAGCAAGGCCGGCGCCAGGCGGATCGTCCACTCCGAGGGGAGCTGGTCGGGCCTGGTTGTTGCGCCGATCACGAGGGCGATCAAACCGTGCAGACCCGGCGCCTTGTTGAGGTAAGGCTGGTCCCAGAGGGTGGGCAGCAACGGGGCTTCCCCGAGCCCTTGGCGCAGTTCGAAGGCCACCCGGGCCACGGTGGCTTCATCGAAGTCCCGCAGGGGGAGATCACCGAGGCCGATCAGGGTCAGAACGGCGGCGGCCAAGCCGAGCCCTGCCAATGCGCTCCAGGGGGCTGGTTCAGGAGCTGAGCCGGAGCGCATGGGTGCCCCTCATCACTTCAAAAACTGAGTATGGTCCGGGTGTTCAGGGTGCAGCGGCGTGGAGAGGTGAATGCTTCCTTCGGGGAGTGGTCATCATTCCGAAGGCGTTGCCGGCATTCACAATCCTTCAGGAGGAGGTGTCCATGATTTCCAGTTGTTTGATTCAGGGTCTGCTGATCGCGGAGAACGCCGGCTGAACGGCGCCTTCTACTGATCATCCGGTTCCGCGGCAAAAGCGGACCCGGCGAGAGCCCCCGTCCGGACTTCCGGGCGGGGGCATCGTTTTTAAGAGGCCTCGCTTTGAGAAGAACAGTATCGACTGATACATGTCGATGTAAGGACCGGCACAGGCAGCGTTGGTTGGTCGGCGAGCAGCCCTCACAATCTGGAAATGGCGTAGTTGCGCCTACTTCCTGTGTGAGGAATTCAATGAAGCTTTTCCAGCAACTGCTGGTGGCTCCTGCCGCCCTTGGCCTTCTGGCCACCGGCGCTAATGCCGCCGAGCTGAACATCAACGGCGTTTCTGATTACGCGGCTTCCGCTGATCAGGTCACCAGCGTCACCCAATTCTCCGACGTCTACCCCACCGACTGGGCCTATCAGGCTCTGGCCAACCTGGTGGAGACCTACGGCTGCGTCGCCGGTTACCCCAACGGCACCTTCCGTGGCAACCGGGCCATGACCCGCTACGAAGCGGCTGCCCTGCTGAACGCTTGCCTCGACCGGATTACTGAAGTGACCGACGAGCTGCGTCGTCTGCTCAAGGAATTCGAAACCGAGCTGGCCATCCTCAAGGGTCGCGTTGACGGCCTCGAGGCCCGCGTTGGCGAACTGGAAGCAACCCAGTTCTCCACTACCACCAAGCTGAAAGGTAAGGCTGACTGGGTCTTCGGTGCCGCTAAGGCTCACGGCCGTGGCAGCGATGCCTTCGAAGCCACCAACGGTGGCACCTCCTTCAGCTACAACCTGGCGCTGAACCTGGAGACCTCCTTCACCGGTAAGGACCTGCTCTACACCCGCCTGCGTGCAGGCAACATGAGCAACGTCTACACCGGCCTGTTCGCCCAGGAGTACGGCTTCGATTCCGACAACGCTGTTGTCGTGAACCGCATGTACTACAGCTTCCCCATCGGTGAGAATTTCACCGTGGTTGGCGGCCCTGTGGTTCGTATGGACGACATGCTTCCGGTGTGGCCTAGCGCCTATCCGTCTGCCATGACGTACGACTTCTTCACCTACGCTGGCGCGCCTGGTGCTTACAACCTGGCCCTCGGCGCTGGTGCTGGCGTGTACTGGAAGTCCGACGACTTCAGCATCGCCACCAGCTACCTCTCCACCAACGGCAACGACAGCAACCCCAACACGGGTGGTATCGGAACCGATGGTGCCGACTTCAGCGCCACCACTCAGATCGCCTATGCGCCTGAGAACTGGGGTATTGCTGCTGCCTACACCAAGGCTTCCGGCAACGCTGAGAAGCTGTACATCGGTAACGCCAACCCTCAAGCTGCGATCGCTTCGGGTATCGGTGGTCAGACCAACTCCTGGGGTCTGAGTGCCTGGTGGACTCCTGAAGATTCCGGCTGGATTCCTTCCATCAGCACCGGTGTGGGTTCTACCTACTTCGACGGCGGTACTGACGGCTACACCGCGTCCTGGTACGTGGGTCTCGAGTGGGACGACGTGTTCATCGAAGGCAATTCCTTCGGTATGGCCGTTGGTCAGCCCACCTTCGTCGCTTCTGTTGACGGCGACGCTGTCGAAGAAGGCGCCGGCTACGCCTGGGAATTCTTCTACAAGTTCCAGGTCACCGACAACATCAGCGTGACTCCTGCCATCACCTACCTGAGCAAGCCCTTCCCTTCTCAGGACTCCAATGGCATGAACGCCTTCAGCGGCCTGGTCAAGACCCAGTTCAAGTTCTGATCCTTGGTTTAAGGCCCCTTCAGGGGCCTTATCCCTTTCAGATTCTTCAGCTCTCCACTTCGGTGGGGAGCTTTTTTATGCGGCTCCAGCATGAAGGAATGGTCTTAACCGATACATAAACAACCCTTGAGTTGCTGTTACCGACATGGTTGTCTCGCGCCAATAGCGTGAAGCCGCTGGCATGTCTTGCCGGCACTTTTCTCTTGGTGTGAGAACCCAAAATGAAGCTTTTCCAGCAACTGCTGGTGGCTCCTGCTGCCCTTGGCCTGATCGCCAGTGGTGCCAATGCCGCCGAGCTGAACATCAACGGCGTTTCTGATTACGCGGCTTCCGCTGATCAGGTCACCAGCGTCACCCAATTCTCCGACGTCTACCCCACCGACTGGGCCTATCAGGCTCTGGCTAACCTGG
>NZ_JAUONZ010000012.1:0-5321 GCF_030546365.1 Synechococcus sp. YX-04-1
GCTGAAAGGTAAGGCTGACTTCTTCACGGGCGCCGTGAAGTATGCGGATCGCGATGCATGCAACAAGAAAGGAGGCGCCTGCGAAGACGATGGCTTCAATTTCTCCTATCGCTATACCCTGAACCTCAACACCTCCTTTACCGGGAAGGATCGTCTGTACACCCGTCTACGGGCGGGCAACATGAACAACGTATGGACGCAATCAGACTCTTATTTGTCTGATGCCAAGAGTGGTGATAACACCTTGAAGGTAGACAAGCTCTGGTACAGCTTCCCCATCGGCAATGAGTTCAAGGTCACCGTTGGTGCGTTGATCGAGAACTACTACATGATCGAGACGCCCACCCGCTACAAGCCGATCCTCAAGGCGTTCAAACTGGGTGGGTACGGTGCTGTTCTTGGTGCGAGCACCGGCCAAGGCTTTGGTGTGCAATGGCGTCAGGATGTTGATCCTGGCGAGGCAGCCATCAACATCGCGGTCAACTACGTCGCCGATGGTGGTGACGGTGCCACGAGCAATTCAGAAAAAGGCATGTTTGGTGAAAACACCGATGCCTACCTGCTGAGCCAAGTGGGCTATGGCAATCGCAAGTGGCACCTTTCAGCGCTCTATGCCCTGAAGAATGCACAGCAGAACGATGGCGTTACGGAGTCCAAGGCAGCAATGGGGTATTCGACCCCGACTGCAAAGAATTTGGCTCACCCCCTTCATGCCGTCGGTCTGCGCGGTTACTGGTCACCAGACGACAGCGGCTTCATTCCCACCATCAGTGCGGGTGTGGACTTCGGCTGGGCTGATAGTGAGACCTACGGCAATGCCGAGGCAGTGAAAGGCTGGATGGTTGGCCTGAACTGGAAGGACGCCTTTGTCGAAGGCAACAAAATGGGGCTGGGCTTCGGTTCCTACTCCAGCTACGCCACCGAAATTCGTGACCGGCCCAATGGCGGCGACCAAAACTTCGCCATCGAGGCTTACTACGACTTCGCTGTAACCGACAACATCACCATTACTCCCGCAGTGTTCTGGGTTGATGATGCCAAGGGTAAGGATCAAATTGATGGTGCCAACAAGTTTGGCGGTCTGGTCAAGACCACCTTCAAATTCTGATCACCAAC
The DNA here is from genome assembly GCF_030546365.1 of Synechococcus sp. YX-04-1. Taxonomy (NCBI): domain Bacteria; kingdom Bacillati; phylum Cyanobacteriota; class Cyanophyceae; order Synechococcales; family Synechococcaceae; genus Synechococcus; species Synechococcus sp. YX-04-1. The sequence goes on from NZ_JAUONZ010000012.1 coordinate 1,117, forward strand.
AACAATCAAACAAAAAAGCGCCCTTAGGGGCGCTTTTTTTTGCAAAAATATAGAGGGGCTAGCGCCCCTCAAAAGGTCTGAATCACAGATTCACCAACAGTTCTCACCCTCACCAATGGGAACACAAACATCTTCTTGTTCAGCCTTTTTGAGAAGAGCCTCAGCTTCTTCATCCATCACACTGTCGTCATCGACAGCTTGATCCGTCGACCACTCCTTCAAACCGCCGCCATCCTGGGCCTGCACCACCGGTAAATCAGCTGAAGCCAGCAGCAAAGAGGAAGCAGCTAAAAACACAGTGACCGCAGAGGGTTTGGCCATGTTCCAATGCCAAAAAATCATTATGATTAACGCTAGCGCCCAAGCCGCTACGAATGAGCCAGGTCAACGCATCATTTGAAACATCGTCAGCCAGAGAGCCGCCGCACAGCGTTGGAATAGGCCTGAAAAATGAGATCAAGCTCATCCGAACGTCCATGCTTGGCCAGCAATCCACGCGCCCCAGCATCCAGGTTGAACAGAAAGGAACGATCCTCAGCGGATTTCACATAGCTTTCGATCCAGCCGACGCAGGCATAGCGTGCCCCCTGCGTCACAGGCGCAACGCAGTGCAATAACGAGCTGGGGTACACAACCACCTCACCAGCGGAACAACGAAATTCCTCACCATGCTGCCCCGTCTGGACTTGCAAAACTCCCCCTTGATAGGAGGACGGCTCGCTTAAAAATACAGTGAAAGACAGATCGCGCCGGCCGTAACGGGAAAACGGATTATCCACATGCCATCCATATCCATCGCCAGAGGCACAGCGGGAGATCAAAACACTATGTACCTTGCGTATCAAAGAAAAACTCTTGATCAAAGGATCTGATTTCAATGCCTTCGACACCGAGTTCGCCACCCGAATCGCCAACGGAGATTCAGGATCGAGTTGATGATTCTTTTTAACCGAGGCCGCTTGCTCTCCCGCCGTGAGTCGTCCATCCAGCCAAGGCAGGTCATCAGCACTCAGTTGCTGATGAATGGAATCAACATCAGCCTTTGAAAGCAGTGGACGTACAAGATGATCCATCCGCAATGAGTGCAAACCTTTTGACCACCCTAGGGAGTCGACCAAATGATACGAAAACATCGCACAAACTGGCTCAGTGAGATGACATCCAAGACCTATGATGGTGGGATGAAGAGTAAAGCCATGTTGAAGCTTCTCGCTGGACTCTGCCTCGTCGCTCCACTGGTTGGATGCACCGCTGTTGGTGCACAGGAAGTGCGTGTTTATTCAGGTCGCCACTACAACACTGACCGGCAGGTTTTTAAACGTTTCAGTGAGAAAACAGGGATCAAAGTTCGCCTGATTGAAGCCACCGGAATCTCGCTGGTGGAACGGCTCAAACGAGAGGGAAGCAACTCCAAGGCGGACGTCATCCTCTTGGTGGATGCTGCGCGCATCAACGATGCAGCCAATGCAGGATTGCTACAGCCGGCTCAGAGCAACAAACTGAAAAGGAACATCCCGGCGCGCTATCGGGATCCATCCAACCGCTGGTTTGGCTTAACAAGGCGCGTGCGCTCTATCATCGTCAACCCCAAGCTTATTGATCCCTCCACGATCAACAGCTACGACGATCTCAGCAAGCCAGAATTAAAAGGAAAGCTTTGCCTGCGCAAGAGAAAGAATGTCTACAACCAATCCCTTGTTGCTGACCAAATTGTTTTAAAGGGTCAAGCCGGAGCAACAGCCTGGGTCCGATCAATGGTGGGCAATGTCAAGCAGCCATTCTTCTCGGGAGATACATCCCTGATCCGTGCCGTTGGCCAGGGCAAATGTGGCGTTGGCGTTGTGAATCACTACTACCTGGCACGCATGCAAGCCGGAGACAATGGCAAGGGTGATCAGGAGCTGGCAAAGAATGTGAAATTGATCATGCCCAATCCAGCTCACGTGAACGTCAGCGCAGCTGGCATAGCCACCTCAGCCCAAAACAAACGGGAAGCGCTGAAGTTGATTGAATTCCTCTCATCTCCGCAGGGAAGCCAGGCGCTTGCTGGGCCAACCCACGAATACCCGCTGACAAGTCAGGGCTCCTCAAACGTGCTGAAACAGTACGGACGATTTACCCCCGACAACGTCTCCATCAGCGCGATCGGTGCCAACCAGAAGAAGGCGGTTCAAGTGATGGCGCAGGCTGGCTGGCGCTAAGGCCGGCGAGCCACAACGTCAAAACTGAAGGGGTGATGTTGCGATCAACTCTGGTGAGAGCTGCATCGTGACATCACCAGACGCCATGGCCACCAGTTCCGCTTGACGCCATTTCGACATCAGACGGGTGGTGGTCACCCGGGTTGCACCGATGAGTTCACCGAAGCGGTCGTGGGTGAGGCGAAACGGAAGTTGGAACGCATCGCGGCAACGAAAACCGAGTCGGTTCACCAGCAGCGCCATCAGGGCATGCAGCCGTTGCTCGGCCTGACCGAGATGGCGGACTCGCAGCAGCTGGAGCGTCCATTCATTCACCGCATCAAGGCCCAGCTCGTCGGTTGAGACAGCATCACGCTGAAATTTCAAAGCGGTGAGCGCCTCGATGCAAACGCCTTCGCTGCAAAGACGATCAGTACGCAAACGATCACCCGACTGCAGAAACGCCAGAGTCATTCCTTCCGTTTCTTCGCAGGGACAGTACACGCGGCACACCCCTTCAATCACTTCAAGAACAGAGGCTTGATCACGCCCTGCCGGATCAATCAGCACCGTCTGTAGACGAGGCATGCTCAACGGAGCTGTCGGATTGTCCGGCAGGAAGCGGTAAGCAGACGCGGTCACGGGTTATCGCGATTGAGAATTACTCGCAACAGTACAGATCTCTTGTCGATATTGCAAGTCATTCTCAATAAGCCCTCCAAATTGCGATCTTTTCTCAACTGCAGCCAACACCTGCTCGTTGGCGTGCAGCAGCAGGGCGCGGAGCAACTGGGCATCCCCTTGAATCCGAAGCATGGGCGAGGTGACGGGCTGCCACCACGTTCAACGGGGCCTTCAACAAGAGGTTGATCCGTTGCAACCGCGCGACGTCTCTATTGATTCACAGCTCAGAAAACAAATGTCGTTTTGATCAAACCGCCCAGTTGCCGGAAGGTTGAACCGTCCGGTGTGAGCTCACCCATCGGTCGCGACAGATAGAACAGCGCCGGGGTGACGCTGATGTTGTCGGTGACCTGGAACTGGTACCACCACTCCCAGATGTACTGACCATCAGCAGGGGTGTCACCACCTCGCAGATCGGTCGCAAAAACAGGCTGACCCACAGCCATTCCGGCGTTGTTCCCCGCCATCAACACATCGTTCCACTCCAGCCCAGCCCTCCAGGACTGACTGGTCCGCACCTGGCCCTTGCGCTGGGTGTCGGATTGATTGATGCCCCAACCGAGCGACAGAGAAGGAAGCCAGCCGCTCTCCAATTGCTGCCAGAAACCCCCAAGGGCATAGGCGTGGGTCACGCCCCGATCACTGAAGCGATCCCTGACGAAGGGCGTGGCGTACACGATCAGGTCTTGACCGTTCTGAACCTTGGAATACAGGGCAGCAACGCCCCAGTTGTCACCCTCCCAACCCAGCTGCAGGGTGCCGGTGCCCCCCGCCTCGTCGGTGGCGAAACCACCGGAACGGGTGTCGCTTGATGCACCATTGGCCGCCACATAGTTGGCCGACGCGCGGGCTCCGCTTTCCGCGGCCCAGCTGATGCCCACGCCCGCACCTTTGTTTTTGTTGTAGGCCCCCGGAGCTCCATTCACCGTGAGCACATCGAGAATCGGATCACTGGGATAGACGCTCGGCCAGATCGCGAGCATGTCTTCCTGGCCAACAATCGGGCCGGTGGTGATGGTGATCTCATCCCCCAAGGGGAAAGAATAGAAGAGTTTGTCGATCGCCACCAGATTGGGGCGATCACCCTCCTGAAACGCAGTTTCCAGTGTGGCCAAGCCAGACGGCCCTCCACTGCCGAAGACGTTGCCGTCTCCGTCGAAGTTGCCGCCACGCAACACCGTGGTCAATTGATCCTTGCCGGTGAAGGAGGTCTCCAACCCCAGCTGAAGGTCGTAGTTGAACGTCGTGCCGCCCAACGCTTCATTGCTCTCCGAACGCTGCCGGGACGGGGAGCCCTTGAAGCGGCTGGCTCCGAACACCCAGGTGGCTTGCCCCTTGAGT
>NZ_JAUONZ010000013.1:0-2531 GCF_030546365.1 Synechococcus sp. YX-04-1
TGCTGCCGTTGGTCGCGCTGGGACTGCAGGTGGTTTCTGAGGCGCGGCGGGCCGCGCAATGCGGCTTGGGCGGACATGGGCGGTGATACCGCCGGACGGCAGGTTGTAGATGTCGATGCCTTTCGGATAAGCTTCATGCCGTTCGAGTGGCGCCAGCTCGGCCGCACCGGTATCACGCTCTTCGGGGTCTATTACTGGAGTGATGTCTTCGCGTCATTGGTTGGACGCGGGCAGGGCAAGGTACAGGTGAAATACGATCCGCGAGACCTGTCGCAGGTCTGGGTCATCGCCAGTGATGGCCGCGTGATCCCGGCGCGCTACCGGGACCTCAGCCACCCGCGAATATCGCTTTGGGAAAGCCGGCGGGCGCGGAAAGAGTGGCAGGAAAAACATGGTGGCCGGATCAACGAGCGGATCCTATTCCAATTGATTGACGCGCAACGGCGGCTGGCTGAGGCGGCGCGCCAAAAGACGCGGACTGCCCGGTTGGACATCGAAAGAGAAGCGCGGCTGCCCCGGCACCAACCAAGCCGTGATCCGTCGCGCGAAATGTTCGCGATCGACACGGGCAATCCTGATCTGCCAACCTATGAGATTGATGAGTTCAATGACCCCAGACGAAAGAATTGACCGTATCCGCGGCGACCATTGGATCGCGTTTGACCGTGCCACGATCGTTCTCAACCGATTGACATCCCTGATGGAAATGCCGCAGCAAAGCCGGATGCCGGGGCTGATGGTTTATGGAAGTTCCGGTATCGGCAAGACAATGATCGCCAAGCGCATGGCGAGTAAATACCCGACACAGTACAACGCCGAACTGGGCGCCACGAAGACACCCATACTGCTGGTTCAGGCGCCGCCCGCGCCGGATGAAAGACGGTTCTATCAGCACATCCTGGCAACGATCGGGGCGCCGATGTGGGGCCGGCATACCGTATCCGAGCTCGAGGTGCGCGCGCTCAGTCATCTTCGGGACATGGACCTTAGGATGTTGATGATCGACGAGGTGCACAATTTGCTTGCTGGCAGCTATCGGGAGCAACGCCGATTCCTGAACATGCTCCGGTTCCTCGCCAACGATCTCTGTGCCTCGCTCGTCGTCTTCGGTGTGAACGAAGCCCTGGAAGCGGTTCGAGGAGACGACCAGCTGGCCCGACGTCTGGACGAACACTATCTGCCGCTTTGGGAAGATGATGTGGAGTTCTCCCGGCTAATCCAGACACTGATTGCCGCGATGGCGCTCGAACAGCGGTCAGGCCTGACAGTGGCGTCGCTACGGACGATCCTGAAAGTGACCGGCGGTGTCACCTCGCGCGTGTTCATCATGATCAAGTCCCTGGCTATCGATGCGATCGAGACCGGTGAGGAGCGGATCACGGACGAAGCAGTTCAGGCCTGGCAGCCGGTTTGGACGAAGCACGCCTGGAACATCCCTCGCCAGCCTGCCGCCGCATTCGGGTGAACGTCAAATCGTTACCGTTCCGGCCACCGCCGTCACGCGATGAGCTTCTGTCCAGCTGGATTGGGCGACTGGCGAAGGCCAATCATTGTTCGGTTGAAGAGCTTTGCGGCTATCTGGGGTTGGGGCGGGGCAGGGTGCCGGAAGGTATCAACGATCTCGGACAGATAGACTGGCTTCGCCTCTGCTCGGCAGTTCAACGGACCCGGCATGAGATTGCGGCCATGACCCTTCCGGATGCGACGCATCACGGTGTGCAATATGTGTCGCGGCATGACTTCCAATACTGCCCGCGTTGTGTCGCGAAATCACCCGATCTGGCCCTCCGCCATTGGCGCTTGGCGTGGTCGATGACATGCGAAACCTGCGGTCAAACACTCGCGGCCAAGTATTCGGCCAACGATGTATCAGGCAGACTTCGTGCTCGAGCTGCACGCGGCGCGGAAGCTCTGAAGACGGCTGCCGCCACAACCGATCCCAGACGGTTGCGCCGGATCGGTATGACCCTGCAAGTCATGTCGGTGCTAAAGATCGGGCATCTATGGTCGCTCACCTCCGTGAGCGAGCGCGAAAGGCTCCTGGCACTTGCTGCGGTCGATATCGGCACGACCCGTCCCTTGTTGGGAGCTACCATCATCCTGCGCGGAAACGACCGGGGAGCCCGGGAGTTGCGCCGCGCCTTTCCTCAACATCGTCGGGTGATTGAGCAGGCCCGTGGGTTGTCGCAGGACCTTGGCCAGCGGTTTCCTGGGCGGCGGAAAACAGAGCATCCGACCAGGAAGACGCATGGAACGAGCCCCCCAAGTGCATCCGTGAGCGCTCTGCAGGCAGCTCGTCAGGCCATATCCGAACTTGGCGCCGGCGCAAACCGTGAAGCGCTTCTGACCCGCGCCGATGCAATCTGGAAAAGCTCAGATGGTGTCAAATCCTGAGGCGTGAAGCCTGTGGAAATATTGTAATTAAGGGTACAAAAACGCCCTGAATCCGCAGAATGATGCAGAGCACTGCGCCGCAACAGCACCGCTGCCGCTTCTGCGGGCCCGGTGCCGCCCACCCAACGGCCCTTCTC
>NZ_JAUONZ010000014.1:0-2530 GCF_030546365.1 Synechococcus sp. YX-04-1
GGAAGTTTCACCCGCTTGCGGGAGGGAACCACCTCCTCACGGGTCGGACGAACGGTTGCAGTGATTTCAGCCATGACTGGCACTGGGCAGGCGTCAGCCCCCATACATCGTCTTGCGACTTAGCGGAGACCTGTGTTTTTGGTAAACAGTCGCCAGGGCCTCTTCACTGCGACCACCTTGCGGTGGCACCCCTTCTCCCGAAGTTACGGGGCCATTTTGCCGAGTTCCTTAGAGAGAGTTACCTCGCGCACCTCGGTATTCTCTACCACCCCACCTGTGTCGGTTTCGGGTACTGGCAGTCATGCCTTAACGGGTATAGAGCTTTTCTTGGAAGCTTGACGTCACCAACTTCGCTGCCGTAGCAGCTCGTACTCACGCCTCAGCTCGGAACGTTTTCACCGCTCCTCAACGCCTCGAACGCTTGAACCAGTAACCAACATCTGGCTTGGCTAGCCTTCTCCGTCCCTCTTCCCAAAACATGACCGGTACAGGAATGTTGACCTGTTATCCATCGACTACGCCTTTCGGCCTCGCCTTAGGTCCAGACTAACCCTCCGCGGACGAGCCTGCCGGAGGAACCCTTAGGGTTTCGGTGCATGGGATTCTCACCCATGTTTTCGCTACTCAAGCCGACATTCTCACTTCTATGCAGTCCACGCCCGCTCACGCTAACGCTTCGCCCCACATAGAACGCTCCCCTACCATAAAATCCGCAGCTTCGGTACAACACTTAGCCCCGTTCATTTTCGGCGCAGGATCGCTCGACCAGTGAGCTATTACGCACTCCTTTGAGGATGGCTGCTTCTAGGCAAACCTCCTGGTTGTCTATGCAATCCCACCTCCTTTATCACTTAGTGTTGATTTGGGGACCTTAGCTGGCGGTCTGGGCTGTTTCCCTCTCGACCATGGAGCTTATCCCCCACAGTCTGACTGCCTCGCTACACACAGGGTATTCAGAGTTCATCTCGATTTGGTACCGCTCTCGCAGCCCGCACCGAAATGGTGGCTTTACCCCCCTGCTGGAGCACGAGACGCTACGCCTCAACGTATTTCGGGGAGAACCAGCTAGCTCCGGGTTCGATTGGCATTTCACCCCTAACCACAGCTCATCCGCTGACTTTTCAACGTCAGTCGGTTCGGACCTCCACTTGGTATCACCCAAGCTTCATCCTGGCCATGGTTAGATCACCCGGGTTCGGGTCTATAAACACTGACAAACGCCCTATTCAGACTCGCTTTCGCTATGGCTCCACCATTTCCGGTTTAACCCGCCAGTGCCTATAAGTCGCCGGCTCATTCTTCAACAGGCACACGGTCACCCTATAAGTAGGGCTCCCATTGCTTGTAGGCTCACGGTTTCATGTTCTATTTCACTCCCCTCCCGGGGTTCTTTTCACCTTTCCCTCGCGGTACTGTTTCGCTATCGGTCACACAGTAGTACTTAGCCTTACGAGGTGGTCCTCGCGGATTCACACGGAATTTCACGTGCTCCGTGCTACTCGGGATACAGCTAGCTCAGTTCAGTTTTCGGTTACGGGGCTTTCACCCTCTGTGGCGTGCCATTCAAGCACTTCTCCTAACATTCCTGATACACGTTGCTGTCCCACAACCCCGATACTCGAAAGTATCGGTTTAGGCTCTTCCCCGTTCGCTCGCCGCTACTTAGGGAGTCGTTTTTACTTTCCTTTCCTCCAGCTACTAAGATGTTTCAGTTCGCTGGGTTGGCTCGTGCCAGCCTATGGATTCAGCTGGCCGTATTAAGGGTTGCCCCATTCGGAAATTCCCGGATCAAAGCGTGCTTCCAGCTCCCCGGGACTTATCGCAGGTAACCACGTCCTTCATCGCCTCTGTGTGCCAAGGTATCCGCCGTGAGCCCTTTGTAGCTTGACCAATTAACCTCTTGAACGCTTACCGCCGTTGAAAGCAGATTCTCAAGTTTTTATTGCTAAAAACAAGATCAAACTCTGATTCGCTCGACACGAATCAAAGAACATTCAAGAGTCTCGGCTCTTGCTCAAAAGAATTTTCATTGTTCTGGATCCAATCTTCCTTTCAGAAGATCAGACTCAAAACAATGCATCTGTAAGATGCTTTGTTTTTCCAGACTTCACCTATGCAGTTGTCAAGGTTCTGCTAGAACTTCAAATCAAATCATCAATTACTTGATCATTTGATCCGAGCCCAGCATCTTATCAACCAAATTCAAAGCTTTAAACTTAAAACTTGGAATGACAGGAAGCTGGGGTCATCCAGCGGACAAATCTAAATCACACTCCAATCGAGCTCAACTCCAATAACTTGGAGATGGGGATAAAGTTCGGTCAGTGGAGGTTAGGAGACTCGAACTCCTGACATCCTGCTTGCAAAGCAGGCGCTCTACCAACTGAGCTAAACCCCCAACACCGAATGGGCCATCCTGGACTTGAACCAGGGACCTCACCCTTATCAGGGGTGCCAAGGAAGAAGCGGCCGATGAACAGCAGGCTGAAGCCACTGAAAAACACCAGGCCAAACCAGCAGAAGGCCTGGG
>NZ_JAUONZ010000015.1:0-1181 GCF_030546365.1 Synechococcus sp. YX-04-1
GGCGCCCTTCAGGCGCCGCCATGTCTTTGCGGCGGCCTGAACGAGCTTGAAGACCATGAGCTTCGCCGTTTTCTGCGACAGCGCGCCCTTGGTTCGCACGGTCCGGTGCCGAACGGTGGCGAAGACGCTTTCGATGGGGTTGCCCGTGCGCAGGTGGTCCCAATGGTCACCCGGAAAGTCGTAGAAGGTGAGCAACGCCTCCCTGTCCTTCGTCAGACAGCTGACCGCTTTTTCGTATTTCGCCCCGTATTTCTCGGAGAAGGTTTCCATGGCGATTTCCGCCGCAGCGCAGGTGTCGGCCTGCCAGATCTCGCGCAGATCGGCCTTTACCGTCGGCTGCATGGACTTCGGGAACTTGTTCAGGACATTGGCGATCTTGTGAACCCAGCACCTCTGATGGCGGGTGCCCGGGAAGACCTCGTCGAGCGCCTTCCAGAACCCCATCGCCCCGTCCCCGACGGCGATCTCCGGCGGAACCGCGAGGCCGCGGGCCTTGATGTCGATGAGCAGCTCGCGCCAGCTCTGCGCGCTCTCACGCACACCTACCTGGAAGCCGACGACCTCCTTCTTTCCTTCAGGCGTGGCCCCGAGAATGACCAAGATACACTCGGCCTGCGGCTCCATCCGGGCCTGGAGGTAGACGCCGTCCGCCCAGATGTAGACGTAGCGCCGCGCCGACAGATCACGGCGCTGCCAACGGTTATATTCCTGCTGCCATTCCCCGGTCAGGCGCGAGATCACGCCCGGCGACAGGTTCGGCGCATCCTGCCCCAGGATCGCGGCCAGCGCCTCCTGAAAGTCCCCCGACGAGATGCCGCGCAGGTAGAGCACCGGTAGAAGCGCATCGAGGCTGCGCGAGCGCCGCGCCCATTTCGGCAGGATCGCAGAGGTGAAGCGGATCTTCTGTTCCGCCGGCACATCGGTGGCGCGGTCGCGCACCTTCGGACGTTGGACGTCGAGCGCCCCGATCCCGGTCTGGATGGACCGCTCTGGCCCGTGCCCATGCCGCACAACGCGTTGCCGCCCATCCGGCAGGGTCTCCTCGGCATGCTGCGCCACGAAGGCGTCAGCCTCTGCCCGAAGTGCAGCGGCCAGCATCCGGCGGGCCCCGTCCCGGGCGATCTCGGTCAGTGGGTCGTTGTGACCGCGCAGAAGTCTCAATGGGGGTGCTCACGTTCATC
>NZ_JAUONZ010000016.1:0-1044 GCF_030546365.1 Synechococcus sp. YX-04-1
TCTCATGACGATCGCTGTAGGACGCGCGCCACAGCGGGGATGGTTTGACGTCCTCGATGACTGGCTCAAGCGCGACCGCTTCGTTTTTGTCGGCTGGTCCGGCATTCTTCTTCTCCCAACGGCCTACCTGGCCATCGGTGGCTGGCTGACAGGCACCACCTTTGTCACCTCCTGGTACACCCACGGCATTGCCTCCTCGTACCTGGAAGGTTGCAACTTCCTCACCGCTGCTGTGTCCACCCCCGCTGATGCGATGGGTCACAGCCTGCTGCTGCTCTGGGGCCCTGAAGCCCAAGGCGACTTCGTTCGCTGGTGTCAGCTCGGCGGCCTCTGGGCCTTCGTGGCCCTGCACGGCGCCTTCGCACTGATCGGCTTCATGCTCCGTCAGTTCGAGATCGCTCGTCTGGTCGGCATCCGCCCCTACAACGCCATCGCCTTCTCCGGTCCGATCGCGGTGTTCGTCAGCGTCTTCCTGATGTACCCCCTCGGACAGAGCAGCTGGTTCTTCGCGCCCTCCTTCGGTGTGGCTGCGATCTTCCGCTTCCTTCTCTTCCTCCAGGGCTTCCACAACTGGACCCTGAACCCCTTCCACATGATGGGCGTCGCCGGCATCCTCGGCGGTGCACTTCTCTGCGCCATTCACGGCGCCACCGTGGAAAACACCCTGTTTGAGGACGGTGAGCAGGCCAACACCTTTAAGGCGTTTGAGCCCACTCAGGAAGAAGAGACCTATTCCATGGTCACCGCCAACCGCTTCTGGAGTCAGATCTTCGGTATCGCCTTCTCCAACAAGCGCTGGCTGCACTTCTTCATGCTGTTCGTGCCTGTGATGGGCCTGTGGACCAGCTCCATTGGCATCATCGGCCTGGCCCTCAACCTGCGCGCCTATGACTTCGTGTCACAGGAAATCCGCGCTGCAGAAGATCCCGAATTCGAGACCTTCTACACCAAGAACATCCTTCTGAATGAAGGTCTGCGTGCCTGGATGGCACCGGCTGACCAGCCGCACGAAAACTTCGTCTTCCCTGAAGAGGTTCTGCCCCG
>NZ_JAUONZ010000017.1:0-907 GCF_030546365.1 Synechococcus sp. YX-04-1
TTGAAGACCCAATCGAATTCGAATTCGAACATTCCAATACTTCTATAATTCATCAACGCGAAGTCAAACGCGACACCATCGATCAACCGGAGCGCGGTTTCCGCATCCGGCAACGGCGTCACGCGCACGTAGTCGCGCTTGAGCGTGTTCACGAAGGCTTCGGACAGGCCATTGCTCTGCGGGCTCTTCACCGGCGTAAAGCAGGAGCGCAGGCCGAGTTGCCGGGCGAAGATGCGCGTATCCTTCGCCGTGTAGGGCGCGCCGTTGTCGGTGAGAACCTCGACAGGGTGTGGCGCCTGGCAATCACCGAAGCGCCTCTCCACCGCCTCAAGCATCATGTCGCGGAAGTCCGATCCGCTGATGCCGGCATTCACCACCACGCGCCAGGCGATGACCTCGCGATCATGCGCATCGATGATGAAGGCGCCGCGCACCACGTCGCCGTTCCAGCAGGTGAACTCGAAGCCGTCGGAGCACCAGCGCAGGTTCGAGCGCATGACGACCACCTTGCCGTCATGGCCCTGCTCCGGACGCTCGGTATATTTGCGTGCCAGCAGCAGGTTGTTCGCCTTCATGATCCGGTAGACGCGCTTGTGATTGACCGGCGCCAGGCCACCGGCGCGCAGCTTTCGGTTCAGCACCGCCGTGATCCGCCGGTAGCCATAGGTCGGGCGCTTCGCGACCAGCCGCTCGATCAACGGCAGCAGCGCCGCATCTTGCGCTTTATGATAGCGCCGACGCGGCTTGGTCTTGCCGCTCACCCGCTCGTGCAGGTTCGAGCGCGAGACCCCGAGCGTGTCGGACACGGCCTTCATCGGGAACCGTCCGTAGGCGGGCGTACGCCGAAGACGACGGGGGCGGTAGGTGAGCTCCATCAGACCCAAACACAAGGTGTGATCGTAAGGGT
>NZ_JAUONZ010000001.1:0-260749 GCF_030546365.1 Synechococcus sp. YX-04-1
CGGTTGATCTGGAATCAACCTGTTCCTTCTGGAACAGCCAAAACGATTCAGATCAACTGAATCGGAAAGCCCCCTCCTAGGAGGGGGCTTTTTGTTGTTTTGAAAACCGTAAAGCATGCGCCGCGCAACAGCTATAGGTAAAAAAGTAAAAGCCAAGAGCTCAAGTATGAAAGACCTGATCAGCGAATCAAAAAGCTATGACAGGGAAGGGAAAATCATTAAAGCTATTCGAGCACAAAATGCTTTCCTACCCGAAGAATCAAAATTCAAAAAGTACCAGAAAATGGCCCAATCTCCCTATATCTTTTATCGTGGAACCAATCATTTATTCTGGCAGGACTTTGCTGGATCATGGAGACTCCATCAATTCGGAGGCTCTTCTTGGTCAAGAACGTGGCTCCAAGGCGATTCACACGTTTACAACATGGGAGCGTTTAAGCATCAAGGCGAAAATGTGTGCTTCGGATTTGATGATTTTGACGATTCTCTGGTTGCTGATTATCAATATGATATTTGGCGTTTTGCGGTCAGCATCGTACTGGACTGCTGGGACCGCGATCTCAACAATTCAGATGAAATCGATAGCGCTCTCAACACATTTTCTCGCTCCTACCTGTTGAATTTCAGGAAGACAATCAAAAGCAAAAAATTATTCGAAAAACGATTCACCTCAGCCAACACTTGTAAACCGCTTGCGAGCTTCTTGAACAAGACGCAAGGGAAAAGCTCCCGACGAAAAATGCTCGAGAAATGGACTAGTGGAGAACAGGATCGTCATTTTCAGCTCAATTCAGAGAAAGTCCGAGCCCTAGACATTCCACGTCGCGAACAACTGATCGATGCTCTAGCCAACTATAGAGCGCGCCGGAATAAATTTATGGGGCTTGAACAAACAGATAAACCCATGGAAATACTGGATGTTGTTGAGCGCCTAGGAGCGGGCACAGGTTCACTAGGGAATAGAAGATTTTACGCCCTAGTTCGGGACATCGACAAACAAACAGAAGATCATGATTTCATCCTGGATATCAAACTCCAAGGACAACCAACTGCCTACGGCTATTTGAGCGAAGAGGAAACCAAGGAATACAACGACAATTTTGCCAGCCACGCTGTCCGTCATGCTGATGCATACACGGCACTCTCTGATTTCCCCGACCATCACTTGGGCTGGGTAAGCCTTGAGAATGAAAGCTATTCTGTACGGGAACGCTGTCCCTACAAGCGGGATTTTGACACCTCTAAGCTCTCCTCCAAAGAGTTTCTACTTATGGCTGCTCAGTGGGGGGAAGTTCTGGCCCTCAAACACCGCAGAGCAGCACGCCGTCTTAACCGAAACCAAGACTCTTCCCCTTTGGAGAAAAAACTGAAAGATATTGCCGAAAACCACCTTTGGGAATTCAAATTCTTCATTCGCTCTTTGGCCCAGCCTTACGCGCAACAAGTACGTCGCGATTGGGATGCATTCCGCCTCAATGCCGACACCCTGGTGGCACAATAACAACGAGATACCTGCATCTTTTTTGATCAAGGCATTTGAAATTACCTACAAAATCAAAAACAAAACTCTCTAATAAATATCATGAGCGACGACCTCAGAAACGTAATCGCCGCTCAAGCAGCACGGGCCATGGACAAGAAGAAGTGGTCTCAAATGCGTTATATCGGCAACCGCTTTGAACGGGCCCGCTGCTACAGAGATTGTTGGCAGGCTCTGGCACGAGCATCTGAAGAGACCACCCTTCACCGACTCCCGATTTGGCCAGGGCCAAATGTGACATGCAGCGGAGTTCTTGTTCTGCCCAACACACGGGACTTGGGGGATGAGTTGCGAATCCTGAGATTTATCGGCGATCTAAAAGAACACATCGTGCACGTGATCGTCTTAACCGATCCTCGTCTTCATCCCCTCATTGAGAGGAGCTTCCCTGGTGTGATCTGCTGCGATCCAGCAAGGATTCCGAACCGTGCTGAGATATCGCACATGGCGGCCCAGGAGCGTCTGGCGTACTGGTTTGGCTCTGACGAACAACAGCTGATCAGTGGCTTCCGCACGCTGGCAGCATCCATCTTTGCTGGAGAGAAGCCCAAGGGCATCGGCATCAGCTGGTTTTCCAAATCCAGGAACAAGAGCTTGCCTCCCGTAGAAGACTGGGCATCGGTGCTCCAAACCATCCGCCAACCAATTCAGTCCCTGCAGTACCTGGAAAAACCAGCACGAATCCGTGCACTGCGAGAACTGAGTGGACAACGCATTCGCTCATCCCAACCCATCGACCAAATGCTCGATCTGGATGGGTTTGCCAGACAAGTCGCGGGAGTTCGTGGAGTGCTCACCATCAGCAACACCACCGCACATCTGGCGGGGGCCTTAGGCATTCCCTGCGTTGTCATTCTCGACAATGGCTCGATCACCAACTGGCCCGATCAGGGTGAAACAACCCCGCTCTATCCCTCAACACGACTGATCCGCCGCGGCAGCGATGACTGGGCCACAACCCTGCGCCGAGGCTGGCGCACACTGAGAGCCTTGATCCCACCCCAGTAGGGAATCAGCATGCAAAGCTCCTCGATCAAAAGAGCCGGCACAGCGTGAGCAGCCCAAAGGCGAAGCGGAAACAACGCACCCCCATCCAACGCGTGATCCGCTGGGGTCCATGGCACTACCGCTTCTGGCGTGAGGTCGCACGCTGGTGCTACGAGCAATCGCTGCACAACCCTGCGGTCGTTCCAGCGGACGTCGGCTTCCCGGCCCATCGGGAACTGTTGGAGTCGTACCAGCAGATCCGCCAGGAAACCCTGGAAGTAGCCCTCTCGGGGCGCTTGCCCGCTAACCACGAAATCATGCAGCAACAGCGCACGCTGTATGAATTCGATCGCAAGATCTGGGGGATGCTGCCCTTGAGGGGCTATGGCTACAACTACCCCGCCAATCAGGCGCTGATCCCTTCGTTGCGGAGCTTTCTGCAGCATCACCCCGATGTGGTTTCCGCTGCCGTGAGCCTGTTCCCCCCCGGCAAGGTTCTACGGCCCCATAAAGGCCCGTTCAAAGGAGTGTGGAGATATCACCTGCCGTTGTATGTGGAGAATTTTGGAGAGGGGCGCAGTTCCTGCGAACTGACGATTGATGGGCAGAGCTACTACTTGCAGGAAGGTGAAGGATTTCTCTGGGACGACACCTTCATGCACTCCGCCATCAATCGCTCCAGCCAGCCCAGGGTGGTGTTGCTGTTCGACGTCTTTCGCAAGGACCAGCCGTTTTGGCTGATCGGCATGAGCTGGATCTTCCTGTGGGTGGCTCAGATCTGGCAGCACGTGCAGGACATGCGCCAGCGTGCGGGTCTGCAGTGACTCAGGTACAAACCCTGATCGAGCAACTCGGCTTGATGCCCCATCCGGAGGGGGGCTGGTACCGCGAGTTGCATCGGAGCCCAGACCGGGTTCAACGCCACGACGGTGCCGAGCGTTCTGCATTGACGGCGATTCTTTTTTTGCTGCCCGCAGGTGCCGTCAGTTGCTGGCATCGAGTGATCGGTGCTGACGAAGCCTGGACGCACATTGATGGGGCAACGCTGGAGCTCTTTCAGTGCCAAGCCGACGGCACAGGGCTGCAACGTGATGCTTTGGATGCATCCAACCCCGTCAAGGTGGTTCCCGCCAACGCCTGGCAGGCGGCAAGGAGTCTGGGCGTCTACTCCCTAGTGAGCTGTTGTGTGGGGCCTGGGTTTGACTTCTGTGATTTCGAGATGGCCCGGCAGCAACCCACGACAGAACGCCCGAAATTGCCCCATCCGGAGTTGATCTGAACCGATGGCTTCGTAGCCTCACCACATCGATCAATGGCCATGGGCAGCAGCTTCGGCGACCTCTTCCGGATCAGCACCTTCGGTGAATCCCACGGGGGAGGGGTGGGTGTGATTGTTGAGGGCTGTCCACCACGGCTCAACCTCAGCGTCGAGTCGATTCAGGCCGAACTGGATCGACGCAAGCCAGGCCAAAGCCACATCACCACCCCGCGCAAGGAAGCGGACCAGGTGGAAATTCTCAGTGGCCTGCTGGATGGCGAAACCACGCTTGGCACCCCGATCGCCATGGTCGTGCGGAACAAGGACCAACGACCCGGGGATTACAAGGACATGGCGGTCGCCTTCCGGCCATCCCATGCCGATGCCACTTACCAGGCGAAATATGGAATCCAGGCACGCAGCGGTGGGGGACGTGCATCAGCGCGGGAAACCATCGGCCGTGTTGCTGCAGGTGCGATCGCCAAGCAGCTGCTGAAACAAGCAGCAGGAACTGAAATCCTGGCCTGGGTGAAGCGGATCCACACCATCGAAGCCTCCGGCATCGACCCGCAGCGAGTTCAGCTGAACGATGTGGAGGCCAACATCGTTCGGTGTCCTGAGCCAGCGATCGCCGAGCGGATGATTGAGCGCATCGAAGCCATTGGCCGTGAGGGTGATTCCTGCGGAGGGGTTATCGAATGCGTGGTGCGCCATCCCTCGATTGGTCTGGGCATGCCGGTGTTCGACAAACTCGAAGCCGACCTCGCCAAAGCTGTGATGTCGTTACCGGCCACCAAGGGATTTGAAATTGGTTCCGGTTTCGATGGAACGCTGTTGAAGGGCAGCGAGCACAACGATGCCTTTCTGCCGAGCGACGATGGTCGGCTGAAGACCGCCACCAACAACTCGGGTGGCATCCAGGGAGGGATCAGCAATGGTGAGACGATTGTGATCCGGGTGGCCTTCAAGCCAACGGCCACGATCCGCAAAGAGCAGCAGACCATCGATTCCGATGGCAAGGCCACCACACTCGCGGGGAAAGGACGACATGACCCATGCGTTCTGCCTCGGGCCGTGCCGATGGTTGAGGCGATGGTGGCACTCGTTTTGGCTGATCACCTGCTGAGGCAGCAGGGGCAATGCAGCCTTTGGTGAGCACCACCCTCAAGTCAGATCAAACGGAACCCACCGCTGAACTGGCGTTGGAGCTCAACGCCGCTGCGGCAGATTTCGTCTTTGCGGCGCTGCGGGTCCGGGTGCGGCGAGCGGGCTTTTTGCTGGCCTGAGCCTTGGCTGAGGCTGGTTTCTTGGCAGCCATCGTTTTCTTCACCGTCCGGCGCGCACGACCGGTCGCCCCGCGGCTGCGATGACTCAACACCAGGGCCCACTCCTCGTCACTGAGGGTGGATGGCTTGCTGCCATGGGCATAGGACAGCTTGGCCGCCTTCTCGATGTCCTTGATCAGATTCGTCCAGGACGTGGCAAAACGCTTGTCGGACTGCGATTTCGCGCCGCTTTCCACCAGGGTCTCCACAACCCCTGCAGCCGAAACCTTCTTGCGCCGGCGATTGAAAATCTCTTTCTGAAGCTGAGCGATCAGGGCATCGGCCTTGTCGCTGAGCTTGATCGTGAGCTGCGACATGACGCAGTTAGATAGCTATCTCATCTGTAGCATCTTGGACGCACGTCGACCAGTCGTTGGCATCAGCACTGGCTTGTCGATTGATGCAACCAGTCGAGAAGTGCCTGGAAGGCAGGCGGCGAACCCACCACCCTGCGGCCCAAAGCCACAGCGCCATGCCCAGCCTCCAGCCATACAGGGAGATCGCCCACCTCGAGACCTCCAGCGGCAATCACAAAGGGCAGGGGGCCGAGGGGCGCCTGCAAGCGCCCCCAATACCCAGGCCCAAGGTTGATGGCAGGAAACAGCTTGACGACACGACAGCCAAACTGCATGGCTTGATGCACCTCTGTGGGGCTGAAGACCCCAGGCACCAGCAAGACCCCAAGCTCTCGGGCCTGCTCCACAAGCTCCGGGCACCAGAAAGGCGCCATCGCATAGCTGAGGTCAAGCCGAGATAGGTCGTTGAGCGCCTTGGTGACCGTCACCGAGGCCGCTCCCAGATTCAATTCAGGGCAATGGTCCTGCACCCGCTGCATGAACCCCATCCAGCCTGGCTGGTCAAGCCAGGCCACCTCGAGATGTCGCAGTCCTGCAGCATGAAGCTGCTGCACTTGCCCCAACAAGCCAGACCCCGAACCTGAAGCCACGAGGTCGTCAGGCTCAGGCCGAATCACCAATAAAAGAGGCTGATGCTGCAGGGATGCCACCAAGAGCTCCTGCCGCACCAGCCAAGGGTTGGAAGACGAATCGAAATCAGACGTATTCGGCGACCCGGACGTCACGTTTGATCAGCAGCTCCTGAAGCTCTTCAGCATCAACAGTCTCCTGCTCAACGAGCATTTCAGCCAATTCATCCAGAACGGCTCGGTTGTCGGCAAGAACCTTGGTGGCGCGCTTGTAGGCAACATCCACCAGCTCAGACACCTCTTTGTCGATCATCGCGGCGGTTTCCTCAGAAAAGTCACGCTCCGCAGCGATGTCGCGTCCAAGGAACATGCCACCTTGCGCACGCCCAAGAGCAACGGGACCCAGTTCGTCGCTCATTCCGAAGCGGGTGATCATCTGACGCGCCGTTGAAGCAACCTGCTGAAGGTCGTTGGAGGCACCAGTGGTGACCTCGTCTTCGCCGTAGACAATCTCTTCAGCCACCCGGCCACCAAGGGCAACGGCCATCTGGTTCTGGAGGTAGGCCCGTGAATAAAGGCCCGATTCCATCCGCTCTTCACTGGGGGTGAAGAAGGTCAGACCGCCAGCGTTACCGCGGGGAATGATGGAGATCTTCTGAACCGGGTCGTAATCCGGCATCAGAGCACCCACGAGGGCATGACCAGCCTCGTGATAAGCAACCAGGCGGGCGCGACGCTCGCTCATCACGCGGTCCTTCTTCTCAGGACCCGCCATCACCCGTTCAATGGCATCACTGATCTCGTCGTTGCTCACTTCAGTGAGTTCGCGACGGGCCGCAAGGATGGCGGCTTCGTTGAGAAGGTTGGCCAAATCAGCGCCGGTGTAACCCGGTGTCCGACGGGCAACCTTGTCGAGATCGACGTCCTTGGCGAGGGTCTTGCCGCGGGCGTGGACTCCGAGAATCTGTAGACGTCCGGAATAGTCAGGGCGATCAACAGTGACTTGACGATCGAAGCGACCTGGGCGCATCAGAGCGGCATCAAGCACGTCCGGGCGGTTGGTGGCCGCCACGATGATGATGCCGGTGTTGCCCTCGAAACCATCCATCTCCGTCAGGAGCTGGTTCAGCGTTTGCTCGCGCTCGTCGTTACCACCGCCAAGGCCTGCTCCACGCTGACGACCAACGGCGTCAATTTCATCGATGAAGACGATGCAGGGAGCGTTTTTCTTGGCTTGCTCGAACAGGTCACGAACACGGCTGGCGCCAACGCCAACGAACATCTCGACGAATTCTGAGCCAGAGATCGAGAAGAAGGGAACACCTGCTTCACCAGCCACGGCCTTGGCCAGAAGGGTTTTACCGGTGCCGGGAGGTCCAACAAGCAGAACGCCTTTGGGGATCTTGGCACCGACGGCCGTGAAGCGATCAGGATTCTTGAGGAAGTCGACCACCTCGGTCAACTCAAGTTTTGCTCCCTCAATGCCGGCCACATCGGTGAAAGTCACCTGAGTGGAAGGCTCCATCTGAACCCGAGCCTTGCTCTTGCCGAACTGCATGGCGGGGTTTCCGCCGCCGCCGCCTTGGGCACGCCGGAAGAGGAAGAACAGTCCGCCCAACAGAAGGATTGGGAAGATCAGGCTTCCGGCAGCCTGCTGCCAGCCAGGGGTCTGACGGGAGGGCTGCACAGCGATATCGACGCTGTGTTCGGTCAGCAAACCGAGCAGCTCACGATCGGGAGCCAGGTTGACCTGGGCACGACGGCCGTCGTTTTCAACCACCTGAGCGGTGCCCTGATCCGGAGAAATCAGCACACGGCTGATTTGGTCATCCTTCACCGCCTCAACGAACTCGCTGTAGCGGATGGTGTTCACCTGGGGCTGGCTACCACCGCCGCCACCAATGAACGCTGGTGCAATCACAACGATCGCCAAGACCAAAAGGGCCCCGAGACCGATATTTCGCCAACGCTTGTTCACAGGTCGCCTTGTAGATGAAGGAATGTTAAACCGGTTCTCAGCCTTCAGGAGGCGCGGAGCACCTCAACCACGCTTTTGAAGGCGAACCATTCGGGAATCTCCTCACCACCGCGAAGCATCTTGCGGAACTGAGTGCCGCTGAGTTTCTTCACGTGCAGGCCACGTGCTTCGGCATGCTCCGCCGTCACATAGCCCTCTTCCTGGGTGTAAACGAGGTTCAGGGAAGGAACCGTCTCCATCGTGAGCTCGGGAGCGCACTCCTTAGCGAAGTTCTGCGCGTCGTAAGGGCCGTAGAAGTCATCACCGGTCAGAGACGATTTGCAGCCGGCCATATCGCGGCCGATGATGAAGTGGGTGCATCCGTAGTTGCGGCGGATGATCATGTGCTGGAGAGCTTCACGCGGGCCTGCCATGTGCATGGCGTAGGGCAGGTAGGCCCAGCGAATGCTGTCGTTGTTCACTTCGGCCGCCAGACGCTCATAGGTCTGGAAGCGAACAGCACCAGGGATGTCGTCCTGCTGGGTGGGACCACAGGTGGGATGGACGAGCACCACGGCGTTATCACTCACGTTCTGTGCATGCAGGGCACGGGTGAACAGTTCGTAGTGAGCGCGGTGAATGGGGTTGCGGCACTGGAACGCCACCACGTCCTCGCCTTCGGGCAGGCCAGCACGCACCTCAGCCGGGGTCTTGCAGGGGAACACCCGCTCGGGCAGAGCAAGACCCTTGAGGCTTCCACCCAAGTAGAAGCACTTGCGCTCCATCGTGATCATCCGAACCGCAGGGTGCTCGATGGAGGTGGTGCCATAGCAGCCCTTGGCTTCAGCCACTTTGTTGGGTTCCCACTTGTCCTCCACCTCGAGGACCGCCAGATCCTGGCCCTTGTAAGTGAGCAGCAGCTTGTCACCCACCACAACGTCATCGCGGTCGGTGTCCATCACGATCGGCAGACCGAACAGCTGGCCCGCAGCCAGACGATGGCCACTGACCACAGCGTCGTAGTCCTCCTGGTGCATGAAGCCACGCAGAGGAGAGAAGCCACCAACGCAAAGCAGCTCCACATCACAGGCGTTGCGATCGGAACACTCGATCGTTTTGGTCGCGGTGGCTTTCACAGCGGCACGATCCGCCTCGGCCACCATCAGATCGACCAGCGTTCCGCCGTAGGGAGCAATCACACCGGATCGCTGGGCGGGAGCGGAAGCACTGGCGGTCATGACTTCAGGGAAAGATCGGGCGATTCTCCCAGATCGCCGGAGGATTGCAATGCGCCACAAAAAAGGGGGCCTGAGCCCCCCCTTGCAACCTGTTGTGATGAGCCTGATCAGGCCTCTTCAAGGCGGCCGTAAAGATCACCAGTGATCTTGATGTCGACCACTTCACGACCACCCATGTCGGAGTCGGAGGGTTGGATAGCGCTGAACACACCAGCGAATTCACCAGTTTCAGGATCCACCTTGGTGATGGAGAGACTCATGGTTCCCACTCCATCGATGTAGCGCTTGTTGTTGTCCTTCTCGAGTTGCTCGTCATCACCGCCGAGTGCCACAAGGCCTTGGGCGTACTGGACACCGGTGGTCAGAGCCCGTCCCTTGGGATCGATGAAGTTGCTAGTGCGGTAGCTGGGGGTGCGATAGGTGCCTTCAAAATCGGTGCTGGTTGTCAACGCCGAGCCATCAGCAGTTGCATTGAGAGACTTGCTGGAGAAGGTGAAGGGGAACTCCTCGCCACCGGGCACCAAAACGGTGATCGGCTGGAAGTCGATGCCGCCTTTCTCCTGGAATTGCAATCCAGATTCCGTCACCTTCAGATCCCCAAAAACTGAATCAAGGCTGGAGGTGTAACGGGTCAGGATCTTGCCCTCAACAAACTCAGCCTGCTGACGGATGTTCTTGGGCTCCTCCTTCGCATAAACCTGAACGGGGTGCATGCAGATCTCACGCAGCTCGTAGCTGCCACCGGCGGTCAAAGGAATCGAGCCACGAGCCGAGTCCCCAATCGTGGGGCAATCGTTGGCTTTGCCGGTGTTGTGGATGTCGTCGTAGGTGACATTGGATCCACCACGCTGAACGGCTTCACTGTCGCCACTACAGGCCGTGGTGAAGAACGCGAGGCAGAGCGCCAGCACGACGGCCAGCAGAGGACGAATGCGCATGGAAGGAGCCAATCGGCTGAACGCTAATGGGGACGGAATGCCGTCAGATCCGGATCCTACAGGGCGAAAAATGACGTCAGGGCTAGCCTTTTGCAGCTCTCAACAACTTGTCGAAAGCGCGTGACATCCAACGATCCCGATTCGACCCAGGCCCGGATGGCTCCGGCACTGGCCGCCCTGGGCGAGATAGCAGAGGAGTTGAGGGGAAATCCAGAAGCACTCCTCACCCTGCTGCGTGAGCTTGAAGCCCTGCATCGGGACGTTCAGGACGGTCCGTTCCGCCAAAGCCTTCCTGAAAACCGCCAGAAATTGTTCACACTTCTGCAAGGGATGGAGAAAAACGGCGGTTGGCCCTACATCCCCAGGCTTCAGCTGCACACATTCATCGACCTGCTCGGTCAGGACTCCATCGACGCCGCGGCCTGATCCCGAACCTTCATCAGAGCATCAAGCAACTGATGGGCAAGAGAGAGCTTTGCAGTCACAGGCAGCTCCAGTCTCCAACCGTCTCCCAGCAACCAGCCCCCATTGGGTTGGTTCCCAAAGCCCTGACCGTCACGGTCCACGGGATTCACCATCATCAGATCGCAGCCCTTCGACAGCCGCTTGCTTTCAGCCCGCTCCAGCAAATGGGCGTCACTGCCTGTGAGCGCTGAGAAGCCAAGAACCAACTGTCCAGGACGGCGTTGGCGGGTCAGGTTCGACAGCAGGTCAGGCACCTCGGCCCAACCGGAGGTCAGAGCCTGCTGAAGCTCCAGCTTGGCCAGTTTGCCTGGAAGATCAGCATCCCTCCGCAGGTCAGCGACGGCAGCAGCCATCACGAGCACATCTGATCGGGGCTGAGCCAACTCCAGAGCCGAACCGAGTTCAGCGGCACTCTCCACCGCAGTGCACTGCAGGCCCTCAAGCCAAGCGTCGGGGAGATCCAATGGGCCATGCACCAAATGAACGGTGGCACCCCGGAAGCGTGCCGCCTGCGCCAGCAGCACCCCCATTCGACCGCTGCTGCGGTTGCTCAGGAAACGGGCCGGATCAATGGACTCTTGGGTCGGTCCAGCCGAAACAAGAACAGACATCCCCGACCAATCAAGGGTCACGTCGAGAGTGCCCAAGCCGCGGCTGAACACAGACGCAGCCGCCAACTCAATCAACAGCGGATCGGCCATACGCCCATCGCCGACGCGATCGCAGGCCAACAGACCGGACGCCGGCAACAGGGGGACCACCCCAGGAAAGGATTGGATCTGCAGCCAGTTGCGTTGCACCGCAGGGTGGCGCCACATGGCCGTGTTCATCGCCGGAGCCGCAATGACCGGAGCTTCCGTTGCCAAAAGAACGCTGGCGAGCAGCCCGTCCGCTGAACCCTGGCTCCAGCGGGCCAGGCTGCTGGCACTTAGGGGCGCGACGATGGTCAACTCCGCCCACTCCGCCAACTCGATGTGCAGCGGCCTCGACGCAGCCGGGTTCCACTGGTCTGCTTCGAGGTAACAGCGATGACGACTGAGGCTGGCAAGCGCGACGGGGCTCACCAAGGCAGCACCACTTGTGGTCACAAGACAGCGCACCTCAGCGCCGGCCTTGATCAGCGCACTGACGAGCAAAGGCGTCTTAACGGCAGCAATGCTGCCGCTGACGGCCACCAGCACACGCCGCCCGCGAAGTGGCGACCCCTGCTCAGTCTTCATCAAAAGGTTCTTGGTCCACCAAATGGTGGTAAGGAAGGATCAGCTCGGGCCTGTGGATGGCCAGCGCCCGAAGCAGGTGCCAATCCGAAAGGCTGTCGAAAGGAGAGGGGTAGTCGTCCTCTTCGAGACGGCGGGCGAGCTCAGCCGTCGACGCCTCGTCAAAAGCCTCCAGCCGTTCCTGCGTGAGCATCGAGCCGTCCTCAGACGCCATTGCTTGCAGTTTGACGCAGGCCGTGCCGGCTAGCGTTGACTCACCGGGGAATTAGCTCAGTTGGTAGAGCGCTGCGATCGCACCGCAGAGGTCAGGGGTTCGAATCCCCTATTCTCCACTGCGATTTTGCGACGTCACCTGCCACTGATTGGCTTATTTGCCCTTGTGGTGTTCAGCACCGTGGCACGACCATCAGCCCTGCTCACCTTCACGTTGCTCGCTGCAGCCGGTGCGATAAGTCGCGCACCATCACGCCGCACCTGACCCACCATGAGGTAAAAGGGGGTTATTGAACTCCCCCGTAGCCGATGTCGCAATCGAAGCGCGAGCAGGTCGTGAGCCACCTGCGCTACATCCGCCAAGAGCTGCGTGAGATGCACCAGGGAGTGATGGAAGACGGCCTTCTTCCCGAAGCAGGCGAAGTTCGGGGAGTGATGGCACAAATGGAAGCGCTGCTGGAGCTCCTCGAAGGCAAAGCGTCCAGAAAGGCGAAAGCTGAGTCCAAATAACTTTCGGCGCAAGCCGTTGTCAAAGCCCATAACTCTGGCTTTGCTTCGCCAATCCTCATCACCTGGCCCGGGCTTGCTCCGGGTTTTTTATTGAAATCTCCTATCCGTAGTGTCTGATGCCTGCAGATTGTCCAGGGGTGGTGTAAACAGGTGATGGCAGGGGCATGGCCGGGTGATGGGGATCACTGGTTTCGACCCTGCCTCTTCCCCCTGAAACCTTTGCCGTGCGACGGCTTCAATCCACCCGGCTGCAAACCAACGTTGGTGCAGCACTTGAAAGGCTGGATCACTGGGCACGCAATCCCTGGCGACGATTGTCCTTACTGGCCCTTGCCGGGCTAATTGGCTTTTTGATCGGTAGCGCCATCACATCAGTCTCAGGCGTTCTCGCGCAGATGGACCCCGTCGCTGCCCTGCTGGTGGTGCTTGGCACTGAATTCACGATTCGGCGACGACGCAGTTCCGAACCATCCCTGAAGTTGCCCCAACAACTGTTGGATTTTGGTCGCATCGGCTTTCTCTATGGCCTCTTTCTCGAAGGGTTCAAGCTGATCTGAAGCAGAACCGTTCAAAACAGCCAACCAAGAATCCAATCCATACCCTTCGGAAAGAATCTGGTGGGCTGCAGATGGCAAGCAACCATTACTTTCTGGAGCTTGAACCGCCAGCGGAGCGGTTGCGTCATGCGCCGCATGTGGTCATCGTTGGCGGCGGCTTTGCAGGGGTGCATGCCTGCAAGGCCCTGGCCAAGGCCGATGTGCGCATCACCCTGATTGACAAGCGCAACTTCAACCTGTTCCAGCCCCTGCTTTATCAGGTGGCCACTGGTTTGGTCTCAAGGAGTGATGTGGCCACGCCTCTGCGCGAACTGGTGGGCAAACAAAAGAACGTGCAGGTGCTGCTGGGGGAGGTCACCACGGTGAACCCCGAGGGCAAACAGATCGTCTTCAATGGCAAGGCCTACAGCTACGACCATCTGGTCCTGGCAACAGGATCGGGGAGCACCTATTTCGGCCACGAAGACTGGCGCACCTTTGCGCCCCCGATGAAAATCCTCGAGCACGCCGAGGAAATACGCCGCCGTCTGCTGATGGCGATGGAGCAGGCAGAGCAGACACCCAACCCCGAGGCACGCCAGTTTCTGCAAACGGTTGTGATCGTTGGTGCCGGCCCCAGCGGCTGCGAGATGGCTGGCGCTGTTTCCGAGCTGATGCGGTGGGCCTTAAACAATGCCTTCAAGCAGCTGGATTCACAGAAAACACGAATCGTGTTAGTGGACCCCGGCGACAGGGTCCTCAGAGCAATGCCAGCGGAGCTCTCGGAGGCGGCCCTCAAGGGCCTCGAGCGCGATGGCATCGAATACATGCGTCAGGGTCGCGTCCAAACCATGCGACCCGGGGAAGTTGTGATCGGTGGGCCCACTGGAGACGTTCGAGTCCAGGCAGCAACGGTGATCTGGACCGCTGGAGTGAAGGCGTCCCATTTGGGTCAGAAGCTGACCAAGGCCACGGGTTGCGAGGTCGATCGCGGTGGGAGGGTCATTGTCAACTCCGATTTCTCGATACCGAACCATCCCGAGATCCGCATCGCCGGTGATCTCTGCAGCTACAGCCACACCGTGAATGGCAAGCCGCTGCCGGGCATGGCAGCTCCCGCGAAACAGGCCGGCACGTTCATCGGCAAGGACATCGCTGCGATCGTCGCCAGACGTTCCCGCCCCACCTTCCGCTACTTCGATTTCGGCAGCATGGCTGTGGTGCACGCCAGTGCGGTCGCCGACCTGCATGGCTTCAAAGTTTCCGGACGCCTAGGCCTGCTGCTCTGGGCCATCGTTCACCTGGCCTTGATCCCCAACCAAGAGAACCGGATCACCTTGAGCATCAAATGGCTGTACGCCCTGGCGACCCGGCAACGGGCCTCGATTCTGCTAACGGGCATGCCAAGCCAGCATCTGGCCCTTGATGCTGAGGATGCCCACTTCCCGATGGCCAGCGGCAAAGGTCCCTCCATCGCCGAACCCGATGCCGCCCTCAAGGCAGCGATGGATTACTACGCCCATCAACTCAGTGGCCTCCCTCAAACTCAGGAGCTGCTCGACACCAAGGAGGCTTCAGTCGCGGATTCAGAAGCTGCCATCAAATAAAGCAAGGCCATCCGAGTGGGAACACCATTCCTGACCTGCTCTTCCACCAGGCTGACGCGCGGGTCATCCAAGAGCGACCCACTCAATTCGACGCCGCGATTGACCGGGCCGGGATGCAGAACGGGAACGTTCTCACCGCAGAGCTTCATGCGCTCATGGCTTAATCCGAAATCGCGGTGGTAGCGCTCCAGACTGGTCAGCAACTGCTGGCCCATCCGTTCCTTCTGAAGCCGCAGGGTCATCACAGCATCGGCGCCCGGCAGTGCATGCTCCAGGCGCCGCACCACGCTGACCTTGCCCCGTTGCGGGACAGGGTCCTTCAGCAGACCTGGGGGCGGCGCATCCACGAAGCCCGCGAAATCCTCCGGAACCAGGCTGGGAGGACCGCACAACACCACATCCGCTCCACAGGCCGT
The DNA here is from genome assembly GCF_030546365.1 of Synechococcus sp. YX-04-1. NCBI lineage: Bacteria > Bacillati > Cyanobacteriota > Cyanophyceae > Synechococcales > Synechococcaceae > Synechococcus > Synechococcus sp. YX-04-1. The sequence continues at coordinate 15,133 of NZ_JAUONZ010000001.1, forward strand.
TAAGGCCCAGAGATTCGAACGGGCCACCCGCGAGTGAAGGATGTCTCCAACAATCACAATCCGGCGTCCTTGCAGGGCCTCCGGCATGGGGTGCTGAGGAGAGAAAAAGCGGGCAAGCGTGAGCAGGTCCAGCAGTCCCTGACTGGGATGGCTATGAAGTCCATCGCCCCCATTGAGCACCACGGTGCGCTCACCCATCTGCTGCAGGTCCAGCGCCAGCTGCTGTGGCACACCAGTGGAACGGTGGCGCACCACCAACACGTCGGCCCCCATGGCCACGTAGGTGCGCGCCGTGTCGAGAACGCTTTCCCCTTTGCTGAGCGAGCTGCTGGAGGGTGAAAAGCTCATCACGTCTGCGGACAGACGCTTGGCCGCCAACTCAAAACTGCTGCGGGTTCGGGTGCTGGGTTCAAAGAACAGCGTTGCCACCAAACGTCCCTGCAAGGCGGGAAGTTTCCGGGCACCGGTGATCGGAAGCGAACGAAACCGCTGAGCCAGCTCAAGCACCGCCGCAAAGTCTTCTCGCGCAAACGACGCGAGATCAAGAACGTGACGATGCGGCCAGCCACTCATGACGACGGCTCCTGCGATGGCGACCAGCACTGTGCCCTGGGCGGCATGCGATCACCCCGAGCTCGCCTGCTGACACTGCGACTGCTCCGCAGATACCAGCGCCATGGGGTTGCAGCGCCCTGGGTGATGCCAATCCGCGTGGTTGTCACAAGATCCTGGCTGGCAAACGTGTCTGACCTTGGGGCCATCCACACCTCATGTTCGCCCGTCACCGGACGGCTGTCATCACGTCGATCAAGCCCGAAACGACGTGCCAGCAAGCCGGGCCCTGCCCCAACCCTCTCGGGTTCATCGGGCAGAGCAACGGCACGCAGCAACACACCATTGGCCCAGTCGCCCCGATCGGTGACCACGTTCACGCAGTGGTGGATGCCATAGCTGACATACACATAGAACCGCCCTGGCTCACCGAACAGGGTTTCGTTTTGCGGTGAACGGCGGCGGTAACCATGACAAGCAGGGTCGTCCTGGGAATAGGCCTCGGTTTCAACGATCACGCCCCAGAGCAGGCTGCCGTTGTCTTGGCGTTTCACCAACCTGCAGCCCACCAGATCAGGACCCACGATCTGAGCCGGACGGGCAAAAAAATTGAGCGGAAGCGAGACGAAATCGATGACAGGCTGCCGGCTGGCGGCCACGCTTGTTCCAGCTTGAACTTTGCAGGCTGTGGACAGCAACCTCCAGGCACGGCGTGATGGGGTGTTTCTGGTGCTGGCGGGCCTCTTCCTCGGGACCCTGGGCATGCTCAATATCCTGGGCCTGACGCGCTTCCTTCAACTGGGCAGCATTGGCGGCTGGCCGATCGTTGTGGCTGTCGGCGCACTGCCCTATCCGATCACGTTCCTCTGCACTGACCTGATCAGCGAGATCTGGGGAGAACAGAAAGCCAATCAAGTGGTGTGGGTCGGGCTGCTGCTCAACGGCTGGGTGCTGCTGATCCTTTGGCTTGGGGGCGTGCTGCCCGTCATGGACGGCAGTGACGACAGCACCTTTCGCACGATTCAGCAGCTCAGCTTCGGTTCGATTGGCGCCTCGATGGTGGCTTATCTCTCAGCGCAATTCGTGGATGTGCGGCTGTTTCATTTCTGGAAACGGCTCACCAAAGGCAAAGCCCTCTGGCTGCGCAACAACGGCTCCACCCTGGTGAGCCAGCTGGTGGACACCAGTGCAGTGGTGCTGATCAGCCATTACGGCGCCCATGTGCTTCCTGTACAGCCGGAACGGTCCGTGCTGCCGCAGCTGCTCAGCTTCATCGGCAGCGGCTACCTGTTCAAAGTGCTGGCAGCGCTGACCGACACACTTCCCTTCATCTGGCTCACCGGATGGCTGAGGGAGTGGCTGGAGATTCCCGGAGAAGGACGGGAACTCACAACAGAACCCACATCACCGATGCATTAGCGGTGCATCCACGCCAAGCTGAGCTCAGTTCAGGCCCGGTGATGGACGCAGCCACCTCCAGCTTCAACCTCGGCACAGTGCTTCTCGCGAGCGTTGTGCTGTTCCCCTTGGCCTGCCTGTTCTTCGGAACCCGCGGCGGCTACTACAACACCGATCAGTACGACGGCAACGGCACCGCCCACTGATCGGCTGGAGTTGAGCGATCATCAGGGCATTGGTTCAGCCTGAATGACCGCTGCAACTCCCGGCCCTGTCGACAGCACGGAAGCCATTCGCCTCGCCCTGCGCAGTTGGCCTGAGGTGGAGAGCTACCTCCAAGGCTGCAAGGGGGTGATCATTCCCCTGGGATCCACCGAACAGCACGGCCCCACGGGCGCCATCGGCACCGACGCCCTCACCGCCGAAGCGGTGGCCCTTGAAGTGGGACGTCGCACCGGCGTTTTGGTCACCCCAGCCCAGGCCTTCGGCATGGCGGAACACCACCTTGGTTTCGCGGGAACGATGAGCCTGCAGCCGGCAACGCTTTTGGCCGTTCTGCACGACCTGGTGTTGTCCCTGGGCCGGCATGGCTTCGAACGGGTATTCGTGATCAATGGCCACGGCGGCAACATTGCGACGGCCAAAGCCGCCTTTGCACAGGCCCACGGCACCGCCACCACCCGCAATCTCCCCGTTGCCCCGCAGCTGCGTTGTCGGCTGGCCAACTGGTTCATGGCCGGCCCCGTGATGCGCCAGGCGCGCGAGCTGTACGGCGACAAAGAAGGTCATCACGCCACCCCCAGCGAAATCGCTGTCACCCTCGCCGTGGAGCCGAGCCTGCAGACCAAGCAGCGACCGCTGCCCGACCCCGCTCCGGCAGGCCCCATTCATGGACCTGACGACTTCCGTCGCCGTCACCCCGATGGACGCATGGGATCCCACCCCTCCTTGGCCACCGCCCAGCACGGTGACGACTTGCTGGAGACAGCCGCCACCGCGTTGAGCGAGGATCTGCGCACGTTCCTCGGCGAGTCATGAGCCAGATTTCCAGCGACGACGTCCGCAAGGTGGCCCATCTCGCCCGTCTTGATCTACCCGAGGACAAGATCGCGACCTACACCGGTCAGCTCGAGTCCATCCTCGAATACGTAAGTCAGCTCCAGCAGGTGGACACCGAAGGCGTTCCAGAAACCACCCGAGCTGTGGAGGTGACCAACGTCACCCGGGCCGATGGAGTGCAACCGACCCCCGTTCGGGAGGACATCCTCAACCAGGCACCGCAAAGGGAGGGTGACTTCTTCCGGGTTCCGAAAATCCTGGCCGACTGAACGCGACTCAGCGGGACACCCAACGCTTGGGCTCGGTTTTGATCGCGATGCGGTCAACGAAACCAAGCCAGTGGCGGCGCAGACCCCGTCCCGGCATGAAACGGGCTGCTCGCCTCATCTTTCCGCTACGGCGCTTGTGGCTGCGCACTCCCACAAGGATGTCGTAGAGGAAGTTGTACCCATCCCGGCGGGTTTCAAAAATGCCCAACCGTTGGGGTGATCCCTTGGAATCGAGCAGAGGCTTGGTGGCCTCGTAGGCCGGTTTGTATTCGAACCAGGGAATGGATGGCCAGAGGTGATGAACCAGGTGATAGTTCTGCCCCATGATCAGCCAATTCATCAGCCTGCCGGGGTAGATGCGGGCGTTCGTCCAGCGGTTGCGAGAGGTGAACGGCCGATGCGGGAGGTAGTCGAAGAACAAACCCAGCGTCACGCCGACCATCAAGGCAGGCGCAAACCAGCAGTTGAAGATGAACGGCAGAAAGTCAAAGCGTGCCGCCGCCAGAACGATCACCAAAAAAATGCTGCGCTCCAGCCCCCACTGCATCAACTCCCAGCGGCGCCAGAGACGACGCTGAAAGAAAAACCACTCGTGATAGAAAAATCTCGGAGCGATCAGCCAGAGCGGCCCGAACGTGCTGACGATGTGATCCGGATCGTTCTTCGGGTCATTGACATGGGCGTGATGCTCAAGATGCACCCGCGTGAAGACGGGAAAGCTGAACCCGAGCAACAGCGCCGAGCCATGGCCCATGGCCTGATTGATCCATCGATTTGGATGGGCCGCGTTGTGGCAGGCGTCATGAATCACCGTCCCTTCTAGGTGCAGCGCCAAAAAGCCCGTGCACAGCAGCAACGGCAGGGGCAAAGCCGCCACAAACCAGCCCCAGATGGTCAGAGCCGCCAGGGCATAACCGCCAAGAAAGAGCCCAACAGTGGGGTTCCAGACGGCCGGTGGATCAACGAATTCGCGCGGAACCGATCGGTAGCCCACTCCAACCGGACGAGGCTGCTTTTGTTGAGCAGTGCTCTGGTGCATCCGGAGGTCAGGCAACAAGTCTGTATAGATCCCGAACCACGGTAGAGAAAGGAATGCCCACCGGGGGACTTGAACCCCCACGACCAAAGCCACTGGTACCTAAAACCAGCGCGTCTACCAATTCCGCCAGGTGGGCAACACCCTGACTTTAGAGATCGCACCAGAATGGAAGCAGACCGCCACACCACGGATGCTTGCGACCCTCAGCGGCGATCTGTGCCTCCTGCTCGGCCTGGCACTCCTGCTGCTTCCCCTTTTAGCCGTTGAACTCAGCCGCCCCCGCGATGGCGTCTGGGGCGCGGTGGTGTTGCTGCTGGGTCTCGTTTTGGTTACCAGCACGGACCGGCTGCGGGGAGCGCCGATGCTTGCTGTTCTCTGCGCCGGCCTGTTGATCGCACGCTTGGGCTCCGAGGTCGGACAGGCCCGCTGGAACAGCCTCAGCGAAACCGAGCAACAGCGGTTCACCTCACTCGATCATTGGCGCACAAGCCTTCAACAACTTTTGATCACCACAGGCCGGGTGGGCGAGGGCATTGGCGGCATCGCCAAACAACTCAAACCGGCCGGAAAATCAGGGGTTACGGGCAAAAAATGGGTGCGTCCCGAGTCCCCTGAAACCACTGACGAAAGCGACGCCGCATCAGCCGAAGCAGATGAGGTCACATCTCCAGAGGGCGAAGACTGATAATCCCGAGGCCAGAGCAGGGACCCCGTGAGCAAGGAGACGCGCGACGCCGCCGCTGAGGAACGTCCCTCCTATAAACCCACGCTCAACCTTCTGCAGACGGGATTTGGCATGCGCGCCAATGCCGTCCAACGGGAACCTGAACTGCAGGCCTTCTGGAAGAACCATGGCATCGACGGCGAGCTGGGCCTGAACAACAGCGGCCCAACCTTCACTCTCCATGACGGCCCGCCCTATGCCAACGGCGCTCTGCACATGGGGCATGCCCTCAACAAGGTGTTGAAGGACGTCATCAACAAATATCAGGTATTGAACGGGCGGCGGGTGCGCTACGTGCCGGGCTGGGACTGCCACGGCCTGCCGATCGAGCTCAAGGTGCTGCAGTCGATGGATCAGGAGCAGCGCAAGGCGCTGACACCAATCAAGCTGCGTAAAAAAGCTGCCGCCTACGCCCGCAAACAGGTGGATGGCCAGATGAAAGGCTTTCAGCGCTGGGGCATCTGGGCGGACTGGGAGCAGCCCTATCTGACCCTGCAAAAGGAGTACGAATCGGCTCAAATTCGGGTGTTTGGCGAAATGGTGCTCAAGGGGCACATCTACCGGGGTCTGAAACCGGTGCACTGGAGCCCGAGCTCACGCACAGCTTTGGCCGAAGCCGAACTGGAGTATCCCGACGGCCACACCAGTCCCAGCGTCTACGCCGCCTTCCCAGCCGTGGAGCTGCCGGCAGCGCTGCAGGATGCCCTCAGGGCAGAAGGCCTGGACCTGCCCACCGAGACGGATGCCCTGGGGCAAGCCCTGCAGGTGGCGATCTGGACAACCACCCCCTGGACATTGCCAGCCAACCTGGCGGTATCGGTCAATGAACGGCTCGACTACGCCCTCGCCGACGACGGCGAAGGCCGACTGCTGCTGGTGGCCGCCGATCTGATCGAGACGCTGAGCGCCACCCTGGGGCTCCGGCTGAGCCGGCGCGCCACGGTGAAAGGCGCCCTGCTCGCCGGTCTGACATACCGCCACCCGCTCCTTGACCGCACCAGTCCTGTGGTGATCGGGGGCGATTACATCACCACCGAATCGGGCACAGGCCTCGTGCACACCGCGCCTGGTCACGGCGTCGACGACTTCCACACCGGGCAGAAGAACGGCCTGCCGGTGCTCTGCCCTGTGGACGAAGCCGGCAACCTCACCGACGAAGCCGGGCCGTTCGCGGGCCTGAACGTACTCAAGGATGCCAACCCCAAGATCATCGAGGCGCTGGAGTCCGCCGGGGCCCTGCTCAAGCAAGAGGCCTATGGCCACCGCTACCCCTACGACTGGCGCACCAAGAAACCCACCATCTTCCGGGCCACTGAACAGTGGTTCGCCTCCGTGGAAGGGTTCCGTCAACAGGCCCTTGATGCGATCGCCGCAGTGGAGTGGACCCCTGCCTCCGGTCGCAACCGGATCGAATCGATGGTCAAGGAGCGGGGCGACTGGTGCATCTCCCGTCAGCGCACCTGGGGGGTGCCGATCCCCGTCTTTTATCACCGCAGCAACGGCGAGGTGCTGCTGAACGCCGACACCCTGGATCACATCCAAGCCTTGATCGCCGAGCACGGTGCCGACGTCTGGTGGGAGAAAGACGAAGCGGATCTGCTGCCACCCGCCTACGCCGACCAGGCCGACCAGTGGCGCAAGGGCACCGACACCATGGATGTGTGGTTCGACTCCGGCTCAAGCTGGGCTGCCGTCGCTAGTCAGCGCAACAACCTGAGCTATCCCGCCGACCTGTACCTGGAAGGGTCCGACCAGCACCGCGGCTGGTTCCAGAGTTCACTGCTCACCTCGGTCGCCGTGAATGGCCACGCCCCCTACAAGCGGGTGCTCACCCATGGCTTCGCCTTGGACGAGAAGGGCCGAAAGATGAGCAAATCCCTCGGCAATGTGGTCGACCCAATGGTGATCATCGAGGGGGGCAAGAACCAGAAACAGGAACCGCCCTACGGCGCTGATGTGCTGCGGCTCTGGGTGAGCTCGGTGGATTACTCCGCCGATGTGCCGATCGGGGCAGGGATTCTGCGCCAGCTGGCTGATGTGTACCGCAAGGTGCGCAACACCAGCCGCTATTTGCTGGGCAACCTGCACGACTTCAATCCGGCAACCGACGCGATCCCCATTGCCGAACTGCCATTGCTGGACCGCTGGATGCTGCAGCGCACGGCCGAGGTGATGGACGACATCACAGAAGCCTTCGAAAGCTTCGAGTTCTTCCGCTTCTTCCAGCTGCTACAGAATTTCTGCGTCACCGATCTGTCGAACTTCTACCTCGACATCGCCAAGGACAGGCTCTATGTGAGCGCCCCCAAGGACCAGCGCCGGCGCAGCTGCCAGACCGTGATGGCCCTGATCATCGAACGCCTGGCCGGACTGATCGCTCCGGTGTTGTGCCACATGGCCGAAGACATCTGGCAGAACCTCCCCTACCCCGTGGAGGAGACCTCGGTCTTCCACCGCGGCTGGCCGACGGTTCCAACCGAGTGGCGTGATGCTGCTCTGAGCGCTCCGGTTCAAGAGCTGCGGGAGCTCCGCGCCGCCGTCAACAAAGTGCTGGAAGACTGCCGCGGCCGTCAGGAACTTGGTGCATCGCTTGAGGCAGCCGTGCGGATTGACGCCCGTCGTCCGGAACTCCAGGCCGCTCTCTCCTGGCTGAGTGAGACGGGGAATGCCGAAGTGGACGGGCTGCGGGACTGGCTGCTGGTCTCACAACTACAGATTGGCGGCGAGCCTTGGGCCGAATTGCTGGCCAGCCAGGACGACGAGCTCGCATCGATCGAGGTGAGCCGAGCGCGGGGAACCAAATGCGAGCGCTGTTGGCACTACGAGGGGGATGTGGGTCAGAACCCTGAGCATCCCCACATCTGCGGACGCTGTGTTGGCGTTCTGGAACGCCGGACTCACCAGTTGGCCTGAACCAGGAGGTCGTTCGGCGGCATCGGTCCAGCCAGCACAACCTCCTGGGTGGGCGACAAGGGCCCCTGCAGCAGCTCAGCCTGATCCAGAGTCGTTCCCTCCGGGAGAACAGAGGCATCGGGGTCAAAGGCGGTTGGATGGGTAGTACTGCTGCTGAACCCACGGAAGATCAGCAGTTCAAACGGCACATCACCCACCTGCCCCCGCAGACGAACAACCCGCTGGGGCTGAACACGCGTTCGCTCCTCCAGTGCCTGAACCACCACCTGATCGTTCATCAGAAATCGCCGGCCACGCGTCCGTAACGGGGCAGACGCACCAACAGCCACTGCAGCAGGCCGGCCAGATAAGCCACCAGGGCGACGTAACCCACAAAGGCGGCAACGGCTTCGGTCCACAGACCACCGAAGAGAAAATTGAACACTGTTGCCGCCAGGCCATGGATGCCCTGAGGGGCCTCCAGCCAGGTGAGGCAGGCCGAGGCCTCCAGCTTTTGCATGCAGCCCAAACCCGTAAGGCTCATGCCCAGGCTGAGGAGACCAAAACCACTGAACGACCAACGCCAAACCTTCACCGCCAGGGGCAGCGGACGCCAGGACGGCTGGTCGGCCAGCTCTTCATTGATGTCGACCCAGAACCACAGGCTGATCACCATCAACACCGGTGCGACAACCGCCATGGCGTAGCCCAGGGGGCGCTGGTCCATCAGCAGCAGCAGGCTGATCGCCATCAGGCTGGCCACCTTCCAGTAGATGCCGAGCAGCCGCAGCACCAACGGCTCGCGACGCCACGCCGACCAGATCAATAGGACCAAAGGCACACCAACGGCAAAGGTGGCGGCCAAGCGATAGGTCAGCCACACCAGAGCGCGGTACGTGAGCTCGTTCACTGGGGACTGTCACAGTGCCGCCATTATCAACGTCCCGAGCTGACCTCCAGGGTTGATAGGGTCCGCTTCATGGCACCGTTCGCACCGTTCAGCTGGTTCCGCTCCGGGGGCGCTGAAGCCAGGTGCCGGACAGGACTTTCCGCGAAAGCGTCCCTGGACGAAGCCGTTCGGGATGTGGTCGAGCAACTGGGCCGATCCAGGGGCGAAGCCGATCTCGCCCTCGTCTTCACCTCAACGGGTTACGCCACCGACCTGCCGCGGCTGCTGCCAATGCTTCGCGCCCAGATCAGCGCGAAGCATTGGATCGGATGCACCGGGGGAGGCGTGGTGGGCACCCGCGGCGACGGCACCGCCTCGGAGCTGGAGCAGACGCCTGCATTGAGCGTGACGGTGCTCTCCCTGCCGGGGGCCTCGATCGCCACCCAACACCTGAGCACAGAGGAGCTGCCTGATCTGGATGGAGCCGCCCAGCAATGGCAAGACTGGGTGGGCCTCACCCCCGAGGCTGCTCGCAGCCAAATCCTGCTGATCGACCCCACCAGCAGTGGAATCAATGACCTCATCAGCGGGCTGGACTACGCCTATCCGGGTGCAGAGAAGATTGGGGGCATCGCAGCACCCCACAACAGTCGGCACGGATCGCTGCTGCTGGATGACAACGTCGTCACCGGCGCGGTGGTCTGTTCCATCGGGGGGAGCTGGCGACTCGAAACGGTGGTGGCACAGGGCTGTCGCCCCATCGGCCCGGTCTTCTCAATCGAGCAGGTGCAGCGCAACGTGTTGCTGGAACTGAGTGATGGCGGCACCAAGGCCAGCCCCATCAATTGTCTGCAACGGGTTCTGGCCGACCTCAGCGAACAAGAGCGCGAGCTGGTGCGTCACTCATTGTTTCTCGGCGTCGAACGCAGCAGCCTGCGGCTGAACGCCAACGGAGCAGCATCAGAAGCGAGTGCCTTCCTGATCCGCAACCTGATCGGAGTCGATCCCAACAATGGCGCCGTGGCCGTAGCTGAGCGGGTGCGTGCCGGCCAAAACGTGCAATTTCACCTGCGCGAAGCCGCCGCCTCCCAGGACGAAGCCCTTGCCCTGCTCAAAGCAGCGACGGCTGATTCAGGCGACACGGTCCATTTCGGACTGCTCATGGCCTGCCTGGGACGGGGCAAGGGGCTCTTCGGTCGTGCCGATGGCGACATCAGCCTGGCCCGCCAACTGATGCCTGACCTTCCTGTGGCGGGAGCGTTCTGTAACGGTGAGATCGGACCCGTCGGCGGGACGACGCATCTGCATGGCTACACCGCCTGCTGGGGATTGCTTCGCCAGGACCCAAAAAGCTCCTCTGGCAGTGGCTCTGACAATCTCGGTTGAACCGAATCGCACCGCCTCGGAACCTTGCGTCAGCACGTCAATCCCCTCAGCAGCTTCTTCCAGTTGCCGCTGGAACTCCCTCCACCCGAGGAGCTGTTTCGCGTTCCTGATCATCCGATCCACCTTGATATCGGCTGTGCCCGTGGACGTTGCCTGCTGGGCCTGGCCGTGCGTGATCCCCATTGGAACCATCTCGGCGTTGAAATCCGCCGGCCCCTCGTGACCTCGGCCGATCGAGAGGCGCTCGCCTCGGAACACGGCAATGTTCGGATCCTGTTCTGCAACGCCAACATCAGTCTGGAAGGCTGGATGAAGGCCCTGGAGCAGGACCGGCTGCAACGGGTCTCCATACAGTTTCCCGATCCCTGGTTCAAACGAAGGCACCGCAAGCGCAGGGTCCTGCAACCCGCGCTGCTCTTGGCCATCGCAACGGCCCTCCAGCCCGGCCGTGAGCTGTTTCTGCAGAGCGATGTTCTCGACGTGATTGAGCCGATGGTGGCTCTCACCGAACTCAGCGCCTGTTTTGACCGCCCCGCAGAGGATCAACGGCCCTGGCGCGCCAGCAACCCGCTTTCGGTTCCCACGGAACGGGAGCGCTACGTGCTCGAGCAAAACCTCCCCGTCTACCGGGTGCTCTACCGCCGGAACCAGAATCCACTTCCTTCCGTGTCAGATCTGGAACAGCGGTGGCAGGAGATCGATAATCCGGCGGAAGCACTCACCACCTGAAGCCCCACGATGGCCTCTGCGGATGCAACCCAGACGGCAAGCGGTGGTCCACTGTTGGCACGCTGGCAGGGGCTGATCACTCCGGATCAAGCGGTGCTGAAACGCCTTGAAAGGCTGGCGGGACTGCTCCTGCTGGTCTTGCTCACGGGTCTACCCCTGTTCACACGCACGGGCCTGGCCCTGGTGATTACAGCCTGTGGCGCCCTGTGGCTGCTGTGGTGCCTCTGCAGTCCGCCACCACAGAGCATCGGAACCATCTCGCGCTGGCTGATGCTTGTTCTGGCCATCGCAATTGTGGCCACGGGATGTTCTCCGGTTCCAATCGCCGCCAGCAAAGGCCTGATCAAACTGCTCAGCTACCTGGGCGTTTATGCCTTGCTCTGCAAGCTGCTGCTGAGCAATGAACGATGGTGGAACCGGCTGGTCGCAGGACTACTGAGTGGCAGCCTACTCAGCAGTGTTCTGGCTTTGCGACAGCTCTATGCCTCCAGCGAGGAACTGGCCGGCTGGGCCGATCCGAATTCCATCAGCGCCGGCACCATTCGGATCTATGGCCCCCTGGGGAACCCCAACCTCCTGGCGGGTTACTTGCTGCCGCTGATTCCCTTTGCAGCGATTGCACTGGTGCGCTGGCGTGGCGTGGGAGCCCAGCTGTTTGCCGGCACCACACTGGTGTTGGCCGGGACAGCCACGCTGTTCACCTACAGCCGCGGCGGCTGGCTGGGGATGGTTGCTGCCGGCGCCGTACTTCTGCTTTTGCTGCTGCTGCGCTGGACACGCCACTGGCCCCCACTCTGGAGACGTCTGGTGCCCCTCTCCGTGCTGCTGGTTGGAGCCGCTTGCCTGGTGGTGGCGGCCACCCAGATCGATCCCATCCGCACGCGCATCACCAGCCTGCTGGCGGGACGGGGTGATAGTTCCAACAATTTCCGCATCAACGTCTGGATGGCGGCCATTCAGATGGTGCAAGACCGTCCCTGGCTGGGCATCGGCCCAGGCAATGCGGCGTTCAACAGCATCTATCCCCTGTATCAGCAACCGAAGTTCAACGCCCTCAGTGCCTACTCCGTTCCCTTGGAAATCCTGGTGGAAACCGGCATTCCTGGGCTACTGGCCTGCCTGGGATTGCTGACCAGCAGCCTGAAGCAGGGCCTCAAGCAGCTCAATGCCGATGGTCCAAGCGCCTTGGCAGCCATCGCCAGCCTTGCTGCCATCGCTGGCCTGCTGATGCAGGGAAGCACCGACACGATCTTCTTCCGCCCCGAAGTTCAACTGATCGGCTGGTTTGCCCTGGCCAGCCTGGTGAGTCGACCCAGCGAATCATGAGGCTGCTCGCTGGATTCGATGCTGGACAGACGCAGACCCGCTGCCGCCTCAGCGTGGTCCAAAAGGGCTTGCACCAGACTGTTGGCGAAGGCGAGGGGCCCGGCGTCAGTCACCTGGATGCCCCCCAGGGTGAAGGACGTTTCCTCGAGGCGATCCGCATCAGTGCACAAAACGCCCTCAAAGATCACCCCGCTGGCGTGATCCAGGCGGCCGTTGTCGGAGCCAGCGGCATCGAACACGGAACAGCGTTGCAACAGCGCGCTGAACGTTTGGTGGGTCACGCCCTGGCCATCGGTGATGACACGGAGTTCAGAAAGGTGCTGGTCACCGGAGACGAACGCACGGCCTTGCGAGGTGCGATCCCTGAGGGTGCGGGAATCCTGGCGATCAGCGGTACGGGAATGATCGTGCTGGGCCGAGACGAGAACGGCCATGAACACCGCTGTGGCGGCTGGGGATGGCTGCTTGATGGAGCCGGTTCAGCCTTTGACCTCGGCCACCAGGGATTGCAACTGACCCTGCGCATGGCCGATGGGCGCCTGCCCGACCATCCTCTGCGCCTGCAGATCTGGAATCAGATGGGATGCGACAGCCACGCAGCGGTGAAAGCCCGGGTGGTGCAGCACGACTTCGGCACAGCGAACTTCGCAGCCTTAGCTCCGCTGGTGGTGGAGGCAGCAGCCCAGGGCTGCTCGAGCGCAGAGGAAATCGTGCAGCGATCAGCAGCAGCCCTCTCCAACTGCATCAGCACCGTGGCCCAGCAGCTATCACTGCGTTCCCCCCTGGTGGTCTGCCATGGGGGAGCTGTTATCCATCTGCCGGGGTTCCGAACAGCCGTGCAACAGGCCATTCGTCAGTCGATTCCCAAAGCCCGCTGGGGTGAGGCCAGGGGCGATGCCTGTGATGGCGCCCTTCTGATGGCAGAGGCCTTGATCCTCAGGCCACGTTGAGATGCTCTTCGGCAACGGCGGCCAGATGCCCTGTCCAATGCTCAACAGCATCGGACTGCTCGGCTTCCACCATCACCCGCAGCACGGGCTCCGTGCCGCTGGCTCGCACCAAAATGCGGCCGGTCTCTCCCATCGACTGCTCTGCTGAAGCGATGGCGTCGGTCAGAGGGGTGCACGAGCTCCAGTTCTTGCGACGTGAACGGTCCATCACCCGCACATTGACCAATTTCTGCGGGTAGGCCTGAAAACTGCGGTCCAACCAATCGCTGAGGCTGATGCCTTGGGCATGGCACAAGGTGGCCAGCTGCACGGCGGTCAGAACACCATCGCCGCATAGCCCATGGGAGGCCGAGAGGATGTGGCCGGATTGTTCTCCACCGAGGGCCGCGCCACTGGCCACCATCGCGGCATGGACATGCTGATCTCCCACCGGCGTGCGATCAAGGATGCCGTCCCTCTGCTGCCAAGCCCGCTCAAAGCCGAGGTTCGACATCACGGTGGCCACCAACCGCTGATCGGGGAGCGCCTGCTGCTCCTGCAGCACGGATCCCCACAGGAAAAGCACATGGTCCCCATCGATGATGCGACCGCGGCCATCCACCGCCAGCATTCGGTCAGCATCACCGTCAAAGGCAAAGCCCATCGCCGCGCCGCGCTCGATCACAGCCCGCTGCAGCGGTTCCAGATGGGTTGATCCGCAAGCCACGTTGATGCGGGAGCCATCGGGTTCCCCATGGAGCACGGTGAGATCAGCCCCCAAGGCACGGAAGGCATCGGCACCACAGGCTGTCGCTGATCCCCAGCAAAGGTCCAAAACGATGGGGACGCCATCCAGTCGCCGTTCAGCCACCGATTGCTGCAATACCTCCCTGTAGCCATCCAGGAGGTCGGCGCTGGAGCGCGCCACACCGCAGCGGAACGCTCCTTGCTCAACCATGGACGTCTGCCCCTTCAGACCGGCTTCCACCTGGGCCTGACGTGGAGCGCTGAGTTTGGCGCCGTCGGCCCCAAACACTTTGATGCCGTTGTCTGCAGGGGGGTTGTGGCTCGCAGACACCATCAGGCCACCAGCCGCCCCCAGCTGGCGGATCAACAAAGGAACCGCCGGCGTCGGACAAAGACCAAGCGTCCACACATCGCGACCGGCCGCCGTCAAACCGGCCGTCAGGGCAGACACCACCATGCTGCCGCTGGTCCGGGAGTCCATCCCGATCAGAACAGGGCCTTCCGCCTGCAGAACCCGGCCAACCCAATAGCCCACCTGAAGACACAAGGCTGGGGTGAGAACGGTGCCGGCGAGCCCACGGATCCCATCGGTTCCAAACCCTGGCGCAGCGTCACCGAGAGCGGGGCCGATCGGAGAACACGCCTTTTGAACCATGGGTCTCAATCGTGGACAGCACCATAGGAAGCACCTCTGACGCTGATTCCCAGGGACGTGACAGGTGCAACTCTGCCCTCCACGGCCCTCAGCTGATCAAAGGCTCGCCAACTGTCTTTGGAGCATCAGAATGCGACCAGCTCCAGGTTGGGTGTGCAGGCAGGGCCGCGAATCGGAACGCTGCTGCTGCTGTCGGTTGCTGGTCTGAGTGGCTTGGCTGCATGGGGCGGGCAGCAACTGCTGAACAAGCAGCATCAGCGCCTCACACCTCAGCTCTCACAGGCAAAGCTGTGGCAGCACTACCGCTGGGCCATCGATCCGCAGACCCGTCGCGAAGCCGCCTTGTTGATGGTGGCCAGGGATGGGGCGCCGGAACTGCTCCATGGCCAAGGCTGGGGGCGCGATCCGATGGCAGCCGTGGTGCTCGAACGGGCAGCCCTCACCGCCGCCGCACAAGGCAAGACATCGGAAGCCGCTCAGACCTGGCAGCTCCTGTTGGATCGCTTTCCCGAAGCACCCGGCTCCGCCTGGGCTCGGTTGGCGCTTGGCAACAACAACCCCATCCTTCATCGGCAGCTGCTCCAGCAGCAACCCGCCCACCCAGCAGCACTGACCTTGGCGGCTGGGGATGGGTACGAAGCGCTGGAGAACCATCGAGGCGCCCTGCACCTGGCCCATTGGAATGCGCGCCGAGCCGGCGCCCTGGAGCTGATGCTTGACGCCTGCCAAGCCACAGGGGCGCAGGCACCGCAGCCCGAACAACGCCAAACCTTGGCGCAGGCACTTGCAAAACGAGGCCATGCCGAAACCGCACTGACCTGCCTTCGGGAGCTCGATGCTGCCCCCGAGACCCAGCTGGCCATCGGTCGTTCACGGCTGCTGCATGGCAACCCTGAAGCGGGCACTGCTCAACTGCTGACGCTGGCGCAGACCCATCCAAACCACCCCGCCAGCCTTGAAGCGGCGCGGATCTTGAGCGAACCGCTCTATCCCGAGCCTGGTGTACTGGATGCTCTACCGGCTGCCCTTGAGGAGCGCTCAGCCGCTGTGACCGCGGCCCGCGTGCGACTCGCCGGCGGCGATGGAGCGGATGCCGCCCTAAGCCGCTGGCCCAACGACCCCGACATCTGGCAACTCCAATGGGACCTGGCCCGCGAGGCGTTTCTCGCTGGGGATTGGAATCGTGCCCGCGACCTGCTGGAACGCCGCCACGAGGATGGCCCCCTGCCTCCTCCGTTGGAGGCGCGGCGGCTGTTCTGGCTTGGGCGCAGCCATCAGGAACTCGGTGATGTGGCAGAGGCGGAACGCACCTGGCGCCGCCTGATCAGGGCCTTCCCAGGGGGCTACTACCGATGGCACGCCATGGAGCAGCTGGGCATCGCCGAACCCCTGGATTTGCGATCCCCAGACCCGCAGCAAGAGTCACCAACCTGGCAACCGCTCAACAGCCATCACAGCCTAGTGAACGAGCTCTGGCGCCTGGGCCAGGTGCACGCCGCCTGGGAGGCCTGGCAGGCCCTGGGAGATCCTGCAAGCCCGCCGCCACCCGAGGAACGTCTCGCAGAAGGCAGGCTGCGCCTGGCCGTCGGGGACACCTGGATGGGACTGGATCAGCTCTGGTGGCTCAGCCTCCGCTGGCGTGATCCCAGCTGCCACCAACGCCGTCTTCTCCATCGCAGCCAATTCCCTCACCTCTTCGAAGCTGAGATACAGACAGCGGCCAAGCAAGAAAGCCTTCAAGCCAATCTGCTGCGAGCGATCGCCAAACAGGAATCACGCTTCGCACCTGGAGTCGTCTCTCCCGCCGGGGCCGTTGGCGTGATGCAATTGCTGCCTTCCACGGCCACAGAGATGGCTGGCGCACCCACCAGCACGCCAATGCTGAAGGATCCCGCCAAAAACTTCAAACTGGGCGCGCGGTACCTCAACCAATTGCTGGAGCGATGGGAGAACGACCCCTTTCGCAGCATTGCCAGCTACAACGCCGGGCCAGGTGCCGTGGCGGCTTGGAAGCAACCCACGGATGCAGACGACTCCGCGCTCTGGGTGGAACGCATTCCCTACCCGGAAACGCGCTTCTACACCAAGAAAGTGTTCGATAATCTGCTCGGCTACCTAGGCGGCAACCAATCCTTCTGCGAAGAGGCTGACGCTGGGGTGCGGCAAGAGCGTGCCGGCGACGATGCCAGAGATCACGACCAAACTCATCAAAACCAGGCAGATCCCAGCAGCGGGAAGAACGCCGATGCGAATGAGATCGAGCCTGGCCAACAACAAGGCTGAAGCCAGGATGAGCACGTCGGTGAGCACATTGAGCTTCAACAGGTAGATGCCACCAGTGATCACCACCAGCAGCGTGACCACCAACGTCATCACCCGGCTTGATGCCATGAGCAACGACACCTGTCTCAACAGCAGATCCGGCATTGTGCAGAACACGACAACCACCTGGGTCTGCAGCAGCACAAAACACCAGAACCAGACCGCACTCACGTCGTAGAGAGACGTGAAGGTGGGCTGAACAATCTGCCAATGGTTGCCGAGCACAACTGCAACCAGAAACAGCACCGTCAGCAACGGCGCTCGAACCGGAAGGCTCAGCAGTCGCAGAATTGGCATGGATGCAAGTTAGCGGCGGCCTTTCGAAGGAGCTGCCAGAGTGACCGCTGCGGTTGAAGTGCGATGACAGGCACCCCGGAGTCTTCGCCCCTGGGCACGGCACAGCGATGGGTGCTGGTGCTGATCGCGGTGGCTCTGGCTTTTGGCTTGGTCATCCTGCGCGGCGGCATTCAGAGCGAAAGCCCGATGGAGCAGCTGGCGAGACGATCCCTCGACCCGCAAACGGCGTTAACCAATGGACGCCCAACGCTGATCGAGTTCTACGCCGATTGGTGCCAGGTCTGCAGGGAGATGGCGCCCTCGATGCTGGAGTTGGAAAAGAAATCGCGGGATCGACTCGATGTAGTTCTGGTGAACGTCGACAACCCCCGTTGGCAAGATCTCGTTGATCGCTACGACGTCAACGGCATCCCTCAGCTGAATCTGTTTAACGCTGAAGGAGAGCCGAGGGGGAGATCTCTTGGTCTGCGCAGCCCTGAGGAACTCCAGCTGCTCACCACAGCACTGCTTGAGAATCAGCCGCTGCCGGCTCTGCCAGGCGTCGGCAACGTCAGCCAGCTGCCAGCCTCCACCTCCGCTGACAACACATTGGCTGGAGCGTCGAGCCAATCCACGGCCGGGCCCCGCAGCCATGGTTGACACGCCTCGCCATGATCACCACAACTCGTCACTCTGACGCTCCCATGGACCGCTTTCGGGTCGATCTGATCGCAGCTACGCCGAACCCGCAGCAATGCGTGTACGCCGCCATGCATCAGGACTACAGCGAAGGGTTCGTGGCCGGAGATCGTGCCAACTGGCCCGATGAGCAGCGAGCTGGAGAGATCTGTGTGAAACGTCTGCTATCTGGAGAACGCGGCCACTACGGCCCGATGGAGCATGCGCAGATCGTTCTGAACGTGGGCTGGTTCCCACACTCGGTGATGCAGCAGGCCCGCACCCACCGGGTGGGGGTGAGCTTCGATGTGCAATCGATGCGTTACACCGGTGAACGCATCTGCCGTGCAGCGGATGGAGCCCTGGACCTGGAAGAGGTGTTTTATCTGCGGCCTGTCGGCGAGTACAGCGATCGGCAGGGCAAGAAATACGCCTACACCGAAGCGCTACGCCAACAGGACCTCGATCTGTGCCGAAGCGCCGCCGAGCGCTACAGGGATCTGCTCAAGGCCGGCTTCTCCGAAGAGCATGCCCGCGGCATCCTTCCCTTCGACTACCGCCAGCACTTTGTGGTGAGCTTCAGCCTGCGGGCGTTCCTGCACTTCATGGATCTGCGGGCCAAGCTTGATGCCCAGTTAGAGATCCGCCAGCTCTGCGATCTGATGTGGCCCCACATGGTGGAGTGGGCCCCTGAATTCGCAGCCTGGTACGAAAAAAGCAGGCTGCACCGTGCTCGTTTAGCTCCCTAATTCAAGAGAGATCTAAACCTTGGCCAGCGTCACCCGTTCCGGTTGGTGCTGGTACTTACCTTGTCGATCGCTGTAGGTGGTTGAGCAGGGATCACCCTCGAAAAACAGCAGCTGACAGATGCCTTCATCGGCATAGATGCGGCAGTCAGCGCCGGAACTGTTGCTGAATTCAAGGGTGAGGTGACCCTCCCAGCTCGCTTCAGCAGGGGTGGTGTTCACGATGATTCCAAGGCGGGCGTAGGTGCTCTTGCCCAAACAGATCACCGTGATGTTGGGGGGAACCCGCAGCTTCTCCAACGCCACACCGAGGCCGTAGGAATGCGCCGGAAGAATGAAGTAGCGCCCGTCTTCATCCTCATGAAGGGGGGTGGGCTCGAGGTTGGCCGGGTTGAACCGCTTGGGGTTCATCACCGTGCCCGGAACATGCCGGAAGATCAGAAATTCCTGAGGAGACAGGCGCAGGTCGTAGCCGTAGGACGAACAACCGAAACTCAGCACCGGTCGCAGCTTCTGCTCCGGCTCGAGGTGACGGACCAACCCGCTCTGGAATGGCTCGATCATTCCCTGACCGGCCTGTTCAGTGATCCAGCGATCGCACTTGAGCATCAGAAACCTCGGCGCAACTCCGTGACTTGATCTGCCATCTCCACCACACCGGCGGGGATTGCAGGTCCAGTGATGATCACATCCATCGAAGCGGGCCGCTGCTCGAGGGCTTCAATCACGTCCGCTTCATCCAGGTATCCGAAGGCCACTGCAAGACCGATTTCATCCAAGACCAGCTGGTCGAGATCTCCCTGGATCAGATGCTGGCGGCAGATGGACCAAACAGCAGCCACCGCCTCAGCGCCACCGGGATGCCCCGGCGAGGAGAGGCAGAGGGGCACTTCCGGCCGCAGCCAAACAAGGCCTCCACAGAGCTGCACCCGTCCTGCAGGTCCCTGCTGAACGCCCCCTTTGAGGAACTGACTGATCAGAACACGACTGCCCAAGCCGGCAGCACGCATGGCTTGACTCAGAACATTGGCGAAACTGCCTCGGTAGGGCGCTGTATGCACTTGCAGCTGCCCTTCTGGAGCCACCAGATGTAGGGGTGGCGGGTCAGAGACAGAAGGTAAGGGCCTGAGGCCCGCCCGCTGCAAAGCCTGCTGATCCCGATCCAGGGAGTTCTGGAAGGCTTGGGGGTCGGCGAGGCTTGTGGTCATCGCGGAAGCATCTGTCCGGGCGATCCCGGCGAGACCTTGAATCTAGCGGCGAGATCACATTCCACAAGAGGATTGACACCACCCATGGTGTTTGGACAGGGCGAGACCCAACCGCCTGCGAGGCTTGACGAACTGCACACCACCGATGAGCCAATCCCTTGAACACCGCACTGATGGCCGTCGCCCGCAGCAGTTGCGACCGTTCTCGGTGACCTGGAATCCCATGGGGTTCGCCTTGAGCTCCCTTGTGGTTCACACCGGTCGAACCGCTGTGCTCTGCAGCGTCTGCTTGGAGGACAAGGTTCCCCGCTGGCGTAAGGGAGAAGGGTTGGGATGGCTCAGCGCCGAATACCGTCTGCTGCCCGGCTCCACCCCACAGCGGCAATCACGGGAGCTAATGAAACTCTCGGGTCGCACCCAGGAGATTCAGCGGTTGATCGGCCGCAGCCTGCGCGCCGTGATCGACATGGAGCGCCTTGGTGAGCGCACCTTGCTGATCGACTGCGACGTGATCCAAGCGGACGCCGGCACCAGGACGGCCTCGATCACCGGGGCTTGGCTTGCCCTGGACCAGGCCTGCCGATCACTGGTGGAACAAGGAGTCCTGGAGCAATCGCCCCTGGTCGACCAGGTGGCGGCCGTGTCCGTCGGCTTGGTGGATGGCCAGGCCTTGCTGGATCTGGACTACAGCGAAGACAGCCGAGCTGAGGTGGACCTGAATGTTGTGCAGGCCGGCGATGGACGTCTGTTGGAAATCCAGGGAACTGCTGAGGGAGCGCCCTTCAGCCGCAACCAACTCAATGAGCTGCTGGATTTAGCGGAGCCGGGAGTGTCATCCCTGATGCAGGCGCAACGCCAGGCCTTCAACGAGCACAGCAGCGTTACGTAATAACCGCTACATGGCGGCCACCGCCAGCTCCGTAACTTCGCCTCACCAGGGGGTTGTCATGACCAGTAGCCGAGGTTTCAGCCGATACGCCCCGCAGATGGTGGCTCCAGCTCCCAGCGCAGAGCCGGCCAACCGTTCTCTCCTGGAGATCATCCGGGATCTCGATGGCGCCAGCAGTGAACTGGTTGACCGCAACAAGACCATCTTCTTCCCCGGAGATCCCGCAGAACGGGTGTATCTGATCCGCCGGGGAGCCGTGCGCCTGTCCCGCGTTTACGAGTCGGGTGAAGAAATCACCGTGGCCCTGCTTCGCGAGAACAGCCTCTTCGGAGTGCTGTCCCTGCTGACCGGTCAAAGGTCCGATCGGTTCTACCACGCTGTGGCCTTCACCCGGGTCGAAATGGTGACGGCACCGGCGACCTCCGTGAAGGCCGCCATCGAAGCAGACACCAGCGTTGGCCTGCGCTTGCTGCAGGGTCTCTCCAGCCGAATTCTGCAGACCGAAACGATGATTGAAACCCTGACCCACAGGGACATGTCATCCCGGCTGGTGAGCTTCCTGCTCGTGCTGTGCAGGGATTTCGGCGTGGCAGATGAGCTGGGCATCACCATCGACCTACGCCTGTCCCATCAAGCCATCGCCGAAGCAATTGGCTCAACACGGGTCACAATCACGCGTCTGCTGGGAGACTTGCGTCAATCCGGTCTGGTTCAGATTGACCGCAAGAAAATCACCGTTCTGGATCCAATCGCTCTGGCCAAACGCTTCAGCTAAGCCGGCCATCGACCGACGGGTGCAGCCATGAGCGGCTGGGCACTGATCCTGGTTCTGCTGGTGCTCGGGGGCGTGCTGTCGACCCTGGGCGACCGTTTGGGCAGCCGCGTCGGCAAAGCGCGACTCAGTTTGTTCAGGATGCGCCCAAGGCGCACCGCCGTTTTGATCACGGTGCTGACCGGCAGCCTGATCAGCGCACTCTCGCTTGGCCTGATGCTGTTGGTGAGCCGGCAGTTGCGGGTGGGCCTGTTTGAACTGGATGCCCTGCAGGAGAAACTCCAGGACAGCCGGCAACAGCTGGAGGCAGCCGAGCGGGAACGGGACAAGACCCAAACGGAAACCAAGCGGATCGCCACTGAGCTCAAGCAATCGCAGCAACGGGCCAACACCCTGCGCCTTGAACTGGCTCCTCTTCAGAAAGAGCGGGCCCAACTCGAAGCTGAACGTGAACGCCTCAGCCAGGACATCGCCTCCCGCGATGCGGACATCCAGCGGACGGAAGCCGAACTCAACAGCGTTCGCAGCCGCATCCGTGCCGGTGAGCAGGAACTCAAGGAACTGGAACGCAATCTGGTCGCCCTGAGGCGTGGATCGGTGGTGATCAGCAGCGGACAGACCTTGGCGAGAGCAACGGTTCGACTCGATGCCCCAGACCAGGCGAAACAGGCTGTGGACAGGCTGTTGCAGGAGGCCAATCTCAACGCCTACGGGAAAGTGCGGCCTGGCGAAGCCCCCGAACGCCAGTTGATCCGCGTTCCGCGCAGCGATGTTGAACGCCTGCAAAGCATCATCCGCAAACCGGAGACCTGGGTGATCTCGCTGCGCTCCGCCACCAATGTGCTGCGGGGTGAAACAGCGGTGTACGCCTTCCCCGAGGTGCGTCCCAACCGGCCAGTGGCCCAACGCGGAGACGTGCTGGCCACCACCACACTGCCACCGGATGAACGCACGCCAGAGGGCATTCGCACACGACTGAACCTTCTCTTGGCCTCGGCCTATGCCGAGGTGCAGCGGAGAGGATCGCTGAGCGAGGGCCTTCAGTTCGATGGATCAGCCCTCTCCCAACTGGCCCAGACCCTGATGGAAGGACCCAGCCAAAGCGTTGGATTGGAAGTGATTTCCGCAGGGGTCAGCAACAGCGCCGATCCTGTCGTCGTCACAATTCAGCCATCCCCATGAAACGGGTGGCCGTTCTCGATCCAGGCCGCTGCAAATGTGGTCTTGTGCTGGCTGATCTTCAGCTCGGCCTCGTGCGCGAAGGGCATGTGCTGGACCCGGACGCTGTGGAACCCTGGCTGGAGAAGTGGAATCACGACCAAGCTCTCGACCGCATCCTGATCGGCGACGGCACGGGCAGCCGAGCCTGGATCAAGCAACTGGAATGGCTGGGCAATCTCACCGTGATTCCTGAACAGGGAACAACCCTGAGGGCAAGACAGCGTTACTGGACGTTGTGGCCGGCTCGAGGTTGGCGACGAATGCTGCCGGCAGGACTGCGCATTCCACCGGTGGATCTGGATGCCGTGGCCGCTTTGGTGATGCTCGAGGAGCACCTGCAGTGCCGCCTGAAATGGCCGGTGCCTGCTCCCACGTTCTCGCTCAGAACCTGGCCCTAACCATGAAGGTGTAGTCACCCCCCGGTTCCAGCCTGTAATCAGAACGCACCAGAAACCGCCGAAGGGCATCCTCAATCAGGGCTCGTCCCAAGGACGGCTCCACCATCAGTTCGCCGCGGTCAAAGGCCCAGGAGAACTGCCACTCGAAGCCTCCAGCCGAGACTTCACCCTCCACGCACTTGGCTTGAAAACACTGGCGGAGCACCCGCAAATGGGCCGTTGTCGCCGGGAGAGCCGGCATCAGTCGACTGGCTCCAGGTCATAGCGAAAACCGTTGATCCAGGTTCCAGCACGCTCAAAGCTCTGGCGCTGAAGACGTTGAATCCCGTCCAGAACAGCATCAAGAACAGCGCAGACACAAGGTTGCTCCACCTTGCTGAACGGGCCAAGAACATGGGACACCGTTCGAGCGCGACGCTCAGCAGGATTCTCAGCTGGTGCACCAATGCCGATCCGCAGCCTGGGAAACGCCTGAGTCCCGAGATGTTGAATGGTGCTGCGCAAGCCGTTGTGGCCACCGGCGCTGCCCTGGGCCCGCAATCGCAAACGACCGAGCGGAAGATCCATGTCGTCCACCAGCACCAGCAGTTGGTGGGGCTCCAGCCCGAACCAATCAAGGGCAGCACGAATCGCGCGTCCACTGTCATTCATGTAGGTCTGGGGCATCAGTAAGCGCAACCGCTGCTCACCCACCCCTGTATCTGCTGCAAGACCATGCAACTTGGCTTGCTGACGAAAACTGAATCCAGAGCGCTCACCCAAAAGCTCTAGGGCCATGAAGCCGATGTTGTGGCGAGTGCCTGCATATTTCTCCCCCGGATTGCCCAGTCCCACCACCAGCTTGAGATCAGTGGTCATACCGCTGGAACAACTCAGTCGCTGGGGGGAAGTTCTTCGGCCGTCTTCGCAGCCTCACCGGACACCTCCGGCTCAGCCATGGCTTTGTTGATCTCGCGCTCGAATTCCTTGGACGCGGATTGGAAGCCCTTCAGGGTTTTTCCGAGGGTCCGGCCAAGTTCTGGCAACCGTTTCGGCCCGAAGACCAAAAGAGCAACGGCGCCGATAACCGCCATTTCGGGGAGACCGACGCCGAAGATGTTCATGGGTGCTGATCAGCCGAGGCCGTTCCAGTTCACGTTGATGCCGTCGAGGATGAGGGACTTGTTGTACAGCTGAAGAATCACCAGCAGAAACACAAGAAACAGCACCATGAAGATGCCCATCACCGGAGTGGTGCCCCATCCGGGTACCACCTTGCCGTACTCGGAGTTAAGTGGGCGGAGAAGGTCTCCCAGACGGGTGCGTTGTGCCATGGCGACGCCGGGTCTCGGGTGGTTTGAAGTCTCGATACTGTAGGGGCCGACTCCGGTTCGGGGTTGATCCTGTCGAGAGATGTGATGGAAACGTCGTCCCCAGCCCTGTCCGTCGCCATTGGCGTGCTCGCCGTTTTGTTCGGACTCACCGGATTTGGCGTGTACCAGGCCTTTGGACCTCCATCAAAAGCACTCGACGACCCGTTCGACGATCACGAGGACTGATCAACCACCAGGGAGACGAGTTCTCCCGGAGCGATCACCACGGCATCAGCAGCATTGGAATCAGCTTGCCTGCGGACACTCCACCCCGCACCGGGGGTCCAACAGCAGCGCGCTGACCCCGCATTGAGCAGCTTCAGCAGGCAAGCGTCGACATGGCGCTCCAAGGCCACCGGCGTGAGTTGAAGCGGCAGCGATGGGAACCACTGACGCAGCTCCGCAGGCAAAGCCGCACACCACCCGGGCTCGCGAAACGCAATGGCCGCCTGCGGCACACCGGCATCACTCCAGGAGCCGGAGAACGGCATAAGGGCCAAACGCTGGCGATGCCACCCCTGATCAGCGCTGGGGTCAGGCCAGGTCGGACCCCGCAGCAGCGAAATGCCGAGTCGGTCTGAAGACCAATCCACACCCTGGGGACCGTCCAGCAACACAGCCATCCCGCCTCCGGGAGCTGGCGACTGCGAAGCGAACCAGGAGATCACAGGGACTTCCCAGCGGGCTTGTTCTCGAGCCGTCATAGGTTCAGCGGGCCGTTCGATCACCCCCCCGCTGGTGTCGGCAGCGATACGGACAGCAGGGGTCGCCAGTGGCAGGTCCAGGCGCAGCAGCTCATGGGTCTGACACCAGTCGACACTGCAGATCAGCTCCAACCAGGGCGTGTCGGCCTTCAGCCGCAGGTCCAGACGCATGCAACTGGCGCCGAGCTGGCGCCGCAGCACCAGATGGGCCACCAGGGGCCCCTGATCGAGCCATTCCACGACATCCATGGACATGACACCCAAGGGCTGGGATCGGTAGTCCGCCGCCAGATCCCAGGCATCCCAGAATTCGCCCCGGTCCCGATACCGCTCCAACTGCAGGGGGGACGACAACTGATTCCGTCCATCGCGATCCCGCAGAGCCAGCAGTCCTGCCGCGGAGACGTCAATATCGATCAGACCATTACCCACGCGCCAAACACCCGACCCAAGCGACGTGATGACCACAGGCTGACGGGGCTGAGCAGCGCCGGACGCCAACCCTGGTTCTCGCCGGAGCGGCACAGAACAAGTCCCGTGCTGACGCGGTAACTGCACCCAGGTGCCACCACCGGCAGCCGCTTGCTGCGGAAGTGAAACGGCGTTGGCTGACCACGACCCCACCGGAAGACGAACCAGAGGCGACCAGGAGGCCAAGGGCTGCAGACCCCACCAACTCCATTCCGCCGCTGTGCCCTTCGAACGAGGCAGCCTTGCCAGCCGCCGGTCGCGCTCACGGCGGGCCTGGCGCCGGGCCGAGCGCCAAACCGGTTCCGCCTGTTCAAACACCTCCGGGATCGAAGTTCCCGGAAGAATGTCGTGAAACTGCTGAAACAACAGCGGGCGCCAATCGCTGCCACCGCCATCCCGGCCGGCCATGGCCAACAGGGCCGAAACAGTGTCGGCTTCCCGCAAAAACCGTTCAAGCGTTCGGTTGTGGCGCTTCTGATCGGGACGGCTGGTGGCGCAACCGCGGTGCAACTCCAGGAAGAGCTCATCACGCCACACCGGCCAGGCCTGATCGTCCTGCTCCAGGCTTGTCAGGAACTCCCGCACCGTGCCGGCACGGGCGGGCAGGGCGGCTGCTTGCCCCTCCCAGAGCTCGATCTGCGCCAGCAACTCCTCGGTGGGGCCACCACCGTGATCACCAACGCCCGGAATCCAGAGCGCCGCCTCCAGCCCCGTGGCCTTATGCCATGCCCGCTGCTCTCCCAGCATCTCCACAGGATCAGCTCGACGTCCGATCGGCGGCAGCATCAGGCTGCGCAGTTCAGACCGTCCCCGTCCGCGCCAGCGGAACAAACGATGGGGGAAAGGGTTCTCAGCATTCCAGGCCAGCTTGTGGGTGCAGAACCAGCGCACACCGGTGGCTGCCGCCACCGCAGGCAGGCCAGCAGCGAAGCCAAAGCTGTCCGGCAACCAGGCCAGCTCATGGGTCCATTCCGGGAAGCGGCGCCGGCTGTCGTCCTGACCGAGAACAAACTGATTCCACAACGACGCCGTGCTGACCAGCACACAGTCGGTCTCCACCCAGGGGCCGTTGATCGGTTCCCAGCGACCGGCGCGGCTGGCCACCTGGATCTCCGCGAACAGAGCCGGGCGATGTTGCTCCATCCACGCGTAGAGGGCCGGCGTGGAATGGGCAAAGCGCAGCTCGGGCCAGCGACGCATCAAAGCCAACGCTGATCGGAAGGTGCGTTCAGCGGCCTGCCAGGTATCGGCGACCGGCCAGAGCCAAGCCAGATCGAGATGGGCATGACCCAGCCAATGCAACGACCCTTGTGGAGGGTCCACCTGATCCAGGTGCATTGCAACAGCGGCCTGCGCCTCAACACCGCTGGGATTCAGATCCGCCCAATGCGACGGCAGGTCTCCATCCGCCGCTAGATGCAGTTCCAAGGCCGCAGGCAACAACGTGCGCTCGGGATCAGGGCCAGCAGCCTGCGGCTCCAGATCGAGATGGCTGCTGATCAGAGCTCCGTCGTCATGCAAAGGGCTGCAGAGCTCCAGGACAAGATCCAGCGCCGCCCCCTCACGACAAGCCTCAGGCAAAGGCCAGCGACAGGCGGTATCGAACAGATCTCCCTCATGAACCAGCACGCCATCCACCCAGAGCCGCATCTGCTCGGCCCACCAGCTCAGCACCAGCCGAGCACTACAGAAATCACTGGCAGACCAGCCATCAGGCCAGCTCAACTGCTGCTCAAGCCGCAGCCACTGTCGCCCTCTTGGCCAAATCAGCAGACCACGTTTGGCCCAGTCGGGACGGTGCCTTGCTCCCCAGCTTTCATCGAGGAAAAACCCAGCCTGGGCGGCGCCTGAGCGGCGCCACCCGGCGCGCAGATCACGACGCGAGCGACTGCGAAACGTTTCAATCCACTCCGATCGACCGACCTGATCAGGGTTCATACCCCTGCTGACGCTGTCATGCCCCATAGGATGATGCCCTAGTCACAGACGCCGGTCGGTCTCCATGCTCGCCCTCAAGATCTCCGTTTACTCGGTCGTCTTCTTCTTCCTCGGCATCTTCGTGTTCGGGTTCCTTGCGAGCGATCCAAGCCGCACCCCCAGCCGCAAAGACCTGGAAGATTGATTCACCCCTTCGATCAGACCGCGCCACACACTGGTCTGATCGGACCGTGATTTCTGAAATGAGCTGGCAAGCTCATTGCCCGCAGCAGGATTGCCTTGGCGGCGCACCGCCTTCTCTTTGCATTGACCGGAACCCTGATGACAGGGTCGGTTTCTGTGTTGCCCGTCACGGCCGGTTCAGCTGTATCAACGTCAGAGACAGTTGCTCCAGCGCCGGCGCGCCTGAACGTTCGTGCCGATCGCCAATACACCGACACCAAGTCCAAGGCCACGATCGCCGAAGGCAACGTTTCTGTTCAGCTCGGAAACGCTGAACTACGCGCTGATCGCATCGAATTTGATGCTGCCTATCGCACGCTTTACGCCCGCGGCGCCGTCCGTTTCAGACGTGGCAAGCAATTTTTTCAAGCATCGAGCTTTCGCTACAACCTCGTTCAAAACGAAGGTCAGCTCAACGATGTTTACGGAGTGATCGACCTTGAGGAGCCCCTCACCAATCCGTTAACAACCTCTCGAACACCATCAGCCCCGCCTGAGTCACCCACCCCAGCAAGCGTTGAAGACATGCCTCCTGTGGCATGCCCGCCGCTGCTTCCTCCGGTTCCCGACTGGCATCCGCAACCTTGGGCAGTCACGGCCTGGGGCGGTCAGATGATTGATGCCGCCTTCGGCGACACCTTCCTGTTCAACGGTCGAATGCGTCCCGAAGCCGTGTTGGGCGTCGGCGTGCAGAAACGGATCATGCGCGCTGGTCCATTCGCCATTGAACTTGAGGCCGACCTGTTCAGCCACATCGCCAAGCAGCAACAGGGGGGCGAATTCAACCAGAGCAAGGCCTATGCCGATCTGCCCGCACAGAACTTCGGCGAAGGGGTCCTTGGAATCGGAGCGCGTGTCTGGGTTCAGCCTTGGCTGAGCTTCAGCGTTGTTGAAGGCATCAGCTACAACTCCAACGTCAGCCTTTACGAGAAAACATTCCGCGAGAACTACACCCAACTGTTGAACTATCTCGGCTTCGAGGTGGAGGCAGCAGTGTCCTCCGACCTCTCGCTCGTTGGCCGGATTCACCACCGCTCCGGTGCATTCGGCACCTATGGAGGCGTCACTGAGGGCAGCAATGCCTACTTGCTGGGCCTGCGCTACCGCTGGGGACGGGATACACCCAAGCCGGAGATCGCCATGGTGCCGCCCCTGCCGGAGTGTGACGACCCGGATCTTGGCCAGCGCGTCAAGCCCTCCTCCCTCTCCGAGCGTCTCGACTCGATTGCCCTCGGCGATGGAGGAGACCCCCAGCGTCATGTCAACGGCGGCGGCAAAACGGAACAACCCACGATCTCGCCAGCCGAGCAGCAGGCCATGCGAACTGAGGCGATCGCCAAGATCGACCAACGCATCTCAGATGTCGACCTCCAGGGCAGCTTCAGCATCGAACGGCGCAGTGGCATCCCCGTTCAACGCCTGAATTCCTCAGTCAGAGATGAAAACCGCTTCGGCGTGGTCAAGGTTCCTCAATTGAAGAGCCTGGGAAGCACAAATTTCCTCAATGGCACGATCAGCCGCTGGAGAGTTCAGGCCTCGAAAGTCTTGGTTACAGCGGATGGCTGGCAAGCCGATCGCATGGGCTTCAGCAACGATCCCTTTACCCCAGCGCAAACCAGGATCGATGCAGAAGATGTGATCGCCCGCGAACAAGCCAATGGAGACGTGCTGATCTCGGCGCGACGCAACCGGCTGATCGTCGAAGAGCGGCTACCCATTCCGGTCACCCGTCGACAACTCATCCAGAAGGAAGAGGAAGTGGAGAACCGCTTCGTTGTAGGCATCGACAACAGAGACCGCGGTGGCCTTTTTGTGGGACGCAACCTCAAGCCGCTGACCATCGGCACCAGCACTGAGCTGTCCGTTCAACCGCAGTTCATGGTTCAGCGCGCCATTGATGGCGACTTCAACAGCGCCGCAGATTTGTTTGGCTTGGACGCCAAAATGCGCGGCCGCTATGGGAATTACGAACTGAACGTCGACGCCGATATCAGCAGCTTCGACCCCACGGACATCCTCAGCAGCAGCCGCTACTGGGGAAGTTTCGGCCGGGATATCAACCTCGGTGGTTTGGGTGTGCTGAACACCAATCTTTTCGGGGCCTACCGCTACCGCACCTGGAATGGCTCCCTCGGTGAAACCAACATCCATGCGGCCTATGGCGTTTATGCCGAGACCAAGGGCAGCTGGTCGACAGGCGAGGTTGACCACGACTACCTGATTCGCGGTGCCATCGGCGACTACGACGCCGACCGCTTCAACAGCGACCGCCGTTTGCGCAGTGGGCGTGGCAGCTTGTTCGCCTCCGTCACCAGCAAGATTCCATTGCTGAAAGGCAAGACAGCAGAGCTCATTCCAACAGCGGCCTATCGCTATTCCCCCGTCCCCATTGTTCCGGGGCTGAGCCTGAACACCAACGTCAACACCTCAATTGCGGTGTACGGCGATGGCCGTCACCAGGAGACCCTGAGTCTCAGCGGAGGCCCCACCATCACCCTGGGCACCTTCAGCAAGCCCTTCCTCGATTTCACGCAGATCTCGATCGTCGGCAGCGGATCCCTGAAAAACGGCGACAGCCCGTTCGACTTCGATCGGAACGTCGATCTCGCCACCCTTGGGGTCGGCCTAACCCAACAGATTGTTGGACCGGTCGTGCTGAGCACCGGCGTCAGTTACAACGTCGATCCCGGTTCGAAGTACTTCGGAAAAACCGTCAACTCCAACATCGAATTGCGCTGGCAACGGCGCAGCTACGACGTGGGGGTCTACTTCAATCCCTACAAGGGCATTGGTGGCGTTCGCTTCCGGCTCAACGACTTTGACTTCAAGGGCACAGGCGTGCCGTTTGTGCCCTACACCCCAACGAACTGGATGGAAACCACCAACGCGGATCGACCCTTCTGATCAATCAGCACCCCCGATGATCAGATCGCTGCCAAACAGTGAAGCTCCGGCGTAGCGCATGCCGGAGGTCTGCACGTTCGGTGCATAGGCATTGATCACCTGGGCCTCCCGCAAATCGGCATTGCGCAGGTCCACGCCAGACAGCTCAGCATTGCTGAGGTTGGCTCCCCGCAGGTCAGCACCTTCCAGCAACGCTCCCGTCAGGTCAGCACCTTCAAGATTCGCCTCCCTCAGATCGGCGCCGCGCAGATCACTGCCGCGAAAATCAGCACCGATGAGATGGGCCTGACGGAAATCCGCCTGGCGGAGATCACAGCCAGGACAGCTGCGATCCAACGGATCATGGGGCTGCACCTTAAGCGGAACGGCCCCAGCAGGAACCACACCGGCAACAACCAAGAGCGGCAACAGGGGCAACAACAACCGCGAAAGCGAATAAGCCATTGAGATCCGACCTCCGAATGCGACCTCCTATCTCTTTCATAGACACAGGAGTCGCACTTGGCTGTTACTCAGAGGCGAACTGGTTGATGTAGGGCAGTGTTTGCATCAATTCCGCAACCTGGGGGCCATGGTCCAGGAGCTGGGACGTCGCATCCCAACGACCACTGCGCAGCATGTCGAGAGGACCAGGATCTATGGACACAGGCCAGCTGGACTCCGCTGAGGTCAGTTGCAAACCGGCGAGATCCAGGCTCCAGGAGCGTCCCGGCTCACGATCCACCTGCGCCTGAATCGCCTTGATCTGCTCCGGGGCTGCCGTTGCACAGGGAATGCCAAGGGCGAGGCAGTTGCCGTAGAAGATCTCGGCAAAACTGACCCCAACCACCGCGCGAATTCCCCAGCGCATCAACGCTTGAGGTGCATGCTCACGGCTGGAACCGCAGCCGAAATTGCCGTTCACCACGAGGATCGAGGCCCCCTGATAACGGGCCTGATCAAAGGGATGTTCACCGGAGAGCTCGAGACGGTCATCGGCAAACACCTGGTCGCCCAACGCCTCGAAACTGACGCATTTGAGGAATCGTGCCGGAATGATCCGATCCGTGTCGATGTCTTCACCGGGGACGGCAATCGCCGTTCCACTCACCTGTTGAACCGGACCAGTCGGGAAGAGAGCCATCACGATGCGGACGGAGAAATCAAAGTACGGACATCGGTCACACGACCGTTAACGGCAGCTGCGGCCACCATTGCTGGACTCATCAACAACGTCCGGCCACAGGCCGATCCCTGCCGACCCTTGAAATTGCGGTTGCTGGAGCTGGCGCTGATCTGACGCCCCTCCAGCCGATCCGGATTCATGGCCAAACACATCGAGCAGCCGGGCTCCCTCCACTCAAAGCCTGCGGCACGGAACACCGCATCCAGCCCTTCAGCTTCAGCAGCCTTCGCAACCTGCTCCGAGCCGGGAACCACAAACGCCTTGATGCCTTCAGCCACCTGGCGCCCACGGGCCACGTCGGCAGCCGCACGCAGATCGCTGAGACGGCCATTGGTACAGCTGCCGATGAAACAAACATCCACAGGCACCCCAGCGATGGCCGTTCCCGGCTGGAGATCCATGTAGCGGTAGGCCTCCTCCGCAATCGGACGCTCCCCTGGATCCAGTTGATCAAGGCTGGGCACCGTTTCATCGATCCCCAGTCCCTGGCCGGGTGTAATGCCCCAGGTCACCGTGGGTGGAATCGCAGCGGCATCAAACACCACCTCGTCGTCGACCGTTGCGTCAGGATCAGTGGCCAAGGAGCTCCACCAGGCGACAGCGCGGCTCCAGGCGTCACCTTCAGGGGCATGGGGGCGACCTTTCAGATACTCAAAGGTGACCTGATCGGGATTGACGTAACCGCATCGGGCTCCCCCCTCGATCGCCATGTTGCAGAGGGTCATCCGCTCTTCCATCGACAACGCCTCGATGGCCGAGCCGGCGAACTCGTAGGCGTAGCCAACGCCGCCCTTCACACCAAGGTGGCGGATTACATGCAGGATCAGATCCTTCGCCGACACACCCTCTGAAAGAAGGCCATTCACCTGAATCCGGCGCACCTTGAGCTTGTTCATGGCCAGGCTCTGACTGGCCAACACATCGCGCACCTGACTCGTGCCGATCCCAAAGGCGATCGCCCCGAAGGCGCCATGGGTGGAGGTGTGGGAATCACCGCAAGCCACCGTCATGCCCGGCTGGGTTAGGCCCAGCTCCGGGGCAATCACATGCACGATGCCCTGCCGGCCGCTGCCGATGTTGTTCAGAGGGATGCTGTGCTCCTGGCAGTTCCGTTCCAAAGTGCTGAGCATCTCCTCTGCCAACGGATCGGCGAACGGCCGTTGCTGAGAGGTGGTCGGCACGATGTGGTCCACCGTGGCCACCGTGCGCTCAGGACAGCGCACCGTCAGGCCCTTGTCCTTCAAAGCCGAGAAGGCCTGAGGACTGGTGACCTCATGTATCAAATGCAGACCGACAAACAGTTGGGTGGATCCGCCGGGGAGCTCCGCCACCCGATGCAGGTCCCACACCTTGTCGTAGAGGGTGCCGGAACTCAACAGTTCAGCCGCAAGAACCGTCGACCCTAAACCTGAGCGAGCAAGCGAAGACGCAGACGGTCCAAGCCACGGATCACGCTCATCTTCTGAATGGCCTCCCGACCCCGCCGCTCACCGAAATGCTGCACCCAGGCCTCACAGCCATCGGGACCAGCCAAGGCCAGATGCACCAAGCCCACGGGCTTCTCGGCACTGCCACCGCCAGGGCCGGCAATACCGCTGACCGCGATCGCCCAGTCGCAGTTCAGGCGCTCCCGGGCTGCCCGAGCCATCGCCTCAACCACAGGCTGGGAAACAGCACCATGGGCCGTGAGCAGATCCCGCGACACCCCAAGCAAGGCCTGTTTCACCGCATTGCTGTAAGCGACGACGCCACCCTGGAACACCGACGAGGAGCCTGGAACAGCCGTAAGGGCTGCCGCCAATCCACCACCGGTGCAGGACTCCGCCACCGCCATCGTCTGGTGCCTTTGCTTAAGCAGGTCGATCACCACCGACGCCAGGCTGTCCTCATCGATGCCGTAGCAGTTGTTCCCTGTGCGACGGCGCAGCTCAGCTTCCAGCGGCACCAACAGCTGAGCGGCGGCATCGGCAGTGGGAGCACAGGCCGTGAGCCGCAATTTCACATCTCCGAGAGAGGCATAAGGAGCAACCGTTGGATTGGCGGACGCCAACAAATCGGCAACGCGCTCAGCCAGATCGGATTCACCAATGCCACTAAAACGGAGCTGACGGCTCACGTACACCCCTGAAGTCCCAGCATTGGCTTGAAGCCAGGGGGCGGCCGTTTCCGTCCACATCACCCGCATTTCCGCAGGCACCCCCGGGAAGGTAAGGATCGTGAAATCAGGTCGGGGCGACCAGATCATTCCCGGTGCAGACCCCTTTGGATTTGGAAGAACATCCGCTCCACGGGGCAGATAAGCCTGGCTGCGGTTGCTGGGAGCAACCGGCCGGCCACCCGCCGATAACTTCCGCTGGATCTCCAGCCAGAGTTCGGGCCGCTCCTCCAGGGGAGTCTCGAAAGCAGCAGCAAGGGCCTCTGTGGTGAGGTCATCGGGGGTTGGGCCCAAACCTCCTGTCGTCACCAGAACCCTGCAGCGCTGCGATGCCTCCCGTACGGCAGAGATCACACGATCTTTGTTGTCGCCAACTACGGTTTGGCGGTAATGCGGCAGCCCCAGGCCTGCCAACTGTTCTGCAATCCATCGGGCATTGCCGTTGAGGATGTCGCCCAACAACAGCTCTGTACCCACGCACAGGATTTCAACACCCGATTCAGCCACGCGGTTCGCCAAGGGCAGCGGGATCAGCAGGGGTGGGACAGGGGTTGGTGTTCATCAAAGCTCGCTCGTGCTGCAACTGGCGACGGCTGATCACCACCGTGGCCACGAGGATGGCCGTGGCCAAAGCCAGCCAGAGGAAGCGCATCTCAGCATTGGCCACCACAAGGGCCAAGGCAGCTAGCCACTGGGTGAAGACGTAGATCAGCAGAACCGTGCGCCGATGGCTGAAGCCAGCGCGCAACAGTCGGTGATGGAGGTGACGGCGATCGGGATAGAAGGGGGAACGGCCTTCCCGCAGACGGCCCATGATCACAGCCGACATGTCGGCCAGAGGCAGCGAGAGAATCAGCAGCGGCAGCAGCAGGCTCACCGTCGTGAGCCCTTTGGCAGGTCCCACGATGCTCACGGCAGCGAGGGTGAATCCCAGGAAGTAGGAGCCCCCATCCCCCATGAAGATGCGGGCAGGGTTGAAGTTGTGCCGCAGGAAGCCGAGGCAGCAGCCCGCCAGCGCGGCGGCGAGGAATCCAGCGGCCACCTGATGCAGCGAAAAGCTGACGGACACCAGCCCGACAGCGGCAATGCCAGCCACTCCCGCAGCAAGGCCATCAAGGCCATCCAGCCAGTTGATGGCGTTGGTGATTCCCACCAGCCAAACAACAGTGGCCAGCAGGCTGAGGGTGTCGGGCAGAGCAATCGGACCGGCTGAAGCCGTGAACCAGGGAAGATCGATCGCTCCAATCCGAACGCCCTGGCTCCACACCGCACAAGCCACGGCGACCTGTCCAGCCAGCCGCGGCCAGGGGGAGAGGGCGAATAGGTCGTCCGCCAGGCCGATCAGAAAAAAGCAGAGCGAACCGGCCAGGGTGCTCCAGATCAGTTGATCCCGGGCCGGGGCAAGCAAGCCAAACCCCCCCACGGACCACACCGCCGCCAAAGCCAGGGCAAAACCCAGGACCATGGCAATGCCCCCCAGCCTCACCATTGGAGTGATGTGCTGCTTGCGCTCATCCGGTTGATCGGTCCACCCGAAGCGCAAGCCCAGCCGGCGCACTTGGGGCACCAGCACCATGGTGGTCACCGCGGCCAGAAGAAAGCTGACCGAGGCGACCGCGATAGGGCTGGCCAAGAGGTTCACGCAGGCTCCAGCAAACAGACGATCCCCAGGTCAGAAGGAGTGGCTCCAATCCTAAAGAGCCTGCAACCGATCAACCAGGCACGGCCGAGGCTCGTTCGAAAGCCAAGGCCAAGCCTCAGGCCAGAACCGGCTGCTTGCTGTCGGCATAGAGAGGGAAGCGCTCACAGAGGGCGGCCACCCGGTCGAGGCAACGCTGGCGAATCGCATCATCCTCAGGATTGAGAAGACGGTCGGCAATCACATCAGCGACCTCACGGAAGGCCTGTACGTCAAAACCACGGGTGGTAAGTGCGGCTGTTCCCAGCCGCAGGCCACTTGTGACAAAGGGCGATTCGGGGTCGAAGGGAACTGTGTTCTTGTTCGCAGTGATGTGCACATCACTCACCAACAGATCAGCCACTTTTCCAGTCATGCCGATGCCACGAAGATCCAGCAGCACCACGTGGTTGTCGGTGCCACCGCTGACGACATCGATGCCGCGGGCGATCAGCTGTTCGGCGAGGGCTGCCGCATTGGCAACCACCTGCTGGCTGTAGGCCTTGAACGAAGGCTGCAACGCTTCACCGAATGCCACAGCCTTGGCAGCAATCACATGCTCCAAGGGGCCGCCCTGACTGCCAGGGAACACGGCTTTGTCGAATTTCTTGGCGAACTCAGCATCGCGGCAGAGAATCAGGCCACCGCGGGGGCCGCGAAGGGTCTTGTGGGTGGTGGTGGTCACCACATCGCAATGGGGCACCGGGCTGGGATGCACACCAGCGGCCACGAGGCCGGCGATGTGGGCCATATCGGCCAGCAGATAGGCACCCACTTCATCAGCGATGGCGCGGAAGGCGGCGAAGTCGATGGTGCGTGGATACGCGGAATAGCCACAAACAATCAGCTTCGGCTTGTGCTCCAACGCAAGCTGGCGGATCGCCTCCATGTCCAAGCGTTGGGTCTCTTTGTCGACGCCGTACTGGACGACGTTGAACCACTTGCCGCTGACGTTGACCGGAGAACCATGGGTCAGATGCCCGCCATGGGACAGATCAAGACCCATGATCGTGTCGCCGGGCTGCAGCAGAGCCAGGAAAACGGCGAAGTTGGCCTGGGCACCGCTGTGGGGCTGCACATTGGCCCAGTCGGCACCAAACAACTGCTTAGCCCGCTCGATGGCCAACTCCTCAATGGCGTCAACGTGCTCACAACCGCCGTAATACCGCTTGCTGGGCAGACCCTCGGCGTACTTATTGGTGAGCACGGAACCCTGGGCCTGCATCACCGCACGGGAGGCAAAGTTCTCCGATGCGATGAGTTCTAGGTGGGTTTCCTGACGCTGCCGTTCTTGATTGATAAACGCGGCGATATCCGGATCCGACTGAGCCAGATCGGCGTCGATGGCGCGTCCAGATGCCTGGCCCATGAAATGTCAGTAAAGCTTTGCCCAATCGTAAGAAATCGCAGCGATCAGCCCGACCGATCAACCAAAAAAAAACTGCCCGTGGGGGCAGTTGAAACGCGCCTGGAGAGATTCGAACTCCCGACCCTCTGATCCGTAGTCAGATGCTCTAATCCGCTGAGCTACAAGCGCTTGCGCTGAACCATCAGACCCCATCGAGGGTCCGCTCGTCAACTGGGCCCGAGCCGCGTCAGGATTCAGGGGTTTCTGAGCTCGAGCAATGCCGATCCGCTGGTATGGCCCCGCTAACCCTGAGGATCCGACCTACCGGCATTTCGAGCGCATCGTGAACCTATGCCTGCACGGCGGCATCTTCGCCGCGGTGAACAGCGGCGGTTGGTTCCTGCAGGAGATGCGCCATCCCTTCCCTGAGGGGAGCCTGCCCTGGATCACGGGCCTCTGGGCCACCCTGTGGCTGGGCCAATTGATTTGGGTGATTCGTCAACGCCCCAAGCCGGAGGAATAAAGCCAACATGGATGCAATCCTTTCCTCGATCCTCCTGGGCTGATGTCCCTTTCCGCCAGCGACCTACAGGACCTTCAGAGTGCTCTGGCGGATCGCCTGTACGTTCAGATCAGCGGCTGGCATCTGTACCTGGGCGACGCCGATCTGGCCTCAGCCTTAGCCATCGAATGCAGTGCCCGTGTCAATCAAGGCGCTGAAGTGGCGGCGCGGCAGGCCCTGGATGCCGTGAAAGTGCAGCTGGCTGGGGGTGCTAGTCAGCTGCCTCTCGCCAAGCTGATCCCCCCCAGCCAGCTGCGTGATCTCGAGGAGATCCTCGAGCCGTACTGCGGATAAGGTTGCAGTCCATCCGCGGCGGTTGGTGTGCTGATCATTGAAGTCACCAACTCAAGAGATTTGGTCCGCCAACGCATTGGCCGCTTGGGTGAACGGCTGATTGGGCGCGTGGTGGATGCGGAGGCTCAGGTTGAAAAAGCTCTGATTCAGGAACTGGAAACCGCCTTCAAAGAGTTCGGCATTGAGGCAAGGATCGTGTCTGTTCAAGGTCCACAACTCGTGGGTCGCGAACAGCTGGAACTTCCCATTCAAGTGCGTGAAGAGCTCGATGTTCGCCTCAGCGAGCCCTGAATCGGCCCACCACCAACTGCGCGATCTCACGCACCTCCGGCACCTTGAGTTGTGCTCCGATCAAGGCGAACAGAACCAAACCCAACAAGCCAGGTACAGAGACCTGCAGCGAGAGGCCCACGAGCCCTGAGGGCCAGGGCATGACGGTCACCACGATCCCCGCGCCCCCCGCTGCCAGCACACCGGCGATGGCCAGCCGCAGCAGGTCCATCCCCCAGCGCCGCAGTGGCAGCCCTGAAATCCGTTGCTGCAGAACCAACAACAGGGCAAGGCAGGTGAACAGGTTGATGGCAACCGTCGCGAGCACCAGCCCAGGTGCACCGAAATTGAATGGCGACTGATTCCCCCAAGGTGTCGGGCCACCCACCAGGAGCCAATCAAACACCACGTTCAAACCAATCCCCGCCAACGAGAGACGAAAGGGCGTCGTCCCATCTCCGAGGGCGTAGAAGACACGCACCAGCACATCCCGGCCGAGATAGGCCGGCATGCCCAGGCCGTAGGCCATCAATAGGCCCGTCACCAACTGGGCGGCGGACCCATCGAAGGCACCACGCTCGTACACCAAGGCGACGATGGGGCCGCCCAAGGCAATGAACAGTCCCCCCAGAGGAATCATCGATGCGGCAGAAAGCATCAACCCCTGCCGAATCCGTTCAATCAGCTGCGGACGATCCGACGGCGCCGTGAGCCTGGCGAAGGTGGGCAGCAAGGGCACCAGCAATGCATTCGAGATCAAGCCCAGGGGCGTTTGCACCAGCAAATTGGCGTACCCCAGACCCGCCGCCGCACCGACGATGCCGGAAGCAAAGAAGAGATCCGTGAACACATTGATCTGCAGCATCCCGGACGACAGCGTCGCCGGCCCCATCACACGCCAGACCTCGCGCACCCCCGGGTGCCGCCAATCCCAGACCAGTTGAAAACGGGCCAAACCCTGCCGGATCAATGCTGGTAGTTGGATCAACCACTGCAGCAAGGCCCCCACAAACGTGGCCAAGGCCAGCACCACACCCCCGGTCATGGCCGCGGACGGCAAGACGATGTCAGCGCCGAGCTGCCACCAGAGCAGTCCCACCCCAAGGATCAAGGCACCGCTGGACATCAGCGGGGAAATCGCAGGAATCCAGAATTCGTCCGCAGCGTTGAGGGAGCCAAAGCCCAGCCCAATCAGCCCGGCCAGCAGCGCCATCGGGGCCATCACCTGCAGCTGAACCCGAGCGATGGCATGAAGCTCGGGGGCAAGGCCAGGGCCCACCAGGGTGATCAGGGGATCCGCCGCCAACACCAAAACGATGGTGACCAGTAGCAACAGTGCGCTGACGCTGGTGTTGAGCGCCGCAAGGATATGGGCTCCTTCCGCACGTGGGCGACGACTCAGCACACTCACCATGGCGCTGTGGAAGGGGCCATTGATCCCCCCGAGCAGGATCAGCAAAAATCCAGGCAGCACATAGGCGTAGTTGTAGGCGTCATAGGCCGCGCCAACACCGAAGGCCGCCGCAATCACCAGCTGCCGAATCAGGCCACCCACCTTGCTCAGCAGGGTGCCGAGGGTCACCACCAGTGCGATCCCCTTCAGTGAACGCGCCATTCGCCCCACAGCATTGGGCGCATTGTGGAGGCACCACGCGAGACCATGGGCCAATCTCGGCTGATGCCATGACTGGCCTTCCCTCTCCGGGCGATGCCCTGCTGCGCTTTGAACCTTTAACGGAGGGCGTGCTGCTGAAGCGCTACAAACGTTTTCTGGCCGATGTGGAGCTGAGCAGCGGCGAGACCGTCACCGCCCACTGCGCCAACACCGGCCCGATGACCGGGGTCTTGATCCCTGGCCAACGGGTGCGTCTGCGCCACGCACCCTCCCCCAAACGCAAGCTGGCCTGGACCTGGGAGCAAGCCGAAGTGCCAGGCGCCGATGGCCAGCCTTGCTGGGTTGGCATCAACACGGCCCTGCCCAACCGCCTGATTCGCGCAACGATTGAAGCGGGGTGCCTGGAGGCCCAACTCGGTGCCATTGCGGGGATCCGCGCTGAAGTGGCCTACGGCACCAACAAGCGCAGCCGGATCGACCTCCTGCTGACTCCAGCAGCACAGAACCCCGATCAACGACCGATCTACCTGGAGGTGAAGAACACCACCTGGACCGACGGCAGCACGGCCCTGTTCCCCGACACGGTGACCGAACGGGGGCAAAAACATCTGATTGAGCTGATGGGGGTGCTCCCTGACGCGCGGGCGATGCTCGTGCCCTGCCTCAGCCGCCCGGATGTGAATTCCTTTGCACCGGGCGACAGCGCCGATCCGCGCTATGGAGAGCTGTTTCGCCAGGCGACCAACAGCGGCGTGGAAGTTCTACCTTGTTGTTTCAGCTACAGCGCTGATGCGGTGCACTGGCAGGGAACGCGCCTAGTCGACCTAGATTGATTTTTTGTAGCAGATCGAACATAGAAAGACGAGATTGACGTGCAGCGTGGGCTGGTTCGCCTAGTTACAACTGGGCGTGTCACGCAGCTCTGCACCCTCGTTCATGACAACTGCATTCCACGCGCCACCGCAACAGCGGCGCAAAACCCTTCAGGAGGCCAGCCTCCTGGAAGGCCCGATGCTGCTCCTAAAGAGCATCCGGGGCTTCAGTTCTAACCGCGCCATGACCTGGCTCGCCTGTGCGCCCCTGGCGCTCATGGGCCTTGGCATCTTCACGCTCTCGGCCAAAGCCGAAGAGCTGCCTGAGCTCTCCGCAGCTTTCCTGGCCAACAACCTCTGGCTTCTGGTCGCCACCATCCTGGTGATCTTCATGAATGCCGGCTTCGCCATGGTCGAAGCAGGCATGTGCCGGCAAAAGAATGCCGTCAATATTCTTTCCAAAAACCTGTTTGTGTTTGCCCTTGCGGTAACCGCTTACTGGTTTGTGGGCTACTCCTTCATGTACGGCGATTCCGTCATCGACGGTTGGCTGTATTTCTCAGGCCTCTTCTTCGATCCAACCGTCACCGCTGAGACCATCAGCGATGCCGGCCTGGTTCCCACCGTTGATTTCCTGTTCCAGGCGGCCTTCGCTGGAACAGCAGCCACGATCGTTTCCGGTCTTGTGGCTGAAAGGATCAAGTTCGGCGAATTCGTGATCTTCGCCCTGGTCCTCACCGCCTTCATCTACCCAGTTGCTGGCAGCTGGGAATGGAACGGTGGCTGGCTCAACAGTGTTGGCAGCGTCGAATTCATCGACTTTGCTGGATCCTCGATCGTGCACTCCGTCGGCGCTTGGGCCGGCCTCGTCGGCGCCATGCTTCTCGGACCCCGCATCGGCAAGTACGTCGATGGCAAGGTTCAGGCCATTCCTGGCCACAACATGTCCATCGCCACCCTTGGCGCTCTGATCCTCTGGATCGGCTGGTACGGCTTCAACCCGGGCTCCCAGCTCGCCATGGACCAGTGGGTTCCCTATGTGGCCGTCACCACCACCCTCGGCGCAGCCGGCGGTGCCATCGGTGCCACGGTGATCTCCACGATCACATCCAAGAAGCCTGATCTCACCATGATCATCAACGGCATCCTGGCCGGCCTGGTGAGCGTGACTGCCGGTTGCGGCAACCTCACCCTGACGGGTTCCTGGGTGGCTGGTCTGGTCGGCGGCATCATCGTCGTCTTCTCCGTTGCAGCTCTCGATGCCGCAGGCATTGACGACCCCGTCGGCGCCTTCTCCGTGCACGGTGTGTGCGGCGTGTGGGGCACGATCGTGATCGGTCTCTGGGGCTACGACGTCCAGGGCGACGGCTCCGGTCTTGGCCTTCTGGTCGGCGGCGGTATCGACCAGCTCGGCATCCAAGCCCTGGGGGCAGCTGCCTACGCCATCTGGACCGTGGTCACCTGCTTCATCGCCTGGCAGATCATCGGCTCCCTCTTCGGTGGCATCCGCGTCACCGAACAGGAAGAGTCCGAAGGTCTGGACATCGGCGAACACGGCATGGAGGCCTACGCCGGTTTCTCCACCACCAACAACTGATTCCATTCCGGACTCAGCTGTTGATTTCGAGCCCGGCCAACTGGCCGGGCTTTTTTACTGCCTGAAGTGTTGCTTCAGGCCACATAGAGTTCCCCCACTCCAGCGCCCTCCATGGACACCCACGCCTTCAAGCGCTCCCTCCACCATTCCGAGCGTTACAACCGGCGAGGCTTCGGGCGCGCCGAGGAAGTGGCGGAAAGCCTTGAGCAGGCTTACCAGAGCGGCCTGATCGGCACGATCCGAGACAACGGCTACCGATTGGAACACGGCCGGCTCAACGTCCGGCTTGCGGAAGCCTTCGGGTTCTGTTGGGGGGTTGAACGGGCCGTGGCGATGGCCTACGAGACCCGCAGGCATTACCCGAGCGAGCGTCTCTGGATCACAAACGAGATCATCCACAACCCCTCAGTGAACGATCACCTCAGGGAGATGGATGTGCAGTTCATCCCTGTCGAACAGGGGGTGAAGGACTTCTCAGGTGTTACCTCCGGTGATGTGGTGATCCTGCCGGCCTTTGGTGCCACCGTTCAGGAAATGCAGCTGCTGAATGAACGGGGCTGCCACATCGTTGATACGACCTGTCCCTGGGTCTCCAAGGTGTGGAACACCGTGGAGAAACACAAAAAGCACACCTTCAGCTCGATCATTCACGGCAAGGTGAAGCACGAGGAAACACTGGCCACCAGCTCATTTGCCGGCACCTATCTGGTGGTGCTCGATCTGGAGGAAGCCCAGTACGTCGCCGATTACATCCTCGGCAAAGGTGACCGCGATGAGTTCATCAAACGCTTTGCCAAGGCGTGCTCTCCAGGGTTCGATCCCGATCGGGACCTCGAACGTCTGGGCGTGGCCAACCAGACCACGATGTTGAAGAGCGAAACGGAAGAAATCGGACGCTTGTTCGAACGGACGATGTTGAGCAAATACGGTCCAACCCAGCTCAACGACCACTTCCTGGCCTTCAACACCATCTGCGACGCCACCCAGGAGCGTCAGGACGCCATCTTCTCCCTGGTGGATGAACCGCTGGACCTGATGGTGGTGATCGGTGGTTTCAACTCGTCCAACACCACCCACCTGCAGGAAATTGCCGTCAGCCGCGGCATTCGCTCCTTCCACATCGACACGCCCGAGCGGATTGACGTCGGCAGCAATTCGATCGAGCACAAACCACTAGCGGCGGAACTCTGTCGTGAAGGCGATTTCCTGCCTGAGGGGCCCGTGCGGGTGGGAATCACCTCCGGCGCCTCAACTCCGGATCGAGCGGTGGAAGAGGTGATCGAAAAACTGATGCAATTGAGCGAAAACTGAACCGCGGAGAGCTTTACATTGGTTCATCTTTAATCCGCCCTTCACCGGCAGCTCCCCATCCGTGACGGTCTTGTCGCCCACTGAAACCGACAATCAGCTTCACGGTGCAGACCCTCAGGTGCGCTGCTACAGCAGCCACTTCGAGGATTCAATGCAGATGCTGGCGCCCCAAGCGGTCGTAGCTCGCTACCTGGATAACCATCAGAGCTGGTTTGAACGTTGCGCCAGCCCGATGCAGGTCGAGGCCATCGATCGGCAGTCCTACAGCCTGACCCTGGGGCGGTTCGGCAACTTCGGCTTCG
Organism: Synechococcus sp. YX-04-1; assembly: GCF_030546365.1. Lineage (NCBI taxonomy): Bacteria > Bacillati > Cyanobacteriota > Cyanophyceae > Synechococcales > Synechococcaceae > Synechococcus > Synechococcus sp. YX-04-1. The sequence goes on from NZ_JAUONZ010000001.1 coordinate 58,937, forward strand.
AAGTGGAGCCCACGATCGCTCTACGACTGCTGCCGCAGCAGGAAGGGATTTACCGGATCGAAACCATGCGGACCGTTCCAAAGTCCCTCGCCCTGCGCCATCACTACGACGTCGACTTCCGCGCGGGAATGCATCTCATCCCCGAACAGGAGAACACCTCCGTGCAATGGGACCTGGATCTCAAGGTCTGGATCCGTTTGCCCAAGGTGATCACCATGCTCCCGGATCAGTTGGTCCAGAGCAGTGGTGATCATCTGCTCAAGCAGATTGTCCGCCAGATTTCGCGACGGCTCACCTGGAAGGTCCAGGAAGATTTCCATGCCGCCCATGGCCTGAGCTGCCCACCCCGTCAGCGGGCAGCCTTCTGAAGGTTCTTCAGCGGTTGGTCCAGATCTTGTTGACGATCTCCATACCGCTGACGGCCTGCCAAAGGAACAGCGTGAGCATGCCCATGTTCAGGCCCACATGAGCCTTACGCGCGATCACATTCCCACGCTGCATAAGGGGTGAGAGCGACGCGGCAACGGCGATCATCCCGGTCATCGCCAGACCCACCAAAAGGTGCGGACCGACGAACAACTTGCCATTGTTCAGATAGGTGACCGCCATGCCACCCAGCGTGCCGAGCGTCATCACAGCCAGCAGGATGCTGCCCCAGAGGTAATGGCGCTGGGCGAACTTCTTCGGCACCAGCTCTTTGCGCTGTTCTGCGGAGCCGGTGCGGGTTTTCTTGACCTTGATCCCCAGGTACAGAGCCCAACCACCAACGGCGAGCAGGCTCCACTCCGCGAGGGGGTGAGCGAAATTGAGGCTGAAGGGGAGGGTGGCGAGCATTGAAGGGAACTCTTCAGTGTCGCGAGGCTAGGGGGCCGGCGGCCCCCACCAGCATCAGTGCAGAAAATGGCGGCGCCCCGTGAGCTGCATCGCCAGGCCAAGCTCATCGCAGGCCTTGATCGAATCGCCATCGCGCATGCTCCCTCCGGGATGAATCACGGCGGTGATGCCGTGGCTGGCAGCCAGACGCACCGTGTCGTCAAACGGGAAAAAGCCATCACTGGCCAGAACGGCTCCCTGGGCTTTCTCACCTGCCGCCTCCAGGGCAATCCGGGCTGAGCCCACGCGATTCATCTGCCCGGCACCCACGCCAAGGCTCTGCCCATCCTTGGCCACAACGATGGCGTTGGAGCGAACATGACGCACCAGACGCCACGCAAATTCAAGGTCCAGCTTCTCCTGCGGTGTTGGCGGCCGCTGGCTGGCCACGCTCCAGTCGGCCGGCGTGATCACCTGGTCATCAAGATCCTGAACCAGGAGACCGCCAAGGATGCTCCGCACGTGATCGGGGCCGGCCGCATCAATAGCCTGCGGAGCCAGCTCCAACAGGCGCAGATTGGCTTTGGCCGCCAGCACCTCCCGCGCCTCGGGAGTGAAGCCCGGTGCAACGACACACTCCAGGAACAGGCTGGTGAGCTCACGGGCCGCCGTGGCTTCCACCACACCATTCACGGCGATGATGCCGCCGAAGGCACTCACCCGATCGGCATCCAGGGCCCGCGTTAGTGCTGCAGGAATCGAAGCTCCAATCGCCACACCACAGGGATTGGTGTGCTTGACGACCACGGCCGCAGGTTGCAACGCCGGCGCGGAGCCGTCAACTCCATAGCCGAACTCCCGCACCGTGGCGAGGGCCGCCTCGAGATCCAGAAGGTTGTTGGTGCTCAGCTCCTTGCCCTGCAGCTGAATGGCACCACCCCAACCCTGTTTGGGATGGCTGAACCAGCGCGCTTTTTGGTGGGGGTTTTCGCCGTACCGCAGGGTCTGCCGCAATGGCACCGCCTCCAACCAAGGGCTGTCTTCCGCGGCGTTTTGCTCGGCCATCCAGCGGCTGATCGCGGTGTCGTATGAAGCGGTGTGCTGGAACGCTTCAAGGGCGAGTTGGCGCCGCAGCTCTGAAGGCACACTCCCGCCCGTCTCCGCCATGGCGGTCAACAGACGGTCGTATTGGTCAGGGCTGGTGAGCACAGACACATCGGCATGATTTTTGGCAGCCGCCCGCACCATGGCGGGGCCACCGATGTCGATGTTCTCGATCGCCTGATCCCAGGTGACGTCAGGCCGAGCAATCGTTTCGCGGAAGGGATAAAGGTTGACCACCACCACATCGATGGGGGCAATGTTCTGCTGCTCAAGATCGGCTTGGTGGGACGCGTCACCCCGCTTGGCCAGAATTCCGCCATGCACCCTTGGATGGAGCGTTTTCACACGACCGCCAAGAATTTCTGGGGCCCCGGTGTGCTCTGAAACACGGGTCACTGGAAGACCTGCCTGCTCGAGCACCTTGGCCGTGCCCCCACTGGAGAGCAGCTGATAGCCATGGGTCCGATGCAGGGCCTCCGCCAGGGGCACCAGCCCGGACTTATCGGAAACACTCAGCAGAGCGACAGGAGCCATCGAAGGGTCGTGACTGGGTAGTGAGCCAACCTACGCAGCAGTGATCTTGATGACCTATGGATGGCCGGCTTGTGCTGCTCCACGGCTGGGGAGCCAATGGAGAGGATCTCAAGCCCCTGGGCGATCGCCTGGCGCGCGAGTGCTCAAAAACCCTTGATGTGGTTTGCCTTGAGGCCCCTGAACTCCATCCCGACCAACCTGGAGGACGCCAGTGGTATGGCCTATTCCCAGCCCAATGGGACGCCGTACCCGCGGCCGTTGAGCGCCTCAAGGCTCAACTTCAGAGCCTAAACAGTTCAGGCCTTGGACTCGAACGGACGGTGGTTTTCGGCTTTTCCCAGGGGGGGGCCATGGCTTTGGAGAGCGGCTGCGTCCTGCCCATCGCAGGGTTGATCAGCTGCAGCGGCTATCCGCACCCGAACTGGGCTCCACCCCAGCAACACCCCCCTGTGTTGCTGATGCATGGTTCAGATGATCCGGTGGTGCCGTTCGAGGCCATGCCAGCGATCGCTTCGCAGTTGCAGCCCGATCGCTGTCAGACGCTTCCATTCAAAAACGGCCACACCATCCCTGATGAGACGATGCAGCCGATCCTGTTGTTTATTGAACGTGTTCTAGAGAACGCCTGATCAAACGAAGGCGTATTCGTACTCCTCCATTTCCTCCCAATCATCAGCGCCAAGCTCGAGGCCTTCAAAGAGCTTGTCTTCACCGATGGAATCAACAATCGTGCGCAATGACGGGAAGAGGAAGTGGTTCTCTTCGGCGTATTGGGCACTGAACAGACCCTTCTCACCCCAGAAGAAACGGTCGGTGGTGTGCTCGTTGCGGCGCACGTTCAGCAGAGCCGGAGGCACCATGGCCGCTTCTGCGATGTAGCGGCGAGCGGCCGTAACAGGCTTGTACTCACCGGTCTCAAGGTGATGGGTTGGCACATGGGCCAGGACCCGCTGACCTGCCAGACGACGACGGCTAATGCGCTTGCGCTTCTTGGACATGGAAGGGCTCCGGTACGAAAGGAAGAACGGGGTGGATCGTCAGAACAAACAGGTGCCGTCGGCGCGAAAACGCCAGACGCAAGGGGAGCGTCAAGGCAATTGCAGACACACCACAATCACCGGCAGGACGCCAACACCCAAGCGGGAACCAGCTGAGGACACTGCAACCTCTGCTGTAGCTTTGGTCGCAAAGCAATTGCAACCTTTGTGAGGGCTGGCGGACGTCTGTTCATGATGAACAGCGTCTCGGTCGATAAGAGGATCTTAAGACTTTTCCCAGATTTTTCAAGTCCCCCTGGCGCAGGCTTGCCCAAGCACCTGAATTGATCGTCCGGAACTGATGCAGCTCACCGATCGATTCTTCGATTTCACCGATCAACAGCTGGCTGATCTAATCGCAGAAGAAGGCATTCAGCATCTGGGGCTGTACGTCAGTGCGCCACCCAATCAGCAAGGCCCGCCCTTGCTGCTGATCCGGCAATGGTCTACCAATAAACGATCTCTTCCCCCTGCCGACGCAGACCCGAACCTGCGCCTGCCGCACGAGAGTCGGCGCTGGTATCCCCTCCAGGATGCCGGCCTGATCCTGGGAGCACTGCGCGCCGATCTGGATCCGCGACGGAGTTGGACGCTGACCCTGGACCAACGGATGCGGCGCAGTGCTGCCGCGATCAGTCACGCCCTGGGGCGAGACCTGGAATGCCTGCAACTGCGCCAGGAACTCAGCCAACAAAACGATCAACTGCGCACCCTTGTGCACCAGTTGCGCAATCCACTGGCGGCCCTGCGCACCTACGCCCAACTGCTGCTGCGGCGGCTGGAACCAGACAGCTCCCACCGTGCACTTGTGGAGGGGATGCTCTCGGAGCAACGCCAACTCGGCCAGTACATCGACGTGCTCGATGGCCTCGGGCAGCAACGTCTCCCGCAACAGGAGCCCCTTGGCCCCACCTTGCTGCCCCCCGGCCCTGCCGAAGGCGAGGCAACCATGCAAACGCTGCTGATGCCTCTGCTGGAGCGAGCGGAAGCGACGGCAAGCCTGCAGGGTCGCCCCTGGCAGGGTCCGGACCTGTGGCCCCAGTGGATTCATCAGCCATCCCAGGACGGAACGATCGCAGAGATCGTCGCCAACCTCCTTGAAAACGCCTTCCGCTACAGCCCAGCGGGATGCATCGTGGGCCTGTGTCTGTTGCCCGACGGGCTCTGCGTCTGGGACGACGGGCCGCCGATCCCCCTGGAGGAGCGCGACCTGATTTTCGAGCGGGGAGCGCGGGGGTCCACCGGACAGGACCGAGCGGGCACCGGCCTTGGACTCGCCCTTGCACGCTCCCTGGCGGAGCAGCAGGGCCGCAACCTCACGCTCTGCGTGGAGCCTTCCACGATCGCTCCGGATCTGCCCACTCAGGGCAATGCCTTCGTCCTCAACTGGCCGGCAGAAGCAAGGCCAAACCCAACAACGTGATCATCTCGGTGAGCACAAGCACCGCTCCATAACTGTCACCGGTGTGCCCCCCCAGGCGTCGCCCGAGGGTCTGGGCGACAAGGATCGCCACAACGCCCCCCAGGAAAAGGGGCATGGGCCCCACCAAACCAGCCAACACAACCACCACCAACAACGCGGGCAAGGCGTCCCAGAGCGGCCTGCCGTGATCGCGATGAAACGCAGCAGTTCCATCAGAGCGGAGGTAGTCGAAACGTGCCATGGCCCAGAGCGGTGCCACCCGAGCCCAGAACGCAGCCAGGCAGAGCCCGAGCGGGGCCTGCCCCCCTAGCTGAATTAAGGCCCCAACCTGCAACAGCAGCACCATCACAAGAGCCAGCACGCCACTCGCGCCCACCCGGCTGTCCTCCATCGCCTCGAGCCGCCGCTCCGCTGGAGCCCCGAGGCCATCTGCCGTGTCGATTAAGCCGTCGTGGTGCAACCCACCACTGAGTTGGATTCCAAGAGCCACCACGCAGGGGGCACAGGCAGCCAGAGGCCAACCAAGCCTGGACAAACCGATCCAGAGCACCCCCTGGAGCGCACCGATCAGCAGCCCCATCCAGGGGGCGAAGCGGGCAATGCGCTGAAACGAGGGCTGCGGCCAGGGCCATGCGGGCAGCACTGTGTAGAAGATCCAGGCTCCCGCCAGATCAGAAAGCCAGGGGGGAACGATCCTGGGAATGGCGCGATGGATGCAATCGGCCCTCACCGTAGGGTCATTGCAGGGGCGGATCAGTCGTGTTCGGCTTCGAGATCAACGCGCATTGCGCCAACACATCAGCACGGTGCGGCACCTTTGAGACCCCGCATGGGCCGGTGCACACACCACGCTTCATGCCGGTGGGAACCCTGGCCACCGTCAAGGGCATCAGCACCGAACAACTGGGGCGCACAGGGGCCCAGATGGTGCTCTCGAACACCTACCACCTGCATTTGCAGCCGGGTGAGGAGATCGTGGCAGCGGCCGGAGGCCTGCACCGGTTCATGGGCTGGGACGGCCCGATGCTCACCGACTCCGGCGGCTTTCAGGTGTTCAGCCTGGGGGACCTGAACAAGATCGATGACCGTGGCGTGGTGTTCCGAAACCCTCGCGATGGACGCACCATCGACATGACCCCGGAACATGCCACCCAAATCCAAATGGCCCTTGGGGCGGATGTGGCCATGGCCTTCGACCAATGCCCGCCCTATCCGGCGACGGAGAACGACGTCATCGATGCCTGTCGCCGCACCCATGCCTGGCTCGAGCGCTGCGTCACCGCCCACACCCGTGAGGATCAGGCGCTATTCGGCATCGTTCAGGGCGGTTGTTTCCCGCATCTGCGACGGGAAAGTGCGACAGCCGTCGCCTCCTTTGATTTGCCGGGCATCGCCGTCGGTGGCGTCAGCGTCGGTGAGCCCGTGGAGGAGATGCATCGCATCGTGCGGGATGTCACACCCCTGCTCCCCACACAAAAGCCCCGATACCTGATGGGCATCGGCACCTTGCGCGAGATGGCGATCGCCGTGGCCAACGGCATTGACCTGTTCGACTGCGTCTTGCCCACCCGACTCGGCCGTCACGGCACCGCCCTGGTGGGCGGCGAACGCTGGAACCTGCGCAATGCCCGCTTCCGACACGACCACACCCCCCTGGATCCGAGCTGCTCCTGTGTGGCCTGCACCGGCCACACCCGGGCCTACCTGCATCACCTGATTCGTAGCGAGGAGCTTCTGGGCCTCACCTTGTTGAGCATTCACAACATCACCCATCTGGTGCGTTTCACCTCGGCCATGGCACAAGCCATTCGAGACGGCTGTTTTTCAGAGGATTTCGCTCCCTGGGAGCCAGACTCTCCAGCCCATCACACGTGGTAGCGTCCAGCCCAACGCCTTTTTGATGCAAGGGATGGCCGCCTTCACCCTCGACCTGCTGGCACAGCTGCCCGAGGCCTATCAGGCCTTCTCTCCGCTGATCGACATTCTTCCGTTGATCCCGGTCTTCTTCCTGCTGCTGGCCTTCGTTTGGCAGGCCTCAGTGGGCTTCCGCTGAAGCTTCAGCTCAACCGGATCACCTTCAGAGCAAACGCTGGCAGCGACAGCATGCGTCGCCAGCGTGAAGGTTCCTGAATGAGCCGGTATAGCCACTCAATTTGCATCCGGCACATCCAGCCGGGGGCACGTTTTTTGATGCCGGCCCAAACGTCAAAACTGCCGCCGACACCCATCCAGAGTCCAGGCTGCCCTGACGCCACGCGTTCCGACCAGGTTTCCTGGCGCGGCACCCCCAGAGCCACCAAAACGAGATCCGGCTTCAAAGCCTTGAGCTGATCCTCAAGGCCCGGCCAAGCCTCAGGAGCTTGATAACCATCCACCGCGAGCGCCAGGGTGAGGCCACGGATGCGTCGCGGCAACTCCGCACGCAGCGTTGCCATCACCTCAGGTGATGCGCCCACCAGCGCCACGCGCCATCGATGGGCTGCGGCGTACTCCAGCAAGGTCCAGGCCAGCTCAATTCCCGCCGTTTTGACGACCCGGATCTTCTGACGGCCCAGGGCCCAAACCACTCCCGCTCCATCGGGGATCACCAGATCAGCCGTTCCGATCGCCTGACCCAGAGCGGCATCGGCCCGAGCCGACATCGTCATCTCAGCGTTCAGGGTGACGATGCGTCCGCCGCCCCGGGCATGCAGACCGAGGGCTGCAGCACAGACATCACGGCAGGCATCCACCGGCACGCCGAGCACCTGGCAGCGGCGACGGTCATCGGGAGCGGTGCTGACAGAGTCCATGGCCGTGGGGCTGCGATGGAGAATTTAGAGGCGGTGATGCATGAGGGCATGGTTGTGACGACGACGGAAACCCTTCCGCAGAACCACGCCACAACCCTTCAGCGGCTGGATCAATCCATCCAACGGGTGGTTCTCGATCGGCAGGACCCGATCAGCGGCCTGCTCCCCGCCAGCACCGCCCACACCATCCATGGCAACTACGGCGATGCCTGGGTGCGGGACTGCGTCTATTCGGTGCAGTGCGTTTGGGGACTGGCCTTGGCCCACCGCCGTCAGCAGGGGCAGAACAGCCTGCGCTCATGGGAACTGGAGCAGCGGGTGGTGGCCCTCATGCGCGGGCTGATGCGTTCGATGATGCGGCAGGCCGCGAAGGTGGAGCGCTTCAAGGAGAGCCTCAACCCCCTCGACGCCCTTCACGCCAAGTACGACAGCTGCACCGGCGAGCCAGTGGTGGCTGACGACGCCTGGGGACATCTCCAACTCGATGCCACCTCACTGTTCCTGCTGCAGCTGGCGCAATTAACCAAGGGCGGCTGCGCTGTGGTGCAAAGCCGTGACGAAGTGGATTTCCTCCAAAACCTGGTGCACTACATCGCCAGGGCCTACCGCACCCCCGACTACGGGATCTGGGAACGGGGCGACAAAGGCAATCATGGCCTGCCGGAGCGCAATGCCAGCTCAATCGGAATGGCCAAAGCCGCCCTAGAAGCACTCGATGGGCTCGACCTCTACGGCCCCCACGGCAACGGCAGCTGCATCCTGCTGATTCCCCAGGGAGCCATCGTGCGCCTCCGTCGGGCCCTGCAAGGGCTCCTGCCACGGGAATCCGCCAGTAAGGAAGCCGACAGTGCCTGCCTCTCGGTGATTGGTTATCCCGCCTGGGCGGTGGAGGATGCCGCCCTGGTGGAGCGCACCGGCCGTCGGATTCGACGGGAACTCGGCGGGGCCTACGGCTACAAACGCTTCCTCCGGGATGGTCACCAGACGGCGGTGGAAGACGTCAACCGCCTGCACTACGAACCGGAGGAGCTCGCCGCCTTTGAAGGGATCGAGTCGGAGTGGCCGTTGTTTCTGGCCTTCGAACTGGTCACTGCATGCTGCGAAAGGCGCTGGGACGAGGCCCGGCGCCTGCACAGCCAGCTCAAGACACTGGCCGTTGAACAGGACGGCGAACGTCTCTATCCCGAGCTCTATCAGGTCCCGGCCAGTGCGGTCGATCAGGAACGGCTGAATCCAGGCAGCCAAGAGCGGGTGGCCAACACCAACCTGCCGCTGATCTGGACCCAGAGCCTGGTGTGGCTCGGGGAAATGCTGATCGACGATCTGATCCGTCCAGAGGACATTGACCCCTGTGGCCGCAGGGAGCCGCAGCCGCTTGGCGCCGAAACCGTTCTCGTGGCGATGGCTGCTCAGACGGATGCCGTGCGCCAGGAGCTGCTGGCTGCAGAGGTGCCGATCGATCCGACCTCAGTGATTTCCGTGCAGTCGTCCGACGAGCTGAAGCAACGGTTGAAAGCCGCTGGCACCAATCCACGGCTTGAGCTCACTGGGCGCCCCGGGCACCGGGTGGAAACCGAGGACACGGCTCGGGTCTATCGCCAGGACGGCGCCATCAGTGTGTTCACCCCGTCGGTGCTGGAAGACGTCAGCAGCTATCTGGCCGATGACCCGGAGGAGCTGCTCGAGACCGTTGTGGACGAGCTGCATCTGCTGCAACGGCACTGGCGCGGCATGGGACGTCCCCTGCTGGTGATCCCCATTCGCGATGCGGCCCTCCAGCAGCATCGCGACGTGATCCTCAAACTGGCCCGACAACTCGGCAGGGGCGTCATTGAAAGCATCCCCGTCCGCTTGGGCTGCCTCAGTGAGCTGGTGGATCAGGCGCAGGAGGTGCAGCTGCCGCCGCTCCAACAGAAACCGGTGCAACGGTCCGAGCCACCCCAGCCGCTGCTGCGCGACGCCACTGATCTACGGGATCTGACCGCCGCAGAGGAGCAAGAGCTGGATGACACTCCAATCGAACAACTGAGCCAGCGCCTCTGGAGCAGTGGGCTGCTGCATGAACAGGCCGAAGTGCTCGAATTGCTGCAACGGCGCCTCGGCCCCCAGGGGATTCAACGCAGCCCCGAGGGCCATCCGGTGGCCCTGCACACCCTGCTTGAGGAGGTCTATCAACGGGGCTTGCGTTGTGAAGACTGGAACGTGGTGCGGCGCTGTGCTGGCGCCATGGGGATGGTCCATCCCCAGCTGGAAGATGCCCTCACCGACCTTCTCGTCCGCCAGAAACAGGTGGTGGTGGGCCGCAACTACACCGGCGACTCCAGGCTTCGTCAACCGATGGACAGTGCAGCCATCGCCCAACGGATTGAAACCACCAGCGGGATCGACGGCCGTGAACGCATGCTCGAACAGGAACTCCTGCTCGCCCTCGACAGCGTGGCGAGGCGGGAGCCAGCTCTACTGAAGGGCAGCCTCACCCTGCAACTGGGGCAGCTGTTGCTGCTGCTGACATCAGAGCTAGCCGTGGAGAAAATGCTCAGTCAGGACGAGGCCTTTGAAGCCCTCTGCAGCGAAGCACCCCACGCGATTCGCAAGCGCTTGCGCGCCGTGCTCTCCGATGTGGACCATGCCAGAGCAGCCCTGCAACGCGGCGAACAGCTGCACGTAAGCGGCCGAGTGCAGTGGTCAGTGCCTGACCCGTTAGAGGAAACACCGGGGGGTGGGGACTGGCTTCAGCACCGCATCCGCCTGGGGTCCTTCCAAAAAGTTCCCCGCGATTTCTATGCCGGGATCTGGTCGTTGCTGCAGCACTGCCGCGGCCTGGTGATCGGCGACAAGCTGGAGCGGCGCAATCGGCTCAACAGCCGACTCATTCTTGAGAAAACACCAGGGGAACGCAATTTCGCCGCCCAGGTCGACCATTTGCTCAGTCGGATCAAGGCGCCGGAATACCGCCAACTCTGCAGCGAATGCCTGCTCTCGCTGATGGCCTTCGTCGAAGCCAATCCAGAGGTGCGCTTCGAGGATGACCTGGCCCTCGACGTGGTGATCGGTCATGCCGTCCGGGTGGGTTGGCAACAGAGCCATCCCTCCCTCCGACCGGAGAACTACCCGCAACACAAGGCCCAGGCCTGGGGGCAGTTCTATCGATCCTCACCCGGTGACTGCCGCCGCTGGCAGGTCACGGCGTTGCGAGAACTGGCCGAACAACAAGGGCTGGTCTGATCCGAGCGATCGCACTCAGATCGGTGCGCACAGGGGCGCTCCCGTATCCGGATGTTCAACGGCCTGCTCGATCAGGTCTGCCAGCTTGAGGGCACGCGAGGCCTGAAGGCCATCCACCGCAGGGATTTCCCGGCCGTGCACGCACTGGAGAAAGTGCTCGAGCTCGGCGTAGAGCGGTTCGATCGAGGTGGTGCTCACCTCCTCGATGAAGCCGTCATTTCGATACAGCAGCTCACCGTGATCAGCGGAGTACCACTCATGGGCCCGGCGATGGATATGCAGGGTGTGGTTGAGGAAGTCCGTCTCCACCAGGCTCGAACGGCAGTGGGCACTGAGGCTGCGGATTTTGCGGTGGCTCATCTTGCTAGCCGTGAGGCTGGCCACTACACCGTTCTCGAAACCCAAAGTGGCGTTGACGTAATCGATCGGGCCTTCGGCACTGCGACCACCGGCAGCGGCAAGCCGCACCACGGGTGCCTTGGCCAACTCCAGCACGAGGTCGATGTCGTGGATCATCAGATCCAGCACCACGGAGACGTCATTGGCCCGATCGGAGTGGGGGCTGTGGCGACGCGCCTCGAGAACCACCACCTCCTCGTTGGCCACCACCTTGGTGAGCTCACGGAAGGCAGGGTTAAACCGCTCGATATGGCCCACCTGCAGAAGACACCCCGCCACTGAAGCAGCCTCGATCAGCGCAGTGGCTTCGTCCTGACTGGCTGCAATCGGCTTTTCGATCAGAACATGCACACCCGCACGCAGGCAGGCCAGACCGACGGGATGGTGCAACAGGGTGGGAACCGCGATGCAGACGGCCTCCACCTCCGAGAGCATGGAGTTGTAGTCGGCGAACCAGCGGCAGCCAAATTGCTCGGTAGCGAGCTTTCCACGATCAGCATCCGGATCCGCGACCCCTACCAGATCGGCATCCCGCAGAAGACTGAGCACCCGAGCGTGGTGCCAACCCATGTTGCCGATGCCGATCACCCCGACCTTGACTGGGGCCATGGGATCGGGAGACATCAGCAGAGGCGCTCGATTGGGGGAAGACTATCGGCCTTCAGTCGGATTCATCCTCTGAGCTGGGGAGAACAAGCCGGACCCGCTCGATGCGCGGCCCTGCCATGGCTGTGATCTCGAACTGAAGGCCGTTGAAATGAAGCCCTTCCCCCGCGGATGGAATGTGCTGGAGCCGCTCCAGCAGGAAGCCCGCCAGGGTGTGATGGTCATCGGCCTCGGGCAGATCGAGATCGAGCTGTCGGTTGAGCTCGAAGATCTCCAGATCTCCGGCCACCAGCCAGGCACCAGGGCAGTCCTTATCTTCGAGCAGATCCGGTTCGTCGGTCTCGCCGGGATCCTCATCACCAACGATTTCTCCAGTGAGATCCGCTGCGGTCACCAGACCCTCGGTGCCGCCGTGCTCATCCACCACCAGCAGCAGCGGCTGACCGCTGCGGATCATCGGCAGAAGCTCCGCCAACGTGCAGGTCTCCAGCACGGGCACCGCAGGCTGGAGGTAGGGCTCGAGCAGCGAATCGGCCTGGAGCTCCCCCCGTGCGATCGGTTCAGCCATCTGACGGAGATCCAGAACGCCGCGCACGTCATCCAGCGACTGGCCGATCACCGGGAAGCGGGCGTGGCGAGTGTGATGGACGGCCTCCATCATTTCCGCGAAACGGACCGTGGCCGGCAGGGTGACCATCCCTGAGCGCGGCACCATCACCTCCCGCACCTGGGTGTCCCGCAGAGCAAAGACACCTTCCAGGATGTTCTTCTCATCGGGGAACAATCCAGTCACTCGACCGGATTCCACGAGGGTTTCCAGCTCTCCAGCCGAAAGAGCTGGCACCAGCACATCCCATTGGGGAGCAAGGCCGAGCAGGCGCATCAGCAGCCCGGCCAGCGCCTCGAGCAGGTTGAGCAGCGGAGCCAGGCAGCGCATCACCACCTCCAGCAGCGGCACCAGTCGAAGCGCCGAGGATTCGGGACGGTTCAGCACCCAGGCCTTGGGCAACAAACCAGCCACCAGTGTGGCCAGCAGCACGATGCTGAGGAACAAAGCTGTGTCGCGCCAAGCCACACCCACAGACCCATCCGACCAGAGCCGACCGCCCAAACCGCGGCCAGCCCAGCCAAGAGCCACCAGCGCGAGGGTCGCACCCAGTTGAGACACCAGCAAAGCGCGCCGCAGGCGTCGCTGGAGACGCTGGATGGAACGGGCCCCGGCCTGCTGCTCCTCCACCAGCACTTCAACGCGGCTGGGGCGTAGCCGAAGCAGGGCCACCTCTGCAGCCGCAAAGAAGGCCGGCAGAACCAACAGAACAGCCAGCAGAAAAAGCCGCATCAACAGGGGGAAATGGGGGTCGCGAGGATCGAACTCGCCTTAGGCGAATTATGAGTTCGCTGCATTCACCAGATTGCTAGACCCCCTCGAACAGAGTGTTACCACAGGGGAGTCACGTCGGGGAAGTGATCCGCCATGGGCGCGTCCGGCACGGCTTCGATGGCTTCGGTGGCCGCCAGGCTGCCGTTGAACCCGCTCGAAATATCCAGAGTTCGCATCGGCAGCGGCGGACTCTGCTCCTCCAGCAGAGCTCCCGTCGTGTTCTGCAGTTCAGACCCATCCCAGATCAGCGTCTGGTCGGGGAAGCCGAAGCCCATGAACCGGTTCCCCTCGATGCCGCCAACCGCAATCCCCAGAACATCGGTCAATTGATGCAGGGGGTCCACGCCCCTGGCCATGGGCGAGGTCCAGGTGTAAAAGCGACGGTTGATCAGCTCAGTGGTGGTCTCCGTGGGATGGCACACCGTCACTTCGACGGGAGCCGAACCACTACCGGGCGGAGGAGCCTCAACGCTGGTGGTGCACACCAACGGGCCTGCCAACACCGATGAACCAGCGAGCAGGAGCAGGCTCGAGCGAAAGAACGACCGCAGCAGCACCGGATGAAACAGCTCTACACGCAAACTAAGGACATCTGCGAAGCGCGGCCAGTCCCATGCCTGAATCGTCGAGTGTCCCGACTGAGCGGGAGCAACTGCTGAACCGTCTGGCCAACCTGGCCTATCGACGTGGAGACTTCACCCTTGCCTCAGGCCGCAAGAGCGAGCACTACGTGAACTGCAAACCCGTGAGCCTGAGCGGTTCCGGCCTGGCCCTGATCAGCAGGGCGATGCTCACCCACGTGGAAGCGGATGCGGTGGCCGTGGCTGGTCTCACCCTCGGAGCAGACCCACTGGTCAGTGGTGTTGCCATGGCCGCCGCCGATCGAGGTCGGGAGCTTGATGCGCTGATCGTGCGCAAGGAAGCCAAAGGCCACGGCACCGGAGCCTGGCTGGAGGGTCCGCTACCAGCCCCCGGGGCCCTGATCACCGTGCTGGAAGACGTTGTCACCACAGGAGGTTCCTCTCTCAAGGCGGTCCGGCAGCTGCGCGACGCTGGTTACAAGGTGAACCGAGTCGTCACCATCGTCGACCGGGAGGAAGGGGGAGACGCCGCCATGACGGCTGACAATCTTGAGTTAATCAGCCTTTACAAGCTGTCTGAGATCGCCGCCTTCACGCCGGCATGAGCAAGTTGTTTTGGGACGCCCAGATCCCCTGGCTGCGGTTGAACGGCAGCGGAGCACGTCAGTTTCTTCAGGGGCAGACCAGTGCTGACCTCAACGCACTCAAATCCGGCGATCTGCTTCAGACCTGCTGGCTGACGGCAACGGGACGCTTGCGGGCCGTACTGGAACTTCGTTTAGATGCAGAGGGGGCCGATGTGATCGTTCTGGCGGGAGAGCCCTCTGCCGTTCAAACTGGATTCGATCAGGTGATCTTTCCAGCCGATCGGGTTCGCCTCCAACCCCTGGCCCAGTTGCGCCGACTGCAGTGGCTGGAGCCCAACGCTGCAGCCGTGTGGTGCGATCCGGAGGCGGCACTGCCAGAACCCTGGGCATCAGGAGAACCAGCCACCGCGAAGGCTTTGGAGCACTGGCGGCTCCAAAGCGGATTTCCCCCGGGGCCTGGTGAACTCAATGGCGAGACCAACCCCCTGGAACTGGGACTCGTCGCTCAGATCAGCACGGAGAAAGGCTGCTACCTGGGTCAGGAGACCATGGCCAAACTCATTGGCCAAGCGGGGGTGAAACAACAGTTGCGCTGTTGGAGCTGCCCCAGTCCGCTGGCAGCCGCCACCAAACTCACGCTGGATGGCATGCGAGCCGGGGTGATTACCAGTGCTCTCGAATGCAACGGCACTTGGCTTGGGCTAGCCCTAGTGCGACGCCAGTGCCTGGCCAGTCCAACGCTGGAGGGACCCAACAGAGAACAACTCCAGATCCGCAAACCTTGGGCTTTTCAGGATCCCGACGCCTGATCTTGTTCAAGCAACCAAGAGGCAACGGCCCAGGTGGCCAGGCAGTCGTCACGGTTGTAATCGAAGATCCAGCGCAGGCCGTGACTGTTGCCGCGTCGACCAGGTCCCTCGCCCTGCCACTGCCGCCACCACAGCAGGGCGCGGGCCCCGTCCACACCTGCCTGACTCCAGTGAAACCCCCGCCAACCGGCCACGGCCTTGAGGCCATAGCTGGCCAGGGGCAGGCGCCAGTGATGCCGCACCCGGGCATGCACATCCACCAACCGCTGACGAAGCTGCAGCACCTCGGCCTCAGCGGCACCCTGCCGCTCGGCCATACGCCTCAAGGCAAGGCTTTCTGTCTCCCCGTAATGAAGGATCGGCCAACCCCGATAGCGATTCAGCAACCGTTGCAAACGGAGCCAGCATCTGGCTTCACCGTGCTCCGCCAAGGCCAGGATCGGGTGGTACGCCACTGTCTCCAGATCCCAGTCCCCGCTTTCGCTTCTGGGCAATACCAGGAAACCGTGAAGGAAATCGTGACGGGCGTCGGGATCTGATTCGATGTCATAAAGCAGCACACCCGGGCAGTCCTGCAGTTCCGGAAGCACCGGTGCGGCGTCCAAACGGTCCACCCGTCCATCGCGCTGCGCCCGGGCCTGGGCCACCAGGGATGCGGCCACCTCACCATGCTGATCCCCAAAGCGTTGCAGCCGTTCGGCGAGCTGCAACGGATCAGCCGCGGCCAGATCAGACAGGCCACGAATCCCAAGCTCCAGCAACATCTCGCGCCGCTTGGCCCCGATGCCGCTGACCTCACTCAGATGCCCTTCCTCATCCGCCACGGCATTGCAGGCCAGCCGCCAGCTGCAAAGTGAGCACTTGCGCCGGTCGGCGGCCAGAGGAGGCGGGTCTGGCCGCTCGAGATCAACACTCAGTTTCCGCAGCGCTTCCGACAACTGTCGGCGCAGGCCACTGGAGAGATTCAGCCGCTCCTGTTCCAAACGCCGGCCGCCACCGCCGAGGACCAGCATGGACGGAACGTCACCCTGCTGCTCCTGCTCAAGCAGCAAAGCCATCAGCGCCAGAGGCAATTGATGTTCCCGGGTGGTGCGGCGGCCCTGACGGGCGAGCACGGGTTGATAGGCGAAGTCGCCCCAGCGGCTCTGGCCTTTAACCCGCCGCAGCAGTGGAGGATGCGCCTCCAAACGCTCACCGGATGAGCCAAGCCCCTTTAGGCGCAGACCCACCACGGCCTCGGCACCGGCAGCACAGGCGGCGAGGCCATGGCCTGGCTTACGGGGCATCAAGGCCACAAAACTGCGCTGCTGGTCGTCCAGCAGCAGATTGCGATGGGCCGTCCAGCGCCGCTCTGCTGGATTCCCGTGGCGATCGAGCCAGGCCTTGCGACGGCAACGCAGCCAACTGCGCAGCAACCGGTCGGTGAGGGCGTTGTCGGCAGGCGGGGTGTCACCCATCCGCCGACCTTACGGCTACCAGCTGCTAGATCCTCTGAAGTGCAGGCTGTGCCATGGCATCGGCTCCCCTCCCTCTGAGTCCAGCTCCGATCAAGTTCGGCACCGATGGCTGGCGCGGGATCACCGGCGTCGACATCACAGTTGAGCGGTTGTTGCCCGTTGCCGCTGCCGCAGCTCAGGAGCTTGCCCATCGCGCCCCCGAGGGTCTCAACAGCCGAACGGTGGTGATCGGTTACGACCGGCGCTTTCTGGCTCCCGAATTGGCGGAAGCCATCGCGGCCGCGGTGCGGGGCTGTGAACTCGAACCCCTACTCACCGACACCGCTGTACCCACGCCGGCCTGCAGCTGGGCCGTGGTGGAGCGCAAAGCCCTGGGAGCGTTGGTGATCACCGCCAGTCACAACCCGCCGGAATGGCTGGGGCTGAAAATCAAAGGTCCCTTTGGTGGATCGGTCGAAGGAGACTTCACGGCCGCTGTCGAACGACGCCTGGCCGCCGGGGGCATCACGGCACCGATCAAGGCGGAAGTCCCCCGGTTTGATGGGCGCGGCGAGCATCTCGAAGGGCTGCGCAGCAAGCTGGATCTGAGCGCCCTGGTGCATGGCCTCAAGGCCATCAACCTGAAGGTGATCGTCGATCCGATGCACGGATCAGCAGCCGGGTGTGTGACAGAGCTGCTCGGCCCTGCAGCTGCTGGCGTTGTGGAGGAAATCCGCAGCGAACGTGATCCCTTGTTTGGCGGTCATCCGCCGGAACCCCTGGCGCCCTACCTCGGGGAATTGATCACAGCGGTGAAAGCCTCAACCGCCGGGGGGACTCCTGCTGTGGGACTGGTGTTCGACGGCGATGGTGACCGCATCGCCGCCGTGGATGAAACCGGCCGGTTCTGCAGCACCCAGCTGCTGATGCCCCTGTTGATCGATCACCTGGCCCGGGCCCGCCAGCTGCCGGGCGCCGTTGTCAAAACCGTGAGCGGCTCCGATCTGATGCGGCTGGTGGCAGAGGCCCAGGGGCGCAAGGTTCTGGAGCTCGCGGTGGGCTTCAAATACATCGCGGCAGAGATGCTGGCCGGGGATGTGCTGATCGGCGGCGAAGAATCCGGTGGTGTCGGCTTCGGCATGCACCTGCCCGAGCGGGATGCCCTGTTCGCGGCGATGCTTGTGCTGGAAGCCCTGGTGGAAGGAGAGCAACCCCTTGGCGCGCGGCTGGATGCACTCCAGCAACAGCACGGAGGCAGCAGTCACTACGACCGACTCGACCTGCGCTTGGCCGACATGGAGGCGCGCCGACGGCTCGAGACGCTGCTGGACCAGAGCACGCCCTCGACCGTCGCCGGAGCCGAGGTGCTGGAGGTGATCAGCACCGACGGGATCAAACTGAGGATGGGACCGAACCACTGGTTAATGCTGCGCTTTTCCGGCACAGAACCGCTGCTGCGGCTCTACTGCGAAGGGCCTGATGCCGATCGAGTGAACAAGGTGCTCGCCTGGGCCAGACAGTTCGCGGAGGCCGCATGAAGACACTGGTGATCGCCAGCGGTAACGCCGGAAAGATTCGAGAATTCGAGGGCTTGCTGCAGGCCCTGCCCGTCACGGTGCGACCCCAGCCTGAAGGTTTGGAGGTCGATGAGACAGGCACCACCTTTGCCGCCAATGCCCGGCTCAAGGCTCAAGCGATTGCGGCCGCAACAGGGGAATGGTCTCTGGCCGATGATTCAGGCCTCAGCGTGGATGCTCTCAATGGCGCTCCGGGGGTTCATTCCGCCCGCTACGCCCCCACGGATCCAGAACGGATTGCCAGGCTGCTGAAAGCCCTGGACGGTTCAGACCAACGCCAGGCCTATTTCTGCGCCGCGCTCTGTGTCGCCGCTCCGGACGGCGCCATCCTGCTGGAGGTGGAAGGCCGTTGCGACGGCTTGATCACAGCCGCACCCCGGGGAGATCAGGGTTTCGGCTACGACCCGATCTTCGAAGTCGCTGGAACCGGCCGCACCTTCGCCGAGATGCATTTGGCGGAGAAAAAGCAGCACGGCCACCGCGGCAAGGCCTTCAGCCTCCTGGAACCCAAGCTGCGCCAGTTGCTCGGTGCATCCTGAAGAAGAACCACGGATACAAAGGCTCCTGGAGCATGGTCTGTACGGTGAAGCCTGCCGCTGACGAGGTCCATGGCCATCGCCATGACCACGGGTTACAGCGCGCAGACCGAGGGCGCTCTTCTCTGCATCGAAGCCGCCTCGGACTGGGCCTTGACTTGTGTGAATCAACTGGCTGTCGCAGACAGCCATGTCCTGATCGATTACGGAGCTGCCGACGGCGGAACTGCTGTAGGGCTCTGGAATCAGGTGCTGGATCGCCTGCATGCCAACCAGCCGAGTGCTCATCTGACGCTGATCGGTAACGACTTACCGAGCAACGACAACCTCGCTCTGGCAGAAAACCTGGCCCTGCAGATTCCCCGGGATCCGAAGCCAACAGTGCTGGTGAGTGCCCGCAGCTTCTACGAGCCCTCCGTGGCTCCGGACAGCGTGAGCTTCGGCTTCTCCGCAACAGCCATGCACTGGCTGAGCACCTCCCCCGGACCACTCGATAGCCACACCCACGTGCTGGCCTCCGGAGATGCCGATGCCCTTCAGCGTTTCACCGCCCAGGCGATGAAGGACTGGAACCACATCCTCGAACTGCGTAGTCGCGAGCTGAAGGTGGGCGGGCGACTGCTGACCGTGAACCTCTCACGCGATAACGAAGGACGCTATCTCGGTCATAACGGCGGCGAAACCCGCAATGTGCACGACCAATTGCACCAGATCTGGCGCGGCATGGCGGAAGAAGGTCTGATTAGCGCAGAGCAATACAAAAAAGGCACCGTTCTGAACTTCTACAAGTCCCCCGAGGAGTTCATGGCTCCGCTGAAGGACGCGAGCAGCGCCGCTTACTGCAACGGACTGCGCCTCGTGGACGAACGAACGGTCTATGTGAAGTGCCCGTACAGACGCCGCTGGAACGACAACGGTGACACAACCGCTTTCGCCGCCGGCCTAATGGCGACGATCCGCAGCTGGAGTCGCCACAGCTTTGCCAATGCTGCCGGAGACGCCGCTGCAGACACGGTGTACGAGCGTCTGCAACAGCGCATCGCCGAAACCCCCAGCGAGTGGAGTCTCGACTACGTCGAACACCACCAGATGATGGAGAAGGTGGCCTGATGAGCAGCGACAAGAAAACAGCGCCGACCGTGTCGGTACTGGCGGAACACGTCTCCGACCACCTCTCGGTGTTTGTCGTAGCGGAAGACACCGACGCCAAGCGCCCCGCCAACGGGGGCCTGCGCTTGCTCAATTACCCGAGCGACGAAGCCTGCATCGCTGATGGACAGCGGCTGGCGGGGTTGATGACCCACAAGCACGATCTTTACGGCACCGGTTTCGCTGGAGGCAAGATCGTTGCCCGGGCAGCGGAGCCCGATGCGGTCAAGGATGAACTGATCAGCGTCACCGCCGAGCTGCTGGAGTCGCTTGATGGCGCCATGATCACCGGCTGCGATCTCAACACCAGCCTGGAGGACATGGAGCGTCTGACAGCGCTCACCCCCCATGTGCTGGCGGCAGTTGGCAGCCCCGTGGATGCCAGTGCTGCCACCGCCCACGGCACCCTTGGTGCTGTGGAGGCCGTTCTGGACAAGGACCTCAACGACGCCCATCCCGGCCGGGCCCTCGTGCATGGCTGCGGTGCCGTTGGTGGCACCGTTGCCCGCCATCTCGTCGAGCACGGTTGGACCGTGTTCACCGTGGATCTTGATCGCGAGAGAGCCAGTTTTCCCGGCGCGACGCCGCTGCCGGACAGCTGCGCCTGGTGGGAGTTAGATCTCGACCTGCTGCTGCCCTGTTCCATCTCCGGGTTGATCAATACCGAAATGGCGACGGCCTTGAAGACCCCCGCCGTGGTTCCTGCAGCCAATGCCCCCTTCCAGCAACCGCAGTTGGCAGACGACCTGCGTCGCCGCGGTGTGCGTGTGCTGCCGGACCCTCTGGTGAATGCTGGTGCCGTGATCGCCGATTCGATCGAGCGGTTCTCCCCCGATGCCTGGAAGGACGCAGGCGCCACGGACGTCTATGCCTTCGTGCGCGATGAGGTGCGCCGGCGGGCCAGTGACTATCTCAATCAGCGCGAACAGGGTTTGTCGGTGGGTGCCGCCCTTGAGGAGGTGGCAGCGACACCCTCCACCGAACCCATCGGCCTCAGCTTTGGAGAGAGCGAATGAGCACGCCCACCTCACTGCCCAGCCGCGCAGCGGTCGTGATCGTCGGCGGCGGCATGGCGGGCCTGAGCTGCGCTGCATCCCTGGCCCGCCGCGGCGTGCGCGATGTGGTGCTGCTTGAAGCCAAGACTCTGGCCCACGCCAAGGCCAGCAGCTACGGCGAAACCCGGATGTTCCGGGAGATGTATTCCGACCCGGTGCTCTGCCGTCTGGCCCAGGAGGCCAATCGCCTTTGGCGGGAAGAGGAAACTCACGCCGGCGAGCAGCTGAGAGAGACCCACGGCCTGCTCTTCTACGGCGAAAGCTGGGATGAGGAAACGATCGAGGGATCGATCCCCGGGGCCCGCCGGGTCATGGACGATCAGGGAATCCCCTATGAGGCCCTCAATGCCGAACAGATCGCTGCCCGTTTCCCGCTGAAGCCAAAGACGGGTTTCACTGGCCTGTTCGAACCCACCGCCGGTGCCGTGCGCAGCGACAAAGTTGTCACCCACTGGATCAATACCGCCCGTAACGCCGGCCATCAGCTGATCGAGCACTGCCCAGTGGCCGGACTCGATCCCGATGGTGGAGGCGTCACCCTGCAGAGCGGCGAGCACATCGCCGCAAGCCAACTGGTGGTGGCCTGCGGGATCTGGAGCCAACTGTTGCTGGCCCCCCTCGGCTTGGCACCGAAACTGGAGGTGTGGCCGATGCTTTGGGCCCACTACACCGTCAACCCAGCACTCGCTGATCGCTACCCCCAGTGGTTCTGCTTCCAGCAAGAACGAGGCGACGATGGTGGCCTGTACTACGGCTTCCCCGTGTTGAGCCAAACGGCGGATGGCCGACCCCGGATCAAGGCCGGTATCGACTGGGCCCCACAAGAACTGCGGGTCGCCGCACCCAACGCCATGGCCACCGACCCACCAGCCCGACTGGTGGAGCTGCTCGACACCTTCCTGTTCAACGAATTGGAGGGAGTTCAGGAGCGAGTCGAGACCGTGATCAGCCCGTACTCCATGGCCAGCGATGTGAACTTCGTGCTGGATCGGCTCACCCCAAAGCTGAGTCTGTTTGCGGGGGGATCCGGCCAGGCCTTCAAGTTCGCTCCCCTGATTGGTGATTCTCTGGCACGCCTCGCCAGTGGTGAACAACCTGCAGTGGATCTCTCCTGCTGGAGCCACCAACGCGACGCCGTCCGAGCCTGACCTTTCACCCCTCATCCGATGTCTGACAACCCCGCAAACCAGCGTTCCTGGTGGCAACAGCCCCCTCTTTGGGTCGGCGCCATCCCCCTGCTGATTTTTCTGTTGGTCTCGGCCATCGACCTGGCTCTGGCCAAGCATTTCACCGAAGCCGGCAAAGCCGTGATCAGTGATGCCCTCGGCGGGGTCTGGCAGTGGATGGTGATGCTGCTGTTTCTGATCGCGCTGATCCTTGCCATCAGCCCCATCGGCAAACTCCGGCTTGGGGGAGCGGACGCCAAGCCGAGCTTCAAATTCTTCGATTGGTGCGCGGTGCTGATCTGCACCCTGCTGGCGGGAGGTGGTGTGTTCTGGTCCGCTGCCGAACCGCTGTATCACTTCCAAACACCATCACCGGTGTTTGAAGGGATCGAGCCCAGCACAGCCGCAGCGGTGGATCCCGCCCTGGCGGTGAGTTTTCTGCACTGGGGTTTCCTGGCCTGGGCTCTTGTAGCCACCACCACCACGATCACCTTCTCGATCCTCGAACGACGCGGTGAACCCCTTCGTCCCCGCACCCTCCTGGTGAACATCGTGCCGCGCTCCTGGGTGGATGGCCCGATCGGTCACCTGGCGGATGGTTTTTCCGTGGTGGCCGCGATCGCGGGCACCGTTGGCCCCTTGGGCTTCCTCTCGCTGCAGCTCAGCAATGCCGCAGGGCAACTGCCCTGGCTCACCGACAGTGCCGGCCTGCAATCCCTGGTGGTAGTGCTGCTGACGGCCGTCTTTGCAACATCCACCGTCAGCGGCATTCAAAAAGGCATCAAGTGGCTTTCGGAGCTCAATGTGTGGCTCACCCTGGCCATGGCGGCGGGCCTGCTGCTGTTGGGCCCAGGCCTCTGGCTGATTCAGCACTTCTTCAGCGGCTTCATCACATACCTGATCCATCTGCCGCAGATGGCCCTCACACCCAATGCCGTGCCGTCGAACTGGGTGAATGGCTGGACGGTGTTCTACTGGGGCTGGTTCCTGGGCTACGCGCCCTTGATGGGGCTGTTCACCGCCGGCGTCAGCCGAGGTCGCAGCATCCGTGAACTGGTGCTGGCAGTAGCCATCCTTTGTCCGATCGTGACCAACCTTTGGTTCACCCTGCTGGGAGGCACCGGATTGCATCTGGAGTTGGCCGGAGGCGGCATCAGCGAAGCACTCGCCCAAAACGGAGCCGCCGCTGCACTGCTGACCATCCTCAGCCAGCTGCCCCTGGCCGGCCTGCTGATTCCGATCGGCCTGCTGCTGGTGGTGCTGTTTATGTGCACCAGCGCCGACTCGATGAGTTACGCCGCGGCCATGGTGGTGAGCGGCCGCAACGAGCCCCCTGCGCTACTTCGCCTGTTCTGGGCCTTGATGATCGGCAGTCTCACCTTGGTGCTGCTGCGCATCGGCACGGGCCTGGGGGACAGCACTTCCATCGACGCACTTCAAGCCTTCATCGTGATTACCGCGGTGCCGGTCACCCCGCTGGTGCTGGCCACCCTCTGGAGTGCGCCAAGGCTGGCCTGGAAAGAATGGCGGCGGGGCACGGTCACTCCGCAGTGATCCCGATGCCAATCAACGCAGGCAGTAATCCAATTTGAGGGTGAGGCTCTGACTTGGCTTGGGAGCCTCCGCAGGCTTGAAGCTTGCTTCCCCCATGCGTGCAGCCATCGCCATGGGCCGATAGGTCGATCCACGCTGGTCAATTAGCAACAACTCCACCTTGCGCAGGCCGAGAGCCCGAGCTGTGGCCTGGGCGCGACGTCGCCCCGTGTCCAGAGCTTGCTTCAGCAACTGATCCGCCAATGAGGCACTGCTTTCGCTCGACGCCAAGGACGTCATTACCTGCAGTCGAACACCCGGCAAGCGACCGGCGGCCTGGATCAACGCGTCGTAATTGTCCCGGCTCACCTCGCCCGTGATGTTGGTGCTCGCCCGCTCCAGCCGTGGTCCCGAAGTGCCTCCCCCAATGGAGTAGCTGCGGGGTGCAGGGATCGTGAGCCGGCCCATCGCCAGGGGCTGAATGACCTGACGCGCCCCTGCCAACCGGGCGTTAAGGGCGCTCATCGCAGCGTCCTTACTGGCATGTTCAGCGTCGAGCCCGAGCGAAAAGCGAAAGCGATCGCTACGGCTCGTTCCACGCTCATTCACCTGGATCTGAAGCAGGGTGCCATTGCAAACGCGCTCCGCAGCCCTCATGGGGGATGGCGCAAAGACACTGAGGCCGAAGAGGACGGGCGCGGCGACGTTGACAGCGCCCCAGAGTCGATTCGTCATGCCGAGCCTTCCGTTGGGATCTCCATGCTGGCGAGCCTGGAGCCACAAACCCTGCTCAACCATGACCGGCCTGTGTCAAGCCGTGACTGACCCGGGAGCCCACCCGTCGCGCTCAGATAGCGGCGTCATACAGAGCAAAAAAACGACGCCGCAACAGCCAGGGGAAACGCAACTCCCGCAGCACACGGACCATGAGACGGCGCATCTCCTTGCGTTCCGCCTCGGTTTGAGGACCCGCATACACCCGTTGCGCGGCAGGCCGAACCGGGAAAAGACTGTTCCAACTCACACCCCAGTGCTCCTGGGCAAACGCTTCGTTGGAGCTGGCGTAAAAGGCTGAAACCCGATCTTGAAGCGGTTGATCGAAGCCATCAAATTTCTCGCCATCCCAACCGCGCTCGATGGCGAGATCACGGATGACCTTGCCCTTCC
This sequence comes from Synechococcus sp. YX-04-1, assembly GCF_030546365.1. Lineage (NCBI taxonomy): Bacteria > Bacillati > Cyanobacteriota > Cyanophyceae > Synechococcales > Synechococcaceae > Synechococcus > Synechococcus sp. YX-04-1. The sequence goes on from NZ_JAUONZ010000001.1 coordinate 83,847, forward strand.
GCTTGAGCACTTCCGGGTCGAAACCCGTTTCCACCATCAAGCGACGGCAGAGGGCAGACATCCAGATTCCCCGGGCCCCGGGCTGGATGTTCTGCTTGGAGGAACGGCCCGCAAGCCAGCCCTGTTCACCCGCAGGAGTGTCCAGATCAAGGGCCTCAACAAGGGCCAGGAAGGGATCACTAATCGCAACCTGCTTGGACAAAGGAAGAAGCAACGTCGCAATCGCTGGGAAGCGACTCAGCACGCGAAATTTGGATGGATAAGCAATATTCCATGAATCAGAATCGTGCATAATGTAATCACAATATTGCTCAAAATCGGGGGCTTCACGAAACCTTCGCACCCGGTGCGCGTAAACCGAATTCAACCAGGACTGCTGGTCACGGACGAAGTAACTGACGCCTAATTTGAAGCCTTGTCGTTCAACCAAATCCTGCAATTTTCCTAAGACAGTTCGACTAAGGATGCGGTCATCCAAAGAGGAGCTGCTGAGCAAAACCCTGTTCAGCGAAGAAGGCAGCGTGGCAAGTGCCTCCTCAACTGGTTCATAGTTTTTTTCTGCAATGGCATTGGCGAGACGGTTGTTATCGCCATCCATCAACACACCCTGAGCAGCCAGATGCTCCCTGTTTTGACGGAGCCGCTCGGTGACGTAACTGCTGGCTGCCTTGTGGGGACCAGCATGGATCCACAGCATCCGCTCGTCACGATTGATCTGCGGACGCGTGAATGACGTTGGCACCCGTGAGGCCTGCGAAAGGCCTCAACGTATCAGCGTTGGGGTGCCCAGCTCCCGTGCAATCCATGGGGAACAGCCAACGGCAGCTCCAGCACCGCCACCTCAGTCAGATCACGGGCATGGAGGATCACCAAGTCGGATGCGGAGCGGGCCCCGTTCCACACCAGGTCCAGCACCCAGCCGTCGTCTTCGGCTTCAGCACCGGGACGACGCACCATCAACGGCTCACTCACAAAGCCCCTGGGCGCCGCACTCCAGGTGTGGGTCGCCCCGGAGTGCAGATCAAGTTTCTGGATGGCCTGCAACGGATCGTTGCCCGTCTCCCGCTCAGCCACCGCCATCCAGGCGAAGCAGGCGCTGCGGCCCTGACGCTCGGGGTTGACCATGGCGAACTCACAGGTGCGCTCGCTGATCCGCTCGGTCTGCACCGATTCACGACTGAGATCGAGGCGGCACCGGTGCAGGATTCCCTCCGGCACCGTGTCGAAATCCACCTGAGCGAAGTCGTCATCGGGGCCGATGGACGGGAAATCGTCGTAGACGATGCTCTCCACCACAACGTGATCACCGTCCTCGAAAGCGTTGAGGTGATGGAAGACGAAGCCGTCGGGGGCTTCGAGGATGCGGGGCTTCTGGCCAGCGAAACGACCGGAGTCGCGGGGGATCAACCAGAAGCGCCCCTTGCCACCGGGTTGGGATGCCAGGCACTGGGCCGCGCCCTTTTCGCCGGTCACAAACGGCAGGGGATTGAAGGCGATGGCGTTCTGGAGGAACACCGCCCAGTTGGGGGTGATGGCGAAATCGTGGAGGAAGGCGAAACCGGGGAAGCTGTCGGAACGGTCGTGCAGCAACGTGCCGGCCTCAGGGCCATCGGTGGCGAACTCCATCAGGCGGATGGTGCTGCGGGGCCCGGTCTTGACCCCGAAGGTGACCATGCAGGGTCGGCCGTTGTGGCCGGGGTCGAAGCGGGGGTGAGCACTGAACGCCTCGCCCTTTTTCAACACTCCATCGAGGCGTGAAAGGCCGCGAGTCTCCAGGCTGCGCGGATCGAGCGCATGGGGTTCCGCCGCCTCCCAGAGGGCCAACAGCTGATCGCCCAGACGCACCACGTTGGTGTTGGCGATGTTCTTCAAGCGCAGGTCAAAGGCGTTGGCCAGCCGACCACCGGGCTTCTGGCTGCCGAAAACCCCGCGGTAGAGCACCTTGCCGGCCTTCTCCTCCGCCAGCCAACCCTCAGTGCGCACAAAACGGTTGCTGAGGGAGACGCTGCCGTTCTCAAACCGCATCGCCGCGATCATGCCGTCGCCATCGAAGGGGTGGTGCACCCGATGCCCATCCCGCTCAAGTCGTCCAGGTCCATTGCGATAGAACGTGCCCTGAAGCTCCATCGGCACCGTTCCACGCACCGGAGTCAGCGCTACGTCAGTCAGTTCCTCCTCAACATTGACAAAGGAACTGGCCCAGTCGCTGCGGTCGTAGCTGCGGGCGGGGGCAACGGTCACGGGCGAACGATCAACGTCCGCCCATCTTCTCGGAACGGACTGTGAAGCGCGCGGCCGGCCTCAGCTGGCGCCGGCTTGCTCCAACACACCTTTGCTGCTGGGGATCGCGCCGGCACGGCGGGGATCCACCTCCGTGGCCATGCGCAGGGCCCTGGCAAAAGCCTTGAAGCAGGCTTCAACGATGTGATGGGAATTGACGCCGTCCAGCTGACGGATGTGCAGTGTCAGTCCGCTGTTGTTAACCACCGCCACGAAGAACTCCTTCACCAGCTCGGTGTCGTACGTGCCGATCTTTTGGCTGGGAATCTCAAGGCTGTAGCTGAGGTGGGGGCGACCGGAACAATCCAAGGCCACCTGCACCAGGGCCTCGTCCAGCGGTGCAACGAAGTGACCGAAGCGGTGGATGCCGCGCCGGTCCCCCAGGGCCTGGGCCAGGGCCTGCCCCACGGCAATGCCCACATCCTCATTGGTGTGGTGATCATCGATGTGGGTGTCTCCCACCGCCTTGATCTCCAGGTCGATCAGGCCGTGGCTACTGATCTGATGAAGCATGTGGTCGAGAAACGGCACACCGGTGCTGGCCTGGCACTGGCCGGAGCCGTCCAGATCCAGACGCACCTTCACATCGGTTTCACCAGTGACCCGATGGATGTCTCCCTGGCGTGCCATCACTCGACCTTCAGTTCCCTCATCGTGCCTCACATTCCCGTGACGCAGTAGCCCGCATCCACATAAATGGTCTGGCCGGAGATTCCGCTGGCCAGGTCACTGAGCAGGAAGGCAGCGGTGCCACCCACCTCCATCTGGGTGACGGTGCGGCGCAAGGGAGCCTTTTCCTCAACGTTGTGGATCATCTCGAGGATGCCGCCGATGGCTGAGCTAGCCAGGGTGCGGATCGGGCCGGCGCTGATGGCGTTGACGCGCACTTGCTTGTCGGGACCCAGCTCTGCCGCGAGGTAGCGAACGGACGCCTCCAGAGCCGCCTTGGCGACACCCATCACGTTGTAGTTAGGGATCGCCCGCTCAGCACCGAGGTACGAGAGCGTGATCACGCCAGCCTTCTCGCTGAACAGCGGCTTGGCATGGGCACAGAGGGGAGCCAGGGAATAGGCGCTGATGTCGAGGGAACGGGCGAAGCCTTCAGCGGTGGTGGCGCTGTAGTCACCGATCAGCTCTTCCTTGCCGGCAAAGGCCAGGCAGTGCACCAAACCATCAAGAACGCCCCACTTCTCCTTGATCTCGCCGAAGACCTCAGCCATCTGGTCGGCATCCTGCACATTCAGAGGCAGGAAGAGGCTGGGCTCGAGGGGCGCGGTGAGTTCACGCACCTTGGCCTCAAAGCGGCCCTTGTCGTCGGGCAGGTAGGTGATGCCGAGTTCAGCACCGGCCGCCTTGAGCTGCTGAGCAATGCCCCAGGCGATCGAACGGTTGTTGGCGATGCCGGTGACGAGAATCTTCTTGCCGGTGAGATCAAGCAGCATCAGGACAGACCGGAACGGGTTGAATTCGCGCGATTCTCCCCCATCCCCCGCCAAGATCACCGCTCCTTTGCTGCCAAAGGCCGGTGTCCAGCGCTGCGTCACCCCCGATCAACGGCGACCTGCCACGGCAATTCGCCTCACGCGATGCGCTGAATACCCTGTTGGCGCAGGAGTTCCCAGGGGCGGAAGGGGAGCTCAGCCCGATCCGTGGTGGGCGTGAGGCAGCCGAAGAGAAGCTGCGGCGCATTGACGCAAGGCGCTACGCCAAAAGCCGAAACCACCTCAAGGGCGCAGTGACCGGGCTGTCGCCCTACATCCGCCACGGCGTGCTGAGCCTCGCGGAGGTGCGCGATGCCGTCTTTGCACGGATCCGCAACCGCGATGAAGGCGGAAAGTTGATCAACGAACTCGGTTGGCGCGACTTCTGGCAACGGATGTGGCTCGACCTGGGTGACGGGATTAACAACGATCAGGAACCGTTCAAGACGGGCCATGACGCTGGTGCCTATTCCCGGGAGCTGCCGGCCGATGTGCGCGACGGGAGCACGGGGCTGGCCTGCATGGATGGCTTCCGCGATCAACTGGTGAGCACCGGCTGGCTGCACAACCACACCCGCATGTGGATGGCCTCCTGGCTCGTGCATTGGCGACGGGTGCACTGGAAAGCCGGTGCCGACTGGTTCCTGGAGCACCTGCTGGATGGCGATCCGGCCAGCAACAATCTGAGCTGGCAATGGGTGGCCAGCACCTTCAGCCACAAGCCCTACTTCTTCAACCGCGGCAACCTGGAGCGCTACAGCGACGGGCAGTACTGCGACGGCTGCCCCAGTGCCAACTCCTGCCCCTTCGAGGGCAGCTACGACCAACTGGAGAACCAGCTGTTCGCTCCGATGCCAGCCATCCGGGACATCGGCAACGACCGAAACCAGCAACGCAACCGCCAACGCCGGAACAGCGGGGGCGCCAGTGCCGCTCTGGCCCGTCCCAAGCGATAAGCAGGAGATTCTCCATGACGTTTCAACGCCCCATCCTCTGGATTCACGAGGAGGCTCTTGGTGCTAACAACCCAGCACTGCAGGCCTGGCCTGATGCCCCAGCGGTGTTCGTGTTCGACACCCGCTGGATCCAAAACGCACGAATCAGCCGCAAACGGCTTGGTTTCCTCTACGAAAACGCCCTCGACCTTCCCCTCACCTTGCGCAAGGGGGATGTGGCCGCTGAGGTGCTGGCATTTGCCCGTCGCCATCAGGCCGATGGTGTGATCAGCAGCAGCACGGTGGATCCACGCCTGGAGCGGATCGGCGAAGCCATCGATGCAGAACTGCCGCTTGAACTGCTGGAACCCGAACCGTTCGTGGAGCTTCCGCGGCCACCCCGGCTGGGGCGATTCAGCCGCTATTGGCGCGCAGCCGAAGCTGTGGTGTGGGAGGGCTACTCACCAGCCCGTTGATCCCTCAACAGCTGCCGGGCCCGCTTCAATTCCTCCACGGGATTGGTGAGCAGGTCTTCCTCTTCGAGTGAGGGCAGCTGCACAGGAACCACCTGATCGTCGCTCCGGGGCGGCTCAGTCCACTGCCAGCGGTCCTCAGGGGCGCGTGCCTGGCACAGAGCCTCCAGCTCCTTCTCCAACAGAGCTCGCACATCGCGCCGGGCCACGGCATCGAAAAACTCCTGACGGGTCGCCAGCCCGGAACTGAACGGAGTGGCTCCATTGCCGTTGAACAAGCGGGCAGGATCCGGCAGCCATCGGGGACGACACACCCCCGGGAAGCTGGTGTCTGTCTCCAGATAGATGTGGAGCCCATAGCCATCGGGCTGGTTCACCACAGCCACCCCGTCATGGGGGGAATGGCGCTGCAGGGGGTACAACCGCCAGCTGGGTGGTTCCTTTGGAGCACCGCAGGCCCCCAGCAGCAGGGCAAATCCCCAAAGCAGACGCAGGCGCGGCATCCATCACCACCGGAGGTGGCCATCCTGAAGCAGATTCGCCGCATCTGCCTGCGCGTTATGGCCCTGACACCATCCACGATGCTGGCGCTCGGCACATGCCTTCCTAGTTTTGATCTTCCCCAGGTCACCGGCGGCCGGCTGAGCAGCGGTTCTCTGGACCAGCGACCCGTGCTGCTGATGGTGCTTTGCGCCCATTGCCCGTTTGTGAAACACGTGGAACCTGAGCTCACTCGGCTGGACAACGACTTCAGCAATGCGGTGCAGTTGGTCGGCGTCAGCAGCAACAGCCTGATCACCCACCCCCAGGACGGACCGGGACAACTGGCAGATCAAGCCCAGCGTCACGGCTGGAGCTTTCCCTACCTCCTGGATGAGCAGCAAATCCTGGCCCGAGCTCTCAAGGCCGCCTGCACGCCGGAGTTCTATCTGTTCTCACCCGACGGCAAAGGCGTACAAAGCCTGCGCTATCGCGGCCAGTTGGACGACAGCCGACCCGGCAATAATCAGCCCCTCGACGGCCGAGACCTGCGGGCCGCCCTCGATGCCGTGCTGACGGGAACTCCTGTCAGCACAGACCAGACGGCCTCGGTGGGATGCAATGTGAAGTGGAACCCCGGACAAGAACCGGAGTGGTTCGGCGGAGCCACTTAAGCTTTCCTTTATGCAGGTACCTCCCTTCAGCCTCGGCCAGCAGATCAACGATCTCGGTGTGGACCTCGAAGAGGCGGTTCTTGCGGTGTTGCGAAGCGGTCAGTACATCGGCGGACCGCAGATCAAACAATTCGAAGAGGCCTTTGCCGTCAGCGTCGGCTGCGAGCATGCCGTGGGCTGCAACAGCGGCACCGACGCGTTGATCCTTGCCCTTCGTGGCCTTGGGATTGGTGCAGGTGATGAGGTGATCACCTGCTCGTTCAGTTTTTTCGCCACCGCTGAGGCCATCAGCGCCGTCGGCGCCATACCGGTGTTCGTGGATGTCGACCCCAGCACCTACCTGATCGATTTCGAACAAATCGAAACCGCGATCACCCCGGCCACCAAGGCCCTGATGCCGGTGCATCTATTTGGCCGTGCGGTGGACATGACTCGTCTGATGGCCATTGCCGAGCGCCATCAGCTGAAGGTGATCGAAGACTGCGCCCAGGCGACGGGAGCCCGTTGGCAGGGCCAGGCGGTGGGGAGCTTCGGAGATGCGGGCTGCTTCAGTTTCTTCCCCACCAAGAACCTTGGTGCGGCTGGAGACGGTGGTGCCGTCACCACCCGCGATGCCGAGCTAGCTCAGGCCATGCGCGAGCTTGCCGTGCATGGCATGCCCGAGCGCTACTTGCACACAAGCCTTGGATACAACAGCCGACTTGATGCAATTCAGGCAGCAGTTCTGAATGTGAAACTGCCGAAGCTGGAGAGCTGGATCAGCAACCGCACAGCCATTGCCTCCCGTTACCGAGATGCCCTTGGGGATCTCCAAGGACTCACCCTGCCTTCCTCCAACGAAGGCCACAGCTGGAACCAGTTCGTCGTGCGCATTGGCAGCTGCCCCAGCGGTCAACCGCTCTGCAACGCCAGCTGTAATCCCTCCACCACCAGTGCACGCCACGGGATCCCGGAGAGCTGCTGCCGCGACTGGCTCAAACAAACCCTGCAGGAGCACGGTGTGAGCACGATCATCTATTACCCGATCCCGATTCACCGGCAACCTGCCTACGCCCACCTCGGCTTAAAGCAGGGCTCCCTGCCGGTGACAGAACAGCTCTGCAGCCAAGTTCTCAGCCTGCCGATCTTCCCTGAGCTAAAGGAAGACCAGCAACAAACGGTGATCGACACCCTGCGCCAACTGCTGGTGTCCAATGTGCCAGCCCAGTTCCGCCGCAGCGAAGGTCGCGATCAGGACCGGATGGTGGCGTAAAGCGCCTTGAACTTGGCCTGCTGCCTCTTGTGATCCACCAGTGGTTCGGGGTAATCCCTCCGCTCGAGGGCACCGATCTCTCCGCTGAGCAAATCCTTGGTGTTCACATGGCGCAGCTCCGGCACCCACTGGCGGATGTAATCACCGGCTGAATCGAACTTGGAGGCTTGAGTAGCGGGGTTAAAGATGCGCAGCGGCTTGGGATCCATGCCGCTGCTGGCACTCCACTGCCAACCACCGTTGTTGGCAGCTAGGTCGCCATCCACCTCCAGTTCCATGAAGGCGCGCTCGCCCCAGCGCCAGTCGCAGATCAGGTCTTTCACCAGATAAGAGGCCACGATCATGCGGCAGCGGTTGTGCATCCAGCCGGTCTGGTTGAGCTGGCGCATGGCGGCATCGATGATCGGCATGCCGGTCTGGCCTTCCTTCCAGAAGTCGAACCAGTCCTCGTTGTTCTCCCAGGGGAAGCGGCGCCACTGCTCGCGGTAAGGGCCATCCGCCAGTTCCGGGAAGTGGAACAGGGCCTGCTGGTAAAACTCGCGCCAGCCCAGCTCCTGCTCCCACACGGCGATGGCCTGCAAATGCTCCTCACTGCGGGCTTGCTCACGGGAGTCCTGGGCAGCACACCAAGCCTGGCGGGGGCTGAGCGTGCCGACGCTCAGGGCAGCACTGAGGTAAGAGGTGCCGGGAGTGCCGGGGAAATTGCGGTCAGGCTCATAGCCGAGCAACGGCCCATCGCAAAACGCGGTGAGTTGCGCCAGCGCCGCCGCCTCGCCAGGACGACAGGGGCAGATCTCGGCGCCCTTGAAACCATGGCTCCCCCGCAGCACCTCCAGAGGATCTCCGGCCGGCACCTGAGCGGGATCGAGATCCAACAGAGCGGCGGGGGCAGCAACACTGCTGGGTTGCTTGGCCAACACCTGGCCTCGCCAGTTGCGCAAAAAAGGGCCATACACACGGTATGGGGCACCACCCCCGGTCTTGAGCAGCTCAGGAGCGATCAGCAGCTGATCCCAATCCACCACCACCTTGCGACCATCGGCCTGTAATTTTTTGGCCAGCTGGCGGTCCCGCTCACGGGCATAGGGCTCCACGTCGCGGTTCCAAACCACAGCATCAGCACCGATCTGCTCCGCCAGCTGCGGCAATACCGCCACCGGGTCGCCATCCACGATCAACAGACGACTACCGGCCTCGCGCCAGCGCTGCTGCAGTTCCACCAGGCTCTCGATCAGAAACCAAAGCCGGGCCGGCGCCATTGGTGGCAGATGATCAGGCGGGTTGATCACCTGCGGGTCGAGCACGTACACCCCCGTCACCGCCGGACTGATGTCCGCAGCAGCCACCAAGCCGAGGTTGTCCGTAATGCGCAGATCGCGGCGGTGCCAGAACAGAACGCGAGCGGTGGTCATCAGAGGCCGAGAAGTTGCTTGGCGCGGAACCAGGCCGTGACGCTCTTGCCATCGAGCCATTCATCACCGGAGGCCAGGGCTGCATCCAGGGCTGCCGGACTCATCCGCACCACCTCCAGGTCTTCATCATCGTCACCAGCGGGTGGGTTCTCCAAAGGGGTGAGTTCCCGGGCCAGGAAGCAGTGGATCACCTCATCCGAATACCCGGGGCAAGGGAGCATCGGGCCCAGAACATCCCAGCGTGCAGCGCTGTAACCGGCTTCTTCCCCCAGCTCCCGCTGCATCGATTCCAATGGGTCTTCGCCCTCTTCAAGCGTGCCGGCGGGGAACTCGAGCAGTCGAGCCTGCACTGCGAAGCGGTACTGGCGCAACAGCACCACCTGGCCGTTATCCGTAATCGGCACCGCGAGGGAAGCGCCTGGGTGACGGATCATCCCGAAGGTGGCCTCCACCCCCATCGGCAACTTGATCCTGTTGCGCTCGAAACGAAGCTTGCGAGCATCCACCGCCTCAACGGTGTCCAGCAACTCAAAGGGCTCCGGGGCCGGCAGCGGCGCCATGGGATCAGGCGAGATGGGTCACCAGCATGGCGGGTGAGTGCACTGCATCGCCTGGAGCAGCGGCTCCAGCACAAAGCGGCGCAGGTGCATCCGTGGATGGGGCAAAACCAAGCGGGAATGCTCGAGCCGCAACTCACCCCAAAACAACAGGTCAAGATCCAATGGTCGGGGTCCCCAGCGCTGCTCTCGCTGACGATCGCGGCCGCACCTCTGCTCCAAGAGCTGCAGCTGCTCCAGCAACTCGAGCGCCGCCATTTCAGACGGCGGCCGTTTCACGCGAGACATCAGAAGAACGGCATTGCAATACGCGTCTTGGCCTGGCGGCCCCCCGACCGGCTGGGTCTTTAGAAACGATGAACAACGCACATCTCGAGCATCAGCATCGCCCCACTCCACAAGCAAATCGCTCAGTCGCGGCGCGATCCAACGCAACGTGGATTCAGGAGGTCCATACGAGCTGCTCAGATTGGCCCCAAGTCCAATGGCAAGCGCTGATTCAAGCGGGAACGATGCCATTGCAATCGTGATGGCAAAGCACGACTCAACCCTACGAACCGAAGCGTGCAATGATTAATTTATTAAATTGCTGAGCAGGTTGAGGGAATGTTTTTCGATCAACTCCTCGCAAAATTTCGAACCAATTCAGCCAAGCGAATCGGCAACAAACGCGCTGGAGCTCAACAAGGGGAGCCAAGATCCAGATCGTTAACTGAACAACCCTACCTTCAGCCCAACGAAAACTTCAACACAAAAAGCAAACTCAACACAGCGTTTAGTGATATTGAAAAGGCCATCCAAAGCGAAGGTCCCTCGAACGAACTCCTACTCAAAAAGGCAGAACTGCTTTTGCGCAAGGGCAAATTCCATCAAGCACGACGAATCCTCAACGAGCTCAGCCAAAGCAAAAACGACTCCAAAGCGTCAAATTCAGCCAAGAAATTACTGAAGCTATCTCAACAACTCCAACAAAAAACCAGTGCGAATAAAACCAATAATCTTTTCGAGCATTTAAATGAAACCGCCAAAAAGTATCACCAAAAACTACTTGACTTGCCTCAAGCAGAAAATCAATGCAATGATTTTGAATTAACTCAACAGATACGCAAGGAAGCTCGCAGAGCACGAACTACAGAACTGCCAAAGCTTTCCTGTGAGTTGATTGAACTAACACTACAAGCGGGCCACGAATCACCCTGGCTGCTCCATGACAAGGCCATATCCCTCAGCATGATGGGCCAGCAAAAGCAAGCGCTGAGCCTTTTAGAGGAGCTCAAAAAAGACAGAACGGGAGAAAAACTTACGAAGTCTATCGAAAAAAATATTGAAGAAATCAAGAAAAATTCAAAGCAAAATCAATTAAAATCAAAGGCATGTCTCGCTAAGCAGTCAGTATTAGCAGCCAAGGCCAAAAAACTCAATTTCCAACTCCCGGAAAAAATCAATGAAAGAACCAACATAAAAGCACTCGTCTTCAAACAAGCCCGAGCCTGCCTAGGCGATAACCCTCAGGCATGCCTCAGCCTTGTTGACTCGATTCTCGACTATTTTCCAGGAGACCTCGCCTCTCTTCAATTAAAAGGAGAAGCGCTTGCAGAGCTAAAACAAAACGACGAAGCAATACAAATCTGGAAAGAACTCACACACTCAAAAACCGAAAAAATTGCCAAAAAAGCCCGCGCACTAATCTCTTTGGTCTTGACACAAGAAGCAGGTCCAGTCAGCGCCAACAGGCCTCCAAAAGCCGTGATTTCATCAATCATAAAACAGCATCTCAATTACAATCTTGCGCCTGAATTAAACAAAGAAATAAGTGAGATTCTCTTAAAAATCGAGCCTTTAAATCCTGATTCGGTGACCCCGGAGTTACGACAACACCAACTCCAGCTCCTACTCAACACTCTGACAATCGAATTTCTCGAGGCTCATCTGCATGAGCAAGGCCGTTTAAATCTGGCTGCAGCGGCAGCTCAAAAGCCAGGCACGATCCGCAAGACTGGCCCGAAAGCGGGTTGAAGGCCTCCATGGTGGCAAGCGGTGTAGGGATCAAAGACGACCAGGCGACCCGCGCCTTTCCCCTAGCTGCCATTACCGGCCATGGGACCCTCAAGCTCGCCCTCTTACTGGCGGCAGTCGACCCTGGCTTGGGTGGAGTGGTGATCGCGGGTGGGCGCGGCACCGGCAAATCAGTCTTGGCAAGGGGATTACATGCCCTTCTTCCCCCGATCGACGTTCTTGACGCTGAAGTGGGTGTGGGGAGAAATCTTGATCCACAAAATCCAGAGGAATGGGACGACGCCACACGTGAACAGATCAGCGGCGAAGCTCCATCAACGGTGATCCCTGCCCCCTTCGTTCAGATCCCCCTCGGCATCACAGAAGACCGTCTGGTGGGAGCTGTTGATGTAGCCGCCTCACTCTCCAGCGGTAGTGCTGTGTTTCAGCCCGGGCTGCTGGCAGATGCCCATCGCGGAGTGCTCTACGTCGATGAGCTCAACCTCCTTGATGACGGCATCGTCAATTTGATGCTGGCGGCCGTGGGCAGCGGCGAAAACCGCGTTGAGCGGGAAGGTCTCAGCCTCAGCCACCCCTGCCGCCCCCTGCTGATCGCCACATACAACCCAGAAGAGGGCAACGTTCGCGATCACCTGTTGGATCGCTTTGCCATCGCGCTCTCGGCCAATCAGCTGGTGAGCACCGAGCAGCGGGTGGAAATCACCAACGCAGTGATCAGCCACGGCCAATGCAGCCGCAGCTTCGCTGAAAAGTGGAGCGAGGAAACCGATGCCCTGGCCACCCAACTGCTGCTGGCCCGCCAGTGGCTTCCGGATGTGCAGATCAGCGGCGAACAGATCGAATACCTCGTCACCGAAGCCATCCGCGGCGGCGTAGAAGGGCACCGCTCCGAGCTCTACGCCGTACGGGTGGCCAAGGCCCATGCCGCCCTCAGCGGTCGGGACCGGGTGGAAGCCGAAGACTTGCAAGTCGCCGTGGCCCTGGTGATCGCCCCGCGGGCCTCCCAGATGCCGCCACCGGACCAGCAGATGGAACCACCACCGCCACAGGACCAGGAGCCGCCGCCACCGCCCCAGGACCAGGGCGATCAACAACAGGAGAACCCACCACCACCGCCGGAGGGATCCGGAGAGGAGGAGAACGAACCTCCGGAAGACAACAGCGAGGACGACAACACCGATGATGACGAGGGTGATGGCGAGGAGGACCAAGCTCCTCCGGCAGTCCCTGAGGAGTTCATGCTCGATCCCGAGGCGATCGAGGTTGACCCCGATCTGCTGCTGTTTAATGCCGCCAAATCCAAAAGCGGCAACAGCGGCAGCCGTTCGGTGGTGCTCAGCGACAGCCGTGGTCGCTACGTGAAACCGATGCTGCCCCGCGGGCCGGTCCGCCGGATCGCGGTGGATGCCACCCTGCGGGCAGCAGCGCCGTATCAAAAGATCCGTCGGGAGCGGGAACCAGATCGCAGCGTGATCGTGGAAGAAGGCGATTTGCGGGCCAAGTTGCTGCAACGCAAAGCCGGTGCCCTGGTGGTGTTCCTGGTGGATGCCAGTGGCTCGATGGCCCTGAACCGAATGCAGAGCGCCAAAGGTGCCGTCATCCGGCTTCTCACCGAGGCCTACGAAAACCGCGACGAAGTGGCCCTAATCCCCTTCCGGGGCGATCAGGCTGAGGTGCTACTCCCGCCCACCCGCTCGATCACCGCCGCCCGACGCCGACTGGAGTCGATGCCCTGCGGCGGCGGTTCACCTCTGGCCCATGGCCTCACCCAGGCCGCCCGTGTCGGCGCCAATGCCCTCGCCACTGGCGATCTCGGCCAGGTGGTGGTAGTGGCCATTACCGACGGACGCGGAAACGTGCCGCTCAGCACCTCCCTGGGCCAACCCCAACTGGAAGGCGAAGAGAAGCCCGACCTCAAACAGGAGGTGTTGGATGTAGCGGCCCGCTACCGGATGCTCGGCATCAAGCTGCTGGTAATCGACACCGAGCGTAAGTTCATCGGCAGCGGCATGGGCAAAGACCTCGCCGAAGCCGCAGGCGGCAAATACGTTCAACTGCCCAAGGCCAGCGATCAGGCAATTGCAGCGGTTGCGATGGACGCCATCAGCAACATCTAAGCAGCACGATATCGGATCGAAATCACACCAATATCGACCCGATACCGTGCCTACTGAGCGGTTTGCACCGGATAGATTTCGCCAAACAATTCACCCAAGCCGATGGTGAGATTGCGCACACCCTTCATGAATTCAGGGTCACCTGTCAGTTGCGCCACATCGCCACCCACAGCATCGATCTTGGCGGTGAGCTGGGCAGCATTGGCGGCCGTTTGCTTGAGCTCACTCACCGTCTGGGGATTGTCGAGGGAGGAGACGATGTTGTTCACGTGAGCCGTGGCCGCCTCCAAATTGCGAATCACGGGAGCGGCCTTGGCCAATTCATCCTGCAACTGCACCGTCAGCGCCTGGAATTCCTTCGTGGTGGCCTCAATCTGCTCGAGTGAGGCAGCCACATTGGGGATCACCCGTTCGTCCTGAACCTGTGCCAGCAGTTCCTGCATGGTTGCGGTCACGGTCGAGAGGCTGGGGGCCTCTCGACCCACAACAGTTCCACCGTTGCAGAGCTGACGCGTTGGCTGACAATCGGCCCCACGGGGTAAGGGTGCGTTCTTGGGAAGTGGAGGTCCACCGCTGAACAGTGCCACCTGGGCGTCACCACCCAGCAGCGAGCCTGCTCCCACCGTGGCCGTCACGGGGAGAGGCAAGCGCAGATCACCTTTGTCAATCTCAAGCTCAGCCACCACAGCCTCAGGCGTGACCTCAATCGAGCGCACCGAACCAACAAGGATGCCCCGATAGGTGACAGGAGAACGCTCTGCCAGACCAGCCGCATCGTTGAAACGGGCGGTCAGGGACCAGTGGCTGGACCCCAAACGAACCCCTCTGAGCCAAAGGGCCGTTGAAGCAAATCCGATGATGCCGCCAATCACCGTGAATCCGACGATGGCATCACGAACGCTGCGTCGCATGGTGGTCAGTGCTCCGCCGGTTGCATCGGTCCGCGCAGGCTACCCGTCCTGAACTGGACGACATAGGGGTTGTCCGTGGTGCGGAACGCATCCACCGAGCCTTCCCACTGGAACTGACCGTCGTAAAGCATCACCACCCGTTCCGCAGACCGTTCAATCGTGCTGCGCACGTGGCTCACCACCACAGAACATCCCTGCGCCACGGTGGTGGTTTTCACAATCAAGTCCTCGATCCGCGTGCAAGCCACGGGGTCGAGCCCTGCTGTGGGCTCGTCATACAACAGCAAAGGCATCGACTGATCCCCCCGCTGAGGATCATCAATCAGGGCACGGGCGAAACTCACCCGCTTCTGCATGCCACCACTCAATTCACCGGCATAGAGGTGGGCCACGTCGTAAAGCCCCACCGCCTCAAGGCAGCCATGCACACGTTCGCGAATCTCCTGCCGCGACAGCTGCGCCCGTTCCCGCAGCAGGAAGCCGACGTTCTCCTCAACGGTTAGCGATGCCAACAGAGCGGGGTTTTGAAACACCAGCCGCACGTCCGGCGGATCGGTCTGGTCCAGCCGCAGGTAGGTCTGCGGTTTGTTGAACAAGCGAAGCTCACCGCTGGTGGGCAGCTGCAACCCGGCCAGCAGACGCAGCACTGTTGACTTCCCCGCCCCCGATGGCCCCACCACCGCCAAACGCTCACCAGCCCGCAGTGTCAGGTTGACCCGATCAAGAACAGGCCGAGGTCCCCACTGCATCGTGAGGTCCCGCATCTCCACGACGGGTTGAAGCTGCGGCACGATCTGGGCCGAAAAACACAGACATCCTGCCGCCTTTCCGCAAGCTCCGTACAGTTCGGTGAACTTGCTGACCAAGCCGTTCCTTGGCGCGAAAGCCCCCGACAAGCAGACGCCAAGCCCGGATGATGCGCGATCAACGGCGACGGGATCTGATGACCCGATCCCAAAGGGCCGTGCGCTGGTTGCAACCTGGCCTGGTGGTCAAACGCTGGCTGCTGACGTCCGGCCTGGGCCTGTTGATGGCGCTGCTGGGGGCCGCAGTCTGGGCCGACCTAAAACCGATCTACTGGATTCTGGAAACCCTCAGCTGGCTGCTGAGCACCCTCACCACCGTGTTACCCCGCGAGATCACAGGCCCCCTGGTGGTGGTCATCGGCAGTGGCCTTTTGCTGTGGGGGCAGAGCCGCAGCTTCGGCTCGATTCAACAAGCTCTCGCCCCCGACAAAGACACCGTTCTGGTGGATGCCCTGCGGGCCAAAAGCCGCTTGAACAGGGGGCCCAACATCGTGGCCATCGGGGGCGGAACAGGCTTATCGACCCTGCTGAGCGGCCTGAAGCGTTACAGCAGCCACATCACGGCCATTGTCACCGTCGCTGACGACGGCGGCAGCAGCGGGGTTCTCCGACGGGAACTGGGGGTGCTCCCCCCGGGCGACATCCGCAATTGCCTGGCCGCCCTTTCTACCGAAGAGCCACTGCTCACCCGCCTGTTCCAATACCGCTTTGCGGCCGGGAGCGGTCTGGAGGGGCACAGCTTCGGCAATTTGTTTCTCTCAGCCCTCTCAGCGATCACGGGCAATCTGGAAACAGCCATCACCGCATCAAGTCGAGTGCTGGCCGTGCAAGGTCAGGTAGTGCCGGCCACCAACGTGGATGTGCAGCTCTGGGCCGAACTTGAAAACGGCCAACGGATCGAAGGGGAAAGCAACATCGGTCACGCCCCCAGCCCGATCGTTCGACTGGGCTGCAGTCCTGAACGACCGCCGGCCCTGCCCCGGGCACTCGAAGCGATCGCCAATGCCGACCTGGTCGTGCTCGGGCCGGGCAGCCTTTACACATCCTTGCTCCCCAATCTGCTGGTGCCAGAACTGGTGAGCGCCATCAAACGCAGCAAGGCACCAAGGCTCTACATCTGCAACCTAATGACGCAACCCGGCGAGACCGATGGCCTAGATGTACGAGGTCACATCCGAGC
This sequence comes from Synechococcus sp. YX-04-1, assembly GCF_030546365.1. Lineage (NCBI taxonomy): Bacteria > Bacillati > Cyanobacteriota > Cyanophyceae > Synechococcales > Synechococcaceae > Synechococcus > Synechococcus sp. YX-04-1. The sequence goes on from NZ_JAUONZ010000001.1 coordinate 100,421, forward strand.
GATCGAAGCACAGCTTGCCAGCCTTGGTATTGAACCCAGACTTTTTAATGCCGTCCTGGCCCAGGACGACCTGCCCGATTCAAATCTGGTGCGCTACTACCAAAGTCGCGGAGCCGATCCGGTGCGTTGCGATGCGGAAGGGCTCCGCTCGGACGGCTATGACGTCACCCAAGCACCACTGCAGGGAGTGCGGCCGACGGCAACACTGCGCCACGATTCGCGCAGCCTTGCCCTCGCGGTGATGCGGTTTTACCGCAGCCACCGTTCCCAGAACGCCTCGTGAACCGCGTTCAATAGGCGTCCTGCATTTCGTAGAAATCAGGCTGAACGTAGTCCTTACGCAGCGGCCAACCTTTCCAGTCTTCAGGCATCAGCAAGCGCTTGGGATGCGGGTGCCCCTCGAAATGGATGCCATACATGTCGAAGGTTTCACGCTCCTGCCAATCCGCACCGCGGAACAACCCATAGATGGATGGGAGCGAAGGGGTTCCCTCACGGTTGAGGAAGACTTTGATCCTCACTTCCCGCAATGTGGCGGAAGGGTCAGAAGCCATCGCCTCAACCTGTTCCGCCATCGCCAACAGGTGATAGAAGCAAACCAGCTGCTCACCAGGGCCTTCGTCGTAGCCCCCCTGACACTGCAGATAGTCGAAACCGTTGCTCTTAAGAGCAGCAACAATCATCGGAAGCACGGCAGCTTCAACACCGATCTGCTCAACGCCGAGATGGTCAGGCTCCAGGCTGTTGTGATCAAAGCCTTGCTTGTTCAGCCATTGGCTCACAGGACCAGACTCGGGAGCAACAACAGCACCCGCTTCATCGGAGGCGACAGTTTTTTTGGAAGGGGTTTCGCTCATGACTCGACAGGATCAGCAGCAGGGGTGAGCACGGCTGCATCGGTGGCCAGGGTCTGACCGGCCGGAGCTGCAGCCAGGGCAGCTTTTTGGGATTCAGCCCGGAGGTAGGCGCCGGTCACAACAGGCTCCACACGCTTCATCTGATGGGAGACCGTCATATAGCGATGGGTCTGCTGATGCTTGCGCCGCTCCGCCAACGACTCATCCCCAACTTTCTTGCGCAGCTTGATCACGGCGTCAAAAATGGCTTCGGGGCGGGGCGGACAGCCCGGTAGATAAAGATCCACCGGAATCAATTTGTCGACGCCGCGCACCGCGGTGGTGGAGTCAGCGCTGAACATGCCACCGGTGATGGTGCAGGCACCCATAGCGATCACGTACTTCGGCTCTGGCATCTGCTCATAAAGCCGGACCAGCGCGGGAGCCATCTTCATGGTCACCGTGCCAGCCACGATCAAAAGGTCGGCCTGACGCGGAGAACTGCGCGGAACAAGACCAAAACGGTCAAAGTCGAAACGGGAGCCGAGCAAAGCTGCGAACTCAATAAAGCAGCAGGCCGTTCCATAAAGGAGGGGCCAGAGACTGCTCAAACGAGCCCAGTTGTGCAGATCATCCAAGCTGGTGAGGATGACGTTTTCGCTGAGGTCGTTGGTGACCGTCGGGGTACCAATCGGACCGCAGCTGGCTTCGCGCAGATCACGAACAGCAGAAATGGAGGGGGATGTGTTTTCAGACATGACTAGCTCCACTCAAGGGCGCCTTTGCGCCAGGCGTAGGCCAATGCCACCAGGAGAATGGCGATGAATATCAAGGCCTCAATGAAGGCCAACAAGCCGAGACGGTTGAACGCAACAGCCCAGGGATAAAGAAACACAGTCTCCACATCAAAGATGACGAAGACCAACGCAAACATGTAGTAGCGGATATTGAATTGAATCCAGGCCCCGCCAATGGGTTCCATGCCGGATTCGTAGGTGAGCTGGCGCTCACCGGCACGGCTTTTCGGCGCCACCAACTTGTTGGTCACCAGAGCCAACACAGGTACAGCTGCTGCAATCAGCAGAAACCCCAGGAAGGCGTCATAGCCGGGCAGGGCAAACATGGAGGTCCCCGTAGGTCGAGCCAGTCTGGCATTCACTGCCGAGAGTTGTCGCCGATAGAGTCGACTCGCCCAGCATCACAGCGGTGAGCGACGAACAACAGTCCGTCCAGCCGGTCGAATCGACCGAAGCGGTGGAGCCAGCGGTTGAAACCACCCCGGAGAGCGACACACGGACCCACCGTTTCGAATGTCGCAGCTGTGGCTACGTCTACGACCCAGAGGAAGGCGTCAAAAAGGTTGGTATCGAAGCCGGCACGGCTTTCGAAGATCTCGATCCGATGTCGTTTCGTTGTCCGGTCTGCAGGAGCAGAGTGGCCGCTTTCCGCGACATCGGCCCGCGCGCCAAAGCCAGCGGCTTCGACGAAAATCTGAATTTCGGCCTCGGTGTCAACCGAATGACCCCAGGACAGAAGAATGTTCTGATCTTTGGCGGCCTTGCCCTCGGCTTCGCCTTCTTCCTATCCCTTTATTCCCTGCGCTGAGGCCAACCCATGAAACGTCTGTTGAACTCTGCGACCCAGCTCATACTGGTTTTTGTGTTGGGGATCAGCCTCAGCGGCTGCGTTACAACCCACGTCCCCACGGCCACCACCAGCCCCTGGCAGGCCATGGATCTCGACACCCAGGCCAACCCACTGGATGTGGCCTTCACCGACAGCCGCCACGGCTATCTGGTGGGCAGTAACCGGATGATCCGGGAAACCAATGACGGTGGCGCCCACTGGAATGAGCGCAGCCTGGACCTACCCGACGAAGAAAACTTTCGTCTGATCAGCATCGACTTCAATGGCGATGAAGGCTGGATCGCAGGACAGCCAGGGCTGCTGATGCACAGCGATGACGGCGGGCAGAACTGGACCCGCCTGTTCCTCGACACCAAATTGCCCGGCGAGCCCTACCTAATCACTGCCCTGGGAAGCCATTCCGCAGAACTGGCCACCAACGTGGGGGCGGTCTACGAGACCCATAACGATGGCAGCAGCTGGGAAGCCAAGGTGACCGACGCCGCGGGTGCCGTCCGGGATCTGCGTCGAAGCAACGATGGCAGCTACGTGAGCGTGAGTGGCCTCGGCAACTTCTATGCCACATGGGAACCGGGAGATTCCGTCTGGCAGGTGCACCAGCGCGTGAGCAGCCAGCGGCTGCAAAGCATCGGCTTCCAACCCGATGGCAATCTCTGGATGGTTGCTCGCGGTGCTCAGATCCGCCTCAACGATGAGCCTGGAAATTTCGACAGCTGGAGCAAGGCGATCATCCCGATCACTAACGGCTACGGCTACATGGATCTGGCGTGGGATGACGACGGAGCCATTTGGGCCGGCGGCGGCAACGGCACCCTTCTGGTGAGCAAAGACGGCGGCGACAGCTGGGAAAACGACCCTGTCGGGGACCGTCAACCCAGCAACTTCACCCGCATGGTCTTCGACGGAGAGCATGCCTTTGTGCTGGGTGAGCGGGGCAACCTGCTCCGTTGGGTGGGCAACGCTGTGTAACTGAGGTAACGCCTCAGCCTCACCACACCAGAGCCACCTCCTAAGATCCTTGTTCTGACACGCCCAACGCTATGGCCGCCGGCTCAACAGGAGAACGACCGTTCTTCGAAATCATCACGAGCATCCGTTACTGGGTGATCCACGCCGTGACACTGCCTTCCATCTTTTTGGCAGGCTTCCTGTTCGTGTCCACCGGCCTCGCCTACGACGCTTTCGGCACCCCTCGCCCCGATGCTTATTTCCAAGCATCTGAGAGCAAGGCTCCCGTGGTGAGCCAGCGCTATGAGGGCAAATCTGAACTCGACATCCGCCTGAAATAAGTCATGACACAAGCTCCACCCGTCGCCACCACGCCACGCAACTATCCGATCTTCACGGTGCGTTGGCTGGCGTTGCACACCCTTGGCATCCCGACGGTCTTCTTCCTTGGCGCCCTCGGCGCGATGCAGTTCATCCGCCGCTGATCTGACCCATGGAACGCAATCCCAACCCCAACAACCTTCCGGTTGAGCTCAACCGCACCAGCCTGTACTTGGGCCTGCTGTTTGTCTTCGTAACCGGAGTGCTCATGTCCAGCTACTTCTTCAACTGAGGATTATTCGATGAGCGGAAAAAAATCCCCGTATCCCGACGGTCGAATTCCCGATCGCAATCCTGATGGAACACCGGCTGTACCCTGGAGAAGCCGTTGGACCGAAGGCGTTCTTCCCCTATGGCTGGTTGCCACTGCAGGCGGAATGGCAGTTCTGTTCGTTGTGGGCTTGTTCTTCTACGGGTCATACACCGGAGTTGGTTCCGCCTGATCAAAGCGTGAGAATTTGATTGCACCAAAGCCGGCATAATGCCGGCTTTTTTATTGAAGACCTCCTTAATAGAGCCGAGCGGGCCAACACTCAGACCTAAGAACCCGCCAACAAAGCAAATGTCCTCGCTTGCAATAACTCGGATGCTCGAATGATCTCCGACTGCTTACAACTAAGGGCATAATAAAAGTCTAATTGCTCTTGCAATGCTTGCAACTTAGGAGCATATTCAGCGTCCACTTTTGATTGTATTTGCGACCTTAGCTCCTGGATCTGGCCCTCAAGCTCATCAATCAATGACTGAGATTCATCTACCTTGGATATTAATTCGTGAATAGCCATTTCAATGCCATCTTGCTTTTCAATATTCTCCATACATGACATTGATTGCTCCCCCGATTCAAGCGCATGCAGGAGCATTCTAAATGATGCAACCCACCCCAACAGCTATGACAGAATGCATGCTACGAACCCAGATTGGGCTTAAGCATGGCGAACAAAGCAGATTTCAGCCAAGACGATACAAAAGCAGCCTCAGCGCTAGCGATCGAACTAAAAAAGGCAAAAGAGAGACAGGTGCAGCTTGAATACGCTCTAAAAAAGGTATTTCCAATAGAGAAGTATAAACAAGCCAGACCTGAGGTAGAAGCACAATGCGAAGGGATAAGAGAGAAAATCATCGAACACTTTATTGAATATGATGTCAATGAAATAGACTTTCAGAAAGAAGGCGAGAAAATAAAGCTTGGCCTTTATGAAAACCTCAAAGAAGCGGCAACACTGCTTGCATCAGAGCTACAAAGGTCCAAAGAGCGTGAGAGAGAAAACTTCAAATATGCTGATATAGCGGCTCTTAAAGCAACAAAAAGCTGCCTAAAAAACCTGAACCTTAAACAGAACTCACCACAAAGTGCGGGAGAAGGCAAGAGAAATCTCTCACTCCTCAAAACCAAAGGCGACGCATCCAACCTTAAGACGAATCAAGATCACGACTTTGCAATCAAGCACACAAGTATTCATTATCAAAGCAACTCTATATGCACTTGGATACCTAAAAATGGCTGTTCTAATCTCCGATACGCTATCGCAAAGGGAAATGGTACTATTACAAGCCTAAGAGAAATTGAATGGATACACCTCAATAATGACTGTTTCAATGCAAGCACAAAAGAAGCATTACAAGCCGATTACGCGTACATCATTCTTCGGAATCCATTCAAGCGACTCTTATCATTTTTTTTAGATAAGCTATGTCATTCACAGAATGAACATTCAGAAGAAAGCTACCAACGCGCGCACAAAGCATTTAATTTCAATAAAAGCCTAAGCTTCACTGACTTCATCGATCATATCTGGGAGAATATAGATTCGATATACAACGACGAGCACACGAGACCTCAATGCGACTTTTTGCTATACCGCAGCTACGACCAATATTTTTCACTAGAAAAGATTAAACTTGCCAATCAAGAAATATATGCGAGAACTGGAATTAACGTAGAAGACATAAGAGACAAGAACTCAATCTTCACGAGCAAAGGCTGCGAACGCACTACTGAGATAACCCACACAACGAAAGCGAGCGAAATCAACAACCTACTCAACAAAAATAAAATACCAATTGCTGAAAACATGTATACCAACGAGATGATTAAAAAAGTGTCGACACTTTATCTTCAAGATATTTTATTATATTGCAGCGAAGTCGATAATGGAATTGACGAACTGGACTATTGGATACAAAGAGCAATCGCGAACGAATAATCACTGACAGAGAAAAAAGCTCGAGGATTAGTCGATCTAAGAATTACAGCTACAAGTGGACCACTTAAAAGCCAACAAACACTGTTGTAAAAGCAGAAGACTCTTCAGAAAGAAGATGCAAACTTTCCACTGATTCTTTTTGTCGCATCTTTTCACCAAGAGGCTTGGCCGTCTATCTGGACACGGGCAAGGTAAGGTTGCACGGAAGCAGGCTAAAAGCTCATTCAGTACACAGAGCACCGTGAGCCACCGGACAGAGATAGAGATAGAGAGAGATGACAGACATTGGCATCAAAGGGAGACTACAAACATCATCGATAAATACCATAAGAGGAAAGACAGCCTGGCACTACTACAATGATCAACACAAGTTGATTTATATAGCTCCGATCGTTCATGATTAAGAAGGGCTCGTATTGAGGCCACAAATTCTCACCAAAGGGACCAAATAAGATATCTTGAATTAAATTAAGACAGGCCAGGCAAGAGAATTAATAAAGCCATGACAATACATTCTCTTAGAGCCGAGATAATGAGGGGTTAAACTAAAAGTAAAAAATTTGATTCCCAACTCAGCCTAAATAAAACTTAGAAAATCAATTGTGAGCTATAGTGGCTTTCAAGATTAGAACTGGTCGTAGTGAAAAAGACAGCATCGGAAATTATCACATATCCCAGTGCACACCTAGACCGAATAACAAAGCAGTTCCAGGCTTCAAATTTTTTGATAGCTCCTATCGGTACAGATTGCTACTCTAGTTTTTTGGCAAAGTCGATCAAAAACTACTATCCATCAATCTTTGGATTCCGAAATATAAGTCCAGAGTTCACATGCAACTACTTGAACAACACGAAAGAATCATCACACTTCACCTTACTAGAAGCACTTAATATCACAAACGAGTCAATTGAAAGGGCTCAGAACTTTATGGTACTAGGTAACGGAAATATTCATTACTTGGAAAATCCATTTGGAATGTTCTTGCTAAATCATGACGGTGGATTTGATACTCCACGACCCTATACCAATGAAATTCTTCGGCAAGACGTGTTAAATCGTCTCGCACACCTAGATCTAGCAACGCATGCCTTCCTTTTCAGTTTTAGTACTTGCAAAAGAAAGATCATTGTTTTTTCGGGCTCCCGCGAAAAGAAAATGAAAATACTTGAATCATTTCAAGGCAATCTCAAAAAATTCTCGTCAGAAAGCTATGAGATGTTATTTTTAAATTTGATGCCACTTCTAGAGGGAACACGCGAACCAGAGGTAAGTAGTGATGAAGGGCAAATTAATCTACAACTATTCAAAGGTCATGTTAATTATGGGAATGTAGCTGCAAACTGGAATAACATTAAGGAGCAACTCACGCAATATGCAAGACTTTTAATTCAATCAAATGCTCTACCGATGATTGATTGAATTTTATTTAAAACCTTGAGTTTAAACGTAAATAAACAAGAGGGATTGACCAACATTAAATCTACAGGCCAGAAAAACAGTCAATACAAACTAGTAAGTTCCCACCTGATATTTGTAAGAGCCCTTACATGTTTGGCCGTCATACAACAAAGGCAAGAAGACGTAAACATATAAGTGCTCTAACTCAATTTCATCGAATTTACTAAGAGGTAATTTAAATTGAATATTTTCTGCCTTAAGGGCCAGAAGAGAGAATGTTTCTCTACAAATAACATGATTTAAAGAAGTAGCAACGAAGAGATGAAGTGTTTGATCGCTTTTATTTGTACTAGAAGATTCGATTGCTTCTCTGTCTTCCTCGCAATGCTGCCATACCAAAGTCAAAACAGATGACACCCTATCAAGAGACAAGGACAACGGAATAGAGCTATTATCATCATAATCGTAGATATCATTGAAATATTTGAGTTCTTGAGAATTTAGGAAAGTGAGAAGCTCGATTACATTGCAAGATAATGGCCTAGGAAGAAAATTTTGATCGAACTTTTCTTTAATTTGTATATGAGAGGTCGCTGAAGCGCGCTGCATGACCTCTTGAAGGCCAGGACCAGGCATTCCAAATCTCAGGTGCGGGAGGCTGGCTGAAACAGATTCAGCAAGGATCCTATGAACAATATTCTGAACCAGAGTTTTACCGGTTTTATCCCAACAATACAAGTACCCACCAAGCGAAAATAATGCAATACCCTTCAAAACATCTGGAACAAGGGGGTAGACAAATTGTTTGAATTTACCTGAGACTCCGTGATATTTCTCATAAAGATGCCCTGAAGGATACCAGCCAGCAATACCAGATAAATAAATATCTAATGAAGGATTAAATAGCCAGCTCTCAAACGCAATAGATGAATTTATCGTATAAATTGAATGGCAATACATGATTTGCACAAACCAATCCTGATTGATACTAAGTTCAAAGAGGTTTTCCTCGGAAGACATATAATCACGGCATTGATCCCTATCTATAATATTGAAAGGTCGCGCAGATTTACCAATGGAACCAGGGTGAAATCTAACGGAGATATGAACATCTTGGCCGTGAACATTTTTTATATGAGGAACAATAAATTGAAGATATTCCAGCATTGAGCGAAAATAGGAACCACCCACAATTTGCGTATCATCGGCTAACTGCAGAAATATCAATACTTTTCCTGCGGTTGATTTGATACTTCCTGCATTATTTGATGAAAGAGGGATTAATTTTAGACTCTTATACGATTCATAGATGCTAGGGCCGTTGTAACAGGTAGCAGCCTTACAATGGGCCTCATAAGTATTGTTATGAGACTCAAAGACAGACTCACGTAAAACCTCAATAGGGAAATCATGATTGCAAATAAAATCATTTTCATTTGATTTAGAGATAGTGCTTAAACTATTGACACCACAAGAATCAATAACTAAAGACTCAATCGAGGGGCTTCGCATAAAACCCATCTCAACAAAATAGTTTTTTATACTTTTCTCAACGCACCACCTAGCCAACGGCACGTTATTTCCCCAATGAATGATGTGAGTAGCAGGAAAACTCTTATAAATAGATTCCAATAAAACTTTTTGCCTAAGCGCATAAAAACTAGTGTCATTGAAACTCATGCTTGCATTAAAAATCTTTTCTGCAGCATCAATATTCCAGTAATATGGTTCAAACATTCGTTCTTGATCAAATACACCCTTTCCTGAGGTCTTGACAAAGACTTTATTTGCAAGTGGGAGATTTTCTTCAATCGAGGATTGAAGAACTTTCCCACAGTATATTTTCATCTCGATCCCCAGTTGTTCAAGCGGATCGTCACTCAGGTAAGAAGCGAGAGCCCTAACAATCCACCGATACTCATAAAAAGTATCCCGAAGAAAGTAGTCTGGACAGAGAAAGAGTATTTTCATAATTTATGCCATTATAAGTTGGAGGAAATTGGCCTGAATACACTTATTTTCGGTCTTAAGACCTTGCAAAACATAATTCCAAGCCTCAAGATATTGATCGAAATGGCTATATAATAACTTGGATTCCTCTTGTGCATGCAAAATTGACTCGTAAGTATCAAGCATAAACAGCAAAGGGTACTCTTCGAATCTATGATGTATATCTGGAATCGGTGTAGCGCACACGGGTAGGCCAAAGAGAGCTGATTCAAAGTATTTCAAACCACTTTTGCATTGATTAAATGAACTAGGGCTAAGCGGAGCTATATTTAACCAAGACAAGTTGTAGATCGAAGGAAGTTTATTGTAGGTTACAGGAGCAAAACTCTTTATTTGTTCGTTGAAATTTTTTGGAAATAACTGATTAAAAGCAACTTTGCAGTAAATAAATTGATTTTGAGGATTACTCCCCAAAAAATCATATACCCACTGATGAACAAGTTGAAAATCTTTACTATGCGAAGCAGTGCCACCAAAATAGCCAAGACGCGAAGTGTTAACGACTCTCTTTTTCTCTTTAGATGACTTATTAAATAAAACATCAGCATATGACATCCAAAAGGTTGATGGTGTATTTGGGATAACGTGAATATCATAGGATTTATTAAATGTATGTTTTAAGGTTTTTTGAAGCTCATGCTTCAACTCTGTTGTGGAAACAATAAACTGATCAAACAAAGATAAAGCCGATTGGTTTAATGAGAAAGCATTAAGGAGCGCTATATCTTTCGAGGCTGAATCAATTTGCTGACCAGCACTTGAATTTTTATACTCGCCGATATCAAAGACAAAGTCGTCGTAATCAGCAAATATCTTGCATCCATTGCCCTTCAATCTTGAGACAATTTGCATCAATTCTGGGCTAAAAGATGGCCTATGAAAGACAACAACATTACTGGAAAAAAAATCATCGAGGAGATCATCTCCCATGCCGCTTTCAGCAAATTGCTGAAAATTATCTACAAGTTGAGCACTCGAGATAACATTGCATTTAGAATACTTTATCTGCGAATATATATACTTGGCGGGATTTATGCATCTATAAATAATAGATGGATCAAGTCCAACATTTTTTTGCCGTGTCGTCGACACGAAAGATACCTTAAACAATGGGCCATGTTGTATTAAATTTTGAGATGATATCAGCCTATTAGATGACAACATTTCATTCAATGATCTGCCAGATTTGATTTGTGAAGGATTAACCAAAGCAGGCATATAAATATTTGCATGTTTCTCATGAAGCTTACGGCGATCATTAAGCAATCGGGCTCGACATTCATTATTCTCAGAATCTAGTTGACGCGTTTTTGATTCATAATGATAGGCTTTATAAAATCTATTGACGACTATTTTTAAGCCTAGCTTGCTTACACTATGGCACAAGTCAACATCATTGTAGCTGACTGGCAAGTTCTCATCAAAACACCCCGCAGAAATAAATATATCTCTCTTTAATCCAAGAAGTGCACCTGTACAAGCAATTGTTTGATGAACAGCATTTTGAGGCAAAACATTGCTAGAAGGATGATTTAGCAATTCATGAAAAGGGTTATTTCGGCTATTAATCCTAATACCAGAATGCTGAATTGTATTATCAGCATACAAAAGCTCGAATCCAATCGCACCAATTTCTTTGTTTTCTAAACATTGAATTCCTGCCTCAAATAAACCCGGAGTCAAAACCTCTATATCATTATTAACGAAGAAAATATACTTTTCAGCACATTGCCTAACAGCAAAATTATTAATAGCCGAAAAATTAAATGGCTGGCTGTAAGAGAGCAGTTGGATGTTATCAGGATACTCATCGATTATTGTTTTAACGGCATCCAACGTCTCGCTTCTTTCACTATTATTGTCGACTAGATATATCTTTGGCAGAGTGCTGGAAAGTGCTGACGCAACAATACTGCGCAAACATTTTATCGTGAAAAAATGATTATCCTTGAAAGGTATAATTATTGCGCAATTATCGAGGCTTTTCTCTAAGGGGATATCGGCAGCTTGGGCGTTGGTTACCATGAGGAAATGGAGTGTGAATGAATTGATTGCTCTATTTACTCGCAAAGCATGCCTATACCTATAGAGACAATGGCGATTACCTCTGAGGACATAAACTTAGGGCCATCCTACACTGAGCGATTGTGCTCAAACTTGGCAGAGGCTTTGAGGAATGGGCTGCTTCACACTATCTCGTGCCAAGGCCATGCTCAATATCAAGGCCAAGTCCAGCGCAGCTCGGCATTCAAGCTTTGGAATTTTCGACAACAGTAATAGCTTTTAAACCTTCATTCTCACCAGTAGATTTAAGCATCTAGAGCTGGGCGGGTAAAAGCTTTTTCCTATTACTATTGGCAATGTGGCATCAATAAACAACCATAAGGCACTAAACATCATAAAATCGAATAAACCACTCTACAAAGTTTTTAATCCCAAATTCAAGTGGCGTTGAAGGCTTAAAGCCGACCCAAGCTTCTAAAGACGCTGTATCAGCGGCCGTAGCCACCACATCACCAGGCTGCATTGGTTGAAAATCCTTGATCGATTCACGACCAAGCGCTTCTTCCATCACTTCGATGAAGCGCAAAAGTTCTGTGGGCTGACTGTTGCCAATATTGAAGATCCTGTGTGGGGCAGCTGCGGTTGCAGGGTCCGGCTGTAGCGGGTCAAACTCCGGATTCGGCGTGGCTGGCTTGTCACAGCAGCGCAGTACCCCTTCAACGATGTCATCGATATAGGTGAAATCACGTTGCATCTTGCCGTGATTGAACACCTTGATCGGTTCGCCAGAAAGGATCGCCCGAGCAAACAGCATCGGAGCCATGTCGGGTCGACCCCAGGGGCCATACACCGTGAAAAAGCGCAATCCCGTGGCTGGCAAGCCATAAAGATGGCTGTAGGTATGGGCCATCAGCTCGTTGGCCTTTTTACTCGCGGCATACAGACTCACCGGGTGGTTCACCGGCTGACGCTCACGAAAGGGCAGGTTGCGGTTGCCGCCGTAGACCGAACTGCTTGAGGCATAAACAAGGTTTTCTGTGCCGTAATGGCGACAGCCTTCCAGCACATTTCCGAAACCCACCAGGTTGCTCTGGATATAGGCCGCCGGATTCTCCAAGGAGTAACGAACACCGGCCTGAGCGGCCAGATTCACCACCACTTGGGGCTGTTCTTCAGCAAAGAGTGCATTCAGTGCTTCAGCATCTTCCAAAGCCATGCGCTTAAACCGCCAAGCTCCAGCCGGAGCCACTGCTTCGATCTGACGCAACCTCGCCTGTTTGAGGCTGGGGTCGTAATAGTCGTTCAGGTTGTCGAGGCCGACAACGCGATCACCACGCTGAAGCAGTCGTATCGACAAGGCCGCACCGATGAAGCCGGCGGCGCCGGTGACCAGAACCGTTCGCTGCATCAAGCCTCTCCATCCCCGACGCGCCAGAGGGTGAGTCCCGCGGCTCTCACCTGTTCAGGGTCAGCGACTGCCCTGGCGTCAAAAACCCAGGCCGGCTTGCGCATCCGACCTGCCAAAGAAATCCAATTCAGATCGCGATAGTGCTGCCATTCGGTAAGCACCAGCACGGCATCAGCCCCCTCAACGGCATCCTCAATACTTCTTACTTGCGCCCAACAACCGGTTCCACTGAGAGCTTCAGCCTGGAATGCTGGCTCCTGTTGCAGGTCATGAGCCATCTGATGGGCCGCCACCTTGGGATCGTGAATGGCCAGCTGAGCGCCTTCCTCCAGGAGATCGCGACAGATGCGAATGGCCGGAGCCTCGCGGGTGTCGTTGGTATCGGCTTTGAAGGCAAAACCAAGAATCGCCAATCGCTTTCCGGTCACGGTGCCGAAAAGCTTCTCGACCACCAAGCGGGCAATGCGGTGCTGTTGCCAGGTGTTTAGAGCAACCACACTCTCCCAGTAATCCGCAACCTCCGGCAGGCCGAAATGCCGGCAGAGATACACCAGATTGAGAATGTCCTTCTGAAAACAGCTGCCACCAAAACCAGGTCCGGCATTGAGAAATTTCGGACCGATCCGACTGTCGGTGCCAATCGCCCGGGCCACCTCGCGCACATCCGCCCCGCTGGCCTCGCAGAAGGCAGCGATCGAGTTGATCGAACTGATCCGCTGCGCCAGAAAGGCATTAGCGGTGAGCTTGGAGAGCTCGCTACTCCAGAGGTTGGTGCGCAAGATCTGCTGCTGCGGAACCCAATGGGCGTAAATGGCAGCGAGAGCATCAATGGATTCAGGATCATCGCCACCGATCAGCACGCGATCCGGAGCCTCCAAATCACGGATGGCCGTTCCCTCCGCCAAAAACTCGGGATTGGAAAGCACCGAGAACGTGCGGTGCTCCTCTCCCTCACTGGCGGCTTCCAGGATGGTTTTGATTGCCGCAGCCGTGCGCACAGGCAAGGTGCTTTTTTCCACCACGATCGTGTGACCAGTGGCGGCCTGAGCCACCTCACGGGCACAGGCTTCCACCCAGCGGAGATCACTGGCCTGTCCAGCTCCCAGTCCCTTGGTCTTGGTGGGCGTGTTCACCGAAATGAACACCATGTCTGCAGCGGCAATCGAAGCCGCCACATCAGTGGAGAAATGCAGGTTGCGCCCCCGCGCCCGTTCCACAACACGGTCGAGCCCCGGTTCATACACCGGCAAATTGCTGAGATCGGGATCATTCCAGGCGTCGATGCGCGCTTGATTGATGTCCACCACCTGCACTTGAACCTGCGGGCAGCGGTCAGCAATGACCGCCATGGTCGGGCCACCCACATACCCCGCACCGATGCAGCAGATCCGTTGAATGGTCACGTCCTGCGGCCTTGGGCAAGTCCAAGGAGATTACGGAAGGAGTCGATGGTGGGAGCCAGGCCCTGCTCCAGTGACACAGTCGGCTGCCAATCCAGCTGCTGACGAGCAAGGTCAATCGCTGGCTGGCGCTGCTGTGGGTCATCTTCCGGCAAGGGTTTCTCCACCAACGGCAGCTTCGGGTTGATCTGCATCCGCACCAGCTCCGCAAGCTGTCGGATCGTGAATTCCTCGGGATTGCCAAGGTTGATCGGCCCCATCTCGGAACCGTTCATCAGGCGAATCAAGCCCTCGACCAGATCACTGACGTAACAGAACGAACGGGTCTGGCTGCCATCGCCGTACAGCGTCAGCGGTTCGCCCCGCAGGGCCTGAACGATGAAATTGCTCACCACCCGACCGTCGTCGAGGAGCATGCGCGGGCCGTAGGTGTTGAAGATGCGCGCCACCCTCACCTCCACACCGTTCATGCGCTGATAGTCAAAACAGAGTGTTTCAGCGATGCGCTTGCCCTCGTCGTAACAACTGCGCACACCGATCGGATTCACAGAGCCCCAGTAACTCTCAGGCTGGGGATGCACCTCAGGGTCGCCGTAGACCTCGCTGGTGCTGGCCAGCAGCAAACGAGCCCCCACCCGCCGGGCCAGCCCCAACATGTTGTACGTGCCGAGGAAGCTGGTCTTGGCCGTCTTAACCGGATTGAACTGGTAATGAATCGGCGAGGCGGGACATGCCAAATGCCAGATCCGATCCACCTCGAGCTTGATCGGTTCAGTGACGTCGTGGCGGATGAGTTCGAAACGGGGATGGCCAATCCAGCGCTCGATGTTGGACTTGCGACCAGTGAAGTAGTTATCGAGACAGATCACCTCATCGCCGGCCTCCATCAGACGGTCGATCAAATGGGAGCCAAGGAAACCGGCACCGCCAGTGACGAGGTGGATCTGCATCCTCAGGGGGTGAGCAGTCTCTCCACAATCGCGGACACTGGCGCGATCGCAACGGTGCATTCTTCAGCCTGCTGATTCAACGACTTCAGACGCACCTCCCCACGCTCAGCCTCCTCATCGCCGAGCACCAACGCCCATTGAGCACCGCTGCGATCGGCCCGCTTGAACTGCTTACCGAAGGCCGAACCCGACGCATCCAACTCCACCCGCAGCCCAACGGCCCGCAGATCCCGTGCCAAGGCCAAGGCGACACGCTCGGCCTCCCCACCCCGGTTCACCAGGTAAACCTGAGGTGCAGCCGTCGCCGTTAGCCGGGCAGCGACACCTTGAGGATCAGCCTGCGCGGCGGCTTCCAACACCAGCAACAACCGTTCCATGCCGAGAGCCCAACCGATGGCGGGGGTCTGGGGGCCGCCCAACTGGCCGATCAGGCCGTCGTAACGACCACCACCGCACACGGTGGCCTGGGCCCCCAGTTGATCACTGGTGATCTCAAAGGCCGTGTGGCTGTAGTAGTCCAAGCCACGCACCAACCGGGGATTAAGCCGGAAGGGAATCCCAAGGGCAGTAAGACCTCGCTGCACCTCTTCAAAACGTTCACGGCTGGCATCAGACAGTGAATCAGCCAAGGTGGGCGCATCCACCAACAGCGCCTGGGTGTCTTTGTTTTTGGAGTCGAGGATGCGCAACGGATTGGTGCTGAGCCGTGCCTGGGAATCGGGATCAAGAGCCTCAAACCGCTGCTCGAGCCAGGTCACTAGAGCATTGCGGTAGGACTGCCGGTCCTCGGACGTACCGAGGCTGTTCAGTTCCAACTGCAAGCCACCCACGCCAAGGCTGGCCAGCAGATCCCAGGCCAAAGCAATCACCTCTACATCGCTTCGGGCTCGTTCCGCCCCGAGCCACTCCACCCCGATCTGGTGGAACTGCCGCTGCCGGCCCGCCTGGGGACGTTCGTAGCGAAACATCGGCCCCGCATACCAGAGCTTCTGGGCGCCCTGGCTGAGCAAGCCGTGTTGGAGGGCAGCACGCACCACGGATGCGGTGCCTTCCGGCCGCAAGGTGCAGGAGCGATCGCCCCGATCCTGAAAGCTGTACATCTCCTTCCCCACAACATCGGTGCCCTCACCGATGCCACGGCAGAACAGATCCGTCGTCTCCAGAAGCGGCGTCCGGATCTCCCCGAACCCAGACCGCTGGAACTGCTCCCGCGCCATGGCCTCCACCGCCTGCCAACGCTGAAGCGCCTCGGGCAGCAGATCCACCATGCCCCTGAGGCTCTGGAGCTGACTCACGTGCGGGATGCGGGTACAGCGGCTCAGTCTGCCGGGTGGCCTCAGGCCACGATGCTGCGGCTCGCCACCAGATCCATCAAGGCCAGCTGTCGGGTGACGCAGGCATTCAGTTCATAGGTGCATTCGACCGTCTCGCGGGCGGCCACACCAAACGCAGAAGCACGCTCTCGGTCATTGAGCATCTCAACCACCGCCGCGGCCAGATCAGTGGGCGAAAAGAAATTCACCAGCACGCCGTTCTGACCGTGACGGATGACCTCCCGCACTGGAGCCGTGTCGGAACCCACCACCGCACAACCGCATCCCATGGCCTCCAGCAGGCTCCAGCTCATCACGAAGGGATAGGTGAGATAAACGTGGCAGGCGGAGAGCTGCAGTAGGGGAATGAACTGGCTGTAGGGCAATGCCCCCGTGAAATGCACCCGGCTCGGGTCGTATTGACCCTCGATCTCCGCCAGGAAGCGATCACCCCATTCGCCATCAGGGCATGCAGCGCCGTAGCTCACTCCCTTGGTCTTACCAACAACGACCAACCGCGCTTCAGGGTATAGCCGCTGCAGTTCAGGGATGGCTCGGATGAAGGTGTGGCAGCCCCGGTAGGGCTCCAGGGAGCGGTTCACAAAGGTGACGATCGGCTGGCCCTTCTCCAGAACAGTGCCATCGGGCAGCTTGAGCGGCGCCGGTGATGGATGAGGACGGGCCTGCTGAAGATCAACGCCGTCATGAATCACGCTGATTTTTCGGCGCCAGTGCTCTGGAAAGCTGCTGGCCTGGAAATGGGTGGGGGAGATGTTCCAGTCCGCCTGCTCCAGGGTGAGATGCAGGTAGGCGTTTTTCATGGTGAGCTTCGCCTGCTCTTGCCAACTGCGATCGTCCTGAAACTCGGGGTCGAAGTGGGAGTCGAAACCGTTTTCGTTGTAGAAGAATTCCTGGTAGCAAAGCAGTGGCGCGTCGGGCCAGATCGCCTTCAAGAACAGCGATTCACCCCAGCCGGGATGCGCGCAAATCAAATCAGGAGTAAAGCCCTTTGCCTTGAGCTGTTCCGCAGCACGGGCACAGCCCTCAGCGCGGATGATCTTGGATTCCGTTTCCATCACCAGGGGATGGACACCCTTGGTGTTGCCGCGATCAAGTCGGTAACGGAAATGTTTGAGGCTCTCAGGCATGCCACGCCCGCGATCCAGAGCATTGATGCCCAGAGCCACCAGTTGGTGCTGCCCCTGCTGAGCCAGGCGCTGAATGATGTGGAGGTACTGCCCTGGAAAGTTCTGATGAACGAAGAGAATCCGCACGAATTCAGAGACGCTGAAGCGATTCCGCCTTGTCCTGGAATTCTCCCAGCAGCAGTTGCAGGTAGGACACCTTGCGCAGCTTGATGTTCGCCGTCAGGCTCATGCCCACCTGCAGGGGCAAAGACGATCCGGTCTTGAGCTTCAGCTGTTGATCATCCAGCTGAATCGTGACTGGGAAACTGAGTTCCTGACGCTGCTCCTGAGGGTCAGGCTCCAGGGCATCTGAGCCGATACGTGTCACTTTGCCCTTGAGAACGCCGAAATCAGTGGAAGGGAAAGAGTCGATGCTGATGTCAGCAGACATGCAGGCATCATGGTCCTCAGGGCAACCCTTAGGCACCTGCACGAAGCCGATCTTGTTGCTCGGCACCTCCACTTTCGCTTCGAGCGAACCCATCGGCACCACCTTCATCACCGTCTGGGTGGATTGGGCCGTATAGCCACGGGAGGTGGGCTTGAGATCAAAAACCACACCATCCACAGGCGACCTCAACTGCTGATATCGAAGGGTGACCCTGCTCTCCACCAAGCGTCCATTGAGATCGGCAAGCTCAGACTTCAGCTGGGCCGTCTGTTGATCGAGCAGAGCAATCTGACGCAGGCGTTCCGCCTTGCTCTGCATCAGATTGCCGCGGGTTTCAGCAACGATATTTTTCTGATTGAGGTACTGCACCTCTGAGAAAGCACCAGCCGCCTGCAACTGCTCATAACGCTCCAGAATTTCAGCCTGAAGGGCGAGATTGTTCTCCAGCATCAGCACCTCTTCCTGGTTCATCTGCATGGTGTTGCGTTTTTCCTCCTCCTTGAGCGTCAATTGCTCCTGTTTGAGCTTGATCGTCTTCTCCAAGCTGTTGCGGAGTTCCTCGCTGGCTTCGGTGTCCAGCTTCATCAGCACCTCGCCAGCCTTCACACGATCACCTTCCTTCACAAGGATCTGATCGGCCACACCTCCCACAGGCATCTGAATGTCCTGAACCGAACCAATCGGCTCTAGCTTGCCGGCGGCCACGACAATTTCTTCGGTACGAGCGAAGGCCAGCCAAGCCACCCCAAACACCGTGCTACCGATCAAGGCCCAAGTGACGGTGGTCATCCAAAAGCGACCCTGCTGGAGGATCGATTCGTCGTAGGTGGTGAGATCGGAGGCATCTTGCGGGGCACCGGGGTCGATACGGCGCAGAACGTTGCGTGACGTGGCGACCAACGTGCTGGAGCTCTGCTTGATGAGGGCCGTCACCTTTTGAGGATTCATCTTCATCAAGAACTCTCCTGCTGGCGGTAAAGGGCGTAATAGCGACCGCGCTGGCTCATTAATTCGTCGTGCGTGCCGACCTCAACAACAGCTCCCTGGTGAAGCATCACGATCATGTCGGCCTGGCGGATTGTCGACAAACGATGGGTGATGAAGAAGACAGTGCGGTCGTTGAGATTGCCAAGAAGGTTGTCGCAGACCTTCCGTTCGGTTTCGTAGTCGAGGGCGCTGGTGGCCTCGTCCATTACCAGCAGCTTTGGGTTGCTGAGCAGGGTGCGGGCTATCGCAATCCGCTGTCGCTGTCCCCCACTGAGAGCAGCGCCCCTTTCACCCACAGGCATGCTGTAGCCACTGGGAAGATCCATGATGAAGTCGTGGGCATTGGCGAGACGCGCAGCCCGCACGATCTCCTCACTGGAGGCTTCCGGATTGGTGAGCGCAATGTTGTCGCTCACGGTTCCGCTGAACAACAGAGGGTCCTGCGGAACGATGCCGATCTGACGGCGCAGGGAATAAAGCTCGACCTTTCCAATGTCGTAGTCATCAATCAGGATCCGGCCTTGATCAGGCTCATAGAGCCGGGGCAGCAGTTTCATCAAGGTGCTCTTGCCACTGCCGCTCTGGCCAACGATGCCCACAAAGGTGCCTGCAGGAATCTCAAGATTCACCTCTTTCAGCACCTGCGGCTGCCCGGGGCGGAAGCGGAAGGAGAGATTCTCAAACAGCACATCCCCTCTGAGCGGAGGCAGCATCACCTTCGACTTATCAACTTCATCGGATTCCTCCGGCGTATCGATCACATCCGCAAGCCGTTCAAAGCTGACGCGCAACTCCTGGATGTTTTGCCAGATCGTGGACAAGCGCAGCAGGGGCTGCGTCACATAACCGGAGATAATCCGAAAAGCGATCAGCTGACCGAGGGTCAGATCGCCACTGAGCACCATGGAGGCACCGATCCAGAGCACCATCAGCTGAGAAATCTTCTGCAGCACCTGGCTGGTCTGATTCAGGGCTGTGCCTGTAATCGTTTTCTCAAAGGTGCGGGCGATGTACTGGGAATAGAACCCCTGCCAGCGCCAGCGGCTGACCATCTCGACGTTCTGAGCCTTCACCGTCTGGATGCCGGTGAGCACCTCCACCAGATGGCTCTGGGTCTTGGCGTTTTCTTCGGCGGCAGCACGGAACTGACGGCGGAAAAGGGGAGCCCCCAGCACTGTCAGACCGATCTGGATTGGAAGAACGGAGAGGGCGATCAAGGTGAGCAGCCAGCTGTAGATCAGCATCACCGCGATGTAGATCACGGAAAAGGCGGCATCCAGGATGGTGGTGAGGGCCTGACCGGTGAGGAAGTTGCGGATCTTCTCCAATTCAGCCACCCGGGTGCCCAGTTCGCCCACAGGGCGACGGTCGAAATAGCCCAGGGGTAGACGCAACAGGTGATCGATCACCTCAGCCCCGAGACGCTGATCGATGCGGTTGGTGGTTTCAGCAAAAAGGAAGGTCTTAAGGCTGCCGAGCACCCCTTCCAGGATGGTGACCATCACCAGGGCAATACCCAGCACCTGCAGGGTGTCGAGGCTGCGCTGGCTGATCACCTTGTCGATGATCACCTGGATCAGCAAGGGATTGGCGAGGGTGAACAGCTGCACCACAAAGCTGGCAGCCAGCACCTGAATCAACACGCCGCGGTAGCGCTTGAGAGCGGGCCAGAACCAACCGGGACCGAACTTCTGATCGGGGCTGCTGCTGGACCGTTCCATCAAGAGAAGCTCGATCCCTTCGGGAAACTGCTCGGCCAGATCATCCGGCGCCAAGGTCACCATGCCCTGCTTGGGCGAGGCCAACTTCAGCCCGCGCTCGTTGCTGGCGATCACCAGCGCAAATCCACCCTGCCAGGGCAGCATGGAGGGCACCTGGAGCCGGGTCCCTGCTCCCGCCGGAACCCGTGCAGCCATCACATGGAGGCCAAGGCTTGCAGCCAGCTGACCGCAGAGCTGGAGATTGGGGGTGAGACCGCGGCGGAAATTATCCTGCAGGACTTTCTCGATCGCATCACGGCGGAACGGCAGCTTCATCAGCTGCGCCAGCATCTGGAAACAGGCCAGGGTTTCCTGGAGCGAACCCTCGGCTCGGATCAAACGCAGGCTGTCAACAACATTGCGCTCCGGACTGAAGCTGCTCACGGGAGGCAGCACCTCTGCGTCCTGAATGGACGAAGCGGAGACAAGTGAGCCAGAGCTTTTGGCCGGCATCTCTTCGGCGTTATCAGAGAAACCAGAGGCGGGCAGAGACACCAACCGCAGCGAAAACGGCTCGCAAGCCGGAAGGCCAGTGGATGAACGGATGGGCTGACCGACCGTCAGGTCGCCCCAGGCACTGGTGACGAAAAGGAGCTTGCCAGCTGCCAGAGCCACATCCACTGCTGCTTGATCAGGAGAACAACGCTCGGCCTCTTGCAGGGCACCCTCCAGCTTTTCAAGTGGAAAGCTGGAGGCTTCAGGAGTCTTCTGCTCAAGAACCTCCAGCAGCTTGAGCAGTTCCTGGGGCCAGAGCTGTTGATCGCACCAGTGACGGAATGAGGCTTCGCTGGCATAGAGCTCGCACCAGAGTTGATCCGAGATGGCACAAGCAATCACCTCCTCAGCAGCAATCACGTTTTCGCAGGGAGCACCGCACAGCAGGCTTGCGGCTCCGATCACACTGCCGGGGCCGAACTTGCCAACCGTGGTGAGACGGCCGTTATGACGACCAACAAGCCTGGCCTGGCCCTGGAGGATGACCAGGATTCGAGCCGGGATGTCGTTGGGATCTGACAACTGCCCCCCGAGATCAAACCGGAGCACACGGCAAGAACTCTCCAAATTGGAGAGCGAGGCTTCGGAGACGCCGCGGAAGGCCGGATGCTCCAGCAATGGGAAAGGCGGTGTCTGGGTCATCGGGAGATGCTGAAGTCGACAAAGCCGCTGGTGGAAGCTGGTTCTGAGGTTTCGGAACCCAGCTGGCTCAAGCTGGCGGTGGTTTCTTGGTCAACCCAGATGTCGAACATCTCCTGGCACATCTGGTCGGAGACCTCATCGGTGAATGTCGCTGGCGCGTAACGCTCCAACCGCACCACCAGCCACCAGTCCGCGATCCGAAAGGGTTCCAGCAGCACGCCTGGCTGAGCGACCCGCAGCTTCTCGACTAAAACCGGATGCGCCTGGGTGAGGGAGACTGGGCCGACGATTCCGTTGGTGTTGCGTTCCGGTCCCTCGGCGTAGCGCCTGGCCAGGTCAGCGAAGTTGGATTCGCCGGATTCGATCTGCAGGTACAGCTCGCGCGCCAGAAAGCTGTTCTCGAGGCGAAGCAGGCTGTAAACCACCTGATCCAGTTCGTTCTTTCGTTCAAGGAAACGGGCCTCCGCCTTGGCTGCGAAACGCTCCCGCATCAAGCTGCGACGGCGGATGCTTTGGCGAAGACGCTCAAGAACCTCGTCTTCGCTGCGGCCCAGCATCTCCAGCAGATCCGCCCACTGAGCCAGGCCATCGAACCCACGCTGCTGGAGCAAGCCGAGCCGAGCCTGCTCCAACTGCTCTTCGGAAACCACGACGTGCGAAATCGCCTGGCTGGTCACCATCTGCTCCACCAAGGGCTTGAGCAAGTTGAAGCGATCGAGCAGGGCCCTACCCTCAGCACCGATTGTTCGCTGCAACTCCGGAACCACTGTTCCGCTATTCACAAGCCCGGTGCAATGGGCGAAAACTAGGTTGAATCGCCTAAGGCGTCAGCCTTTTGCATGCAAGCTGATTCAGAATCATCAGATCAAAACGGTTGACGACATGGGCCGGCGCGTCCTCATCACCGGCGGTGCCGGATTTATTGGGAGTCACACCTGCCTGGTGCTGCTGGAACAGGGCCATGAGCTTGTGGTGCTGGACAGTTTCAACAACAGCAGTCCCGAAGCTCTGCGGCGGGTGCAGGAGCTGGCGGATTCAACCCAGCTCACCCTGGTGGAGGGGGACGTGCGCGACCCCAGCGCCGTGGATCAGGCGTTCAGCACGGCCGGAAGCGTGGATGGCGTGATTCATTTCGCCGGACTAAAAGCCGTTGGGGAATCGGTCGCCAACCCACTCCTGTACTGGGATGTGAATGTGAACGGCAGCCGCGTTCTTGCTGCAGCGATGGAGCGCCATGGCTGCCGAACCCTGGTCTTCAGCAGCACATCCACCGCCTACGGAGAACCCGAGACATTCCCATTGCGGGAAAACATGCCAACGGCGCCAGTGCACCCCTATGCCCAGACCAAAGTGGCAGTGGAACAGATGCTGGCTGCGCTCTGCCGCTCGGGCTCCTGGCAGGTGGCCTGCCTGCGTTATTTCAATCCCGTCGGCGCACACCCCAGTGGACGAATCGGTGAAGACCCGCTGGGCATTCCCAACAACCTGTTCCCCTTCATCACGCAGGTGGCGGCAGGACGCCGCGAGCGATTGCGCGTCTTCGGCCAGGACTACCCCACACCGGATGGCACAGGCATCCGCGACTACCTACATGTGATGGATCTGGCCGAAGCTCATGGCATGGCCCTTGACCACTTGTTCAAACGCCAAGCGTCCGAACCCTTGACGCTCAACATCGGCACCGGCCGTGGACTCAGCGTGCTGGACGTGGTGCACGGCTTCGAACAGGCCACAGGACTGACCATCCCCTACGAGGTGGTGGAGCGTCGACCCGGCGATGTGCCCCGCCTGGAGGCCTGCCCCCAGACCGCGCAAACCGTGCTCGGTTGGAGCGCCCGCCGAAGCCTGGAGGAGATGTGCCGTGATGGCTGGGCCTGGCAGCAGGCCAATCCAACGGGGTATCGGCACAACCCATGAGCGACGCAGGTGCGCTGCTCCTGGCCGGCGGCGGACACAGCCATGCGCTTCTACTCAAACGCTGGGCCATGCAGCCGGAGCGACGCCCACAGCACAGCATCACGCTGGTGAACCGGACCAGCACAGCCCTGTATTCCGGGATGGTGCCAGGGTTGATCGCCGCCCTCTACAAGCGAGACGAGCTCGCCATCGACCTGCGCCAGCTCTGTGACAGGGCCGGGGTGGCCTTCGTGGAAGCGGAAATCACGGGGTTAAACCCTCAGGCCAAATATCTGAGGCTGCGCGATCGGCCTGCACTTCACTTCGATTGGCTCAGCCTGGACGTGGGATCCGTGAGCAGACCAAGCGCCGCTGGGATCCCGATTAAGCCCTTGGAAGCGTCGCTCGCCTTTCTCGAAAGCGAAAACCCAGCTGATCCGAAGCCCCTGCGGGTGATCGGAGCGGGAGCTGCCGGCCTGGAAGTCGTCCTGGCACTGCGACGCCGCTGGCCGCAGCGGGAGTTGCAACTACAACAGCGCAGCGGCCAGCTCGATCCAGGCATCCAAGAGGTGCTGCAACGGGCCCGGATCGCATTGATCGAGAACGAGATTCCAAACAGTGGACCCAACCTGCTCTGCACCGGAAGCCAGGGGCCTGACTGGCTGACGACGACCGGCCTACCGCTGGATCCCAATGGCCGGATCCGCACCGATCGCTGCCTGAGGGTGGAAGACCATCCATCCCTCTTCGCCAGCGGCGACTGTGCCGTGATCAGTGCATCACCCCGCCCGGCATCAGGGGTATGGGCAGTACGCGCCGGACGCCCCTTGGCCACCAATCTGGAAGCGGTCTGCCAGGGCCAACCCCTGCGCCCCTGGCACCCACAACGCCAAGCACTGCAACTGATCGGCAGTCATGAAGATACCGCCTGGGCGCAGTGGGGTAGCTGGCGACTGGGGCCATCCCCTCTGCTCTGGCGCCTGAAGCAACGCATTGATCGCGCCTTCATGGCTGGATTTCTGCAGCCGGCGTCCATGGCCGATGCAGCCCCGATGGCCTGCCGGGGCTGCGCAGCCAAGCTGGCGGCCCAACCCCTGGCCGCAGCACTGGAGCAAGTGGGGCTGGGGGGACAGCCCGAAGACGCCGCCTCTCTTCCCGGCAGTGAAAAGCTGCTTCAGAGCATGGATGGCTTTCCGGCCCTGGTGAGTGACCCCTGGCTTAACGGCCGGCTGACGGCCCTGCATGCCTGCTCGGATCTCTGGGCCTGCGGTGCTGCTGTCACTAGCGCCATGACAACGATCACGCTGCCGATGGCCTCAGCCAATGAGCAGCAGGAGCTGCTGGTGCAGACCCTGGCCGGCATCCGCTCGGTGTTGGATGAACAGGGCGCCGAGCTGATCGGTGGACACACGATGGAATCCCGCAGCGCTTCACCGGTGCCGGCAAGCCTTGGGGTGCAGATCACCCTCACGGTGAACGGCAACAGCCCCAAATCACCCTGGCTGAAAACGGGCCTGCGCCCAGGAGATGCCCTGCTGATTAGTCGACCCCTTGGCACCGGAGTGCTGTTTGCAGGAGCTATGAGTGGCGCCACCAAGGCGGCTGATCTGGATGCTGCGCAGCGGACCATGGCTTACAGCCAGCACACGCTGCTTGAGCAGCTTGAGCCGATCCGCGAGGGCATTCACGCCTGCACCGACATCACCGGTTTCGGCCTGCTTGGGCATCTGGGCGAAATGCTCCAGAACAGCCCAGAACTGACTGTCAAGCTGGACGGTCCTGCCATCCCGGCGTACCCCGGTGCACTGGAGCTGTTCGAATGCGGCGTCTCCAGCACGCTGGCCCCCTCCAACCGGGCTGCCTGGCGATGGCTGGAGGGCCCGGTTCAGCTGAAACAACATCCCTCCGCAGCCCTACTGGAGCTGCTGGTGGACCCGCAAACATGCGGCCCCCTGCTGCTGGGCTGCACCGCCGAAGCAGCAGCACAGCTCACTCAGAACGGCCCCTGGCTTCAGATCGGCAACGCAACAGCCGCCCATGGGTGAGGTCGTTGGCTTGCTGTTCGCAGTGGAAACCCGCCTGCTCAACCTGTGATACCAGGGGTTTGAGCTTGCGCTCCATGGCCGGAGGCGGCCCACTGCTGGCCAGCCAGAGTTGCTGCGGCAGATCCTGGCCCTTCAGCCGTTGCTTCAGATCCGCCTTTCCCCCCCAGGGCGATGAAGGCGCAGGAATCCGACCCATCGCCAGCTCCATCCGGTCGCTGAGGTTGAACAGACGCGGGCGGGGGCTGTAGCGCTCCTCCAGCCCACTGGTGCGCTGACTAAGCAGCCAGAACTGGTCCTGTTCCCGCACACCACCGACGCCGGCGTCGAGCTCGCTGAATCCCGGCCCCCACCAACTGGCCAACAACAGCCCCAGCACCACCAGACCACAGCCGCGGCCAAAGCGATTCAGCTCCGAACCCCCGATCTGCACCGCCACAACGGGAACCACAGCCGGCAACAGCACGACGAAATAACGGCTGAAAGCCATCGGCTTTACAAACGACACGGCAACAACCCCAAGAACCATCAACAGGGACGGCATCAAACCGCTTCGATCAAGCAGTTCCCGGCTCGGCCAAGGCAGACGGCGCAGCCCTCCCCAACGCCGCAGAGAAACCAGTAAAAGCAGAATCAGCGCCAACTTGGGCAGGGGCCAGAGACCAAGGCCGCGGGCCAAGGTCTCCTCAAACAAGGCGTAATCCGGCACGCCAATCCAACTGCCAGCCCGGGAGCTGAACAGATAGTCCGCGGCGTAGGCCATCCAGGCCAAGGCCGGGATGGCTCCGATCAAGGCTGCGGCAGCAGATGTCCAGCGGCGCTGCCAGCCATCCCAAGCCGCGGCCGCAAGCACCAGAAACAATCCATAGAAGTGGGTCAGTCCGGCCAGCCCGACCACCGCCCCGTAAGCGATGGGATGGGCCGAACGGCGCCACCACCAGGCCAGAGCCACCAACAGCACAAGCACGGCATAGCTCTTACCCTCGATTGCAAAACGGATCGGATACGGGCTGCAAAAGGCCAACAGCGCTGCTGTGGCGGCCACCCTGGTTCTTGCTCCCACCTGGGCAAGGGCCATCGCCTGACTGACCATCACCAGGCCTCCGGCCAGATACGCCAGCCAAGACAGCAAGCGAAGGCTGACCGGGCTCTGGCCGACCCAATGCCCCCAGAGCCACAGAAGGCCGTAGTAAGCCGGGGGATGGGTGTCTTCCCGCAACATCTCGAGCAGGCTGCCGAAGCTGGGCTGAAAACTCTTGCCGACGCTGTAGAGCTCATCGCTCCAGAGGGCCGTGGCATCGATCAACAGCAAGGCCCGCAGACCAAAGGCCAGGCAAAGGGCCACCACTAGAACAAGCCAGCTGCGTTTCATCGGCTGCGGTCCTGCGCTGCACTGCGCTGCCGGCGCAACTCTTCACCGATCCCAGGCCCCGGTTGCCATCCAGCAGCAATCAGGTCGCGCGCTGTCTGCGGTGCCTGAATCCTGCGCCAGCGCCCCCACCAGCGCAGCAGCGGTTTCCATTGTTTCGGGCGGAGGGTCACCGCCAGAGCCACCGCCTCCGGCGGCCAACCCTGTTGCTCAAGGGCCGTCGACCAGATCGACGGGGTGGCCTCCAAAGGTAAGGGCGTCTCAACCAGCCAGTCGCAGAGAGCCACACACTGCTGAAGCCATTGCTGTTGTCGGCCAGGAATCTGCAGCCGTTGGGCGACAGCAACCGGATCTGCTGCTCCCACGAGAAGAGCCGGCATCAAGGGAAGACCTAGCCGTTGGGCCCAGTGCAGCCGCTGCATGCGTCCTGGATCCTGCTGAAGCTGGGGGTCCAAAAGCAGCAAGGCCTGCCACTGCTCCAACAAGTCCAGCGCCTGCGGCCAGGGTTCCCGCTCCAGCAGACGCTCCAACTCCATCCGCAGACGACTGGCAAGAGCCGGCGGAGCCGACAACGCTGCATCACCGTGGCCCCAGGCCCATGGCCACTGCTGAATGGTGCTGCGGATCTGCTCACTGCTCTCCTGCGCGAGCTGGAACCCAAGCCGGGCGGCGTAACGGGCAGCGCGGATCACCCGAGTGGGATCGTCTTGCACGCTGCCCGCGTGCAAGAAGCGGAGCTGGCCTGAGGCCAGATCCTCCTGGCCATGGTGGAGATCGATCAGCTCACCGGTCACCAGATCGAGGGCCATGGCATTGACCGTGAAGTCCCGGCGCACGAGGTCAGCCTGGAGGGTTCCCGCTCTCACCACGGGATTCTCCGCAGGAGCGGAGTAGTGCTCCTGCCGCGCCGTAGCCAGATCCAGGGGAATTCCATCCAGCTGAAACGCCACCGTGCCGAAAGCCCCATGCTCCTGAACACAACTGATGCGCTTAGAGCCGAGCTGGCGATCCAGTTCCACCACTAACGCAGCGGCATCTCCCTCAACCACCCAGTCCAGATCAGGTACACCCGACCAGAGGCCCCCACAGCGCTGATGCAGCAGCTGATCGCGCACGACCCCGCCAACAAGGGCCAAACGCGGGATGCCGAGTGATCGCGCAGCACCCTGCAACGCCTCCAGAACGGAAGACGGCACACCTGGAAGATCCATTGCAGGGCGTGCAGGAGAATGGGCCGATCATCACGGATCAAGTCCTTGTCCGCACTCACCCGCTGCCTTGAGGAGGAAGCCTCAGCGATCGCCACCGCTGCCGCACGCTTGAGCAGCGACCAGGTGGAAGCCGCCCTGGCCTTACTGGAGCGCTGTGCAGACCGTAAGGCCAAGCTTGTGATTACTGGTGTAGGCAAGAGCGGAATCGTGGCCCGCAAGATCGCAGCCACGTTCTCTTCAATCGGGCTCATGGCCCTGTTCCTCAATCCCACCGATGCACTCCATGGCGATCTGGGTGTGGTGGCCGCTGAGGACGTCTGTCTGCTGCTCTCAAATAGCGGAGAAACCACCGAACTTCTGGAGGTGCTGCCCCACCTGACCCGACGGGGAACCGGGCGGATCGCCATCGTCGGACGGGCTGACTCCTCCTTGGCCCGCGGCAGTGACGTGGTGCTGGAAGCCGGTGTGGACCGGGAAGTGTGTCCTCTGAACCTGGCCCCCACCGCCAGCACAGCCGTAGCCATGGCGATCGGGGACGCCCTGGCAGCCGTGTGGATGGAACGACGCGGCATCTCACCGGCGGATTTCGCCCTGAATCATCCCGCCGGATCCCTGGGCAAGCAGCTGACCCTTACTGCCGCCGACCTAATGGTTCCCGCCAGCCAACTGCACCCTTTTCAGCCCCACACCCCCTTGCCCGAAGTAATCGGCGGGCTGACGCGCGACGGCATCGGCAGTGGTTGGGTTGAAAACCCAGACAGCCCGGGAAGCCTGCTCGGCATCCTCACCGATGGCGACCTGCGCCGTGCCCTGCAGGATCACGGCGCTGAAACCTGGAGCCAATTGACGGCAAAGGATCTGATGACCGCCGATCCGATCACAGCAAAGGCCGATGTTTTGGTGGTGAAGGCTCTGGAGCAGATGGAACACAACCGGCGAAAACCCGTCTCCGTGCTGCCCGTGGTGAATCAAGAGCACCAACTGATGGGCCTGCTGCGCCTGCATGATCTGGTTCAGGCCGGTCTCGCGTGAAAAAACTGCGCTGGTGGTTGCTACGGCGCCGCCTGAGATCAATTGAACTGCTCGTGCTGGACGTGGATGGCGTCCTCACCGATGGGGGCCTCTGGTTCGATGCCGAGGGGCAGCTGATCAAGCGCTTCGATGTGCGCGATGGTCTTGGGATCCGCCTGCTTCAACAGGCGGGGCTTCATATCGCCTTCCTCAGTGGTGGCCAGGGAGGAGCGACAGAGGTGCGTGCCCGGCAACTGGGCATCAGCCATTGCCTTGTCGGCATCAAGGACAAGCCGGCGGCCCTCACGGCCCTTCAAAACGAACTGGGAGTTAGCGCCGAGCAAACGGCCTTTGTGGGCGATGACCTCAACGATCTGGCCGTCAGGCCGGTGGTTGGTCTGTTGTTCGCACCCGCCGACGCCTGTTGGCCCGTCCGGCGCGGTGCCGATGCGGTGCTCCGCCGACAAGGGGGCCATGGGGCCGTCCGTGAACTGGCGGAGCGCATCCTTCAGGGGCGTGGACGCTGGGGCCACTTGAGCCGCGACGGCTGGAAAGACCGCAACGATTGAGATGTAGAGGTCAGACCATCGCCCGGGCCTGTTCGAGCTGCTCGGCGGTGTCCACCGACAGCGACGTGCCCTGAACCCGGAAGGTGGCGATGGTGAGGCCAGCCTCGATCAGCCTCAGCTGCTCGAGCCGTTCGAGATCCTCCAGTGGTGATGCCGGCAGCTGATCCCATGCGGCCAACACATCTCCCCGGAAGCCGTACATGCCCACATGCCCCCAGTAGGTGGTGTGCTGATGCCAATCCGCCTCGGCCACATCGCGCACATGGGGGATGGCGGAGCGCGAGAAATACAGGGCGCGGCCGTCGTGGGCCAGCAACGTTTTCACGACATTGGGGTTGTGCACCGATTCGGGCTTCAGCCCGTAAACGGGGGTAACCACTGCTGGCACAGGATCCTGACTCCGAAATTCCTCAGCCATGGCATCGATCACGGCAGGATCGATGAATGGTTGATCGCCCTGAACGTTGATCACAGCGGTCTCCTCGGCCACGGGGACCGCATCTCCCCAACCCAAGGCCATCAAAGGATGGGCAACTGAAGCGATGCGCTCACTGCCGGAGTTGCAGGATTCCGCCGTCATCAGCACCGGAAACCCCCATCCCTCAGCCAAGGTCTGCAACTCGGTGCTGTCGGTGCACAGGACGACCGCTTCGACTCTGCGGGCTTCACGACAGCGCTCCAAAACGCGTTGGATCATCGGCTTCCCGCCGATGTCAGCCAACACCTTGTTGGGCAGTCGAGACGACTGAAGCCGGGCCGGAACGGCCACCACACACTTACGAATTGCCATCAATCCCAGAGTTTCATTGCATCGTCGCGGGCGCTGAACCATTCAGCAGCCAGGGGGCCACCCATGGTGCGCTGTTCGCGGAACCAGGGACCTCCCAGGGTCCAGTGCAGCATCGGAGAGGCCTCTTCGGTCTCCGGTGGAGCCTGCACATCCACCAGATGATTCCAGCCCCCCTGGATGGCGCCGATCTCATGGTCACCCTCCAGCCAGTGGAAGCGGTGCAGCTCAAGCCCCGTTGCCGTGTTCACGTAATCAGGCGTGAGCTTGGTGCAGCGGCTGCAGTTGAGCAGCATCAGGGAACTCCAGTTCTTCTTGGGGTAGGGGCTCTGCACCTCGCCGAGAAATTTCACAGTCTCTCCAGGCACATGCTCGTGCTGCACGCACATGGCGCCATAGGCGTCATCGCGCTGATCCCAGAGCGACTTGATGTCGGCCCGGCAGAGCATGTCGCAATCCATGAACAGAGCCCAGCCCTGGTAGCCCATCAGATGGGGCACGAGAAAACGGGTGAAGGAAAACGCTGTGCTCTGCTTGGGGTCCCGTTCGCGCCTGAACAACCCTTGGGCCTCCAACTGAGGGGTCACCAGCGGCGTGATCGCCAGAGGGACACTGCTGTTCTGATACAGGCTGTCGATCAGGACGTTGGTGGCTGCCCGCTCTCTCGGGTCGTAGCCGATAAAAATAGGTATCGGCTGGCTGATGGTCGACACAGGCTGTCGATGGCTGCTGGGGAGATTAAGCGGTGGTCACGGGTTCGATCGGCGCCAGGCGCGGATCGAGGATCTTGGGGCCCATCCCCGCAAACTTGACCGCGATCGACACCTTCTCGCCGCTGCCGAAGGTGTGGGTGATTTCACCAACCCCGAAGCTGGCGTGGATAACCTGATCGCCAACCTGCCAGCTGCGGCCTGGAGCAGGGCCGGCCTGCCGGCGACGCACGGCATTGGCGGGGGCCGATGTCGGCTTGTCGCGGTCCACCCGGGTGAGCCGGTCGAGGCGGCGTTCACGCCGGAGCGCCGCCCCACCGGTCTGCGGGATATCGCCCTGGATCAGGGCTTCCGGCAGCTCGGAAAGAAACACTGAAGGCACCGCCGCTTCACGCATGCCGCCCCAGAGACGACGCTCACAGGCATGGGAGAGGAACAGACGTTCCTTGGCTCGAGTGATACCTACATAACAAAGCCGGCGTTCTTCCTCCAGCGAGGCCGGGTCATCCAGGGACCGGTAACTGGGGAACAATCCCTGCTCAAGACCCACTAAGCACACCACAGGGAATTCGAGGCCCTTGCTGCTGTGCAAGGTCATCAAGGTGACGCGATCGGCCGCCGTGTCTTTGCTGTCGGCATCGCTGGAGAGGGCCGCCGTGGCTAGGAATCCCTCCAAATCACCCTCCTCGTTTTCCTCCTGGTACTGGAGAGCGGCATTGACCAGCTCCTGGAGGTTGCGGCGCCGCTCATCAGCCTCATCGGTGCCATCGGCAATCAACTCACTGACGTAGCCGCTCTTCTCCATCACCTGCTGAATCAGTTCCGATGGCGCTACGTCACGGCTGCGGGCTTTCAGATCGTTCACCAGCTCACAGAACTGGAGAAGTCCCTTGGCGGAGCGGCCGCCGAGGGAGCGCACCGCCTCCGGATCACTCACCACATCCCAGAGCGGGATTCCCAGTTGATTGGCCGCATCGGTGAGGCGCTGAATCGTGGTCTTACCGATGCCTCGTTTGGGCACATTGATTACCCGCAGCAGGCTCACGGTGTCAGCCGGATTCACCAACAGCCTCAGATAGGCCAGCAGATCCTTGATTTCGCGCCGGTCGTAGAAGCGCAGCCCCCCCACAACGATGTAAGGGATGCCCCAGCGCACCAGAGATTCCTCAATCGCACGGGACTGGGCATTGGTGCGATACAGCACCGCCATATCGCCCCAGCTCAACTCGGGGTTGGCGGCTTCCATCGTGCGCATGCGGTGCACCACGGCTTCCGCCTCAGCGATCTCGTCGTCACAGCGGGTGAGGGTGATCAGCTCCCCTTCCCCGCGGGTGGGACGGAGCACCTTGTCGATCCGTTCGCTGTTGTTGGCGATCAAGGCATTCGCTGCCTCGAGAATCGTGGCGGTGGAGCGGTAGTTCTCCTCCAGCTTCACCATCGTTCGGGTGGAGTCATCCGGCGCCTGATCGCCGAAATCGTCCTGGAACCCCATCAGGATCGTGAAGTCAGCCGCACGGAAGCTGTAGATGCTTTGATCGGCGTCACCGACCACAAAGACGGAACGGCCTGACCAGTCCTCAACATCCTGAGGCTCCTTGCCGTCGGTGACCAGCAGCTTGATCAAGTCGTACTGGGTGCGGTTGGTGTCCTGGTATTCATCCACGAGCACATGGCGGAAGCGACGGTGCCAGTAGCTGCGCACCTGCTCGTTCTGCTGGAGCAACTGCACCGGCAGCAAAAGCAGATCGTCGAAATCCAGGGCATTGTTAGCCGCCAAGGCTTTGCGGTATCGCCGGTAGACATCAGCCGTGAGCTTGCCCCGCTGGCCTTCGGCATTCGCCTCCAGCTGGTCCGGCAGCCAACCCTGGTTCTTGGCATTGCTAATGGCCCAGCGGGTCTTCTTGGGCTCGAACCGCTTGGGATCCAACTGCAGCTCCTGGGTCACGATCTCCTTGACCAGGCTCTGGGCGTCCGCTTCGTCGTAGATCGAGAACTGCTTGGTCCAGCTAAGTCCTTCGGCGTCCTTGAACTTGTCGATGTCGTAGCGGAGCATCCGCGCAAACAGGGCATGGAAGGTGCCGATCCACAGCTCCTTGGTCACCTCCCGGTAGATGCGAGAGCGCAACTGCCGCTGGTCCACGGGCGGCAAGGTGCTCCAGGGCTGGCCGTACTGGCTTTGGGCCAAACGCTGCGCAAGGAGAATTTCAAGCCGCTCCTTCATCTCGCGGGCGGCTTTGTTGGTGAAGGTCACCGCCAGGATCTGGGCGGGATCAGCACCGTGCTCACCGATCAAGTGAGCAATCCGATGGGTGAGGGCGCGCGTCTTGCCACTGCCAGCGCCTGCCACCACCAGCAGGGGCCCCTCGTGATGATCCACCGCCCGTCGTTGAGCGTCGTTAAGGCCAGCCAAAAAGCTCATGGGTGGAGATTAGTGGTGCTTAGATGCCTCCAACGCAGCTGCGATGGCCTTCCCCTGATCTTCGACTTGACCCAGGCTCTGCAGGCCAAGGTCGTCGACCTGGTCGAGCCCAAACCCGATCAAGACATTCGCTAGGCCATGCGATACACGACCACGGTCTTTGAACAACGCTGGACCTTCTGGCTGTCAACGCTGTCTGGCACCGCATTGATCATCAGCGCATGCCTGGCGCTTTGGCTTCAGTCCGGCACAAGCGGATTCAGCACTCTTCCAGAAACGACAAGGGAATCTCTGCTGAGCCAATACAACACCATCGCCCATGGGGGATGGATCGCTGTTTTGGCTGTTCTTGCTGGACTGCTGATTAATTCAATCGTCAAAACCAGCACAAAGGACGAGAGACCAGGACCACAAAAGTCCTGGCCATTTGCGGTCACAGATTTCATCAAACAACATCCAGCTGTCACGGTTGCCCTGACGATTTACGTGGTGCTGATGATTCAGGAAAGCAGCTGGTTCTACAAAGAAATTCTCACTTGGTATAACGAGATACTCAACGACCAGCTCCTGAACAATTTCAGCATCAGGGAAAGGCTGATCAACGAAACGATGGGACGCAATGACTTTCGCTTCTTTCCTCTTTCGCATCAAGATCTTCACATCCTCAGCTGGGTGACGCCCTACACCAAGGTCTGGTCATTGGTGAGCGCCCTTGAACTCATCGCCACCATCATCCTGGGCTGCAAGCTGATTGAACGGATCAAGAAAAACGGCACTAGCGCGTCACTCATCCTGATGGGAACGCTTCTGTTCCTCTTCACAAGCGCATCCGCTTACAACTATTTCCAATTCATTTACAGCGAGAGATTTCTCACATTTCTGCTGGCGTTATACGCCTATCACTACTGCATTTACCTGGACTCAGGCCAGCTTCGGAACGGTCGACTCGCACTGCTTTTCGCGCTGTTTATCCCATTTTTCAAAGACACGGCCGTGCTTCTGGCCGTCATCCCTCCAGCAACCACGATCATCGCCGGCGGCCTTGGAGCCATACCCAGCCACCCGGCATGGGGATCGATCAAGCCTTCCCAATGGATCAAGGCTTATGCCCTGGACATTGCAATCGTGAGCCTGGCTCTCTTCTTTCTGGCTTCGTTTGCGATTCTCAGTGCGCTTCCCAGCCTTGCCGCTGATGTGCCGCGCTACGACGCACATCTGGGCTTTTCAGTGCTGGCACTCGACATTCGTCTGATCGTCTTGCTGGGCTTCATCGCATCACGCCTATGGCTGATCGGCCGCAAACGAACAAACGTCACCGCCCTCGACGGACTCAACTTTGCGGCGCTGGCCTATGGATTTGCCCTGTATGCCTTGGTGGGCCTGGAAGGCAGCAACTACATGAGCCTGCCGATTCAGTTTGTTGCCGTTCTCGACATCTTGATGATCTGGGAAAGCCTTGTGGCACCGAAGCTGCAACAACGCATCAACAGTCGTCAGGCTCAAGCTGTTGCCCTCGGCACCACGTTGCTGCTGCTGAATATTGAAGATCGACAAGCCGCCACATTCCGACAACGCGCACAACTAATCAGCTGGAAACAACGTTCATGGCGAACAACCCTGAACGAAGCCAGAGCCATCACACAACGCGCCAAAGAGAATGGCGAAACCGTCAACCTCATCTACTCCAAAGGATGGTTCAAACATTCCGATCAGATGAAAGCTCTGACCTACGACCGTCTTGTGTATTACGACATCGACACCAGGCGCTACATCATCAAAGCCGGAATCGGGAAAGGAGAGTTCTACACACCACAAACAGGAGATTTTTTGGTTGACATCGACACTGGCAAAAAACTAACCAAATACGGGATTAATCTCTCCAACTACGACGTGCTCTATCAAGAGGATCCAAACCGTGAGTACGCACGGATCTTCCGCCACCGCTGATCCACCCAGAAGCGAATGGATTGAAGGCGGGTAGGCTCGCCGATCATTGGACGTGCTTAAAACCGTGGCGCATCAGATCCAGTTGGGCGACATCACTTTCGCGAACGATCGCCCCTTTGCCCTTCTGGGTGGCGTGAACGTTCTCGAGGATCTTGACTTTGCCCTGCGTTGCGCCGGCCACTACAAAGACGTCTGCGAAAGGCTGAACATCCCTTTGGTGTTCAAGGCGTCCTACGACAAGGCCAACCGCTCCTCCATTCATTCCTTCCGGGGCCCCGGCCTCAACGAAGGGCTGCAGATCCTCCAGGCGGTGAAGGACACCCACGGCATTCCAGTGATCACGGATGTGCACAGTCCGGAGGAAGCCGTCGCTGCCGCCAAGGTGGCGGACATCATCCAGCTGCCGGCTTTCCTGGCCAGGCAGACCGATCTGGTTCGCGCCATGGCGGACACCGGCGCAGTAATCAACATCAAGAAGCCCCAGTTCCTCAGCCCGGAACAGATGCGCAACATCGTGGACAAATTCCGCGAATGCGGGAACGAGAAGCTGCTGCTGTGCGAGCGGGGAACCAACTTCGGTTATGACAATCTCGTGGTGGACATGCTGGGCTTCGGCGTGATGAAACGCACCTGCGATGACCTGCCGCTGATCTTTGATGTCACCCACGCCCTTCAGTGCAGAGATCCAGGTGGTGCTGCCTCAGGCGGACGTCGCGGCCAGGTGGTGGACCTGGCCCGCTCTGGCATGGCGGTTGGCCTGGCTGGTTTGTTCCTGGAAGCACACCCAGACCCGGCGCAAGCCCGCTGCGATGGCCCCAGCGCCCTACCTCTTGATCAGCTGGAACCATTTCTCACGCAGGTCAAAGCCATCGACGATCTGGTGAAGGGCATGCCACTACTTCAGATCAACTGATGCGCGTTCAAAGGGCAGAACGTCTTGGCCTCTGACGCAACCTTTCTGCTCGGCGTTGGTGCCCAGAAAGCAGGAACCTCCTGGCTACACGATCAACTGCATCGCCGTAGCGACGCCGATTTTGGTTTTCTCAAGGAGTACCACGTCTTCGATGCTCTCGAGCTGGAGCGGTTTGCCGGCTTCAGGCCCAAGCGCCCCTCACCACTGAAGTGGCGCACCTGGCGTCGGGCGCGATTCATCGCAAATCCCGAGCGCTACTTCGACTACTTCGCCTCACGGCTCAAGCCAGCCAAGATCCGCCTGACAGGAGACATCACCCCCTCCTATGCCGGGTTGAGCGCGGAAAGCTATCAGCGCATCCAGAAAGCCTTCGCGCAACGGAACGTGAAAACGCGGGCGGTGTTCATCATGCGCGACCCGGTGGAACGGTTCTTGTCGCAACAACGCATGCAACTGCGCAAGCGTGGTTTGCTCACACCCGCGCATGAAATCGAGCACCTGAACAAAGCCAGCCTCAAGCTGCTCAAACGTGAATCTCCACGAAACGATTACCCCGCAACCCTCGATGCAGTGCGGGGCGGACTTGCTGAATCGGAGATCTTCATCGGCCTGTACGAAACCCTGTTCAAACCAGCGACACATCGAGAGTTGTGCCGGTATCTCGGCATCCCGGAACACGTCCCTGATTTGAGCCACCGCGTGAATGCCAGTCAGGCCACCACGTCGGTGCCGCGGGAAGTGCTTCAGCGCCTGGGCCGGCATTTCGCCCCTTTGGTGAC
The DNA here is from genome assembly GCF_030546365.1 of Synechococcus sp. YX-04-1. Taxonomy (NCBI): domain Bacteria; kingdom Bacillati; phylum Cyanobacteriota; class Cyanophyceae; order Synechococcales; family Synechococcaceae; genus Synechococcus; species Synechococcus sp. YX-04-1. The sequence continues at coordinate 138,039 of NZ_JAUONZ010000001.1, forward strand.
GGCTGTGCAGGAGCGCTGCCCGGATCTGAACGTTGAGGAGCACTGGGCCACCGCCATGACCTGGCGGGAGGCCTAAGGCCATCAGCGGCGGAGCAGGTCGTTGAAATACACCAGGCGGCGGTTCATCCGGGCCACCCCGGGCAAGAGCAAGCCGAGATGCGCAGCCGTGGGCCCTGGCTCCGCCAGCCAGGCACCGTCGTAGGCAATCTTTCGACTGCGATCCGCATCGAAACGCACCCGGTTTCCCGCGAGAATGTGACTGCTGCTGTTCAGACCAGGCGCCAGCATCGTCTCTTGGAACTCGATGGACAGCCAGGAGCAGAGCAACTGCAAACTGCGCTGGGGCTGAAGCGCAAATTCCTCATATCCGAGACGAAACACCGGGTACGAAGACTGCCGAAAGGCCCGTTCAAACTTGGCGTTGACACGCCACCAGCGCGCCAGCTGACGCGCTGCCGGCCAGCGTTGGCCTGCCTTACGGCCGGCCTGCGCCCGGGAATGAACCCAGGAGCGCACATCGCGCACGAGATGGATGATCCGGATGTCAAACAACGCCTCGGGCAACCGCGTCATCTGCAGATCATCCTGATACGAGTCGACATGCCATACCGCCTCACCGGCGTGGGGTGAATCCATCAGCAGCCGCTGCACTTTCTCCTGCATCGGCGCTTGGTCGTGCAAGCGCAACCACTCAAGCTGAGGGCCCCAGATTGGGCACTCCGCGGCAACGACCCCACAGGTGCAACGCCGCTCAAACCGGTGAGCACCGCGCAGTTGGCTGGGCCCGCGATGCTCATCCCCCGGCCGTGGCGTCGCCAGGATTCGCGCCGCCTCACCCAGGCCAATGATCTGCGGATGCGCCCCCAGGGCCAAATCCAACATTGTTGTGCCGCTGTGGCCGAGACCACGAATCAGCAGCAACTTCAATCGCTTGCTGCTCATCGGCTGTGGCCCACCAGATCGTTGAGAAGCATTGTGATCTGATCGACGTGATGGGCCACGGTGAACCGAGCTTGAGCCCGCAGCTGCCCAGCCGCACCCCAAGCAGCCGCGAGATCCGGCTGATCCACCAGCAAGGCCATCGCCTCCGCCATCGCCTGGCGGTCACCTTCCTCCACCAGCCGCCCGGTCTTCTGATCCACAACCACATCAGGAATCCCGCCATGACGGGTGGCCACAACGGGCAGACCGCAAAGTTGAGCTTCCATCACGGAGACCGGGCATCCCTCCTCATCCCCATCCTCCGCCGTGCGGGAATGCTGGACAAACACCCGTGCACGACGCATCTCCTGGGCCACCGCATCGGGTGACAGCACGCCAGGGAACTGAACAAACTGCTCGAGGCCGAGCTGGCGAGCCCTGTCCTGCACGACGGGAAGCAGAGGACCATCACCCACCATCACCAGCCGGCAGGCATCGGCCTGATCCGTAAGACCTCGCAAGAGGGCGAAGGCTTCCAGGGTGTCCAGCGGACCCTTTTTGGACACAAAGCGGCCCACCGCCAGAAACTGCGGTGGCATGGAGGCGGGAGTGGCCCCCTGAAACCGCTGTTCATCAGCACCGGATGGACTGGTCAAAAGCTGTGCCGGCTCGGCGCCAAGGGCAATCAGACGACTCCGCATCGTTTGGTTCTTAACGATCACAGCCGAGGTGAGCTGAAACAAACGGCGATAACGCTGCTCCAGGCGCCTCACGTAACGCTCCGCTGAAGCATCGGCGCCGCGGAAGTGAACCGCCAGGGGAACTCCGGTGCGGGCCAGCTCCATCACCCGAACGGCATGAAAGCCGAACTCCACCATCACCACATCCGGCCGGTGGCGCCGCACCAACAGCACAGCCACGATGGACGCGGGCAGGGTGGCCAGCCGAAGCCACCCCAACCGGGTGCAGACCTTGCTGGTGAGCACCGCCAGGCCATAGAGAGCTTTGAAGGGCTCACGCCAGGGAATCTCGTCCCCGAAACAGGCCTCCACCGCAAACGGCAAACGGGCCAGGTTCGCGCGCACGAAGGTTTCCGTCCGTGCACGCCGGGTCGGCGCCAACACCAGAACACGTGCTGTCATGACAACGCCAGGATCGACCGCCAAAGCGGCTCCAACTGGGGCCAATCCAAGGCAGCGATGCGTGCTCGGGCCGCAGCACCCATCCTCTGGCAACGATCTGGATCAGCGACCAGCTCCTGCATCGCTGCAGCCAAAGCGACTGGATCATCGCTGGGTACGACCAAACCGCTCACCCCCGGCTCAACCACCTCAAGGGGACCAGGAGAAGCATCCGTGACGATCACGGCCAGACCAGCAGCCATGGCCTCCAGCAAGGCATTGGGCATGCCTTCAAAACGGGAGGGCAACACAAACACAGCAGCGTCCGCCAGGAAGCGCTCCGTATCAGAGCGAAACCCCAGGCATCGCAGCTGATCCGACACGCCCAGATCCTGCGCCTGCGCCTGCAATCGGTCGCGCTCCGGTCCATCACCCACCAACGTGACGGGCCAAGCCGCTGCAGCGCCGCTCAACCTGGGTAAGGCTTCAATCAACACATCCAGCCCCTTCTGGGGCACCAACCTGGCCACGGTGATGAAGCCGATGGCGTTGGTCGTCCCGCTGTCGACGGCAGGTGCAGGCGCACAGGGCAATGGATTGGGCAGCAGGGCTAAACGCTCCCAGGGCCCCATGGATTCCAAAGCCGTGAGAACGCCTGCTGTGTTGGCGGTCACTACATCCGCCCGGCGATAGGCAAGGGGCCGCAGGCGTTGCCACACCTCCGGCAGCAGCTGAAGCGAGGGATCGTTGCGCTCCGACACCACGAGGTGGATCGGCAAATCCCAGGCGGCACAACAACAGGTGATGTTGGTGCGGGTGAGCAGGGCCAAGACCCGATGGGGCCGCTGACGGCGGAACTGCCGGCGCAGCTGCCGAAAGCGAAAACCAGCTGTCGCCTCGGTTCCGACTCGAAACAGCTGCATGGCCAGGCCCTGCGCACCTGGATCAACCCGGGCTTGGAACCAGCCGGCAAACCAGCGAAGCTGCAGCTGAAACACCAGTCGGATCAGCTTGTCCAATTGGGCAAGGGCAAAACGACCAGCGCGGGCCCACCAGGAGCGATGGGTCGGTGCTCCCAGTTCAAGCAGTGGGATCCCTTCGGGAAGGGCGTGGGCCACGGCATGCCCTGGGATGAGCGTGACCAGCTTCACCTTCAATCCCTGAGCGGCGAAATGACGGGCGGCAATCAGAGCCACTTTCTGAGCGCCCCCCGCCCCCAGATGCGGCAGCACCAGCCACAGATCATCACGGCTTGAATTCATCAGCGAAGGCTCTTGCATCAAAGAGACCCCACCAAATCGAGAAACAGAGGACGCAAACTCTCCGGTGCATTGCGTTGGCGGACCGCTTGCGCCTTGGACCCAAAGGCCGCACGCGCAGCGACGTCCTCCAAGGCCCGGCGCAAAGGTGTTGCCATGTCGGTGGAAGCGACGTGCTCGGACACAAGCCAACCGTTCAATCCTGGATCAATCAGATCCGCGGGGCCCGTCGGACAGTCCACCGCAAGGCAGGCAAGACCAGAGGCCATCGCCTCAAGCAACACATTGGGATAGCCCTCAAACCGAGATGCAAGAACAAACAGATCACTGGCCCTGTACCAATCCCCCACGTTGCCGACGTTCCCCGGAAGGACCAAACGGGAGGAGTCTGAACCCATCAGCTGGCGCAGCCGTGCCGCCTGATGGAGACCGCGATACGGCTCGTCCTCGATGCCCAAAATCACCAGCGACCAATCGGTGAAGTCAGCCTGTAGGCCAGCAAAAGCGGCCACCAAGCGGTCAAAGCCTTTCTGATGGAGCTTGGTACCAACCGCCAAGATCATCTTCTGCCCCGACGGAACAAAAGCCTCGGGAGTGAGCTGGGGAGCAAGTCTTGGGATCGGCCAAACGATCGCATTGGGCAAAACCGCGGTGCGGCGGGCCAAGCCCCGTTGATGAAGCCATTGGGCAATGCCCTGCGTTTGCACCAAATGCAAATCAGCTCTGGGATACGCCAAACGACGCAGCAGACGCCAACGCCAAGCCAATGGACGGGCCGGAGGATAGTTGCGCTCCGAGATCACCAAGCGCGACGACAGACCGATCGCCGCCAGCGCCAACTTGATCGATGGCAGCGTCGTCATACCGATCAAGAGATCTGGTTGCTCTCGTCGAAGCAACTTGCGCAAGCGCAAAAGCTTCAACGGCCAAAACAAGGAACGATCCAACAAGCCCAAGAGGCCAGGCTCCCGCAAGCGACGGAGACGAGAGGGGACGGGATAGAAATCGTGGCTAGCGGGCTTCGAGGTCAACAAGGTGACGTTCCAACCGGCTTCCGACAACCATTCGGCCCATTGAAGAGTGACGCGCTCAGCACCACCAAGCTTGAGAGAATCAATGAAAAGCAGGACCGACCTGCGCTGCTGAGCTGCTGCCTTCATGGCTCTGGCTCGTTCAATTGCCTCTGCACCAAGGCCGCGATCGTGTCAGTCAAGCTCCCTTCCGAGGAGTGATTTAGCAGTCGGGCCCAATCACGGCATGCCTCTGGGGTCACGGAACCACCCGCCTGGTGAAGCTCCTCACAACTTTTCTGCAACGACTCAAGGAAGAGGAGATGGTTTTCCTGAGGCGTCCTTCCCCTGACACGTCGCCTCGAAGCAAGTCCTACAGCGTTGGCGCTCGACCAAGCTTTCAACAGGGTCAACGCATCACTGCGGACCGTTCCGTATTGACGGGGATCCAGCAGAAAGCCAAGGGCAAGACCTCGTCCGAGGTTGCTGGACATGCGGAACAAGGCATCAGGATTCATCTGATCCCTGTTGATCGCATGACTGAATGCAGCCAAGCGTTGCCAACAGCGCGCCAACAATGGCATGTCCCCTTGAAGCAGAGCGAGGTGATAAGTGGCACTGCTAATGGACACGTACAGCTTTCCTAGGTTTTGGCGATTGGACTGCAAGCAACAGGTTGTGGCTCCATCGCTGCGCAACGTCTCCGCGACGTCCTCCAATGCCACAACCAACTGCTGGGCACGCGCCATATTCTTCAAGCGAAGAATCAGATAGGCCTCAGCGACCAGCGCATAGGAGCGCCGGGTGAGGTCAAGGTCCGCACGATGCGCGAGCCAACGAAAGACCTCATCGCTTTGGTCGAGATCACGGGGGCGGGATCCGGTACGAAATAGAACACGATCCACAGCCCGATAATCGGAAGCCAACAGGCCGCGCTCCAGCAGAGCAAAGGCTTCGGACAAGGCACCAGACCTCAGCGCCAAGGTGCACTGCATTGCAACAACATCGATGGCATCCGGCCAGCGGCGCCGCGCCGAATCAGCAATCCAGGACGCTTGTTGATAGTCGTGAAGGCGAAGGCTGGCATCAAACATGAGGTAGCTGGTTGACGCTGACGTGAGCCTCCCCTGCGTGAGCCGAAACACAACAACGCCGAAAGCATGACCCAAGCGACTGTTTCGCCAGACATACGCCAACGAACTGGTCCAGACCCGTTCACGCCGCTGGTTCAGAGCTTTCAGTAACGCAAAAATCGGCGGAGCAACTCGTTTGAGCCATTTCTTGAAAGCAGCTAGCTGTCGAGAGAGCTGCTCCTTCATCCAGCGCATTCCGCTTGAGAACGCAGCAACTTCAGCATGCGACGCGTGCGACCGGCGTAGGTGTAACCGTCGATCCCAGTCAATCGCTTTTCAAGGCTGGGCCCTTCTCCACCCAGCACCCGTTGGAGCTGCTGGCTGAACTCCAAAGGATCCGGTGGGCAGAGGCTGCAAATCGCTTCGAAGGAACGCAGAGCGTGAATCCGTGTGGATACCACTGGCAAACCAGCGAAAAGATACTCAAAAAATTTCATCGGGAACATTGCCCGGGTGTAGCCGTTGCACTGCAGTGGCAGCCAGGCGCACTGAAAGGCAGCCAAAAACCTCGGGAGTTGGCTGTAGGGCTTGGGGCCGAGCCAATGCACATTGCTGAGGCCAAACAACTGAGAAAGATCGGTGCTGGGCTCCCCCTCTGACTGTGGGCCAATAAAAACGAAGTGCCACTCAGGGTGGCGGAGGGCAACAGCGCGGATCAAGCCAAAATCAAGTTTATAGCTGCTGATCGCGCCAACAAAACCAATTTTGGGCTCAGGGATTCCCGCCAACTCAGGCGGATCAACAAACCCTGGGGCCTGACGCAGCGCAATTGAGGCTGAAAAATGATCCCGATCCGCCACATTAGGCTCATAACAAATTTTATCCGTATGCCTGGCCAGTTGCTCAGCGAGATACGGCGACGTAGTGAAGACCTGATCGACAACATGACACAAACGTGCTTCCTGTGATTCGATCAAACTCTTCGGCATGCAGGGTTGCTCTTGAACAGCATCAACTGCGTGATAAACCGATAGTTCGAACCCCTTTAACGGCAGATAAAGCAACGTCAACGGGTTGTACGTCCAGAGCCAAGGGGAGCGGAAGCGCAGCAACCAACAAGCGATTGAGATACTCAAATGCACAACCATGCGGTTCAGGCGAAGCGAAACCCCACGGGAGCCCCCCGGCAACACCAACGGCGATAACACCCAGATCCCCGGTCGCACAGCCCGCACAAAGCGCAGTCCGAGAAACAGCCTCCGAAGAATCCTTCTGAAATCCTGAGTTTTGACCTGAACTGAGCGCAAGCCGAGGGATTCAACGTACAGAACACGCTCACCTTCAGCCGCTAATGCACAGGCAACGTGCTGTTTATTTGTCCAGAGTGGGTGATCCCAATCCGCCGTAGAGAGCAGAACGATATCTGCCATCAAGTATTTTCAATGCGATACATATCTCTGAACGTCTCGGAGGACTCGCAAAGAGAGACAAAATCACCCTGAGCATGAATCCTGCCATTTTCGATCTCGACAATTCGATCACACTTTTTGACCGTCGATAAGCGATGGGCGATGACAATCGTTGTGCATCGACGCCCAACCAGATCCAAGGCCTGGAGAACATCATGCTCCGTCCTGTTATCGAGAGCACTCGTCGCTTCATCCAGAACAAGAACTTTGGCCCCACGGTAAAAAGCTCGCGCTAGAGCAAGACGCTGACGCTGCCCCCCAGACAATTTCACGCCATTCTCACCAATCATGGTGTAAAGCCCGTACGGCATTTGAGCAACAACATCATCGAACTGAGCTGTTTTCAAAGCCGCCCAAATATCTTCATCATCGATCAAATCGTTGTCCAATCCAAAAGCAACATTATCGCGAATACTTCCATCAAAAAGACGAATATCCTGCGGAACCAAAGCGCAATTAGCCTGCCATGCTGGCAAGTCTTGCGCACTCACAGGAATGCCATCAAGCATGAGCTCGCCTGACGATGGCTTGAGCAATCCAAGCAGAAGATGAGCAATCGTTGTTTTTCCACTTCCGGTGCGCCCAACCAGAGCAAAACGAGATCCAATCGGAATAGATATATTGATAGAATCAAGAATTAATTTTTCACTCCGGCGATACGAAAAACTGACATCCTTCAACTGGATAAGTCTGCGGGGCAACAGCCCTTCCGGAGTTGGAACTCCAGGAGAAGACAACAGAAGTCGCTCAGACTTCAGATCCAACAAGTCCAGTGCATCTTTAATCTCAGGAAGACCACCACGCAAACGATTCAGACTGCGGAACGTGTTCTGGAGTGGCCCAGAAATCTTCAGCAGTGTGAACATGATTGCGAATAAATCTGGAATCGCATTACGCACATCGCTCGGGTCTCCATTCAAAACTGCCGGAGCCAAACCAACCAAGAAAAGAATCGAGATGCCAGCAGGCTCGATCAAAAAACGAGGAACATCGGGCAACAAACGTGTTAATCGATCGTACCGCTTTGCGATGACTCCATCGGAAGAAAAGCGAGTCACAAAATATTTGTCAGCGGAATACAGGTGAACATCACGAATAGATCGCAATGACTCCATAAGCAAAAGATTGATGCGGCGGCCATAACGGACGCGTTGCTTGGTGGCCAACCTCAGATATGGAGTGATAAGAACTGAAGCCAGCGCGTAGGCCATCAGCATGAGCAAGAAGATGGCCAAAGCCTGATATCCAAGGACAAAAACAACCCCAATCAGCAATGACGTCACCGACAAGGCATTACCAGCAATCGCGATCAAAGGAATGACAACTTTCGTCGAAACACTGTTTAGTATTCGATTGAATTTTTCAGAGAGATTGGCCGTGCGATTTTCAATAAAAAATTCATATCGCTGCTGAAGAACATTTTGGTACACCTGATTGACAAGGTCATTCCATATTTCTGCACTCAAGAGGCTTTGCATCAAAGACACAAGAAAGCGCACGAAAGACGTGAGCCAGAAGGAAGCAATCAACAAGGCCAACAACCAACCCGTTTGATCTAAAATCCCCCCACCAAAAACCCAAATTCCAGGCAAACGGTCAGCAAGTTTTGCACCTGAAAAAAGGCCCACAAATCGGGCCAAAAAAGCAATCAGAAGGAGATCAAGAATCCCCTGAAAGAACGAGGCAAGGAGAACAAAACCAACCAACCGCTTCCTCTGTGCCGGCAACTTACCCAGCAACGCCGAAATATCTTTCCAGGTCTGACTCTGCAGCGAAAATCTTGGAAACTGACGGCTCATCTTTCCCAAGCCAGAACCGACGCATCAACCTCTTCAATGACCGTACGCGTCAGGGATCAGGCTGAACTAGCGGGAAGGCCAGCCGGGCAACCGATTGACCACTCGCTGCAGCCGAGCGAGCAGTTGCTGCAGTTGCAACCGCCACGTGGGAGGGCTGTTCAGCGGTGGTCCCGATGCATCCTCAAGGGCATCCAGTTGAGCGAAGGCGTTACGCCAGCGGTCCAACAACGCAGTTTCTGAACACTCCTGAAGAAGAGCCTCCAAGCGATCGTCCGCGGGGCGCCAACGCTGCGGCGAAGCAACAGCAGCCTTGATCCGTTCAAGGTCGAAACGCAGTCGGCCACAACCGATCTGATGCACGGTCTGACCGGGGTCGCCGTAGTCGGCCAAAGCATGATTCAGGCTGCTGAACACAACGCAGCCGCAGGCCAATGCCTCTAGCGGCGGCAACCCAAAACCCTCAGTCACGCCGCGGCCGCGCCAATACTCCGCTGAGTCGTAGAGGTACACCGTGGAGCGGTTGAACAGATCCACCAAGTCATCCACCCAGCCTGTCTGCACCTCCACCTCAAGACCCGCCTGCCGCAACGCCGGCACCAGTTGCTTCAGCACATAGGGACTGCTCTTGCGGGCCTGCACCAGCACATCGATCGGTCGACGATGACGGGCCGAACGGTCGCCACGGTTGAGCCAGGCCTGGTCCAGGGCATTCGGAACTAGGAACAGGGGATTGCGGGGAGCCTTGTTCCCCCAATAGCCCAAGGTGTTGCGGCTGACAGCCAACACAGGAACCCCTGGCGGCAAGCCAAATCCGTACTGACTGCTGTGGGCGTGATACACCACCCGGCGGCCATTCAAGCGCCTGATCAAGCCAGGAACGTCAAAGCCCCAACTCACCACCCAAAGGACCTGTGCACTGGGAGGCTCTTGGCGAAGGCAGTCGTCCAAGTACGGATGATCGACGGAACGTTCGCGATAGGTGACCAGTTCTGTTGAGCACAGATTCGCCACCAATCGAGCGGTCTGCTGTTCGACGCTGAGCCCACCACAACGAAAGCGACGGCTGATCCCTGGGACCAGAAAACGAATCAGTTGGGTGGGCACCAGTGAAAACTCAAGCGGCTGCAGCCTCGGTACTGCCTGCCCGCTGTCGGCGGGTGAGGAAACCAAACAGCACTTTGCCAATGGCTGCAACAAGATTGCCTTCCAGTTCCTTGAACATGTTCATGTTCAGGTGGAAAGCATGATTGGCTTCTTCGACGATGCGGTCGGCTGTGGCCTGATCGATCGGAAGACTATCCATCGCAGCGCGGTAGTTGGTCTTGAACGCCTTCTCATCGGCGATGTCATCGAAGACGTAGAAACGAAGACCGTCGTCACCATCCATATTCATCGCTTTCTGAGCGATGTTTTTGAGGATCTGACCACCAGAGAGATCACCGAGATAACGGGTGTAGTGATGGCCAACCAAGAGCTCAGGGGACTCCTTCGCTACGGCATGAATCCGTTCAACGTAAGCCGCTGCGGACGGAGACGGTTGAATCTGCTCTTTCCAACCCGCACCGAAGTAATAGGTGAGGTCTTGCTCGAGAGATTCACGACGATTGAGCTCTTTCTTGCCAATCGGTCCGACAATCGGATGATCACCCAACTTGTCGATCTCTTCTTCCATCGCCTCGTAGACGAAGTAGAGGTCTGCAACAAGCTTGCGATAGCTGGATTTGTCGACGACACCCTTCAGGAAGCAGCTCACAAAGCCGGTGTTCTCGGCCATGGTGTGCGACTTTTTCGTGCCTTCACGAATCTGGGCAGCCAGTGCAACGGACATGAATGCTTGTGATTGGACCGATAGGAGGACCCTATAAGCAGTCCACGTCAGGGTGGCCACGAGCGTTGCGAAGGGTTACGCCGCTGTATCGGACGAAGCATTCCGATCAAACAGTTCGAACAGCTCGCGACAGATCTGCTGAAGCTGCTTCACCTGATGCTGCTGGGGCAGGTGGGGGCCTTCCGGTAACCATTCACCGACCGTGGCGAGACGCCAGCGTTCACCGTCGTAGGTCATGCCCCGCATCAACACCCCCAGCAGGCGCAGCTGGTCATCACCGCGCTCCGCGCAAATCCGCAATTGCATCAGCAAACTGCGGCATTCCAATCGCGGACTCCAGCCAGGGAAGTGAAAGGAAAGGTCGAGTGATTCCGTTTCACTCCACTGTCGGGTCTGCGGGTCGTCCCGCCAGGGGCTGAGGTTGGCCTGCGCAGCCGGAAACTGACGGCGAACAAGGGTGATCGTGGAAGCCAGTGCTCGCATCCGGGCAACGCTATGTACCGACTCGCCCGCGTTCACTGCAACCTCCTGATTCCGCACAGTGTGCAGGGAGAAGCAAGAGGTCGCCGTTACGGTTGCACGAGGTTTACGAAACCATGACGCAACCGCTGCACCTCGGCCTGCTGGGCGCCATGCCTGAGGAGATCGGCTCGGATCTCAGCCACCTCAAGAATCTGAGCTGCAGCGACCATGGCGACCTAAGGATCCACAGAGGTTCGTGGGGCGACACGGTGCGCCTCAGCCTGGCCTGGAGCGGCTGGGGCAAGGTGAGCGCCGCACGGGCCGCCACACGCCTGCTCGCCAGCGATCCCAGCATCGATCTGCTGGTGTTCACCGGCGTGGCCGGAGCTGCGGATCCGGCCCTGCAGCAATGGGATGTGGTGTTAGCCGATGCCGTGGTGCAGCACGACATGGATGCCCGACCCCTGTTCCCACGCTTCACGCTGCCAGCGCTGAACCGGGACCGACTCCAACCGCAGCAGGCCTGGTTCGACTGGGCCAAAACCGCTCTGCTGGAGGCCCACAGCGCCGGCGACCTGGACGGTTTCGCACAGCCCAGCAGTGGTCTGATCGCCACGGGGGATCGCTTCATTGGCGATCCGGCTTTGCTGCAAGCGCTGCGGGACGCTCTCCCCGACCTGCGGGCCGTTGAGATGGAAGGCGCCGCCGTCGCACAGGTGGCCGAGCAAGAGGGCGTCCCCTGGCTGGTGCTGCGGGTGATTTCCGATGGTGCCGATGAGGCGGCCGCCGAGAGCTTCGAAGACTTCGTCAAGCGCTACGAACAGCAGGCCTGGCGGCTGATTGAGGCCCTACTGAAGCGCTGCAACGCCACGCCCCAACAATGCGCATGATGACTGCGCTGAGCCGCTTGCTGCGCTATGGCGTGGTGGGAGGCACAGCCGCAGCCGTTCACATTGGTGTGCTGCTGCTGTTGGGCCAGTGGATGAGCCTGATTCTGGCCAACCCCATCGCCTTCCTGGCCGCCTCAGTGGCGGGTTATCTCGGCCATGCCCTGCTGACCTTCAGGGAGGAGACGGGGGGTCGCCAGTTCGCGCGGCGCTGGCTGCTGCTGCAGTACGTCGTCAACATCAGTGTCTGCGCACTGCTGCCGCTGCTCCAGGCTCCGACCCTTGTGCTGGTGTTCACACCCACAGTGCTGAACGCCCTGATCTGGAGCCGAGCGGCCCGGTTCAGTGCCAAGGCCCGTCAGCAAGAAAGCGGCCAACCACCGCTGCTCCACGCCGACGACCTCGGCCTGGCAGAGGGCGTGGATGCGGCCATCCTCGATCTCGCCCAAAGCGGACAGCTTCGAGGCGCCAGCCTTCTGGTGAATGGTCCCAGTGCGGCCGATGCCATAGAGGCCTGGCGCAACCTCGCCGAGCCACCGCCTCTCACCCTGCACCTCTGCCTGACCGAAGGGCATCGTCTGGCCAAATGCCCGGATCTGCCGAGCGGATTCGGCACCTTGCTGCTGGCTTCGCTCCTGCCCTGGCAGCGCCGACGCATCGCCCCCCAGCTGCGCATGGTTCTGCAGCAGCAGATCAGCCGCTACCGCCAACTCACAGGCCTGAGCCAGATCCGCCTCGATGGCCACCAGCACATCCACCTTGTGCCCCTGGTGCTGGATGTCGTGCTGGATCTAGCCCCTTCCGAATCGATCAACTGGGTGCGCACGACGCGGGAACCCTTGCCGGAAGGTCTATCGCTCAGGCTTTGGTGGCGCAGCCTGCAGACAGGCGGCCTGATCAAGTGGCTGGTTCTGCAGCTGCTGAGCGGGCTGGCGATCCCCCGTCTGCGCCGGGCTGGCCTTGAAACCAACCGGCACTTCGCCGGGGTGTTGTTCAGTGGATCGATGTTCGGAACAGCGTTTCGCCGCAGCTGGGAAACGGCCTACAGCTCCAGCACGATCCATCCAGATGCCCAGCCCATTGTGCTGATCCACCCAGCCAAGATCGATGCTTCAGCGGGCATGGACCAGGAGGAATTTCAGCAGTCTGTGGCCTTTTTCAACTCAACCAACCGTCAAAGGGAGTGGATATCAGCACAACAACTCTGAAACCAACAGGACCAACCCTGCAATTCATTAATCAAGGATTGAGAGCAGTAATTCTCATGTCACGAGGTTCACGCAACTTGAACTGAGCAGGCTCCTGCTTGGCCTGTTGGAAGCCAGCTTCTTGAAGCACAGCCATTAGAGACTCAGGCGTGTAGGCCCATTTGTGACACATCAATGGGTCCTTCCAGGATGGATCGCCATACAAGGGCCACATCGACATCTGACCGGCCTTTCCGGGCTGGCTCCGCATTGCAGGGTTCTCAACAATCATCTGACAGGCATACAGAAGGTTGGGACATTCAAGAATCAGCTTCCCGCCAGGCTTCAACAACCTTCTCCAGCTTTTTAACAAAGGAATGACTTCCCAATAGTAAAAATGCTCGATAACATGTACAGCGAGAATTTCATCAGCAACAGAAGATTTTATCTTTCGAAGATCTCGAATATCGGCATTTACATCAGGCTGTTTACCAGCTCGAGACGAGACAGTGTCAACATTCACATAGCCCGGAAGTATTTTATCGCCACACCCTAAATTGAGTTTAACCACCAATATTTGAAAGCATTTAAAAGCACTTTACTCCTCTTGGCTGCATTTCTGGTGAATGGCTCGGACGAAATAGTGCGGACGCCGTTTGACGTCGATGTAGATCCGGCCGATGTATTCACCCAACACGCCGATGCCAATCAGCTGGATCCCCCCCAGGAACAGAACGGCCACGATCAATGAGGCGTAGCCCGGCAGGTCGACACCAAAAACCAGGGTGCGCAGCACGATCAGGGCGGCATAGACAAAGCTCAGGAAGGAAATCAGCACACCGATCACGCCCCACACCTTCAAGGGCTTCACGGTGAACGAAAAGATGCCGTCCAAGGCATAGCGCCAGAGCTTGAGGGAGCTCCAGGAGGTGGTGCCACTAACCCGGGCCACACGGCTGTAGGCGATCTCCTCGCTGCGGTAGCCGGTCCAGGGCATCAACCCTTTGGAGAAGCGCGTGGCCTCGCGCAACTGGGTCACCGCCTCCACCACTGGAGCACTCAAGAGTCGAAAATCGCCAGCCCCCTCTTGAAGCTGGATGGAATCCACCAGACGGTTGAACACTCGATAAAACCAGGAGGCCGTGGCCACCTTCACCAGCCCTTCGGCATCGCGGTCATCCCGGACCGCGGTGACCACCTCAGCGCCGTTGCGCCAGGCCTGCACCATCGCCGGAATCCGCTCCGGCGGGTGTTGCAGATCGGAATCGATCAGCACTGCAGCGGCACAGCGGCCGTTGGCGTAGTCCAGCCCCGCCAGCATCGCCGCTTCCTTACCGAAATTACGGGTAAGTTCCAACAGGGTGACGGCCTGGTCGGCATGGCTCTTCTGCCAGGCACGGATCACCGCCACCGTGGCATCGGACGATCCGTCATCAATGAGCAGCAGATGGTCCACCTCCTGCAAGGCCGTGACCCGCTCCATAAAGGTGCTGATGACCTCAGCTTCGTTGAAGCAGGCCGCTACCACCCACACCTGCTCGCTGGCCATTGATGCGCGGTCTGCACTGCAGTGAACCGTAGGTCTCCCGGCTCAGTCATAGGCTCGGCCTACTGACGCCCGACCAACCGCCATGGCCCAGTTCGAGAAGCTCACCGCCCCCAGCCAGGGCACACCAATCCGCTTCGAGAACGGTCAGCCCGTGGTGGCCGACAACCCGATCATCCCCTTCATCCGAGGTGATGGCACCGGCGTAGACATCTGGCCCGCAACGCAGAAGGTGCTGGATGCGGCCGTGGCCAAGGCCTACGGCAGCAGCAAGAGCATCGAATGGTTCAAGGTGTACGCCGGCGATGAGGCCTGCGACCTCTATGGCACCTACCAGTACCTGCCTGAGGACACCCTCGAGGCAATCCGCGCCTACGGCGTGGCCATCAAAGGCCCCCTCACCACGCCTGTGGGCGGCGGCATCCGTTCGCTGAACGTAGCCCTGAGACAGATCTTTGATCTGTATTCCTGCGTGCGCCCCTGCCGTTACTACGAGGGCACCCCAAGCCCCCACAAGCGTCCCCAGGATTTGGATGTGATCGTCTACCGGGAGAACACCGAAGACATCTACATGGGGGTGGAATGGGAAGCCGATGACGCCGTCGGCCAGGAGCTGCGAAAGCATCTCAATGAAGTGGTCATCCCCGCCAACGGCAAGCTGGGCAAGCGCCAGATCCCCGAAGGATCCGGCATCGGCATCAAACCCGTGAGCAAACACGGCAGCCAGCGCCACATCCGCAAGGCGATCCAACACGCCCTACGCCTGGAAGGCGACAAGCGTCACGTAACCCTGGTGCACAAGGGCAACATCATGAAGTTCACGGAAGGGGCCTTCCGTGACTGGGGCTATGAACTGGCCACCACCGAATTCCGCGACGTGTGCATCACCGAGCGGGAAAGCTGGATCCTCGGCAACCTCGAGAAGGATCCCAACCTGAGCGTGCAGGCCAACGGCCGGATGATTGAGCCGGGTTACGACAGCCTCACTCCTGAGAAAAAGGCCGACATCGATGCCGAGGTGCAAGCGGTGCTCGATGCCATTGGCAGCAGCCACGGCGGCGGCAAGTGGAAGGAGATGGTGCTGGTGGACGACCGCATCGCCGACAGCATCTTTCAGCAGATCCAGACCCGCCCCCAGGAGTATTCGATCCTCGCCACGCTCAACCTCAACGGCGACTACATCTCCGATGCCGCAGCTGCGATGGTGGGCGGTCTGGGAATGGCCCCCGGCGCCAACATCGGCGAGAACGCTGCCATCTTCGAAGCCACCCACGGCACGGCCCCGAAACATGCCGGCCTCGATCGGATCAACCCGGGCTCGGTCATCCTCAGCGGCGTGATGATGCTGGAGTTCCTTGGCTGGCAGGAGGCTGCTGATCTGGTGACCAAAGGTCTCAGTGCCGCCATCGCCGACAAGCAGGTCACCTACGACCTAGCGCGATTGATGGAACCCCAGGTGGATCCGGTGAGCTGCAGCGGTTTCGCCGAAGCAGTCATCGCCCGTTTCTGAACACTCAACAGCAGGTCATCTGTGATCATCAATCACTCGAAGAAATTCATATTTTTTGCCAACCGAAAGACAGCATCAACATCGACAGCTATTGCGCTATCGAGCAGCTGCAATCACAAAGATGTGATTACGCCCTTAGGTCGAGACGAGAAAATTCGCAAAGAACTTGGCTACCAGGGGCCCACCAATTTCATTCCCTGGTGGAACAAAGTGAATTATTTTGCTATCAAGGCAAAATGCAAAATACAGAAAAAAGGCGTCAGCCGGTACCTCAAATCAATTGGCCTACACACACATATTGAAGCAACAACCGCCCTCAGCAAGAATTACATCAGCGCATCGACGCTCGAGAGCTATTACAGCTTCTGCTTTATTCGCAACCCATGGGACCATGCGCTGTCCCAGTTTTTTGAACTCAAAAAAGACCAGAGACTGCAAACTCTCGACCTGGACACCTTCATCGAAGGAGGAATGCTGGAGAAGTTCGCAAAGTCATGCCGATCAATCTACACCTACGAAGGGAATATTCTGGTCAAACGCTTGTATCGCTACGAAAACCTCCAGGAAACAGTCGACAGCATTTTCAACGACCTCAACCTGACGGGGAACCCACAACTCCCCACAGCCAAGTCGAACTTGCGTACTGATAAAAGACCCTATAAAGACTTACTCGATTTCAACCAAAAAAATAAAATTGAGCACATCTTTGCCCAGGAAATTGAATGGGGAAAATATCAATTTTAAAGAGCTTCAAGAGCGAAACCGTTCTAATGAGGAAGCCTGAGCCAAACAAACAACGATTTTTCTTCAAACCCAGCCGTCCGCGGGCCGATCGACCCAGACTCTGCCCATGAGCCAGCCAGCACCTGCCGAGCCTGCGACCAGTACCCTCCCCGGTCTGCCGCCCGGCGCCGCTGACCCCTGCGTGCACTGCGGCTTCTGCCTGCCCACCTGTGCCAGCTATCGCGTGTTGGCCAGTGAGATGGACTCCCCCCGCGGTCGCATCCATGCTCTGCGGGCGATCGAGGCCGGTGAGCTGGAACTGGATGCCACGGTGGCCAGCCATTTCGACACCTGCCTGGGCTGCTTCGCCTGCGTTTCCGCTTGTCCTTCAGGAGTCCGCTACGACCAGCTAATCGAGGCCACCCGGCCCAAGCTGAATCAGACCAACCACCGCAGCAGCTGGCAGACCAGCTTCCGCAAGCTGCTACTGCAAGTGCTGCCCTACCCCAAGCGCTTGCGGGCCCTGCTCCAACCCCTGAGGGCCTACGCCAGCACACCACTCCAAGGCCTGGCCCGCCGCTCAGGTCTCACCCGTCTGTTCGGGCCGGAGATCGAAGCGATGGAGCAACTACTGCCCCCCCTGATATCAGAAAGCTTCAGCGACCAACTGCCCCAGATCAATCCCGCCAGCGGGGAATGCCGAGGCCGCGTAGCGCTGTTGCTGGGCTGCGTGCAGCGCTGCTTCGATCCCAGCGTGAGCAACGCAACGGTGAAAGTGTTGCAGGCCAACGGTTTTGAGGTGGTGATTCCGCCGGACCAGGGCTGCTGTGGGGCGGTGAGCCATCACCAGGGGGAGCTGGAGCTCACCCGCGAACTAGCGACGGACCTCGTCCGCAGCATGAATTCCGTTGAGGGAGATCTGGATGCGGTGCTGGTGGCCGCTTCAGGCTGTGGCCACACGATGAAGGCCTATGGCGAGCTGCTGAACGGCAAGGCTTCATTTCGGGCTCCGGTGCTGGATGTGCAGGAATTCCTGGCTGACCGCGGCCTCGTGGAGACGTTCCGCGCCCAACTGCAACCTCTCCCCGGCGTGGTGGCCATGCATGACGCCTGCCACATGATTCACGGCCAGGGGATCCAGGCCCAGCCCCGCCAGCTGCTGCGCGCCATCCCCGGCATTCAGCTGCGGGAAGCGACCGAAGCGGGGGTGTGCTGCGGCAGCGCCGGCATCTACAACCTGGTGCAACCGGAGGAAGCCGCCGAACTGGGCCGGATCAAGGCCGATGATCTCAGCGGCACCGGCGCTGAATGGGTGGCCAGCGCCAACATTGGTTGCACCCTGCAGCTGCGGCGACACCTGGGCGATCGGGCCCAGGTGCAGCACCCGATGGAACTGCTGGCCGCCTCAGCCGGGCTCCATCCTCTGCCAGGCGTCACGCAGGGTGTCGGCACCACCGAGATTGCCGGGGAAGGTGAGAATCGGCACTCCGCTGCAGAGTCCCGCTGAGGGGCGCACCAGCGACAGCCCCGGCAGCAGCTGGCCTTCCAACTGCACCGACTCGAGGGCCAGGCCCCTGGCCAGCAGTGTCTGGGTGGTGATGCCGCCTTTGCTGATCAGATAACCCAGATCAGGAGCGAGAGATGCCGCGAGTCGCCCCATCAACTCGGCCAGAGCGCAGGACAAGCGCCGGCCCTCCTGCTCTGAAGCACAGCGCAGCTCACCACGGCTGGTGAACAACACCGGCGTAAGACCTGCCTTAAGCAGCGCTCGCAACTGCTGCAGCCAGACCCGCTCCAGATCGGCCAGCAGCAGATCAGGTGTCGGGCCCTCCAGCACCCGAGCGATGCGCGGCACCGGCAGCTCAACCCCTTGGCATCCCGGTTCCGCCAGCAGCAGCTCCAGTTGCTGATCCGCCAAGGGCACGTGGGAACCCACCATCACCAGTCCAGGCAGAGGCGTTCCATCGCAAGCCGAGCGCCGCAACCCCGCCAGGCCCTCGGGATCAAGCGGCGGCGGTCCGGGATCCGCCAGAGCCTTCACCATGCTGGCGGCGGAGCGAAACAGAAACCGTTTCTCCCTCTGCAGGGCGCGCACCGCTGCGGCCAGTGCGTTGAGTTGCTCCTGCCGCTCGGCATCCACAACTACCGCTGCATTGCCTTGGAGACCACGCAGGCGATCGATCAACAGCGGCAGCCCCGCAGCACAGGCGGCATCAAGGTCGCGGCCACTAATCCGCTGCACTGACGCCGCGGCAATGGCGCCATTGCTTTTCTCCTCCAGCCAGTGGGCCAGATCACTGCTGCTGAACCCAAACAGCCGGTCCTGGGCAAACGGCGTGGTGTGCACCGGTTCCCCGTGGAGGAGATGCACCCCGTTCACGGTGGTGCGTCCCCCTTCCAAGAACGCCGGAACGTGGAGCGTGGCATCAAAGGGCCCGAAGGACGCCTGCAAGACCTCAGGTTCCAGCACCCCATGACCGCGCAAGGTGGAATCCCCGCGACTCACCAGCAGCACCTGATCACGCGCCAACCCCTCCCGGTGCAGCGCGTGATCCAAGGCCGCCGCAATATCGCGGTTGCGTTCCGCTGCATCCGTTGGCGTCAGCGCCCGGGTGTCGGCCAGCAGAAACAACAAGGGCGACGCATGGCGCAGCCCCCGGCGCAGGCTGTCGACATCCCAACGCAAAAGCAGCGGACAGCTGTGCACCGTCTGCGAGCCGGTGGGATCGTCGTCAATGACCACAACCTTCATGGCACCATCGTGCCGTGATCCATTCCCCCGCCAGCCGCAGCGCTCTGATCGACCTGGTGCGCCAGTGGCATCAGGACGGCACCCCCTGGAGCCCCAGTGGCCTTGGGACACGCCTGGACTGGGGCCCACCGCTGGATCCCCGCCATGAGGTGCTCTCCTGCCGGCAGCTCAACCGGGTGATCGACCATGCCGTGGACGATCTGACCATCACGGTGGAAGCCGGCCTGCCCTTGCAGGACCTGCAGGATCAGTTGGCAAAGCAGGGGCAATGGCTGCCCATTGACTGGCCCCGGGCCGGCACTCCTGGAAGCATCGGCGGCCTGGTGGCCCGTGGACTGGCGGGGGGACTGCGGCAACGCCATCTTGGGGTGCGCGATCAGATCATCGGCATCGGCCTGTTGCGGGCGGATGGCACCGAAGCCCATGCCGGTGGCCGTGTGGTGAAGAACGTGGCGGGCTACGACCTGATGCGGCTGCTCTGCGGCAGCTGGGGGAGCCTGGCGCTGATCACCGAACTCACCCTGCGGCTGCAACCGCTGCGCCCCGCCCGGAGCAGCCTGCTCGTGGACGGCGACCTGAAAGCCCAGGAGGCCTTCCGCAGCGAACTGCTGCGCTCCAGCCTGACGCCTGAACGCTGTGACTGGATCAACAGCGGCGATGGTGCATGGCGGCTGCGGCTGGTGGTGAGCAGCGTGTCGGAGCAGGCGGTGGAGGACCAGCTGAAGCAGCTCGAGGCGGTGGCGGCGGAACAGCAGCTCAACACCGAACGCCAGGCCTGCGCCGATGCCCTGACCACACCCTTCGATGCCAGCTCCACAACACAGCTGGTGCGGCTGGTGCTACCGCCGGCCAATTTGCAACGGTTACTGCGGGATGACGCCATGACGGCCCTCAAGCCGTGGTGTTGGGAGCTGGCCGCCGGAGCAGGCTGTGGCGATGGCTGGTGCGATGCCGCCACGCCGGATCACCAGCTGGAGGCCCTGCGCCGCAGCGTGATCCGCCTCGGCGGCGAAATGTCGCTGTTGAAACGCGCGGCCGGATCAACAGTGCCGGCCTGGCTTGACCGTCCCTCCCGGCCGCTGATCGAAGCGGTGAAACGCCAGTTCGACCCCAAACTGCAACTCAGCCGCGGCCGCCTGCCAGGGGTCAATCAGGAGACGCTATAGCGACAGGCGAGGGTCTGCCTCGCACCGGGTTCCAACACCAGCTTGCAGTCACCGCTGACCAGAGCCTGCCGGGGCCCCGTCCAGGGTTCCAGACAGACCATCGGCCGCGGAGGCTCAGTCCAAACCACGCTGAGATCCAGCGGGGCCTGATGCTGCAGTTCCAGCGTCACCCCGGTGGCGTCATCGATCAGGCTGACTGGTCCCGCTGGGCGGCAGAGGAAATCCACCCCCTCCGGCAGCCGCTTGAGCTGATCCGCCGTGGACGCATCCGCCATCTCCAGATGGTTAAGGCAGCGCTCCGCCAAGCCCGTGAGCCGGGTCTGGGCCAGGTCGCTCACGTTGAAGTAGGGATGCAGGCCAAAGCTGAAGGGCATGGCGGCATCACCGCAGTTGTGCACGGTGGTGGAGATCTCCAAGGCTGAGGTAACTGGGCGCAGCTCCATCTCCAAACGGAACGGGAAGGGATAGGCCTTAAGCGTTTCGTCGGTGCTGGACAACGTCAGCCGCACACCGCTCTGATCCTCCAACAGCTGAAGCTGCCAGGGCAGATCCCGGGCGAAGCCGTGCTGCTTGAGGGGGTACTCAACGTCGTCCACCGGCAGCACATCACCGGGCAGGTTGCCGCAGATCGGGAACAGCACCGGAATACCGCCGCGAATGCTTTTGGTGGGATCGGAGTAACGCTCCTGATCGAAATACAGGACCTCCCGCCCTCCGCAACACCAACCGCTGACCAATCCACCCCGCTCCGGAATGATCCGCAACCGATCACCGCTGCTGGGATGCACAAAGTCCCAGTGGGCGTAGGGGGCCGACTGCTGGGTGAGGGTCATGGGCATCCGCCGGAACGCGGGGTAGCTACTTCACTCCCCTAGCCAGCAGATCCGCATTTGTCGGTGCCACAGCCGACTTGAGGCCCTCCAGCCATTGCAGCAAGGCCGTATTCACCTGATCCGGCACCTCATCGTGAGGGCAGTGCCCGGCCTCAAGGACCACCTCGGTGGTGGCCTCCGGGGCATGGCGCTGGAAGGTGGAACGGCGACCGGGTGCATTGATCCAAGGATCACGGATGCCCCAAAGCAGCAACAGCGGCGCGGTCAGTTCCGCGAAGAGCTCATCAAGGGGCTGACCGCGTGGGATGTCGAAGACCGTGCGGAACACCCCGAAAGCGCCGGGATCGAGTGAAGGGCGCCGGATCGACTCCACCAACCAGTCATCGACGTTTGTTTTGTCGACGTAGACCTGATTGAGGGTGCGGCGGATCGTGGCAGGCCGTCGCAGGTTCTCGAACAGAAACCGCTGCAGCACTGGGCTCTTCAGCAGGGCTGTGCCGATGCTCTGGCGGGCGATGGCACCCCAGCCTTGCGGCGGTTTCTGCTCATCACTGAAGGGACCGGCAGCATTGAGCAACACCACCCCCGCACAGTCCGATCCCAATGCAGCCCCCGCAGCAAGGGCCGCGAATCCACCGAGGGAATTGCCGGCGATCACCGTCGGACGGCCGATCCGCTCGCGCACATAAGCCACCAATTGATCACGCCACAGGGCACCGCCGTAGTTCAGCCCTGCTGGCTTGGCACTTCTGCCGAAGCCCAGCAGGTCAATCGCATGCACGGAATGGCTCTGGGCCAACACGGGAATGTTGTAGCGCCAGTGATCGGTCGATGCCCCGAACCCATGCACCAACAGAAGGGCTGGTCGATCGGCCATGTCCTGCTCGGGATGCTGCTGCACCGTGTGCACGGCGTGGCCGAGATGGCTCCAGGTGACGCGATCCACAGCCGGTTGCGAGGGACGCGATGCTAAGCAGCACTGAGGCAGCCTGGATGGTGAGCTACGAGGTCATGGGCGGACCGCTGGCGGACGCATCCGTCTGGCGCGGAGCTTTGCTCTGGGCCATCGCCCTTTATGTGCCGCTGAGCGCACCGCTCAGCAAGCTGGAATCCAGCCTGGAGGACAGTGACCTCCCTGAATCGGTGCGGCAACCGACCTTGGTGATCAGCAGCCTGCTGCTGGCCCTCGTCACCGGTGTCGTCACCCAGCTCGGATTCAGCTGGGCCTTGGGTCCTAGCTGGGCCTCCAGCCTTGGCGTTGTGGCCGTGGGCTGGAGTGTTTTGCTCATCCTCGCCAATATCGGCAAAGACGACTAATTCAGGAGGCACCCGCCAGGGGATCCGCTGCAAATTCGTCGGGCACCTGATTGCCGTCCTCGGGTGGCTTGTCTTTGAGGACGATGCGCAGCAGCACCGGTGCGAGGAAGGTGGTGCCGATCACCATCAGCAGAATCGCTGCTTCAAGGCCAGGGCTGAGCAAGCCTGAAGCCGTTCCCAGGCCCAGGAAAATCAGGCCAACTTCGCCTCGGGGCATCATGCCAAGACCCACCACCAATTTATTGGTCTTTTCCTTGCTGAAGATGGCCCAGCCGGCAGCCACCTTGCCAATGATCGCCACGACGAACAGGAAGGCCGCAACCACCAGAGCAGAACGGGCACCGGGGTCGGAAGGATTGATCACCGACAGATCCATGCCGGCACCCACCAGAACAAAGAAAACGGTGGCGAACAGGCCAACGATGGGGGTGACCGCCGCCTGAATCTCGTGGCGATGCTTCGAGGTGCTTGCGATCAAACCAGCAGCAAAGGCCCCAAGGGCAGCCTCCAGACCAATCGCTGAAGCAACAAAACAACTGACGGCCAAAAGCAGGTAGGAACCAATCAACTTGGCGCCCGGGGCCTTGAGTTGGTCAATCATCCAATCAAAAGCTGGTGCGGCCTTCTGGCTCAACAACAGGGCCACCACCACGAACAGCACCGCCGCCACCACCAACTGGACGATGGGGCCAATCTCCAGACTTCCGCCGGCTCCCAAGGACACCACAATGGCCAAGATGACGATGCCCAGAATGTCGTCGAGCACGGCGGCGCCGATCACGATCTGCCCCTCACGGGTGCGCAGATAACCGAGTTCACCGAAAACACTGGCGGTGATGCCGATGCTGGTGGCCGTCATCGAGGCACCCGCAAAGATCGCTGGGATTGCATCAATGTGGAAGATGGCCATCAGGCCAAGGGTGCCGAGGGCAAAGGGCAGCACCACACCCACCACAGCGACACTGAAGGCCTGGGCCCCCACCGCCATCAATTCCTCCAGCTCGCTCTCAAGACCTGTAAGGAAGAGCAGGGAGTAGAGGCCCAACGTGGCCACCGCCTGCAAAGCTCCGAAGCTCTCGTTGTACAGAAGCGGAATCTCGTCCACCGGCACATGCGACAGGCCGGAGACCACCTCGGAAAAAGCGCCAGAGAGCTGCACCTGAGTCTCCGGCGGCACCAGAAGATGCAAACCCGAGGCACCGATCAGCACACCAGCCAGGAGCTCCCCAAGGATGGTGGGCAGCTCGAAACGCACCAGCACCTCGGCGAGGGTGCGGGCCGCCACGAAGATGAGCATGAAGCGAAGGACGCCGATCAGCGTTTCCGCCAATTCGAGGTCATGGCTGCTGATTTCGCTCAGCAGGGTGGGCAACAGCATCAAGCCGGGCATGTCTCACGCCGAACCTTAATGGTGATTCCCCCGCTGAACTGTTCGCTGGACGATCCCAATTAACTGGAGATGCTGTAGAAGCGGCCTTTTTTGCAGGCAGCACTAATTGTGATCGCTACGGTCCGGGTAATTCATTGAGTTGGGCTCCGAGCACCCCTGGCCTGACGGTGATTCCACGCTCCTTGGCTCGCTGACCCCCCATGACCACGTCCCAACCGTTCGATCTGCGTCTGCCGACCCCCGGCTGTCACAACGACCCCGAACGCGCCGGCCTCGATGCCAAGAGCGTGTTCGACGGCATGACGGAGCACCTGTTCTTCACCCTCGGCAAACTCGCCACCACTGCCAGCCGCCATGACCTCTACATGGCCCTGAGTTACGCGGTGCGCGACCGCTTGATGATGCGCTATCTGGCCACCACTGAAGCGATGCGGGCCCGCCCGCAGAAATCGGTGGCCTACCTGTCGGCGGAATTCCTGATCGGCCCGCAGCTCCACAGCAACCTGCTGAACCTCGGGATCCAGAAGGAGGCCGAGGAGGCCCTGAAGAATTTCGGCATCGAGTCGTTGCAGCAAATCCTTGATGTGGAGGAGGAACCGGGCCTGGGCAATGGAGGCCTCGGCCGTCTGGCGGCTTGCTACATGGAGTCGCTGGCGAGCCTGAAGATCCCGGCCACCGGCTACGGCATCCGCTACGAGTTCGGCATCTTCGACCAGCTGATCCGCGATGGCTGGCAGGTGGAGATCACCGACAAATGGCTCAAGGGCGGCTGGCCCTGGGAACTTCCCCAACCCGATGAGGCCTGTTTTGTGGGCTTCGGTGGCCGCACCGAGAGCTACATCGACGACAAGGGCAACTACCGCTCCCGCTGGATCCCGGCAGAACACGCCATCGGCATCCCCCATGACGTACCCGTGCTGGGCTATCGGGTGAATATCTGCGACCGGCTGCGGCTCTGGCGTGCCGATGCCACCGAAAGCTTCGACTTCTATGCCTTCAACATCGGCGATTACTACGGCGCCGTTGAAGAAAAGGTGGGCAGCGAAACGCTCTCCAAGGTGCTCTATCCCAATGACGGCACTGACGAAGGCCGACGTCTGCGCCTGAAGCAGCAGCACTTCTTCGTCAGCTGCTCACTACAAGACATGCTGCGCAGCCTCGACAACCGTGGGCTTGCCGTCGAGGACTTCCCCAACTACTGGACGGTTCAGCTGAACGATACCCATCCGGCCATCGCCGTGGCTGAACTGATGCGCCTGCTGATTGACGATCGGCATCTGGAGTGGGACCGGGCCTGGGACATCACCTCTCGCTCCGTGGCTTACACCAACCACACCCTGCTGCCCGAGGCGCTGGAGAAGTGGGACCTCGACCTGTTCAGCAGCCTGCTGCCTCGCCATCTGGAGCTGATCTACGAAATCAACCGTCGCTTCCTGCAGCAGGTTCGACTGCGCTACCCCGGCAACGATGCCATCCAGCGCAAGCTCTCGATCATTGATGAAGAGGGCAGCAAAGCCGTGCGCATGGCCCACCTGGCCACCATCGGCGCCCACCACGTCAACGGTGTAGCGGCACTGCACTCCGATCTGGTGAAAACCGACCTGCTGCCGGAATTCGCGGCGCTCTGGCCGGAGAAGTTCACCAACGTCACCAATGGCGTCACCCCGCGCCGCTGGGTCGCCCTGGCCAACCCCGAGATGTCCGCCTTGCTGGATGAGCACGTGGGGCCCGATTGGATCTCCAACATGGAGAGCCTGCGCAAGCTGGAAGAACGACAGAACGACCAGGGTTTCCTGGAGCTCTGGGGCAACACCAAGCTGTCGGTGAAGCGCAAGCTGGCCACCTACATCCATCGCAACACAGGTGTGTTGGTGGATCCCGCCAGCCTGTTCGACGTGCAGGTGAAGCGCATCCACGAGTACAAGCGCCAGCACCTCAACGCCCTGCAGGTGATCACCCAGTACCTGCGGATCAAGAACGGCCAGACCGACGGCATGGCACCCCGCACCGTGATCTTCGGCGGCAAGGCTGCTCCGGGCTACTACATGGCGAAGCTGATCATCCGCTTCCTCAACGGCATCGCCGACACCATCAACGCCGATCCGGACATGGATGGTCTGCTGCGCGTGGTTTTCCTGCCGGACTACAACGTGAAATTGGGAGAGCAGGTGTATCCCGCCTCCGACCTCTCCGAACAGATCTCCACGGCCGGCAAGGAAGCCTCCGGCACCGGCAACATGAAATTTGCCATGAATGGTGCCCTCACCATCGGCACCCTCGATGGGGCCAATGTGGAGATCCGCGAGCTGGTGAAGAGCGAAAACTTTTTCCTGTTCGGCAAGACCGTTGAAGAGATCGCGGCCCTCAAGCAAAGCGGTTACCGCCCGAGCGACGTGATCTCAGCGCTGCCGGAACTACAGGAAGCCCTGCGGCTGATCGAGATGGGGCACTTCAGCAACGGCGACGGCGAATTGTTCCGCCCCCTGCTCGACAACCTCACCGGCAAGGACCCCTTCTATGTGATGGCCGACTACGCCGACTACCTGCGCGCCCAGGAGGCAGTCAGCCGCGCCTGGAGCGACCGGATGCACTGGAATCGGATGTCGGTACTGAACACGGCCAGAACCGGGTTCTTCTCCTCCGACCGTTCGATCAGCGAGTACTGCAACAACATCTGGGCCGTGGATCCACTCAACGTGGAGATCACCTGCGACGTGCGCTGAAAACAGCCAAAAAAGAAGCCCTGGGGTCTTCCCCAGGGCTCCTATCGGACATCGAGTGTCAGTTCCGATCGGGTAGATCCGGAGTCTGGTGCAACAGGCGATTGAGCCGCAGACGGTCCACATTCAACGGATCAGGAGCCAACTCACCGGCAAGCTCGCGGAACTTCTGCTCAATTTCTTCGGGAACGCGCACATCAAAGACTCGTTCCATCAAGGCCTCAATCGAGAACAGATGGGCGTTGATGTTCTCCAGATCAGCGATGGCCTGCTGGAGACCTTCACCTGATTCCTCAGGGAGGGACACTCCAGTTGCTGCAGGCTTTGAGGCCGCTGCATCTGCTGTCTGACGGGACCCGTGCTGCTTTTGCAGTTCCTCGAGAACTCGTCCGGACAAGGTGCGGAACGACTGGAGAGCGGCCCAGTTGAGCTCCTGTTGTTGACGAAGCGTGGGGGATTCCCGGATTAGCCGATCATGCTCACGGTAAAACCGTTGGCAATCCGGGCACTGGCAGGGCTCTTCCGGCAATGCAGTCCCTCGCGATCATTCCCCACTATGCCACTGATCAAGCCGCCTGAGGTCCCAAATCCTCCTCGGCCTGGGGGCCATCCTCCGCAGCCGTGTCGGGCAGAGGGATTTCAATGGACGACACCACACCGATGACGTCCCGCAGCCGCATCGAATCCGCAAACCAGCCCATGGCTTGTTCGGTGTCGCCACGGCGTTCGGCATCACTGGCCTGGTCCTCATGGGCTTCCGCCAGAAGAGCCAGCCAGCAGAGACAGCGGGCCTGAACCACCGATAGGTCCAGATCCGTGGGCTGGGATTCCGCAATCCGCTCACTTTCCTGCTGCACCAACAGCCGCAGACGAAGATCGTGAAGCTGGGTCATGGCACCCACAAGAGGTTGGATCAACCCTAGCGGTGGTGAACGATCTGCCCACCCCACCAGATGTAGCGCTCACTACTTCTTCAGCAGTTCTCACGGGGCTGGCGGGACTCGAACCCACGACCTACGGTTTAGGAAACCGTCGCTCTATCCAGCTGAGCTACAGCCCCAGACCTCTGAATTATGCCCACGAGGCATGATGAGATCTGAAAGCAGGCGAGGTGGTTGCGGCCGATCTCTTTGAGTTTCGGCTGAGGAAAGTCCGGGCTCCCTGATGGCCAGGCTTGCTGGGTAACGCCCAGTGCGGGTGACCGTGAGGAGAGTGCCACAGAAACACACCGCCGATGGCCGGTTCGCCGGCACAGGCAAGGGTGCAAAGGTGCGGTAAGAGCGCACCAGCAGCATCGAGAGGTGCTGGCTAGGTAAACCCCGGCTGGGAGCAAGGCCAAGGAACGACGGCTGGCCATTGGCCCCGTTCCGCTTCAACGCGCCGCTTGAGGCCGTCGGTAACGACGGTCCCAGATAGATAGCCACCCACCCTCTGCAGACCAACCTCTGTGGAGGCGTGAACAGAACCCGGCTTATGTCCTGCTTTCTCAAACTTAGTGATCAACCCGAAAACGAAAATAATTTGTACTCGTCTCGGAGCAGTCGCGTGCCGAGCCAATCAAGGATCAACCTCTTCAGACATCAACAATCTTTAATCTAGGGCGGCCAAAATGGACAAATCAACAAATATTAAACAATACAAGTGTACCCAAAAATCAATCAAAAATAGTCCAACACAACGGGAAGCTCAAAGCATCAAATTCTATATCTTAAGCCAAGCAAAATCGAGGCCAAAATCCGCCCTTAATTTCATCTTTTAGCAAACAAATAAAACGCAGACTTAGGACTTATCTCAACCTCTTCTCTTAAGCAAATACGTGCTGTACATCATGAATTGACCAGGCGTCATACCAGACGACTTAATAGCACTTCGGGCAGATTGAGGAGCTTTTTCAAAAACAACCATGTTCGGATAAAAACAAATACTTTCAGTAGAAGCCGTAAACTCAGTCACCGAAGAAAGCCCTGAAGGCGACGATACCAACACACTGCTTCTATCTTTTCCTGATGCAGCGACTGCCTCGGCTACGTGCTTATCAGCCCTTTGAGCAATTGATTCTTCACCAAAGCCAAGGTTGAGCTGAAGCAGCAGCTCATTTGCATAATCAAGAAAAGAGGGCGAATCAGAATCTCTTGATCCAGCAATTGAAGGCACAATGTCTTCGACGATGTAAATCGCCTCACTATTAATTCTAGAATAGAGAAACTCAAATGTTTTTATCATGTCAGCAGCAACGTGACTGCCGTCATCTATAACTATATCAATGCAAGAGTGCTGATTCAGAATGTGCTCCAGAAAAGCCAAATCAGACTGATCTCCAATATATATATCAAACCCATCCCCGGAAAGCTTCTCACAAGATTGCTTTATGTCAACACCGATGATCGTCGCCTCCGGCCCAAAGTAATTTCTCCAAAGACCAAGAGATCCACCCTCTCTTACCCCAATCTCCAACACCACAGGCGCCTTCCCCCTATAGCACGACAAATGTTTATCATAAACAGATAGATAATGGGCCCATTTGTGGCACTCGCGAAATGTATTTTTTAAAAAAATTTCTGAGAGACTTTCGCTACTCATGTTTACAGCAAAGCTTTTCACTATCAGATCTTACAACAGCCAACCTTCAGTTTTAGGAGTTCATGCCCCCCCTGAAACCTTTTCCACGCAACCAACTGAGAAAGGCATCAGCGAGGGCAATCTACAAACCGTTTTTGCAACTACCCCCTTTCGACAATGCATACCTTGAGCCTGAAGCGACAAAAAATTCATTATCACCTCAAGCATGACGCCAATCGCGAATAAAATTCCTTTAAAGACCTGCTTTCACCCTCTTGTCAGCATTGCTCAGGAGTCCCTGTGGATCCATCCCGCGCCGCAGAGCTCACCAACCTGATCCAGCGCCTGGACGCTGAGATCAAGATCGACCTGGAGCTTCTGGCCCAGGTGGATCAGGCCCTCACCCACTTATCCACCGGCCGGGCCCGCAACCTGGAACGGCTGGAGTTCCTCGGGGATGCGGTGCTGCGACTCGCCGCCACTGAATTCATTGACCGCCACCACGCCGATCTCGCCGTGGGTGCCTGCTCCAACCTGCGGGCCCAACTGGTCAGCGACCGCTGGCTGGCGGATGTGGGGGCAGGGCTTGCCATCGATCAACACCTGCTGCTGGGACGGCACGCCCAGGGGGATCGTTCCGCCCAATCCAGGCTGCGGGCCGATGCCACCGAAGCGCTCATCGGTGCCTTGTACACGGCCCTTGGCGACTTTGAAGCGATTCACCGCTGGCTCACCCCCCACTGGCGCGCCACAGCCCAAGCGATGCTGGCCACCCCCCATCAATTCAACGGCAAAACAGCCCTGCAGGAGTGGAGCCAGGGCCAAGGACTGGGACTGCCCGACTACGCCACCGAGGAATGCAGCAACCAGCACGGCGACCCCGAGCGCTTCACCTGCCGGGTAAGCATCCAGGAGCGGGAGCTGGCTGAGGCCAAGGGCCGCTCCCGTAAGGAGGCTGAACAGAACGCCGCTGCCGCTGCTCTTCAGGCCCTTGAGGGCAGCGATGCGCCGCAGACATCGCAGTGAAGGGCGTCCTTGCGATGGCCCTGGCGCCCGCAACTGCTGCAGGTCAGCTCTACCCCGCGCAGCTTGTGATGCCGCACCCCTGACACCGTCAGGATGCCGGTGGGGATGGCAATGATCCCGAAACCGAGCATCATCACCACCGAGGCCAGCAACCGCCCCAGCTCCGTCTGGGGCACCACATCGCCGTAACCCACGGTGGTCATGGTCACGATCGCCCAGTAGACACCACTCGCCACCGTCTGGAACTGGGAATCAGGCCGGGCACTTTCAATCACAAAAATGCTGTAACCGAGCACCACCTGCAGCAGAAAGACGAAGAACAAAAACACACCGATGGTGCGGGCACTGCCCCGCAGCGCCCGCACCAGCACGCGGGCCTCGTCTATGAACTTGAGCAGCTTGAACACCCGCAGGATGCGGCCGAACTTGAACACCCACAGCAGCAACTCACTGCGCACCTGCGGCACGAAGAAGAAGAGCACCGCTGAAGCGTCGATCAATCCGGTGAAGCTGAACAGGTAGCGGCGGGGCTTTTGCACCAAAGCCAGATGCAGAACGAAATCCGCCGCGAACACCGCCAAGCAGAGGTTCTGCACCAGATCAATCCAGAGCACATTGGTCTGGCGCAGGGCCGAGTTACCCAAGGGGTCAGGCTCCAGCAGCAGGGCCAGAACACTCAGGAGAATCGACCCGAAGATGACGGCGTTGTAGGCCTTACCCGCAGGTGTGTTGGCTTCCAGCACCGTGGCCTGCAGGCGTTGTCGCAGGCTGCGGTCCGTGTCCATTGCCTCAGGCCGGCTGGAGGTCTTTCAAGCGCAGGGTCACCAACTTGTCCCAGTTACCGCCTTCAAACAGAACGGCCGCACGGTCGCCGCTGATCCGCTGCACGAAGCCGGTGTAACCGTTGTAGATCGAGGTGGCATCAGCCACGGTCACGGTCGAGCCGGGAAGGATCGGAGCGGGTGCAGACGCCATGGCTCGTTTGCGGACAGATCTGGCGCCATTATCGGCAGAGTGTGCGGCGGATGGCATGGCGGAGAGCGACGACTGGCTCAGCGTCGGCAAGATCGTGGGAGTCCAAGGGCTCCAAGGGGAACTACGGGTGAACCCCGCCAGTGATTTCCCCGAGCGCTTCACGGCACCCGGGCCCCGCTGGCTGCGGAGCCGCAAAGGTGGTGGAACTACGGAAATCCAGCTCATCAAGGGGCGGCAACTGCCGGGCAAGTCATTGTTTGTCGTGCGCTTCGAGGGAATCGACAACCGCAGCGCCGCCGAAACCCTGGTGGGGCAAGAACTGCTGGTGTCGGCGGACGATCGGCCCGAACTTGAAGAAGGTGAGTTCCACCTGCTCGATCTGATGGGGCTGGAGGCACGGCTCAATGCCGATGGCCCCGCCATCGGCACGGTGAGCGACCTGATCAGTGGCGGCAACGATCTGCTGGAGATCACCACCAGCGATGGCCGCAAGCTGCTGATTCCCTTTGTGGAAGCGATCGTGCCGAAGGTGCAGCTCGAAGATGGCTGGCTGCTACTCACGCCGCCACCGGGCCTGCTGGAGCTCTGACAAATCTCTCGCGGGCATCGACAGAAGCCCCTTGGGCGAGCGAATCTGGGTCACCGCCTTCAGGACGTGATGGCCTCCACACCGCTGATTCCTGTGATCCTTTGCGGAGGAACCGGCACACGGCTGTGGCCTCTATCGCGGGCGAGTTACCCCAAGCAGTACTGGCCGTTAAGTGGTGACGGCGAAGCGACGCTGCTGCAACAGACCCAGCAACGCCTCAATGGCCTGGAGGCCCTCGCGGCTCCGCTGTTGCTGTGCAACGAAGATCACCGATTCATCGTGGCCGAGCAGATGCGCCAGATCGGTGTGGAGCCGAACGCGATCCTTCTGGAGCCAATGGGCCGCAACACTGCCCCCGCCGTGACGGTGGCCGCACTACAAGCCACGGCCAACGGCAACGACCCGCTGCTGCTGGTGCTGGCGGCGGATCACCTGATCCGCGATGCTGCACAATTCCGCCAGGCCATCGACGCCGGCCGCAAGCCCGCCGAAGAGGGGCGCCTGGTGACCTTCGGCATCGTGCCGACGGCCCCGGAGACCGGCTACGGCTACATCGAGGCCAGCGCACCCTTCTCCCTCGGCCGACCGGCCCATGTGCCGATCAAGCGCTTTGTGGAGAAACCCGACCAGGCCACAGCAGAGCAGTTCCTGGCCACCGGACGTTTTACCTGGAACAGCGGCATGTTCCTGTTCCGCGCCAGCGCCATGCTGGCGGAACTGGAGCGTTTGGCCCCAGAGGTGGTGAGCTGCTGCCGAGCAGCCCTGGAGCAGGACACTGCTGATCTGGAATTCCATCGGCTGGAGCGGGAGGCCTTTGCCAAATGCCCCAACGTGGCCATTGATGTGGCCGTGATGGAGAAAACGGAACTGGGCAGTGTGCTGCCGCTGGATGCGGGCTGGAGCGATGTGGGCAGCTGGAGTGCTCTCTGGGAAACCTCTGAGAACCGCGATTCCCAAGGGAATGTGGTGCAGGGCCACGTGATCGCCGAAGGCAGCCGCAACTGCTACCTGCGCAGCGAACATCGCTTGGTGGTGGGGCTGGGGGTCGACAACCTCGTGGTGGTGGAAACTGACGACGCCGTGTTGATTGCGGATCGCTCGAAGGCCCAGGAGATCAAAACGGTGGTGAAGCAGCTGGAGGCTGCCGGCAGCCCCGAGGGCAAGGCCCACCGCAAGATCTATCGCCCCTGGGGCCATTACACGGGCGTCACCGAGGGAACCCGCTGGCAAGTGAAACGGATCTCAGTAAAACCCGGCGCCAGCCTCTCTCTGCAAATGCACCACCACCGTGCCGAACACTGGATCGTGGTACGCGGAACGGCAATCGTGGTACGCGACGGCGAGGAACAACTACTGGGGGAGAACCAGAGCACTTACATCCCCATGGGTTGCAAACACCGGCTCAGCAATCCCGGCAAAATCCCATTGGAGCTGATAGAAGTTCAAAGCGGGGAGTACCTCGGCGAAGACGACATCGTTCGCTTTGAGGACCTATACGGACGCGGAATCTCACTCAATACAATTTAAATGCCAAACAACAAGCAACCTGTTGCATTAATCACAGGGATAACAGGCCAAGATGGTAGCTACCTTGCCGAGTTCCTTATCAACAAAGGCTATATCGTTCATGGAATAAAGCGACGGTCAAGTAGCTTCAACACGAGCCGCATAGACCATATATTTCAAGACCCACACGAAAAAAACCGCAAACTAATACTTCACTACGGAGACCTGACAGATGGCAGCAATCTAGTGAAGATTATTCAAAAAATTCAGCCTGATGAGATTTATAATCTTGGAGCCCAAAGCCATGTGGCTGTCAGCTTCGAGTCACCTGAATATACAGCAAATTCAGATGCCCTAGGCACTCTAAGAATTCTAGAAGCAGCAAGGCTTTTAGGATTGTCCAACAAAATCAAAATATATCAAGCCTCAACATCAGAGCTCTACGGAATGGTCCAAGAAACTCCACAAAGAGAAACAACTCCATTTTACCCAAGGAGTCCGTACGGCGTAGCCAAGCTTTACGCTTACTGGATTACCGTAAATTATAGAGAATCCTATGGAATGTACGCATGCAACGGAATTTTATTCAATCATGAATCACCTCGAAGGGGGGAAACATTTGTGACGAGAAAAATCACAAGAGGACTGGCACGCATCAATGCCGGACTTGAGGAATGCATATACATGGGAAACCTGGACTCTCTACGAGATTGGGAGCATGCGCGAGATTACGTCGAAATGCAATGGCTAATGCTTCAACAAGAAAGACCAGATGATTTTGTGATTGCAACTGGAAGGCAAGAGTCAGTTAGACGATTCATCGAGCTTGCGGCAGATCAACTTAATTGGAGGAAAAATAATCGTTCAATTGTATGGGAAGGCAAAGGCATGGACGAGGTTGGGCGTCGCGCAGATACCGGAGAAATTGTTATACGCATCGATCCGCGATATTTCCGCCCTGCAGAGGTATCTACTTTGCTGGGAGATCCCAGCAAAGCAAGAGAAATCTTGGGGTGGAGCCCTCGAACAACCCTAGAGCAACTAGTGGAAGAAATGATTACGCATGATCAACTAGAAGCCGAAAAAGAAGCCGTGTTACTAAAAAAAGGATTTGAAATTATAGGAC
The DNA here is from genome assembly GCF_030546365.1 of Synechococcus sp. YX-04-1. Lineage (NCBI taxonomy): Bacteria > Bacillati > Cyanobacteriota > Cyanophyceae > Synechococcales > Synechococcaceae > Synechococcus > Synechococcus sp. YX-04-1. The sequence continues at coordinate 172,793 of NZ_JAUONZ010000001.1, forward strand.
CACGCGAATAGAACAGACTTGCGCCCGAACCAACCAGCCAGATTCTCTAGGTACCAAAAAGACATAAAAGATGAAATCCAAAAATCTCCTCCCTCCAATTCATACGGGCTAGCCCAGAGTCTCCGACAAAACTTGAATTAAACCTTTCGTACAAGATCTAAACAGCTCAGGAAAAACAACACTCATCACGGACGAGCTAAAGCAATTCGACTTCTCTTTTAAAAAGAATCCTTCTTCTTATTCCACCGTGACACTCTTGGCCAAGTTGCGGGGTTGATCGACATCAAGGCCGCGATGTGCCGCGATGTGATAGCTGAGCAACTGCATCGGCACCACCGTAAGCAAGGGGCTGACCCACTCACTTACAGGGGGCACCGGCAGAAGTTCATCGAATAAACCAGTATCGGGCCCCTGAGGAGCCACGCCGATCAGCTGGGCATCGCGGGCCTTGGCTTCCTGGGCGTTGCTGAGCACCTTCTCAAACACCACACCGGGAACGGCGATGGACACCACCGGCACCCGGGAATCGAGCAGGGCGATCGGACCATGCTTCATCTCACCGGCCGGGTAGCCCTCGGCATGGATGTAGCTGATCTCCTTGAGCTTTAAGGCACCCTCAAGGGCGATCGGGTAGTTGATTCCCCGACCAAGGAAAATCACGTCCTGTGTATCGGCAAAACGATGGGCCAGGGCCTCGGAGCGCTGGTCGTGCAGATCCACCAACTGGCGCAGCTGCAAGGGCAAGCTGCGCAGTTCATCCGCCAGGGCCTTGATCTCCGCCGCGGGGCGAGCGCCACGCCGGGCGGCAAAGGCCATTGCTAGGCCATAGAAGGCCAAGAGCTGACCGAGGAACGTCTTGGTGGCGGCCACGCCGACCTCAATACCAGCCCCGATGTCGAGGATGTGAGGCACCTGGCGCGAGAGGGAGCTTTCCGGTCGGTTGGTCACCCCCAATTGGCGGGGCGCAAAGGCCGGATCCCCATGGGCCAGACGCCGCTCCGCCTCCATGGCCAGGGCGGCAAGGGTGTCTGCCGTTTCACCGGACTGGGTTACCCCGATCGTGAGGGTGTGGGGGGCCAGCGGGGGCGGGGAATAGCGGAATTCACTGGCGTAGTGCACCGAGGTGGAAATCCCGGCGAACTGCTCCAGCAAATAAGCCCCCACCAGCGCAGCGTGACGGCTGGTGCCGCAGGCCAGGATCTGAATCCGCTCAATGCCGGCGTAAAAAGCATCGTCCAGCGGCAGCGCCACGGGCTGTTCAGCCGGCAATCCCTGGGGCAGATGACGGGTCACCCACAGCTCTGCGGTCTCCGGTTGCTCGTGGATTTCCTTGAGCATGAAGTGACGGAACTCACGCTTGTCCGCCACGTGGTCCACGCCGCTGAGCTGGGTGGGCATGCGTTGCTGCCGCAAGCCTGCGGCGTCGTAGAGCTCCACCCCCAGAGGTGAGAGCAGGGCCACCTCTCCGTCTTCCATCGGCAGAATCGTGCGGGTAAAGCCCGCCAAGGCCGGTGTGTCGCTGGCACAGAGGAATTCACCTTCCCCCAAACCGATCAACAGGGGGGCCGCCCTACGGGCTACCACCAACGCCCCCGGCGCCTGATCCCAAATCACCGCCAGGGCATAGGCCCCCTGCAGCTGAGGCAAGACCCGCTGTAGGGCCTCCAGCAACAAGCCACCGCCTGGAGTGGCGCCCCCTGCTTGCAACTGCCGCAATTCCGCCGCAAGCAGGTGGGGAATCACCTCGGTGTCAGTCTCAGACTGGAAGACCACCCCTGCAGCCTCCAGCTGCTCCCGCAGGGCACGGTGGTTCTCAATGATTCCGTTCTGGACCACAGCTACCGCACCATCGCCGCTGCGGTGCGGGTGGGCATTGCGCTCTTCCGGCTTGCCATGGGTGGCCCAGCGGGTGTGGCCGATGCCGCATTGGCCGGGAGCACCTTCTGTGTCAAAACAAGCGGTGAGGTTGCGCAGCTTCCCTTTGGCCCGCAGGCAGGTCAGCTGCCCCTGGGCGGCCACCGTGGCAATCCCAGCTGAGTCATAACCGCGGTACTCCAACTGCCGCAGGCCCTCCAAGAGCTGAGGCGCCGCTTCTCGGGAGCCGACCAGGGCAACGATTCCGCACATACAAAAAAAGCCCGGCTGAAGCCGGGCTGAGCTTATGAGGTGAGACGAGGCAAATCAGTAAGCCAGACCCATAGAACGGGTGGTCTCATCGCCCAGGTAAACGCGAATGCTGAGGAAGTCGGTGGGGCAGGCCGTTTCACAGCGCTTGCAACCAACACAGTCTTCGGTGCGAGGGGAGGACGCAATCTGGCCGGCCTTGCATCCGTCCCAGGGCACCATCTCAAGCACGTCGAGAGGGCAGGCACGCACACACTGGGTGCAGCCGATGCAGGTGTCGTAGATCTTGACGGCGTGGGACATGTGCCCGATGCATACGAAGGCTTGGAGCAAACGTACCCGTCCCTCTGGCGTCCATGGCCAGGCCGTCACCGTTGTTAACGGCGCAGTCGTTCTTGAGGAAGGCTGAAGGCGTGCCCGTAAGATGCAGCGTCCCGTTGCCACGGCTATGTCTCAGGAAGCGATTCTCGAAAAGGTGCGCTCGATCGTTGCGGAGCAACTGAGCGTTGACTCCGGCGAAGTGAAACCCGAATCCAACTTCCAGAACGATCTGGGTGCTGATTCTCTGGACACCGTGGAACTCGTGATGGCCCTGGAAGAGGCTTTCGACATCGAGATCCCTGACGAAGCAGCTGAAGGCATCACCACCGTTGGCGACGCCGTCAAGTACATCGAAGACAAGCAGGCCTGAGCAACGCAATGGTGGATGGTCTCCATCGCGTCGTCATTACCGGCCTCGGCGCGGTCACACCGATCGGCAACACGGTTCAGGACTACTGGAACGGCCTTACCTCCGGCAGGAACGGAGTGGAGGCCATCACCCTGTTCGATGCATCCGAGCACGCCTGTCGCTTTGCGGCGGAGGTGAAGGATTTCGATCCGTCCGGTTTCATCGAACCGAAAGAAGCCAAGCGCTGGGATCGGTTCTGCAAGTTCGGGGTGGTAGCGGCCAAACAGGCTGTGGCCCATGCCGGCCTTGATATCAACGACGCCAATGCGGATCGGATCGGCACAATCATCGGTTCCGGCGTCGGCGGTCTGCTGACGATGGAAACGCAGGCCCACGTGCTTGAGGGTCGCGGTCCTGGACGGGTGAGCCCGTTCACGGTGCCAATGATGATCCCCAACATGGCCACAGGCTTAGCGGCGATTGCCCTGGGCACCAAAGGCCCCAGCTCTGCAGTGGCCACGGCCTGCGCTGCCGGCTCCAATGCCGTTGGCGATGCCTTCCGGCTGCTGCAACTGGGCAAAGCAGACGCAATGGTCTGCGGTGGCGCCGAGTCGGCTATTACCCCCCTGGGGGTGGCCGGCTTCGCCAGTGCCAAGGCCCTGTCGTTCCGCAACGACGACCCGGCCACGGCCAGCCGTCCGTTCGATAAGGAGCGGGATGGCTTTGTGATCGGAGAAGGCGCCGGTGTGCTGGTGCTCGAAACCCTCGAGCACGCCCAGGCCCGTGGCGCCACAATTCTCGGCGAAGTGGTGGGTTACGGCATGACCTGCGATGCACACCACATCACTTCACCCACGCCGGGCGGCGTCGGTGGCGCCGAGGCGATGCGCCTTGCCCTGGCCGATGGCGGTATTGAGCCGTCCGAGATCGACTACGTCAACGCCCACGGCACCAGCACCCCGGCGAACGACAAGAACGAAACCTCGGCCATCAAAAGCGCCCTGGGTGATCGGGCGCTTCAGATTCCGGTGAGCTCCACCAAATCAATGACCGGTCACCTGCTGGGTGGTTCCGGTGGCATCGAGGCCGTGGCCTGCGTGCTGGCGCTGCAACATGGCGTCGTCCCCCCCACGATCAACCACACCACCCCGGATCCCGACTGTGATCTGGATGTCGTGCCCAATCAGGCGCGGGATCAGACACTGGGAACCGTCCTGTCCAACTCCTTCGGCTTCGGCGGCCACAACGTCTGCCTGGCTTTCAAACACGCCAGCTGAGCCTTCTCGCTCACACCGTGCGTCAAAATCGCTCCAACCTTCCCTTTTAACACCATGGTCGCTGCGCCCGCGTCACTCGACACGCTCTGCATCAACAGCATTCGGATGCTGGCTGTCGACGCCATCAACAAGTCCAACAGCGGCCACCCCGGCCTGCCTATGGGCTGCGCACCCATGGGTTACGCGCTTTGGGACAAGTTCCTCAAGCACAACCCCAAGAACCCCAAGTGGTTCAACCGCGACCGCTTCGTGTTGTCTGCTGGCCACGGCTGCATGCTGCTTTATGCGCTGCTGCACCTCACCGGTTACGACTCGGTGACGATCGAGGACATCAAGCAGTTCCGCCAGTGGGGCTCCAAGACCCCAGGGCACCCCGAAACGTTTGAAACCCCCGGGGTTGAAGTGACCACAGGCCCCCTGGGTGCCGGCATCTCCAACGCTGTGGGCCTGGCCATCGCTGAATCTCACCTGGCCGCCAAGTTCAACAAGGCCGACGCCACAGTGGTGGATCACTACACCTACGTGGTGATGGGTGACGGGTGTAACCAAGAAGGCGTGTCTTCTGAAGCTGCTTCCCTGGCTGGTCACCTGAAGCTGGGCAAGCTAATCGCCCTCTACGACGACAACAGCATCACCATCGACGGCCGCACCGATGTGTCCTTCACAGAGGACGTGCTGAAGCGCTACGAAGCCTATGGCTGGCATGTGCAGCACGTCGCAGAGGGCAACACCGATGTGGATGCCATCGCCAAGGCGATTGAAGCCGCCAAGGCCGTGACCGACAAGCCGTCGATCATCAAGGTGACCACCACCATCGGCTTCGGCTCCCCGAACAAAGCCGACACCGCCGGCGTCCACGGTGCTGCGCTGGGTGAAGAGGAGGCAGCTCTGACCCGTCAGCAGCTGGGTTGGGACTACTCACCCTTCGAAATCCCCCAGGACGCCTACGACCAGTTCCGCAAGGCCATCGACCGTGGCGCAAGCCTCGAGGCCGAGTGGAACCAAACCCTTGCTGCTTACCGCAGCAAGTACCCGTCGGAAGCCGCCGAGTTCGAGCGGATGCTGCGAGGTGAGTTGCCCGAGGGCTGGGACAAGGACCTGCCCACCTACACCCCGGAAGATGGTGGATTGGCCACCCGCAAGCACTCCCAGATCTGCCTAGGTTCCCTGGGTCCCAACCTGCCAGAACTGATCGGAGGCTCAGCTGACCTCACCCATTCCAATTACACGGATATCAAGGGCGAGACCGGCTCCTATCAGGCCAGCAGCCCCGAAAAGCGCTATCTGCATTTCGGTGTACGCGAGCACGCGATGGCAGCCATCCTCAACGGCATCGCATATCACAACAGTGGTTTGATCCCCTACGGCGGCACCTTCCTGGTGTTCGCCGACTACATGCGTGGCTCGATGCGCCTGTCTGCACTGAGCATGCTGGGTGTGATCTACGTGCTCACCCACGACTCAATCGGCGTCGGCGAAGACGGCCCCACACACCAGCCGATAGAAACCATCCCATCTCTCCGCGCAATGCCAGGCATGTTGGTATTCCGCCCTGGCGACGGCAACGAGACCAGTGGTGCCTACAAGGTGGCGATCCAAAACCGCAATCGCCCCAGCTCCCTCTGCCTGAGCCGCCAGGGCATGGCCAACCAGGCCAACTCCTCGATCGACAAGGTGGCCCTGGGCGGCTACGTGCTCGAAGACTGCTCGGGCACCCCTGATCTGATCCTGATCGGCACCGGCACCGAGCTTGACCTCTGCGTCCAAGCCGCCAAGCAGCTCACTGCTGAAGGCAAGATGGTGCGCGTTGTCTCCATGCCCTGCGTCGAGCTGTTCGATGAACAGAGCGATGCCTACAAGGAAGAAGTGCTTCCGAACGCCGTTCGCAAGCGCATGGTGGTTGAAGCCGCTGAATCCTTCGGCTGGCACCGTTTCATCGGCCTAGATGGCGACAGCGTCACCATGAACCGCTTCGGTGCTTCCGCCCCAGGCGGAACCTGCCTCAAGGAATTCGGATTTACAGTTGAGAATGTTGTTGAGAGAGCCAAGAAGCTCCTGAACTAAAAAAAGAATCTGTTCAGGGCGGTAAATATCCGCCCTTGAGCAGATCTCAAATGGCGCAATTGCAAAGATCACAATGCAACCACAAATAATCGAAAACGGCGGTTATTTCGAGGACGAACGAGGAAAGATCTGGACCACTTTTTCATCAAAATCGACAAAATTAAACCACATAAAGGTGACAACAAATCACCAAGATACGTTCAGGGGATTTCACGGAGACGCGAAAACAGAAAAATATACATCCTGCATATCTGGGGAGACAGATGTATTCATTATTTGTCCCAAAAACTTAAATTACTGGAATTTTCGACTCGTCGCAGAAAAAGCTCAAACACTGTACATACCGAAGGATTTTTATCATGGCTATCACAGCAAACAAGAATCAACTTATTTGTATCAGCTATGCTACGAAGGGGAGTATATAGATCAAACCCAGCAGAAAACATTGTTTCTAGAGAACTCGTGCCTGCCAGAGTCGATCAAAGCAAACTTACTAGCTGATAAGAACTTAATCAGGTCAAAGAGAGACATAAAACCGTAAGCCCTGAACAAAACCGCATACTCCCACACTCTCGCCAAGGGTGTATATTGACTTATATAGCCAAAATACAATGCTTCAACTAGCGTCAAGCACTTGGGATGAGAAGGAAATAGAAGCAATCAACAGAGTAATAGATTCGAATAGGTACAGCATGGGGCAAGAGGTAGAAGAATTCGAATCTAATTTTGCAGAATACATTGGAAGTAAGCACGCTGTGATGGTCAACTCAGGTTCATCAGCAAATCTATTGGCAGCAGCGAGCTTAATGTATGTAAGAGATAAAGAGAAGAGGCTAAAAGCAGGAGATGAAATAATCGCCCCAGCAGTATCGTGGAGCACATCATACTTTCCGTTCCAACAGTTTGGAATGAAGATAAAGTTCGTAGACATTGACCAAGAAACTTTAAACTATGACCTAAATGCTCTGGAAAAGGCAATATCCGATAACACGAAAGCATTGTTAGCAGTAAATCTGCTAGGAAACTCAAATTCGTACGATGAAATTAAAAAAATAATCAATGGAAGAGACATTAGAATCATAGAAGACAATTGCGAATCAATGGGAGCAATATATAAAGATAAGTTCACAGGCACATTTGGCATCGTGGGAACATTTAGTACATACTTTAGCCATCACATGTCCACAATGGAAGGAGGGATAATTTGCACAAGCGATGAAGAGTTATACCATATATTATTAAGCATCAGGTCACATGGATGGACAAGGCATTTGCCCAACACAAATCTAGTAACAGGGAGAAAGAGCAAAGATTCATTCACCGAAAGCTTCAACTTTGTACTGCCAGGATTTAATGTCAGACCTCTCGAAATGTCAGGTGCAATTGGAAAAGAGCAATTAAAAAAATTGCCTAATTTCCTTTCGACTAGAAGATGTAATGCAAAAAGATTTAAACAGCTATTTAGTGATCACGACAAAGTAATGATTCAAAAGGAAGTTGGCTTAAGCAGCTGGTTCGGATTTAGCCTAGTAATCAGAAAAGAAAGCAATATAGAAAGAAAGGACATAGTAAGAGAGCTCAAAATGAAAGATATCGATACCAGGCCGATAGTAGCAGGCAATTTCACCAGGCATAGTGCGATAAAATTCTTCAATTATGAAATCTCTGGTGAACTGAAGAATGCTGACCTGATACATGAGAATGGACTCTTCATAGGAAATCATCATTACTCAATTGAAGATCAATTAGAGCAGATCAAGAGGATAGTTGATGAAGCCTGATTCGGCTACGACATGCTTTTTAGAAGGATAAATACATAATTGGTGAAACGAATACGGAATCTTAGTTGACAGAGGAAGAGAGCTCGAATATAGAACGTGACATGCTAAAATTAATAAAATTAAAAAAATCAACTAAAATGACGAGTCAGCTGAGCATATTTACGCCGACGATGAATAGAGAAAGCAACATTCAAATTACGTGCGAATACCTAGATTCCATAAATTTTGAAGGAAGATTTATTCTGGTGGATGGTAGCGATAAACAGAACAAGGTCGCATCACAATATGATTTTGTTGATTATTACTGGAAGCCAAAAATTACCATGGCGGAGTCATTTGTTCTCGCAGGGATTAAAGCCAAAACCGACTACATAATGTATTTAGGAGACGATGATTTTGCACTTCCAGATGGATGCGAGAAAGCAATTGGTAAACTAAAACAAAGCCCCTTAGAGAGTATAGGATTCGGTAATGCCTTATGGATTCACTATCCTGACTTATTGGCAGGAAGCAGACCTGTTGGAATGACAAAAAACATGAAGAACATAATGTTTCGACATAAATTACATCTCCAGCTGGAAATAATCAGTGGGAGTAGAGAAGAAAAGATCCTTGAAATGATCAAAAACTACAGAGTTTTTCAATTCTGCATTACACCGATGTCCTTGTGGAAAAAAGTATTTAATGAAAATTATACAAGAATTGGAAATCCCAACATGGAAGAATTGGCATCATCTCTAGCCTTATGCCTAGAAGCAAAACATATTAAAGTAGATGAATACTACTTGATGAGAGGAACAGGCCATGTGCGTCCGAACAACCAGGCGGATCATGAATGGCATCGATTCCCAAATCTGAATGAATACAAGGAAAATTTATTGATATATGCAAAGAGCCTGGGTTACGATGACCAACTAAGTCAGTCATTTATGAGTGCAGCTTTAGCGCTGAGACTTCTTGGATATACAAATTACTTTAGCTCCAAGATAGGCATTCAAAAGGAGAAGAAAGATGTATTAATGAAGGAGCGAATAAAAAGATTGAACAACAAGGGCTTCATACAAGCTATCAACAAATTAGTGAAAGTTTAATTAGGCACATCACTCTGGAGAGAATTGATATAACCTTCATTTCTGATGACGCAAGTTTGATCAAGTAGCAGTGAGCCTGTAGAGATCTCGCGCAAGATATTCTGTGCCGGGACGTATATATCACCATCAAAATAATTCAGAATTTTATAAGTAGTGGCAAGGTCGACTGGATAATCTATAGTCAATCGATATGCACTAAGGTCTAGAGCATTTGTAAAATTAAATAGATTAAATATATTTGGTTTGGTCCAAATATAAGGAGTCACGTGCTCTAGATCAGAAGCAAGACGAGCATTTTGGTAGGCATGCTGTAGGGCATTAAATGTAAATACTTCAATATCCAAGCCTTCGGGAAAAGTAGGGATAATAGTATTCGATACATAATCATATTTAGGTTCTGAAAGAATAGTCTGTATTGCTAAATCAATAATATCCGAATCCTTGAATGGATCATCAGCAGTTATCCTTACTATGATAGATGGACTAAAGGGAGTAGAGGCTAAATAGAATCTCTCAAGTACATTCGAGACAGAACCGCGAAAATAGTTATAGTCATTGGCCTTAAGCCAGTTGACCAATTGATCATCACTTAAATCACATGTAGTAGCAACAACTATATTATCAATATGACGGGAACTTGAAATACGCTTTAATATCATATGTATAAGAGGTATATTGTCATATATCGGATATAAAACTTTTGAAGGGAAGCGTCGTGAAGATAATCGAGCCTGAACTACCGCTAAGACAGACTGACTGAATTCCATAAAGAGCCAACGGTAGACGTGTCGGTTCGTATAGTAGGATGGGACGAAGAAGAGACAACTTAGGTGAGAAGCATAGTCGATGATGCAGTAGTTCTTGTTACAGGTGGAACGGGATCATTTGGCAAGAAATTCAGCAAATATATATTAGAAAAGACAAGTATAAAAAAACTAATAATTTTCTCAAGGGACGAAATGAAGCAATGGAATATGGCCCAGGAATTCAAAGAATACAGTAATATACGATTTTTTTTAGGAGACGTTCGCGACAAAGAAAGACTAAATAGAGCCCTAAGCGATGTTGATTTTGTCATACATGCCGCAGCCCAGAAGATTGTTCCAACGGCAGAATATAATCCATTTGAGTGTATTAAAACGAATATAAATGGAGCGATGAACGTTATTGACTGTGCAATTGACAATAACGTCAAAAAAGTAATAGCACTCTCGACGGATAAGGCATCAAGTCCAATTAACTTATACGGAGCAACAAAACTAGCCTCGGATAAAACGTTTATAGCAGCTAATAGTTATAGTGGTGAAAATAACACTATCTTTAGCGTTGTCCGATATGGAAATGTGATGGGATCTAGAGGTTCGGTAATACCATTTTTTCATAAGATAAAAAATCAGGGTGTGCTACCGATAACACATCCAGACATGACACGATTTATGATCACGCTTGAACAAGGTATCAGTTTAGTTCTGCATGCATTAGAAGACTGCGAAGGAGGCGAAACGTATGTGAAAAAGATTCCCTCTATGTCAATAATGGATATAGCAAAAGCCATAGCTCCTGATGCCGATATCAAGATAATTGGCAAGCGCGCAGGAGAAAAACTCCATGAAGAGATGATCAGTGCTCATGATGCTGATTTTGTCTATGAATATAGGGATTACTACAAAATTCTTCCACATATGCCACAGTGGGGAGATAATATAGATAGAATAAAAGGTGGTGTAAAAGTTGACGAAGACTTTAGATACGAAAGCTCAGCAAATGATCATTGGATGAGTATTTCTGATCTCAAATTATGGATCACTAACAACATACAAGCATGAAACTTGGGATCGGAACAGCACAATTTGGATTAAACTATGGAGTAAATAACAAAAATGGGATACCCGACTTAGATGAAATAAGGAGAATTTTAGACATAGCCAGAGGCAATAATATAAAAAAAATTGACACTGCAATGTCTTACGGAGATGCGCACATAAAACTTGGAAAAGCAGGTGTGCAAGACTTTGAAATTGGCTCAAAGATACCAAGAGTAGAAGGAGATACCAAGAAAGAAATCAGAACTTTTGTAATAAATAATGTAGAAAGAACTCTTGCCGAACTAAGAATAGACTCTATACATAGAATATTCCTTCATAATCATAAAGACTACAATATACATAAAGAAGCAATACAAGAAGCCATAGGTGAGCTTAAAAATTCTGGGAAAGTTTATCAATTCGGGGTGTCAATGTATCGACCGAATGATATCATCAAAGCGGCAGAAGATAAGCAATTAGATGTTTTTCAAGTTCCCATAAATATCTTAGACAGAAGTTTCGAAATGGCAGGCTTTATAGAACATGCGATAAAAAACAAGAAAATTATACAAGCAAGATCAGTTTTTCTGCAGGGTTTATTGCTCAAAGATTTAGACAAGTTAGGAAGTCACTTTGAGAAGTGGCAAGACATATTTGAGCAGCTTGAAGACGAAGCCAAAGAAAGAAATATGACTAGAAAAGAATTAGCACTTTCTTATATTCTGGATCAAAATATTGAAAGTTTTGTTATCGGCATAGAAACAAGCCGTCAGCTAAAAGAATTAATTGTTGCTCTTGAAAGACTAAGTGCAACAAGGCAAAAAAAATACCCACATTTTAAAGTTGATGAAGACCTGATAAATCCAACAAAATGGCCGCGATAAGAACCTGACTTATTAGAATGCCAGAAGTGAGTGCAAGAGTCATGGCTGGACGAATTTCCAAAAACGAAGAAAAATATGTATTAGATGTTCTTAATAAAGAATTCAGGTCCTCTAGCGGTGCGTATTACATGAAAAAGCTAGAAGATTTATTTTGTCTAAAATATCGAGTAAAGCACGCAATCTCATTTGTAAATGGAACAGCTACTATGCATTGTGCTTTAGAAGCACTGGGGATTGGAGTAGGTGATGAAGTTATAGTGCCACCACTGACAATGTCAGCGACCACGTTTGCAGTACTTCAAGCCAATGCTACGCCGATATTTGCAGATGTACTAGAGGCAACATTTAATATTGATCCGGAATCCATAAAAAAGAGAATTACTAATAGAACAAAGGCAATAATAACCGTTTCATTATATGGATTAAGCGCTGAAATGAAGGAGATAAAAAGAATTGCGGACGAACACAATATAGCAGTAATAGAGGATAATGCTGAGTGCTTTTATGGTAAGTATGACAACGATTGGGCTGGGAAAATAGGAGATTGTGCCAGTTATAGTTTTCAAAGCTCTAAGCACTTAACTAGTGGTGAAGGTGGCATGGTGACAACAGATAATGATCAATTAGCTGAAAAAATTAGGCAAATTCAATCATTAGGTTATGCTGGGGTGAGTGCAAAAAAAAGCAAAATTTCAAAGATAGATATACAAGACCCAAAATATAAACGACATGTAAGTATGGGATGGAATTATAGAATGCCGGAACTTTGTAGTGCTGTAGCCCTTGGCCAAGTTGAGAGGATGGAAGAGCTAGTACAACGAAGAGTAGATGTAGCAAATATATATTTAAATGAAACAGAGCAATACCATAATTGGTTTCGTCCACAATCAGTGCCAAAAAACTGTGAACATTCATATTGGACATGGGCATGTGTTAACGAGAGAGAAGACTTGAGCTGGTACGACATAAGAAACACATTTATTGAGTTTGGCGGAGACCCTGTATACGCTGCATGGGAACTAACATATCTAGAGCCTATGTTCCAAAACAACAAACTACTGGGAAGAGAAAACTTACTTACTAAAGAAGCGCAAAAAACATATAAAAAGGGTTCTTGTCCAATTGCAGAAAGTTTACAGCCAAGATTATTTCAGTTTAAGACAAATTACTGGGAAAAATCTACGCATAAAGCACAAGCGCAAGCAAAGATATTAAAAAAGACATTAGGTTCGCTATGAGCAAAGAGAAAATAATAGTTTTAGGGGGAAAGGGGCTTCTTGGAAGTCATTTAATAAATTCATTAAGTCATAAGTGGCAGCCAATAAGCGCAGGAAAGTCAGAAGACAATGAAATTGTATTCGATGTCTTGTCAATACAAGATTGGATCAAGATTTTTAAAAATGAAAATCCCAAAACAATTATCAATACATATGGCTACACCAATGTAGACGGATGTGAGCATAATATCAATCTTGCGTACAAATTGAACTCTCTAGTACCTGCAGTAATCCAAGCAGCACAAAAGCTGTGTGGAAAGACTATATATACCATACATATATCTACGGACCAGATATACTCTGGATCAAGTTGGTATGATGAGGGAATGGATCCAAAACCTCTTAATCACTACGGAAAAACTAAGTTGCTGGGCGAAAGTTATCTTGATATAAATCATACAATCATACTAAGAACTAACTTTTTTGGCAGATCAAAGAGCGATAAGAAAATAAGCTACACAGATTGGATCTTCAACAAATTAAAAGCGAAAGAAAATATTTGTCTGCACGAAAATGTATTATTTACACCAATACACATGAATGAATTAGCAAAGATAGTGATCGTGGCAATGGAGAAATGCATGACAGGAGTATTTAATGTGGGATCAACTACAAAATTGAGTAAATTAGACTTTGCGGTACACTTCGCAGAAACAGTAGGGGTAAGTACCAAAACGATTATAGTTACTAAATACGAACAGCAAAATTCCCCAATCAAAAGACCAACTGATATGTCTTTAGATGGACGTAAGCTAGTAGAAGCATCTGGTGTAGAATTAATGAGCCTTGAGCAAAACATTCAGCTTTGCGCCAATGAATATAAATTTAGCTGAGGGAGCTCAATCCATAGTTATTGATGGATTTGAGATAAATCAGAATAGTAATACATACTTCATAGCCGATATTGCAGCAAATCACGACGGAAACTTAAATAAAGCAATCGACTTAATTTACTCAGCTAAAGAGGCAGGTGCACACGCTGCAAAATTCCAACATTTCAATGCAAAGACAATAGTGAGTAATAAGGGTTTTAAGGATCTTGCAGGAAAACTGGCACACCAATCAAAATGGAAAAAGACTGTTTATGAAGTATATGAAGATGCCTCAATTTCAACTGAATGGACAAAAATACTAAGTGATACCTGCAAAAAAGCAGGAATTAGTTTTTTCTCAAGTCCATATTCATTTGAATTAGTTGACCATATTGATGAATTTGTGCCCGCATATAAAATAGGATCTGGGGACATAACATGGACTCAGTTAATTGCATATATCGCAAAGAAAAATAAGCCAGTTATTATGGCCACTGGAGCCTCAAATATGGATGAGGTTGAAATTGCCGTTGAAGTGGCAACTAAGCACAATAAAAATGTTGCATTGCTGCAGTGCAACACTAATTATACTGGAGCGGAGGAGAATATGAATTATATAAATTTAAACGTCCTAAGAACATATAGAAAGATATTTCCAGGACTGATATTGGGTCTAAGTGATCACACTAAGACTCATACTTCTGTACTTGGTGCAGTTGCTTTAGGGGCAAAAATTATAGAAAAGCATTTTACATTGGACAATAGTCTTGAAGGGCCAGATCATTCATTCTCCTTAACTCCTACAAAATGGATAGAGATGGTAAAATTGGTCAATGAATTGGAAAGTAATATGGGAAGCTTTGAAAAGAAAGTGGAAAACAATGAGCTCTCTTCCAAAATAGTACAAAGAAGAAGCATCAGAAGTAATAAGCCGCTTAAAAAAGGTCAAGTAATTACATTGGAAGATCTAGATTATTTAAGGCCATGTCCAGAAGGTTCACTTAGTCCAAGCGAAGTAAAGAAAGTAATAGGGAAAAGTCTTGTCACTGATATTGAAGAAGGAGAAAGTATTCACGAATGTAATCTTGAAAAATGAAAGATATTCTAATAGCCATTCCAGCGTATAATGAAGAAAAAAGTATTAGGTCTGTAATAAGAAATTGTTTTGAATATGGAGATGTCCTGGTATTGAATGATTGTTCAAGTGACCAGACCCAAGAGATTTGTGAAGAAGAAGCATGTGAAATTATTAAAGGTGAAAGAAATGTTGGTTACAGCCTAACTATTGATGAAGCAGTTAAATACGCTCATAAACAAAAATATGAAATACTATTATTTATTGATGGTGATGGACAACATCCGACAGAGAGTATACCTGACTTTATTTCTTCATTAAAGGGTGGATACAGTGCGGCAGTAGGAGATCGAGGGAATATGATTCAAAGACCGATTGAAAAATTATCCTCCCACATATGTAATATATTTTTTGGAATTCATGATGTTTATTGTGGGATGAAAGGTTTTAAGCTGACAGATTATCCTTACGAAAAAATAGAAGCCCATGACAATTGCTTTGGATTAGTGCATATCTTTGATTACTATATTGACAATCTAGATATAAAGAATATAGAGATTAACTGCGAAAAAAGGTTATACGGTAATAGCAGGCTTGGGGTGTCAGAACTTAAAAACAACTTGCAACTGCTTCGAGGATTAATTATGGCGATTTGTATTGCTTACACAAAAAATATAATATATAGGTGGAAAGAATCATGAGTAAACAGCAAAATACAATAGTTGTCTGCGTAGAAAATTATAATTCTTTTCTAGATATATATCCAGTACATATTCTGCTAAAGCTGAGCACTTTATTTGACGTGATAGTGTTAATAAAAGAAGAAGATAGATCAGAATTAATATTAAAAATTAGAGATTCTTTTCTTCCCCAATGCAAACTAAAAATACTTTGCCTAGATAAAGTAGAAGAATTAAATGAGCTTTTACAGATTCTCCAAATAATTAAAAAATGTGCCTTAATTGTGAGCTGTACACATGGACATAAGCAACGATTCATTATTAATTTATTAAATAATCTTAAATGCGAGGCAATAAAAATAGGTTACTCATTAACAAGACCATCGTTTATGGAATATCAACACTATGATCAAAGAAGCACGCTTCGGCCAAAAGGTATAAATAGACGAATGTATTATGACTTTAATCAATGGTATAATATATTATTGCAATCACCTGATGAGTTCAATAATGATTTCGAGTTATCTAAATTGGATAGAATTTATTGCCCAACAATAGAATGGACCAATCACTATACAAGATATTTCGACTCAACAATATATTACGACCAAGATGTATTGTCATATCCTAAATTCAAGAAAAGTATCGTCAATTACGATAAAACCTTGTTGATCGCACTTGATATTGGCTGTAGCGGTAAAGGTTATAACTATTTGATTAATGATATAGTCTGGGTAATTAAAGAACATAATATAACTATTTTAAGAGTAAGGCCTCATCCAGGCAACACTAAACAAATAATCAACATAATAAAAGAGCTCAAAAGACTAATATCCAAGAGTATCAAGCATGAGATCAACATATTACTAAGCATGCCAAATAAAATAACACTGGAAAGTGATATGAATCAGTGCAAATTCATACTTTCAGGCCTTTCTACAATACTGTACTCAGCATACCGATTTTATGAAAAGATATTCTATGTCAGCAAGGGTTATGCAGAAGAATGTATGAAAACAAGAAAAATATATAGAACTTTTCCGAAGGTAGAAGAAATGGTGCCTGCAAACGTGAGAAAAGACAGTAAAATAAGACATTATATTGTTTATGAAAACAAAGCTCATCCGGCTCGTAAATCAGAATATCTTGAAAGCAAGGCGTTAATAGGAAGTCAATACGATTATATAGTCAACTTCTTAAGTAGATGACTTTCAAGGATAAGAGAATAAAATATCTTGAATATCTATATCTTTCAATGCCCACAGGACAACTAAATCAACATTTTTGTAATAAGATAAAATAAGTGAAGCCGATGTCGATTATGCCCTCAGCCAAACACCTAGATGCCTGCATTGTCGGCTGTGGTCGAATGGGGCAAAGACATGCTCAAGTAATTGAAAGTCTCGGATTAAAATTATCCGCCATTGTAGACATTTCAGAGGCTCGATGCAAGCAAGTTATAAATGAATGGCAAGGATTGAATGCACCAGAATCATATAACACTCTCGAAAGCTTACTAGAAAACCATATACCTGATCTTATCGTTATCGCGACAACAGCAAACTGCCATGCAAAGCAGGCGCTTCAAGCGATATATGCTGGAGTACCTTATATTCTACTTGAGAAACCAGTTGCGACATCTTTATGTGACTGCATAACAATTCACGAAGCCTGTAGAAAGAATCAGGCAAAAATTGCAGTAAACCACCAAATGCGATATCTGCCGCAATATCAGTTGCCTAAAATGTTATCGACTTCAGCAGCCTATGGAGGCTTCAAAGCCATGACAGTGACAGCAGGAAATTTCGGATTGGCCATGAATGGTACACATTACCTAGAGGCTTTTCGCTTTATGGCTGATGAAGCTCCAAAAGAGGTTTCCGCTTGGTTTGATTCGGAAACCCTTGCGAATCCTCGCGGATCACAATTTGAAGACATGTCTGGTTGCATCCGAGTCACTACTGAGTCAGGGAAACGGCTTTACATCGACGCCTCTTCTGACCAAGGACACGGCGTACAGGTGACATATATGAGCCGAAATGGACGAATCACCATTGACGAACTCACAGGAACAATGGCCACCATTGTTCGACAGCCTGAGCATCACGAAGCTCCCACTAGTCGCTACGGAATGCCGGTTTTCATTGAGGAGCAAAAAATCAAACCTGTGGAGCTTGTCGATTCGACCAAAGCTGTCTTGGAGGCCCTTATTAAAGGCGAAAATTATCCGACGCTACAAGACGCCACTCTCGCTGTAAAAACCTTAGTAGCCGCCTATCACTCCTATCGCAAAGGTGGCATATCTGTGAAGTTAGCCGGCATTCCTGACGATGATCCAGAGGTGTTTCCCTGGGCGTGATCAGATCTATGAAAGTGCCAAATGGCATTCATTTCGCATCAAGTTATTTGCACTGGATTACCCAAACGGAGGCTAGTCATGGTTGTTTTCAACTTGATGCCGTTTTGGACTGGTATCCGCCAGGCGATGCGAATGGCATGTCATACGTTCTGGCAGCAGCTGTCCCAGCCGGCCGCATGTATGCAACAGACGGCCCCCTACTCAAGCAGCCGCCTTACAGCTTTCAGCTAATCGCTGGGCATCTGGAACACACCATCCAGCGACGGGCTTTGGATCGTGACCAGCCCAATGTTCCGAGTGACAACACTCAACCGCACAATCACACGTTCAAAACTCTCCGCTGGGAGCTGAGCACTTGCCTGGCCAAACCATTACGGCCCGAAACCCTGGCAGCTATTCCTCATCCCCTCCCCACGCTGAACATTTTTGTCGAGTTGGAGCTCAACGGAGGGCTATTGCGCCTTCAGGCACCTCTGCGCCACTGGAACCACCGGAGCAATCCATCTGGTTGGCAGATCGAGACAGGACCTTTGCTCTGGCCCATGGATCTGCATGCTTTTGCGGCAGATCCCTACACCAACTGGCTATCTACTGCTTGGATCCAAGCCAATCATGCAGGTCGTGTCACCATGAGCGGCGAGCGCCTGCCCTGCCATGAGCAAGAGGCGCAGCTCTCTCTCTTGATGCTGGCCTGATGGGTTCAACCTCCGCTTTGCGCGTGGCTTTTGTGGGCGCCGGGTACATGGCCTCGGAACACATATATGCCTTCGCTTCCTGCCCTGACGTCGAGTTGGTGGGTATTCACAGCCGCAGCACTCACCGCGCCGAAGCCCTATCAACGCTCAACCCAGGGCTGGAAGTTTTTCCCACCATTGAGTCCCTCCACAGCCAGACCAATGCTGATCTTGTGGTGATCGCGGTGCCGGAATTGGCCTGTCAAACCATCTGCGAACAGGCCTTTAAGCATCCCTGGACACTACTGATCGAGAAACCAGTTGGATACACGCTGACGCAGGCGCGCCAAATCGAGCGGACGGCTGCTGCCCTTGGGGCAAAGGCCTACGTGGCGCTAAACCGGCGCTTCTACGGATCAACCCTTCAGTTGCAGAACGCGCTTCAAAGCACTGAGGGGCAGCGAGTCGTGACAATCCTCGACCAAGAGGATGCGGAGAGTGCCCTGGCCGCAGGCCAACCAGCAGAGGTCGTGCACAACTGGATGTATGCCAACTCGATCCACCTGATCGATTACTTCGCCCAGCTCTGTCGCGGAGACCACATTGGCACGGAGATTCTTACGCCCTGGAAACCAAACAAGCCTGGCCCAGTCATCGCCCATCTCCAATTCAGTTCGGGCGACATCGGCCTCTATCAAGCCGTATGGAATGCCCCTGGTCCGTGGAGTGTGGCCGTATCTACAACACCCCTGCGAGCAGAGCTTCGGCCCATCGAGCAACTCAATCTGCAAAGAGCCGGTTCACGCCAGCCAGAGCTCCAAGCCAGAGATCCACTCGATCAGCAGTTCAAACCCGGATTGTTGCGGCAGGCCCAGGCGGCAATCCAAGCCGCCAAAGGCCAATCCACCATGCTGCCCAGCCTAAAGGAAGCCAACCGCAGCATGGCATTGGTGGCGTCGATCTACGGAATGGAATGACACTTCTGGCGCTCATCCCAGCCCGTGGCGGCTCCAAGGGAATCCCAGGCAAGAACATCCGTCAACTGGTCGACAAACCTCTGATCGCCCACACCATTCAGGCGGCCTTGGCCATCCCTGCCCTTAAACGGGTGGTTGTGAGCACCGATGATCCAGCTATTGCTGAGGTTGCCCAACGATGGGGTGCAGAGGTGCCCTTTCTGCGTCCGCCGGAGCTGGCTGCGGACGACACACCGGGGATTGCGCCAGTTCTCCATGCCCTCGAGCAGTTGGCCGAGGTGAGCCAAGTGCTGTTGCTACAGCCCACATCTCCGCTTCGCAGCAAAAGGGATATTGATGGAATCCTTGCGTTTCAGCGCAAGCATCAATGCCCTTCTGTGGTGTCCGTCTGCGAAACCGGCAAACACCCCCAGTGGAGTTATCGCTTAGGAACCTCGGGGAAACTGAGCCCATTCGTCACGCCTGCTCCCGCAAGCTGCCGCCAACAGCTCGAGCCGGCCTATGCCCTCAACGGTGCGATGTATCTATGTGACCGCACCTGGCTGCAGAATCACGGCAGCTTTATCGGCCCAGACACCCTGGGCTATCCCATGCCTCCCGAGCGCTCTGTGGACATCGACACCCCCCTCGACTGGCTCTGGGCTGAAACGCTCTACCAACACCAGGGAGAGACCTCATGAATCGTGTGTTGGTGACGGGAGCTGATGGCTTCATTGGCTCCCACCTAGTCGAGGCCCTGCTTAAAGCAGGTCATCAAGTGCGTGCCTTCTGTCTTTACAACTCGCTCGGCAGCTGGGGGTGGCTGGACAGCCTTCCTCCTGCTGCAAAGGCTGAACTGGAGGTGGTGTTGGGAGACATCCGTGACCCACTGTGCGTACGCGAAGCCATGCGTGGATGTGATCAGGTGTTCCACCTGGCTGCTCTGATTGCCATCCCTTACAGCTACATCGCTCCTGCCAGTTACATCGACACCAACATCCACGGAACCCTCAACGTGGTGCAAGCGGCCAGAGACCTGGAAGTTAACCGCGTGGTTCACACCTCAACCTCCGAAACCTATGGCACAGCTCAATTTGTGCCCATCACGGAAGCGCATCCACTGGTGGGGCAATCGCCCTACGCCGCCAGCAAAATTGGAGCGGATCAAATCGCCCTGAGCTACTGGCGCAGCTTTGAGACGCCCGTGGCAGTTTTGCGTCCATTCAACACCTATGGCCCACGCCAGAGCACCCGGGCTGTCATCCCCACAATCATCAGCCAAATCGCTGCAGGCCAACACCAAATTTCACTAGGTGCCCTCTCACCCACCCGTGATTTCAATTACGTCTCCGATACCTGCGCCGCCTTTCTAGCGGTAGCCGCCAGCGATGTTGCTCTTGGGCAAGTAATCAATGCAGCCAGCCAGTTTGAAATCTCCATTGGCGATACCGCTGAATTAATCGCCGACGTGATGAATGCCGAGGTGGAGATCATCACCGACGAACAGAGACTCAGACCTGAAGCATCTGAAGTGAACAGGCTGTTTGGTGACAACAGTCGCTTGCGTGAGCTCACCGGTTGGCAGCCGGCCTTTGGTGGATTGGGCGGTTTCCGCCAGGGGTTGCAGAACACCGCCGAATGGTTTTCGGACCCGGCCAATCTGGCGCGTTATCGGCCTGGCAGCTACGCCGTATGAATCAAGCCCAAGCAATTCTCAAAGCTCTTGAACAGGTGTGCGGCAGCACCTCACCGGACAAGCCGATCTCCCTGCACGAACCAAATTTCGGGGGCACCCAGGCCTGGGAATACGTGCACGACTGCCTCGACAGCGGCTGGGTGAGCACAGCGGGGCAATGGGTCAGCCGATTTGAGCAAGAGCTGTGTGCCCTTACAGGCGCCGCTCACACGATCGCCGTAACCAACGGCACCGTGGCGCTGCGCCTGGCTCTTCATCTTGTAGGCGTCCAAGCAGGCGATGAGGTGTTGTTGCCGCCCCTGAGTTTTGTAGCCACGGCCAATGCCGTGGCTCATCTTGGGGCGATTCCCCACTTTGTGGATATCGAAGCAGGTTGCCTCGGGATGGATCCCAAGGCGCTGGCGGAGCGGCTTGAGTCCGTTGCTGAACAACGCGATGGCGTCCTTTCCAACCGCGTTACAGGACGAAGGCTGGCAGCTGTACTGCCTGTGCATGTATTCGGTCATCCAGCGCTGATCGAAGAATTGCGTGCAGTGGCAGAAGCTTGGGAACTGCCACTCATCGAGGATGCCACTGAGGCGCTCGCGAGTTGGCGCAACGGAACCCACTGCGGCTTGTTTGGCGACGTAGGCACCTTGAGCTTCAACGGCAACAAGCTGATCACCACTGGCGGAGGCGGGGCGCTTCTGACCAACTCTGCCGAGTTAGCCCAAGGCGCCCGTCATCTCTCCACGACAGCCAAGCTCCCTCATCCCTGGGAGTTTGAGCACGATGCGGTCGGCTGGAACGACCGCCTGCCCAACCTCAACGCAGCCCTCGGTGTGGCCCAACTGGAAGACCTTGGGCGTCGCCTTACGGCAAAGCGGAAGCTGGCTGACTGCTATGCAGCAGCCTTCGAAGACCTGCCTGGCGTAGAACTCGTAGATGAACCGCAGGGGTGTCGCAGCAACCACTGGCTGATGAGTCTGCGATTTCTCGACGAAAATCCCTCCGAAGCCCAAGCACAGAGGCTGCAGGTCTTGGAAGCAGCCCATGCCGAGGGCTTGCTGCTTCGCCCGGTCTGGAAACTACTCAGTCAGCTTCCGATGTATTCCCAGGCCCCGCGAGGGAATCTTGCGACGGCCGAAGACGAGGCCTCGCGCCTGTTGAACCTGCCCAGCAGCCCCCAGTTGTTAGAGGGGTGGAACCGATGAAACCCTTGCTTCTCATTGGAGCAGGTGGCCATGCTTGCTCCCTAATTGATCTAATTGAAACGCAGGGCGAGTGGCACATCCACGGATTGATTGGACTGCCCGAACAGGTGGGTTCAACGGTGCTTAGCTATCGCGTTCTCGGTACTGATGATGACTTGCCGACTCTGCGATCCACCTGTCCAGCTGCGCTGTTGGCCATTGGACAGCTACCGGATCCGGCACCACGTCAGCAGCTTGCATCTCAGCTGAAGCATCTCGGCTTCCTCTGTCCGGTGGTGATTTCCCCCCATGCTGTCGTAAGCCGCCACGCCACCCTTGGTGAAGGCTCAGTTGTTGGCCACGGGGCGATTGTGAATGCCGGAGCTGCCGTGGGGCTGCACTGCACCGTGAACACCCTTGCTCTGATTGAGCATGATGCCCAGGTGGGAGATCACTGCCATGTGAGTACCGGCGCGCTGGTGAATGGCGGTGTGCAACTAGGAACAGGGTGCTTCATCGGCAGCGGTGCGATGCTGCGGGAGGGTTTGCAGCTGCCTGCAGGCACCGTTATCAGTGCTGGCAAACGGGTAATGGGATGGCCACTGTTGTAATCGCTGAAGCCGGGGTGAACCACAACGGCGATCTTGCCCTGGCCAAGCAACTTGTACATGCGGCGGCAACAGCAGGGGCTGATGCGGTGAAATTCCAAACCTTCACAGCAGCCGACCTGGCCACAGCGGCAGCACCCAAGGCCGCATATCAAACCAGCAACGACGGCGCCGGCAGCCAGCGCGACATGCTGGCACGCTTGGAGCTGAGCCCGGCCCAGCACCACAAGCTGGCTGCCTACTGCCGGGAGTGCGGGATTGCTTTTCTCTCCACCGCTTTTGGGCTGAGCGAGCTGAAGCTGCTGCTGGATCTTGGGATCAGCGCGATAAAGGTGCCCTCCGGTGAGATCACCCATCGTCCCTTGCTGGAGGCTATGGCCACGGCCGCAGCAAGCTCCCACTTACCGGTGTATCTCTCCACCGGCATGAGCACGCTCGGAGAGGTGGAGGCAGCTCTCCAGATTTTTCTTGAAGCAGGCCTAACACGGGATGCCGTCACGGTGTTGCACTGCCTCAGTGCCTACCCCGCACCAGAAGACCAGATCAATCTGCAAACCCTGCGCACTCTGGCCAGCGCTTTTGGCTGTCCAGTCGGATACTCCGATCACACCCTGGGGCTCACCGCCCCATTAGCAGCCGTGGCCTTAGGGGCGGTAGTGATTGAAAAACATCTCACGCTGGATGTGAATCTTCCTGGCCCAGACCACCGTGCCAGCCTCGAACCCAAGGCCTTTGCCGCCATGGTGGCCGCCATCCGCAGCTGCGAACGCATGCTCGGCGATGGCCGAAAACAGCCCCAAGCGGCCGAACTGAACACCCGCCTGGTTGCCCGCCGCAGCCTGCGGGCAGCACGTTTCATCCCAGCCGGCCAGACCTTCCAGCCAGACGATTTGGTCTGCCAACGCCCTGGTAATGGACTGAGTCCGATGCTCTTCCCGAAGTTGCTTGGCCGCCGGGCTGACCGGAACTATCAGCCTGGTGAGACTATCGATGGTTAATGCACCAGATCAGCGGCGCATTGCCGTCTTCACCGGTAGCCGAGCGGAATACGGCCTGCTAAGGCACCTAATCGCTGGAATCGCCACTGAACCCTCCCTGAAACTTCAGCTAATCGTCAGTGGAAGCCATCTCAGTGCCTTTCATGGCAACACCCTCACAGAAATTGAAGCCGATGGCCATCAGGCGGCGGCTCAGGTAACCCTGTCGCTTGATCAGAAGCCTGCCCATTCCATGGCAGTTTTGAGTGCTGAGGCTATGGCTGGCGTCGCAAACGCACTGGAAGAGCTACAACCCGAACTACTCATCCTGCTGGGCGACCGCTACGAGGCCTTCGCCGCCGCCGCCGCTGCTCATCTTCTTGGGATCGACTTGGTGCACCTTCATGGGGGAGAAACGACGAAGGGAGCTGTAGACGATCGCCTTCGCCATGCGATCACGCAACTCAGTACCTGGCACTTCACTGCCGCCGAGCCATACCGCCAAAGCGTGATCGCCATGGGCCATCCCCCTGATCACGTCTTCAATGTCGGGCCAATGGTGAAAGACGGCCTGGTTGCGATGTCAACCGCCAACCGGAAAGCTTTTGAAGAGAGCACAGGCTTTCGCTTTGGCGAATGCAACGTGTTGATCACACACCACCCAGAAACCCTGCTGCCGGACCGGGGGCTGACAGGCTTCGAAGCACTGCTACTGGCACTAGAAGAGACTCCCTGCAATGTGCTGTTCACGCATCCCAACGCCGATGCGGGGAGAGATCAACTGTTGTCACGACTAGAGGCTTTTGTGCAAAAACATCCGCAGAGAAGCTGGGCTGTGCCCTCCTTGGGGCAGAAGCGCTACCTGGCAGCCCTACAACTGTTTGAAGCCATGGCCGGCAACTCCTCGAGCGGCGTCATCGAAGCTCCACTTGTAGGCATACCTGTTCTCAACATCGGTGCCCGCCAGGCCGGACGCTTGCGCTATGCCTGTGTTTGGGATGCCGAAGCCAATCTCCAAGCCATAACAGAGGGTCTGAGAGCGGTTCTCCGAGCAGGAATACGCACAAGCTGGCCACGTCCACGACCCCAGCCCGATTCGGCGCCAACAACAGTGATTCTGAACTGGTTGCGGTCGAGAGGCTAACGATAAGATTCGACGAAACTTCGTCGCCGGCATGGTGCGTTATTGGTATCCCCAGCCCGTCGACAAAACTCCATTTCGTTTAACCGAGCCCAGCCAAGCGCTGTATGGCCTACCCCTAGAGACCAAGTTCTGCCGATCATGCGTGATCAGCAACCAGCGGCCTTCGAGCACGGCTGAATTCAAAAATGATGGCAAGGCACCAAAGCAAGCCATCCACTTTGATGATCAAGGTATATGTGATGCATGCCGGGTCAAAGAGCAGAAAACGACCATCAATTGGCAACAACGAGAACAGGAACTACGAGAGCTATGCAACCGTCATCGAAGGACTGATGGACGGTATGACTGCTTAGTACCAGGGAGCGGCGGCAAAGACAGCTTCATGCAAGCTCACCTACTGAAATACAAATATGGAATGCATCCACTTACATGCACCTGGGCACCGCATATATACACCGACTGGGGATGGAAAAACCATCAAGCATGGGTTCACGCAGGATTCGACAATATTCTTTTTACTCCGAATGGTCGTGTTCACCGATTGATCACTCGACTAGCAGTAGAAAATCTATTTCACCCATTTCAGCCCTTCATGTTGGGCCAAAAGAATCTCGCCCCAAAAATAGCTTCTCTTTACGAAATCCCATTAATTTTCTATGGCGAAAACGAAGCTGAATATGGAAATCCAAAAGCAGACATGCAGTCGTCCAAGCGAAGTTGGGACTATTTCACTGCTTCATCTGAAGATGAGATTTTTCTTGGAGGAGCTCCTCTTTCGCAGCTACGGGAACTTGGGCTTGAAAAGATTGATTGGGAACCGTACCTTCCCATCGATCCACAAACCATTGAAAGCAAAAATATCGAAGTGCATTACTTGGGATACTACGAGAAATGGCACCCTCAAAGCGCCTACTACTATTCTGTAGACAATGGGGGTTTTCAAAGCTCGCCCGAGAGAACAGCAGGAACATACAGCACATACAACTCTATTGACGATAAAATTGATGATTTTCACTACCACACAACGTGGATTAAATTTGGCATTGGAAGAGCCACATACGACGCTTCACAGGAAATCCGTTCAGGAGACTTAACACGAGAAGAAGGCTTGGCACTCGTGAAAAAGTATGACGGAGAATTCCCTGAACGATGGGCCAAAGAAATCTTCGACTACCTCAGCCTTCCAACGAGTGAATTCCCCATCGCGAGTCTCGCGTTTGAACGAGCGGACTTTGATCGCGAGTACTACGAACGACTTTGCGATAAATTTCGCTCCCCCCATCTTTGGCATTGGAACGACAGCAAAGGGTGGACGTTGCGTCATAATTCCTGGGATGAAAATGCTGTCCAGCAAGAAGCGACAGCTGCTGGCTGGCAAGGGAATCCTGCCAAGTAACGATGAGTTTATGCAAGCGCCTCATCGCAAGGCTGGATGTCAAGGGGAACAAGTTAATCAAAGGGATTCGTTTTGAAGGTTTACGCGTTCTAGGAGATCCCGTTGAGGCAGCGTATCAATATGCCCATGAGGGAATTGATGAAATGCTATTCATTGATGCTGTAGCAAGCCTTTACGGAAGAAACAGCCTCACAGAGATTCTCAGACAAACCACACGAGAGGTCTTTGTTCCAATTACGGCTGGCGGAGGCGTCAGAAGTGTTGAAGATGCAGCAAAGCTTCTCGCATCAGGAGCGGACAAAATTGCTCTTAATACTGAATCCCTCAAGCGTCCAGAACTGATCACTGAATTGGCCAGGGAATTTGGCAGTCAATGTGTTGTGGCATCGATCCAGGCACGCCAAGTGAAGCCTTTAACGTGGGAAGCGATGGGTGAAGCAGGTCGAGAGCGAAGTGGGAAAAATGTATTGACTTGGATGCAAGAGGTACAAGAGCGGGGAGCTGGTGAAATCCTTTTAACATCGATTGACCAAGACGGAACTTGCCAAGGCCCAGATCATGAATTAATCAATAAGGCAGCCGCTGATCTCTCGATTCCACTCGTGGTTTGCGGAGGATTTTCAACCCACAGCGAAATCAGCCAGACATTCCAACAAAATCTTGTTAGCGGCATAGCCATTGGCGCAGCTTTTCACAAAAAGAAGATTGGGATTGCTACTTGCAAGAACAAACTCAAGAGCGAAAAAATTAGGATACGAACTCATAAATCTGAAACATCAACAAATGACAAGCCACTAATGAGGTGCAATATCGCCGTCGTTGATTACGGCATGGGAAATCAGCAAAGCCTGATCAACGCCCTTCAATATCTTGGAAGCAAGGTACTCCTTAGTGATCAATGGGACGAGCTAAAAAAATACGATTTGATCATGCTGCCAGGAGTAGGCTCTTTCCCCGAGGGAATCAAAAAGCTTCAAGAGAGAAATTTGATTATGCCTCTAATCGATTGGGCGAATAGAGGCAAGCCAATCATTGGCATTTGCCTGGGAATGCAAATGTTATTTGAAAGAGGAGAGGAGTTTGAAATAACTGAAGGACTCGGCTTATTGCGTGGTACAGTAAAAAAATTAAATCCAAGTTCACATGAAGTGATAGGTACTCTGCCGCTACCACATATGGGATGGAATCGACTCAATATAGAAAATTCATCAAAAGCCGAAAGCACCGAATTCGACCAATATTTTGTGCATAGTTATGCAGCAAAAGGCATCGATCAATCAGTCATCTTACATTCATCAAACTATGGAAGTGAGCAGATCGTAGCGAGCATTCAGTATAAAAACGTAGTTGGATTTCAATTCCATCCAGAGCGCAGTGGTGAGAATGGTTTAACCCTTTTAACTACAACAATTCTAGAGCTTTTAAACTGATGACAATTCATACACTTATCCACGACTGGCAGTCCATCACCATTGATCTTGACAGTCAATTTTCTCAGGCCCTAGAAGTAATCAACGAAGGTGGTTATCAACTTTGTCTGGTCCGCAATTCAACGGGCTCCCTATTGGGGATGGTGACCGATAGCGATATCAGAAAAGCCCTCTTAAAAGGTATAGATCTCGATGCTTCTGTGGAAAAGATTATGAATAAGTCTCCACTCATTGTCTCTCCAGATCTTGGCGAGAATGAAGCGCATCAACTGATGCTGGTCAATCATTTCTTCCATCTTCCAGTTGTCAATGATCAGGGCCATCTTGTTGGCCTGCATGTTGCGGAACAGCTTCAAAGTATATCGCAGCGAAACGAAACGCTTGTCATCATGGCTGGCGGTCGAGGCAAACGTTTAATACCTTTAACCGATACATGTCCTAAACCAATGTTGCCAATAAATGGAAAGCCAATTTTAGAGCATCTTATTGACAGAGCGAAAGCAGATGGATTCTCAAAAATTGTTATTTCCGTAAACTATCTTTCAGATCAAATCATCAATCACTTCCAGGATGGATCCCGCTTTGACGTCCAAATAAATTATATCCATGAAAATAAACCTCTTGGCACAGCAGGATCGCTTTCTCTTCTAAGTAAAGAGACCGTAAAACACCCAATCATTGTTACCAATGGCGATGTATTAACCAATGTAAGTTATTCGGATCTGCTTTCCTCACTTTATAGCAACGAAAGTGATGGCATAATGGCAATACGACTACAAGAATGGCAAAATCCTTTTGGAGTTGTTCATAGCGAAGGAACACGGCTAATTGGCTTAGAAGAAAAACCAACCTATCGCCATCAAGTTAATGCTGGAATTTATGCTCTGAAACCCAAACTCATTTCATTAATCAAACGGAATAGCTACTGCGATATGACGGACCTATTCTCTTTGGGAATAGAAAAAAAATTAAATCTCAATGTCTTTCCATTGCATGAAAGCTGGCTCGACATTGGAAGGCACAGCGACTATAAAATAGCGCAAGAAAAAGTGAATTAACAATTAATCCAATTTCTTAATCCCTGTCGTTTTCATGTATTCACTATCACCCAAATAGCCAAGATTTAAACCTCTATGCAGAGCAAAATCTTTCAAGAAAGTAAATCCTCGGTCAAATTCTTCGATGTAGCTTTGCTCTCCAACTGCAGACTTTTTCTGAGAGAGAAGATTTTCTATGAATTTTTGTATCCGATGGGAAGTATTTCGATGCAGAAGCGAGATACGTTCGTTCCGTCCATCCCACTCAGCAAGCCATGGATTGCACATAGAAAGACAACGTACTATATCAAGCGTCAACTCATCATCATCAGAAAAAAAGTAATCTGGATTATGGGGATCAACAGCAGTAAAAACGATATTTTTTGCCCCCAACCAAATCATTATCATCGTATTTAAAAATAAAGTATTGCGCACAGAAGGAAGATAAGGTATAGCCCCCTTGCTTCTTTTATTTATAATATCATCATAATCCTGTACAGTTGGTAAATCTTTCATGCCATTGTCAATATATGGATCAGACCACATAATTGTGGCTGAATTCATGAAAACTGGAGGAACTTTGCTGTAAACACCATGAATCAAAAAACTTGGTCGGTTTTTAGAATGGTGAATAGCAGCCTCCAGCGTACAAGCATGCGTCGATGTAATTAAATCAACCTTCAATTCTCTATGGAAATTTGTCCAATGCACCCCAGACTTAAACCAATTTTTCGTTGATTTTGATATAGAGCTCATTTTAGATTCATATCCTGCACCTACAACCAAAACAGTATTTTTTTGCCTAATTAATGACTGAATGGATTTCAATGTATTGATATTTTCTTGATAGATCTGAAGCCAATCACGTGTCTTGGTTGAAAAAGAAGGGTGCCTTAGCTGAATCGCATTGGCCAAGGCATTTCCAAACGGCGTAAGATTCTTGGTCACGTCAAATCTGAAAAAATCAATTTATGTCATACGTGCAAGTTTTTCTTGAGCTTTAACTCAAGGTCGGCTAAATCTTGATCGGTGATCTTGGTCTGCATCGGGCAGTGCTTTGGTCCGCACATCGAACAGAACTCAGCCTGCTTGTAGATATCAGCCGGTAGGGTTTCATCGTGATACTCCTTGGCCCGCTCGGGATCCAAGGACAGCTCAAACTGCTTGTTCCAGTCGAAGGCATAACGGGCCCGACTGAGCTCATCATCACGATCACGGGCACCGGGGCGGTGACGAGCGATGTCAGCAGCGTGAGCGGCGATCTTGTAAGCGATCAGACCTTCGCGCACGTCCTCGGCATTGGGCAGACCAAGGTGCTCCTTCGGGGTTACGTAACAGAGCATCGCTGTGCCATGCCAACCAGCCATGGCCGCACCAATCGCGGAGGTGATGTGGTCATAACCAGGGGCAATGTCCGTCACCAGCGGACCAAGAACATAGAAAGGAGCTTCGTTGCACTCCTCCATCTGCTTCCTCACATTGAACTCAATCTGGTCGAGGGGCACGTGACCTGGGCCCTCGACCATCACCTGCACGTCGTGCTTCCAGGCACGTCGGGTGAGTTCTCCCAAGGTGTGCAGTTCAGCCAGCTGAGCAGCATCTGAAGCATCGTGTTGGCAACCAGGACGTAACGAGTCCCCTAAGGAGAAAGTGCAGTCGTAACGCTTGAAGATTTCGCAGATGTCGTCGAAACGCGTGTAGAGAGGGTTCTGCCGGTGGTGATACAGCATCCACTGGGCCAGGATCCCACCGCCGCGGCTCACAATGCCGGTGATCCGACCCTTCACCTTGGGCAGGTGCTCAATCAGAAGACCAGCGTGGATGGTCTGGTAGTCCACACCCTGCTGGCAGTGTTTCTCGATGATGTGGAGGAAGTCGTCTTCATCCAGCTTCTCGATTGAGCCATGCACGCTCTCGAGAGCCTGGTACACAGGCACGGTGCCGATTGGCACTGGTGAGGCATTAATGATTGCCATGCGCACCTCATCAAGATTGACGCCACCGGTGGAAAGATCCATCACCGTGTCTGCGCCATACTTCACAGCCAGCTTCAGCTTCTTCACCTCTTCGGCAGCGTCCGAGGCATTGGGAGAGGCGCCGATGTTGGCGTTCACCTTGCACTTGCTGGCGATGCCGATCGCCATCGGCTCAAGGTTGGCGTGATTGATGTTGGCCGGAATGATCATGCGGCCCCGGGCCACCTCTTCCATGATGAGCGATTCCGGCAGGTTCTCGCGCTTGGCCACATGGGCCATCTCTTCAGTAACTACGCCCTGACGGGCGTAATACATCTGAGAAACGTTCGCCTTGCCCTTGCGAGATTCAACCCAGCTAGCGCGCATGATCTGAGAAGCAACGGAGTACCCAGAGGTCGACCGAGTAGCCGCAGATCACGCTCAAACACTTCCCTTCGCCGGCATGACCCGGAAACAGGTTCGGAGGGTGTGATCTCAGTCCAGGCCTTGATTGGAGACCCGGACACCCCTAGTGATGAGCAAACGCTAGCAAGAGTCCCGCAGGTGGGACGCTCAAGCCTGCTGCAACCCGTTCAGTGCCGCCGCTACCACCCGGTGATCGCTGTCCTGCTGAAGCGGCTGAAGCAAAGCCCTGGCCTTCTCACCAATCAGCTGCTGAGTCCCATCCCGGATAACCCTGCTGAGGATCTCTGCTCCACTCACCCGCACCGTGCCATCGGAATCAGCAATCGCCATGGTTGCCAACTCCAGAAGCCAAGTGAGATCGATTTCGGGCTGCTCCGCCAAGGCGGAAAGAATGCTGCAGCGCACCAACCAGGCGGCATCGGCTTGAAAAGCCGATCGCAGCAGCGGCCAAGCCCGCTCGACCCCATAACTGGCCAGTGCATTGGACGCTTCAGCCCGCACATTGGGGTCTTCATCGGCTGTGACCAGCGCACTCAACACCTCCCAGCCCTGCTCAGTGCGCTTGTAGCCCAGTCCGCTGCAACTCAAGGAGCGCACCAAAAAGGGCTTTTGCTGCGTGCCCAACACCAACAACGGCACCGCCTCCGTATCCGTGCAGTGACGAAGCTGGGTAATCGCCGGCATCGCCCTGACTGGATCACCGCTGGCGATGGCCTGACGCACCGCCTCAAGATCAGGCCTTTGCGAATCGGTGTCACTCATGGGTTGCTGCCGGGGGTGCGCGCCCGCTGAAGATCGGCCAACAGCCTGGCGCGGCGGCGCTGCCGACCGAGAGCGCTGCTGATGATGAGACCCGAACCCACCAGCACGGCGGGCAGCACCTGAACCCGATCTTTGCCCTGCCGCTGCTGGGTGGCGACCAGGGCCAGCAGGATCAACAGCGGTGCCCCAAGGGAAACCCAGATCACAGCGCGACGTTGATTCATTCCGACGCGTTCTCCGCAACCCACGCCAGCACGGTGACCGTGAGCACTGCAATACCAACGCCCAGGGCATCTTCCTCGAGGGCGAAGGCCCCGTTGTGCAACGGCGCACACCCTTCCGGCCCAGCCACCCCAAGCCGCACCATCATTCCGGGCACATCCCGAAGCAGCTCAGCAAAGTCTTCCGCCCCCAGGGAAGGTTGCTCCACCGGCAGCACCTTGTCGCGGCCCAGACACTCCACCGCGCAACGCTCCAACAGATCCGTGAGCTGCGGGTCGTTGTGCACCGGCGGGGCAATGCAGCGGTAATCCACCACCGCCGTGCCTCCGCCGCTGGCACAGATGCCCTGCACCGTCTCGTCGATCCAGGCCGGCAGCTGGGCGTGTTGCTGAAGATCCAGGCAACGCACCGTGCCCAGCAAACGCACTTGATCGGCAATCACGTTGAAAGCACGCCCCCCTTCCACTTTGCCGAAGCTGATCACCACAGGCTGCAACGCATCCAAGCGACGGGCGATCGTCTGCTGCAGCTCCGTGATCACCCGAGCCGCCAGCCAAACAGCATCCACTGACTGATGGGGGCGGGCCCCATGGCCACCTTCGCCCTGTACGTGAATCTCCAGCTCGCCGGCCGCCGCGGTGAGACAGCCCCTCCGGATGCCCACCGTGCCCACCGGCAGATTCGGCACCACATGCACTCCATACAAGGCATCGAGGCCCTCCACAGCCCCCGCGTCACGCATCCACACCGCCCCCTGGGCCAACTCTTCGGCGGGTTGAAACAGCAGCC
The DNA here is from genome assembly GCF_030546365.1 of Synechococcus sp. YX-04-1. Classification (NCBI taxonomy): domain Bacteria; kingdom Bacillati; phylum Cyanobacteriota; class Cyanophyceae; order Synechococcales; family Synechococcaceae; genus Synechococcus; species Synechococcus sp. YX-04-1. Next base: position 205,936 of record NZ_JAUONZ010000001.1, read on the forward strand.
GCACGCGAGCCCCTAAAGAGGGTTCCTGGGCCAGCAAACGAGCCATCCCCAAGCCTATGCAAGTGTGCAGGTCATGGCCGCAGGCATGCATCAGGCCCTGACAGGTGGAGGCATAGGGCAAACCGGTGCGCTCCTCCACCGGTAGGGCATCCATGTCCACCCGTAAACCCACCGTAGGGCCATGATTCGGGCCCAGTTCGGCCACCACCCCCGTGCGGCCGACCCCCTCGCGCACACGCCAACCTAACTGGCGCAACTCGCCCGCCACAAGAGCAGCCGTCTGGTGTTCTTCACCGCTGAGTTCAGGGTGGGCATGCAAATGCCGGCGCAGCTCAAGCAGCTCAGGCAGCTCACGGCTGAGTCGATCAGAGAGGGCCTGGGCTTGAGTCATCTCAGGACGCCTCCAAGGCCAAGAACGCCATCAGATCCGCCGTCGGCTGCGGCGGCCAACGGCGCATCTGCTGCAACCAGTCCGCCTGGCGATAGCGCTGGTCCAACCCTGCCGCCGCGGCCCAGTGGCTTTCGGCTTCGCCACTTGATCCCTCACGCCAAAGCAGACCACTAAGAGCTGCCCGAGCGTCAGCAAACAAGGGATAGCGGCGAATCAGCTTGCGCAATTCCGCCTCCGCCCACTCAAGATCTCCCGCTTGCCAGGCCGCCAGGGCCTCGCTGGAGCGGGCCATGGCAAAGCCCGGGCGGGCAAGGGCGGCCTGGCCGTAAAGCGCACGGGCCTCAGGCCAGTCCCCTTGCGAACCGCGCACGTTGGCCAAGTTGTAGAGGGCTGAGGCATCGTCTGGATCCCGCTCCAGGATCCAGAGATAGTCTTCCGCGGCAGCGGACCAGTCCTGAAGGGCCTCCTCCGCCGTGCCGCGGTTCAAGTGCGAGTCGCTTTCCTCCGGAGCAAGAACAATCGAAGCCGTCTGGTCTTCTATCGCTCCAGAAGGATCACCAAGGGCCAAACGCACATTGCCGCGGTTGCTCAAAGCAGCCGCATCCTCTGGAGCCTGCTCCAGGAAACGGTCCCAGAGGGGCAGCGCCTTCACAAAATCCCCCTGACGGCTCGCCGTCAGGGCCTGCTCGTAGAGCCCCTGAAGATCAAGCGCCTGCGCCGGCAACACCAGCACAAGACTCAGCAGCAGCACCAGGAGCCGATTCATGCCGCCTCCGCCAGATGGCTGCGGGCCGCGTCCGTGACCATCCGACCGCGGGGGGTGCGCATCAGCAATCCCTGCTGCAGCAGAAACGGTTCCACCACGGTCTCCAGGGTGACGGGGTCATCGCCGAGGGCCGCCGCCAGGGTCTCCAGGCCCACCGGTCCACCGCCGTGGTGATCGATCAGCAGCTGCAGCAAGCGCCGATCGCTGGCATCGAGGCCGCGATGGTCGACACGGTGCAGGCTGAGGGCTTCGCCCACCAGGGCCTGATCAATGGAGTCATCGCTTCCGCCCATGCCGCGGACGCTGGCCACATCCCGCACCCGGCGCAGCAGGCGGTTGGCGATCCTGGGCGTGCCGCGGCAGGAGGCCGCAATGCTGCTGCAGGCCTCCGGCGTTAGGGTCACCCCGATCAACCTTGCAGTGCGCGACACAATCGCCTCTAGGTCGTCCTGGCCGTAGAACTCCAAGCGCTGAATCAGTCCGAAACGGTCCCGCAGCGGGGAACTCAGTGATCCGGCGCGGGTGGTGGCCCCCACCAGGGTGAACGGCGGCAGGTCAAGGGAACGGGTCCGCGCGGTGCTGCCCTTGCCGACCGTGAGATCGAGGCGACGGTCTTCCATCGCCGGATAGAGCAACTCCTCCGCCACCCGGCTGAGGCGGTGAATCTCGTCAATGAACAGCAGATCGCGAGGCTGCAGGTTGACCAGCAGGCCAACGATGTCGCGCGGGCGTTCCAGGGCCGGTGCACTGGTGACCTTGCACTGCACCCCCATTTCTTCGGCCAGCACCATGGCCATGGTGGTTTTGCCCAGGCCCGGTGGGCCATACAGCAGCACATGATCCAGGGCATCGCCGCGGCCGAGGGCTGCCTCCACGGCAATGCCCAGCACCTGCTTCAGCTCGCTCTGACCGATGTAGTCGTCCAGGCGCTGGGGCCGCAGCGTGTCTTCCGGCCGACTGACCACCTCGTCAGGGGCCGGCTGGGGATCCACCAGCGCTTCAGGGCGGAGTGGTGGCTTGCGACCGGAACTGGAGGAGACAATCGCCATGCGGGCAGGGTACCCAGCCCTGGATAAGGTCGGAAGACGCAGCCGCAGCCATGGCCAAGGGAGGAGCAAAAAAAGCAGCCGCAGCCGCCGCACGGGCCGCCGCCAATCGGATGCTGGCGGACAACCGTCAGGCCCGGCACCAGTACGAGATACTCGAAACCCTCGAAACCGGCATCGAGTTGGTGGGTACTGAGGTGAAGTCGATCCGCAACGGCAAAGCCAACCTGCGCGATGGCTTCTGCCTGATCCGCAATGGAGAACTGCAGTTGCACAACGTGCACATCTCACCCCACACCCACGCCGGTAGCTACTTCAACCACGACCCGCTGCGCACCCGCAAATTGCTGGCCCATCGCCGTGAGATCGACAAGTTTCGCGGCCTGGTGGATCAGAAAGGGCTGACGCTGATCCCGCTGAGCCTCCAGCTCAAGGGTTCGTGGATCAAGCTCACCATTGGGCTGGGCAAAGGCCGAAAGCTTCACGACAAGCGGGCTGCTGAAAAGGAGAAGCAATCCAAGAAAGAGGTGAAGGCGGCGATAGCTCGCTACTGATCGAGCTGGTCTGCCTGGCAGGACAGGGTGAGAACACCAGAGGAGACCCCCTCGTTGGTAACCACCACCTGCAAGGGCGAGCTCGCCGCAGCCGCAATCCGGACCACCCGCAGAGGGCCCAGCTGCTCCACGACCATTCCATTCGCACCGAACACCATCATCTGCATCAGCGGTGTGCCGTTGATGCCCAGGGCCACAGCATCACCCGCCGCAACCTCTACAAGCACCAAACGCGCAACACCGGCAGGAATACGCAAGGAAGTTTTGGTGGGTTTCAGGGGGCGCGCCTTGAACCGCACGATCTCGACGTCATCAAGGCTCTGCATCGCCGCTGCAATCCAGAGCTGACGAAAGGGTTTGGCGGGTTTGCGGCCCCGCATTGCTACCGGCAGTAGATCCTGGGCGCCAGCGCTCACCAGATGCTCCACGACCCGCGGATGAACGCCCTGTTTCAACAGCGCCTCACGCGGCTGCTGCCAGTCCCCTTCCCTCAGACGCCCCAACTGGGTCCGAATCATCGGCGGCAGCTGCTCGATCCGTGCCAGCCACTCCTCCGCCAGCTCGGTCCAGACCCTTCGCAGTAGCGCATCCTCCAGCGATTCCGAGCTGAGCTGGCTGGCATCCACCAGATTGATGAACCATCCACGATCCACCTGAAGAGCCCGCAGTCGGCTGAACAGCTGCTGGCGTTGATCAAGCTCCTCCGGCAGCAAGCTGACGGCGGGTGATGCCTCATCCCTGCTGGGGCGTAGGGCCCTGTCTGCAGTGGACATGCGCGGAAGCAAGAGCCAACCGATAGCCGAACCCACAAGAGCCGACAGGGCCAGAGCGATCACGACAGGCCAGAGACGACCTTCCGCTCCCTTATCGCGGGCCATGGCCCGGCTGGTTCGGGACACCACGGTGGACTCCAGCTCTGATGCAGGCAATGCGACCGACTCCAGGGCCTTCAGCACCTCGGAGGCCGAGCTGAAGCGGCACTCCGGTGCCTCTAAAAGCAGGCGCTCCAGCACCTGGCGAAATGACGGCTCCAGCTCCAGACCCTCCGGCCAACTACCGCTCTCGCCTGCCTTGCCGCTGAGCAACAGCAGGGCGGTGACCCCCAGGTCATGCAGGTCCCTCCAGGGTGCATCAGTTGGGGTGACGCCCACCCGCTGCACCCGGCCACCCTCCAGCAGCATCGGCAGGCCATCGCTGCTGCGGCGCAGCAGATGACGGGGATTCACATCGCCATGCACCAACCCGCAGCCGTGCATCGCCGCCAGCGCCGGCAGGATCTGGCGCAGCAACAACAGCACCTCGGCAGCGGCGAAAGGCATCGGGCGCGCAGCCCGCAGCCGCAGCAGCACGTCATAAATGACGCCGTCCTGCCAATCGCGCACGGACCAGAACGCGCCATCCAGCTCCAACAGCTCTCCGCAGCGGGGCAGCTGCGAATGCAGCAGCGACTGCAACTGCGGCCAGACCGCCTGGAGTTGTTCCTGGGCGGCCGTGGTCTCAAGTTGACGAATGGCCACCGGCAGATCACCTGCCATCACATCAACGCCACGCCATAGGGATCCCTGCACCGGATCCGGGCCGCTCAGCCGCTCCTCCAAGCGATAACGCTCCACCAGAATCGTGCCGGAACCGCTCAAAGGACTCAGCCGTATCGATGGGCCGATGGTACCGATGGCTTCCAGCAGCCGATAACGATATTTTTAAGCCTCGGTATCACCACACACTGACCGAAAATGTAAAAACAGCATAGACATTAAATCCATAAAATTCCAGAACAAATAACTTTCAACGATGGCTTATTCAATTAAATAAACCTAGTCCTTGGCCCACGACGGCCTCTACCTGTTACATGCTCACGGGACACAGCATCACCGTATTTACAAATTTCTCAACAGACCAATGCAACAAACCTTACGACCCTGATGATACGTAGCAAGTAAATACTAAAAATTGAACAACATTTGATTCACACGAATAGAAGCAAAGAAACTGCAAAGGAAAAGACGTGGCCAGATTAGAGCACAAATGCAACCCAAAACTCGTATACAGACAGCACCTTGAATCCCCATCAGTTAAAGTATGAGTCAACCATGCTCGATCTTCAATAGCAACTCAGCACTATGAGTACAAATAGACTTATTAATCTTAACTTCTATGCAAACGTTGCAGGCAATGAAACCGAAAAAATACTTGGCACATCGGAAAACATGTCATATTCAAGTCTTGCTTCTTGCAGGCTGCAACAATTTCCAGCACTAGAAGCCGCACGATCCCTAGGCATTAACCCTGAAATATGGAGCCTTCATAGTGAATTTCCAGAGCATCTTGAAGAAATGCAAGACGCAAAGCTGTGCATCGTAGGGAAACTTTCTGCGCCAACAATCAAGCTCCAACGAAGCATGGCCATGGCAAACTTAGCAGCCCTAACTCGACTTAAGAATAAAAAAATACCGATTTTAGCTGTTTACAGTGACCATCACTTGATACATCGTGTTGAACGAATTCGTAATTTGCACCTTGATCTATTTAAAATTGCCGATGGAGTGGTTTTTCCAACTAAAAAGCTAGCGGCCATGGCCGATAATGCAATTTCAAATGATACCAAGAAATACATAATCGAAGATCCATGGCAAGTAAAAGACTATTTACCATACAACTTTAAAAATGCCGACGACAAGTTCGAACTTTTATGGTTCGGACAAGCAAAAAATTTAAAATATCTTTTTCGAATTCTTCCAGGTATTGCAGAAAAAAGATATCCCGGAAGAGGCGCTAATCTTACTATTTTATCTAACAAATTGGACGAAGTAAGATCTGAGCTCGATAGATATCTTAGCAATCAAAAAAATGGCAATCTAACCTTCAATTTAGTGAACTGGAGAAATGACTTGCAACCTCACCAATTTGAAAATGCACTACGGCAAGCCGACGTGGTGTTAATTCCCTCAGACCCTAAGGATCCTGTCAAAATGGGTGTCAGTCATAATCGCCTTGTAGATTCGATTAAGTCAGGCTGCGTGCCGATAGCCAGCCCAATGGAAAGCTATCAAGAGTTAAGCAAAGTATGCATCATTACTCATGACTTTCCTCAAGCAATTTACGAATTAATGTCAGATTACAAAAGAATTAGTACCAAACACTCTCGCCATAGAGAAACACTCTTGAGCAGATTTTCTCCTGCAGAGAATCTCAAAAAATGGAGAAATGCCATTCAAGACATGTCCTCTATCTAGAAAAGCAAAGCACCTTAGAATTACTGTAATAAAAAGATAGCAATTAGCATCATGCGGCTAAAAGCTTGATACAACAATCCATGCAAGGCACCGACAGTCTTAGCGATCTGAGGCAACGTTTTATTTTTTGCTCATCTATCCAAACAGTGTTTCGAGCAACACTATTTTTCACAAATGACCTAAAGCAGAGTATTGCAATCCAAAGTCGATGAATTTCTGCTAATAAGATTCTAGAAACATAGTTTAAGCCTGCGAAGAGACACAAAAACTAGCAAGCACATAAAAAGTCTTTCTTTAGCCTTGAGCAATATTCATCCATGCAAGCTTACGTCGCCAACGAGACTCCAACTACCAAAAATGCACTCAAAAATACAAACTCTCTCTCCAAAAAATATTTAACAAGAACAAACAATTTAATAGGTCAAGCGAATCATCTCTAGCTGCAGATACAGCCCTAGCAAAAGCAACTAACCCACGTTAATAAGTCTTCGCCACAATGGCATCCAGCCCCCCTAGGGTCCGCAAAGTATGGACAGAGCCTGTGCTGGTGGACACTCTGCTGGCGGTGCGGAGCCACAGCGAAGCCCTGATCGGACCACTGGTACCGGAAGACCTGATGCTCCAAGGGATGGCCGATGCCAGCCCACCCAAATGGCATCTGGGCCACACCACATGGTTCTTCGACACCTTCGTCCTGCAGCCCCACGCGCCTGAGCACCAGGCCTGCGACCCGCTCTGGAGCTATCAGTTCAACTCCTATTACGAGGCCGTCGGCGCACGACATCCCCGGCCGCAGCGGGGCCTGCTCAGCCGCCCGGCCATCGCCGACGTGCTGGCCTGGCGGCAACGGGTGGATGCTGGGCTGGAAGCGCTGCTGCAGGATCCGCCTGAGGGAGTTGAGGCCCTGGTGCAACTCGGCCTGCAGCACGAGCAACAGCACCAGGAACTGCTGCTGATGGACCTCTTGGATGGCTTCCATCACCAGCCGCTGGAACCGATCTACAACTCCGAGGCCGAGCTGACCCTGACCCTGGAGGAGGAGCAGTGGCTGGCCTGTTCCGGCGGGTTGACGGAGATCGGCCACCAGGGCGAGGGTTTTCACTTCGACAACGAGACGCCGCGGCACCGGGTGTGGTTAGAGCCGTTTGAGCTGAGCAGCAGCCTGGTGAGCAACGCCGCCTACGCCTCCTTCATCGCTGACGGGGGCTATGAGCGCCCCGAGCTGTGGATGAGTGAAGGCTGGGCGCTGGTGCAAAAGCACCATTGGCAGGCACCGCGCTACTGGCGGGAAGACAACGAGGAATTCACCCTGGCGGGCCGCCGCAAGCTCAACCCCCAGTTACCGGTGCGGCATCTGAGCTGGTTCGAGGCGGATGCCTATGCCCGCTGGAGCGGGGCCCGGCTCCCCACCGAAGCGGAATGGGAGCACGCCTGTGGCATGCATGGCAGCGCCATGCAGCACGCCCACCGGGTGCTGTGGCAGTGGACCGCCAGTGCCTACAGCCCCTATCCCGGGTTTCGGCCGGTGGAGGGGGCCATCGGCGAATACAACGGCAAATTTATGAGCTCCCAGATGGTGCTCCGCGGAAGCAGTTGGCTCACACCCTCGGGCCACGAACGCGACAGCTACCGCAACTTCTTTGCGCCAGCGAGCCGCTGGATGGCCGCTGGCATCCGTCTGGCCCGATGAGCATCACCCTGCTCAACCTCCACCCAGCCCCAGCGGACCTTCAGCGCCTGGTGAGGGATGGCTTGCGGCGCAGCCCTCGCCAGCTGCCGGCCTGGATGCTCTACGACGCCGAGGGATCACGACTGTTCGCCGAGATCTGTCGGCAACCGGAATACACCCTCACCCAACGGGAAATCGCTCTGTTGGAAGACAACGCACCCGCCATCGCCGCCGCCACGGGCCCCGGGCTGGTGGTGGAATTCGGTATTGGCAACGCCCGCAAAGTCGATCCGCTACTCACAGCCCTCGGCAGCAGCGTCTTCGCAGCCTTGGACATCAGCCTCAGCGCCCTGGAGGAGGCCCTCTCTGGCCTCGCCACCCGGCACCCCAACACCGCCATGGTGGGCATCTGCTGTGACCACACCCGCCTGGAGCAGCTGCCTCAACATCCAGCCCTGGAGAGACAACGGCGCATCGGCTTCTTCCCCGGAAGCTCCCTGGGCAACTTCACCCCAGAGGAGGCTGTGGACTTTCTGCGCAATGCCCGGCAGCTGCTGGCCGGCGGGCCGCTGCTGCTGGGTCTGGATCAACCCCGCGAGCCGGCCCTGATGGAGGCCGCCTACGACGATGCCGCCGGCGTGTCCGCCGCCTTCGCCCGCAACCTGCTGCAGCGGCTCAACCGCGACCTCCAGGGTGATGCCGATCCGACGCAGTTCCGCTACAGGGCCCACTGGCAGGCGGCGCAGCAGCGCATCGAAATGGCGCTGGTGAGCAGGCAGGACCAAACCGTGCTCCTGGGCGGCGAGGCCTGGTTCTTCCGCCAGGACGAAGCCTGGATCACCGAACACAGCGTCAAATACTCCCCAGACGCCGCAGCCGCCCTCGCGGCCAAGGCCGGCTGGCGGATCGAACGCCGCTGGACCGATCCGCACCAGCAAATGGCTCTGCATCTGCTTTTGCCGGCAAACTGAGCCCATAGACGGAGCCCAGGAGCTCAGGCGGCATGAAAACAGACGAACGGCGTCAGGCGATCAAGCGGCAGCGTGAGCAGCTAATCCAAGACCTGGAAGCGGTGTACATGGCGGCCTTCGATCGGCTGGGGGAACTGGAAGGTGAAGTGGGCGAAGTAAAAGCCGCGCAGCTCACCCAGATGATCCTCAACTCCAAAACAGCTGCGATCGAGCCCTTGGAAAAAGAGATCGAAAAACCGGTGATCACCACCCCCGGCGAAGCATGAACAGCTGGCTGGAGCAGTTGGAGCGGGAGCTGGACGCCAGGCTCTCTGCTTTTCTGCGCAACAACCCCGTCCAGGACAACCTGTTCAGCGAGCAGCACCTCAAGGATCGGGCCGTTGCCCTGCAACGGCAACGCGAGCAACTGCAAAGCGAAGCGAAGCAGCAACGCCAACAGCTGCTGCGACTGGCTGAGGACGTGCGGGCTTGGCGAAGCCGGGTGGACCGCGCCGGAGCAGCCGGAGCAACTGATCTGACCGCCCGTGCCGAACAACATCTCAACAGCCTGATGAACCAGGGACGTGCCCTCTGGACCGACCTGGAGGATCTGGGACGCCGCTTTAACGAGGTGGAGCGACAGCTGCAGGAGCTTCACCAGCAACAGCAAACGCCCAGCCCCTCAACACTGGAAAAGGACTGGGCGTTGTTTGAAGCGGAACAGGAATTGGAACAGCTGCGCCGCAACGCAGGGCTGAGTTAGATCAGGCCTTGGGAGCGGGGGGCTCCAGGCTGACACCCTCGGGCGGAGGGGTGGGGTCAGGATCAGCGATCAGCATGTGCTGAAGCACGATTTCAGGACGCTCACTGTCGCGCCAGCGAATGCGATAGGCGGGCATCTTGGTACCGCGACTGGTGGTCTGCTCCACCGGCTCCATCACCCATCCCCGGCGGGAACGGCCCTGGGGATTCCGCTTGACCACGGCATCAGCGTGCTTGAAGCGAAACCCGACGCGTTCTCCACTCATGGGGATAGGACCATGCCACTACTCCCATTATTCCACTGAGGGTGGCTCTCCCTTGCGGGACTCCGGCCGCAGCAGCGGGAAGGCGATCACATCCCGAATCGAGGGGCTGTCGGTGAGCAGCATCACCAACCGGTCGATACCGATGCCGAGACCGCCCGTGGGGGGCATGCCCACCTCCAGGGCCGTGACGAAATCCTCGTCCAAGCCCTGGGCCTCAAGATCACCCGCCGCCTTGCGCTCCTGCTGAGCCTCGAGGCGCTGGCGTTGATCCACAGGATCAGTGAGTTCACTGAAGGCATTGGCGTGCTCGCGGCCGACGATGAACAACTCGAAGCGTTCCACCAGGCCAGGCTTGCTGCGATGGGGCCTGGCCAGGGGCGAAATCTCCACCGGGTAATCGGTGACGAAGGTGGGCTGAATCAGGGTCGTCTCCACCGCCTGCTCGAAGGCTTCATTGAGCAGACGGCCCACCGAGTCGGCCAGTTCAGGAGCATGCAAACCCTTAGCGGTCATCGCCGCAGCTGCCTCCTCCCGACTGCTGAAACTGTTGAAATCAAGCCCCGTCGCGTCCTGCACGAGCTCGTGCATCGTGGCGCGCCGCCACGGCGGTGCCAGATCGATCGCGGTGCCCTGGTAGGTGATGGTGGTCGTGCCGCAGACCTCCTGGCACACCGCGCTGACCATCTGCTCGGTGAGCTCCATCATTCCGAGGTAATCGCTGTAGGCCTGGTAAACCTCCACCGAGGTGAACTCAGGGTTGTGGCGCGTGCTGACCCCTTCATTGCGGAAAATCCGGCCCAGTTCATACACCCGCTCAAAGCCACCGACCACCAAGCGCTTCAGGTGCAACTCGGTGGCAATCCGCAGGGTGAGGGGCAGGTCGAGGGCATTGTGATGGGTCTCGAACGGTCGAGCGTCAGCACCACCAGGTTCGCTCTGAAGCACCGGGGTCTCGATCTCGAGGAAATCGCGCTGATCGAGCCAACGGCGAATACCACTCACCAAGCGAGCACGGCGCCGGAACGTCTCCCGGCTGTCGGGAGACACCACCAGATCCAAGTAACGCTGGCGGTAGCGCTTCTCCACGTCAGCCAGACCATGCCACTTGTCCGGCAGAGGCTGCAGCGCCTTGGTGAGCATGCGCCAGTCGTTCACCTTTACCGACAGTTCACCGCGGTCGGTGCGGCGCAGGGTTCCGCTCACCCCCAACCAGTCGCCGCTGTCGACCAGCGAGGTGATCTGTTTGAACCAGCCCTCCTGCTGGGCCTCCAGACCCGCTTTCTCAAGGAACAGCTGGATGGATCCCGTCTCATCGGCCAGGGTGAAAAAAGCCAGCTTTCCCATCACCCGGCGGGTCATCACCCGTCCCGCCACGGAAACACTCACGTCCCGCTCTTCCCCCTTGGGCAGATCCGCATGGGTCTCCTGCAGTTCAGCCATGCGGTGGCTGGGACTGAAGGTGAGGGCATAGGGACCCTGCCCCAGCTCCTCCAATGTCTTCGCCTTTTCCAGACGGGTGTCGCGCAGCTCAGACACAGCAGCAGGTCGGTCGGGCGCCATCCTGCCCGCTCGCGGGTTGATCAACCGGCAGCAGAGGCCTCGCCCATACGTTGAGAGGCGTAGCCAATGCCCCGGACCGTCAGGATCAACTCGGGATTACGGGGATCAGGCTCCAGTTTTCCGCGCAACCGCGCCACGTAGACATCCACCACGCGAAGATCTGCCGCTCGACGGGGCGGATAGCCCCAAAGCTGCTCAAGAATTTCCGCCCGCGGCACAACGTGGCCGGGATCGCGGAAAAGCAACTCCAAAAGGCTGAATTCCGTATAAGTGAGGTTGATTCGCTCAGACCCGCGAGTGACTTGGCGTCTGTTGGTGTCCACCACCAGATCGCCGAGCCGCAAAACTCCTTGCCCCGTGGGCAATTCACGGCTTTCAACGACAGCATTACCCCGGCCCACCCGACGCAAAATTGTTGAAATACGAGCTTCGAGTTCCTTGGGGCTGAAAGGTTTGGGCAAATAGTCATCAGCGCCCAGATCCAATCCAGCGACTCGCTCGGAGATCGCTTCAACGGCAGAAAGGAAAATGATCGGCACGCATGATTCAGCCCGCAAGCGGCGACACACCGCAAAGCCATCAAGCTTGGGCAACATCACATCGAGCACCACCAGATCGGGCGACTCGTTGTGGAACATCTCCAGGGCTTGCTCACCATCCTCAGCGCAGACGACGCGGTAACCCGACAACTGGAGGCGCATCACCAGAACACGCCTTACAGCTGCCTCGTCATCAACGACAAGAATGGTGGCTTTCGGTTGTGAGGGCAGGTTGCCCGTCATCCGAATCAAACCCTTAACGAGCTGCAACCTTACCTGTCAGGACATGGAGATCGACGCAAACACCCTGGCGCGCAGCTGGTTTACCGATTATCTTAAGAATTGCCGGCGACCTCAGGCCAACGAGAATGGGCATATCTGTTCCATTCCGACGCCGCAGCTGTTAATGCCTGCTCAGGGCTGACCTGGGCCAACATCGCCCGCTGCATCTGGGTATAGAGGATCTTCTGCAGGCGCTTGATACCCGGCAGCGCCGGTACCAACACCCGCGCCCGCTCCAACGTGCTAGCCGACAACAAACGGGCCTGGCGAATCTGACGCTCCGCGGCTGAACCGGGAACCTCCTGCTCCAACGCGGCACGCACCCGGGCCAGGGCCTCCAGTGACGACGGCAACACCCGGGCCTCGGCGGCAAAGCGCGCCTGCTGATCAGCATTGGTCAGAAACAGCGCAAGATCCACGGCCTCTTGGGCGCGCTGGCTCTGACGCGGCACCGCCAAGGTCATCAAGGCCACATTGGCATTGCCATCAGCACCGGTCACCGGGGGATGGGACTCCGTCACCGCGGCCACCCCTGGCGCATTGGTTTGAATGCTGCGCAGGAACTCCGCCCCCGTGGCCGCCAGGGCCAGATCGCCGCTCTGGAACAACTCGATCGCCCGGCGTTGCCCCTGGCTCACCACCTCGCGGGGCAACAGCCCCTCCCGGTAGAGATCACTCCAGAAGCGGAAGGCCCGACGACCCGCAGGGCTATCGAAAACAGCCCGGCGTCGGGAATCCAACAGGGTCACCCCCATCTGCACCAGGGTTTCCAGGAGCTCGGCCGAGTCATCCGGAACGGTGGTGAGGAACAGGCCATAGCGGCCCGTGCGCTCGCGAATGCGACGGGCAAAGGCCGGAACCTGATCCCAGCGGGTGGGCGGCGCTGGGATGCCGGCTTGATCCAACAGGGCCCGGTTGACCAGACTCAGCCGCACCGTGAGATACCAGGGCACGGCAATCTGCCCGGCATCGGGATCTTGGCAGGCCTGCCACACGGATGGCAGATAGCGGCCAGCAGCGGCAGCCGGCAGCAGCGGAGTTAAGTCGGCCAAGCCACCCTTGCTGGCCAGATTGGCTGCGAAGGGCGGATTGAGGTTCACCACATCTGGAGCCGTGCGGGCAAACACCGCCGCCAGCAACTTGCGTTCCACCGACCCCCAGGGCAAATCCGTCCAGCGCACAGGTGCGCCCGGATGGAGGCGGCTCCAGTCCCCCAGAACATCCGCGAAATAGGGATTGAACTTGGGTGCCAATTGCAGGGTCCACAACTCCATGGCCCTGGCCTGTGGGTTCTTGGGACCGCAGGCCGCAAGTCCTAGGGCCGCTGCCCCTAGCAGCAGATCCCGTCGGGTGAGCCTCATGAGGGAACCCTCCTTCGCCAAAGCAACAACTGCAACGACACCAACAGCGGTGCCAACAAACCCGTCACCAGGGCCTGGCACCAAAGGGTCTGCAGACCCCAGCTCTGGGTGAGGGGATCCAATGCGCCACCTTGACGCAACCAAAGCTGAAGGATCAACGACAAACCAAGACCCACCGAGCCAAGCCAGGCCAACAAGCCCAGATTCAGGCTGCGTTGAATCGGTGCTGCACGCCGCCCCAGCCTTCCCCACCACAGACCCAGAAGCAGCAACGCCGGCACCTGACTCAAACCTCCGAGGTTGAGACCATCCAGCACCAGCCCCAAAGTCACACCCGCCAACGCCCCCGACACCGGACCATCCACGAGAGCCCAGGGCAACAGCCAAAGCACGGCCCAGGCAGGACCGACCCCATCAATGGCCAACCAAGGCGGCGATGCCAAGGCCAGCAACGGCACAACCAGGGCTGAAGCCACACACATCGGTTGTCGGTGCAGACGAGCCATGTCAGCGGGTTTGCACTTGCACCCAGTCGATCGCTTCCGGTGCTGCGATCAACTGCACCACCGCTGTGGGTGCGGGAACAGCTTGCTCATCCACTGACTGGATGACGCCCACCGGCACGTTGGGGGGCAACAGGGTGCTGGCCGGCGAAGTAGCGACTAAGTCACCCGGGCGCACGTCGGGGTCTTTATCAATGAAACGGAGCGAGAGGCGACTGCTGCCGCGGCCCACCAGCAATCCATGGCGACGGCTGCGGGGCAGCCAAACGCCGATCTCGTGGCCGGGCGCGGTGAGCAACTTCACCCGAGCCGTCGCCGGGGTGACGCTGGCGATACGACCCACCAAGCCTCCAGGGCCCAGAACAGCATCGCCCTGGCCCAACCCCTGCAGCGAACCCTTGCCCAACTCCAGTTGCTGCCACCATCCCCGCGGTGAGCGGGAAATCACAGCAGCTGGCACCTCGCCCTCGGCCGATCCCTTTTGCTGAAGCTCCAGCAGACCGCGCAAGCGGCGGTTGTCGTCTGCCAAAAGCTGCAGACGGGAGCGCTCCTCCAGATCCGCCGCGGCCGTGACCCATTCCCGCTGGGCAGAGCCAGGCCAGAAGGGTCGGCTGAGAAGGGCGTAGGCATCGCTGAAACCAGCGCCCTTGCTCAAGCGCACCAACAACAGTCCCACCACCAACAGCAGCCAGGGGGTGAGTTGCCCCAATCCACGCCAGCGGCTCTTGCCGGGACGGAGCGTTGGGGCCATGGCTTCAGGCGCCTGCGGCGGAGCGGACGAATTCCGGGGTGTCGACCACCCGCTGCAGACGCTTCCAGTCTTCCAGTACCTGGCCGCAACCATTCACCACGCAGAGCAGTGGATCTTCGGCGATGTGCACAAAGATGCCGGTCTCGTGGCTGATCAGGTCGCTGATGCCCCGCACCAATGCACCACCACCGGCCAGCATTATGCCGCGATCCACTATGTCGGCTGCCAGCTCGGGGGGGGTGCGCTCCAGCGTTCGCTTCACCGCTTCGACGATCACGTTGAGCGGTTCGGCGATCGCTTCGCGCAGGTCACCAGCCTTGAGATTGATGGTGCGGGGCAAACCGGAAAGTAGATGCAGACCCCGCACATCCATGGACTGCTGATCGAATTCGTCGTCCGGGAAGGCGGAGCCAATGCGGATCTTGATCTCCTCGGCAGTCCGCTCGCCCACCACCATGTTGTGCACCTTTTTGAGGTACACACCGATGGAGTCGCTGATTTCATCGCCGGCAACACGCACGGATTCACTCAACACCGTTCCGCCAAGGCTCAACACCGCCACCTCGGTGGTGCCGCCACCGATGTCGACAATCATTGTTCCGACGGGCTCGGTGACCGGAAGGCCCGCGCCAATGGCGGCTGCCACCGGTTCATCGATCAGGTGTACCTCACGGGCACCAGCCATACCTGCTTCCCGCACAGCGCGCCGCTCCACGCCAGTCACGCCACTGGGAATGCCCACCACCAGACGGGGCGCCATGATGCCGCGCCCCTCATTGCCTTTGGTGATGAAGGTTTTGAGCATCTGCTCAGCGGCATCAAAATCGGCAATCACCCCGTCGCGCAGCGGACGGACGGCCCGGATATTTCCGGGGGTACGCCCAAGCATCAACTTGGCTTCATCGCCCACGGCCATGGTTGTGCCTCGCTCGAGGTCAAGAGCCACCACGGAGGGCTCCTGCAGCACGATGCCGCGGCCTGAAACGTAGATCAGGGTGTTGGCGGTGCCCAGGTCGATGCCGATGTCGCGCGACAGCTGGAAACGACGAAAGAACACAGACACCGCAGTCAAGACCGCCGGATCATAGGGGCGTTCTCCACAGTTGCCTGTTACACCCAGCGGCTTGGGTGGAACTCCTTAAAAGCAGTCACCCAACCGGTGCCGCATCATGAATCCAAATTCCGGAGATGAATTGTCTATGGGCGTTAATTCCGTCACCCTCGTCGGCCGTGCCGGCCGCGATCCCGAAGTGCGTTACTTCGAATCAGGCAGCATGGTGGCCAATCTCACCATGGCGGTGAACCGTCGCAGCCGCGACGATGAGCCCGACTGGTTCAACCTTGAGATCTGGGGCAAGCAGGCCCAGGTCGCCGCGGACTACGTGAAGAAGGGATCCCTGCTCGGCATCATCGGCAGCTTCAAGCTGGATCGCTGGACCGACCGTGCCAGCGGTGAAGAGCGCAGCAAGCCTGTGGTCCGTGTTGACCGGCTCGAACTGCTCGGCTCCAAACGCGACAGCCAGGAGGCCGCCGGCAGCTTTGGCGGCCAGGCCTCGGATGAGGACATCCCCTTCTGAGCCCCAGACCTGAGGGAGGCCCCAGCGCCGGTAATCAGTCGGACGACTGACGCCGGCGCCAGATGCGCAGGCCCAACCAAATCGCACCAGCCAGCACCGACACCACCAGCAGCACCTTCACTGCTTTGGAGACAGGGTCAATCCAGACCTCAACGTTGCTGTAGCCCTCTCCGAGAACCATGCCGGCCACGGTGAGCAGAACAGTCCAGATCAAGCTGCCGGCGGTTGTCCAGACCAGGAACGGCGCCATCCGCATCATTTCAATGCCGGCCGGCACTGAGATCAGCGTGCGAATGCCAGGCACCAGACGCCCCCAGAACACCAGCGCGGTGCCGTAGCGGCTGAACCAGCGGCGGCTGCGGGCCAACTCATCAGCACTGATGCCAATCCAGCGACCGTGACGTTGCAACCAAGCTTCGATCCGTTCCTCGTTGATCAACCGTCCGATGCCGTACCAGGGCAAAGCGCCGAGCACCGTGCCCAGCAAACCGGCCAGGACCACAGGCACAAGGTCAAGCTGACCCTGCTGCACATAAAAGCCCCCCAGGGGCATGATCAACTCGGACGGGATCGGCGGGAACAGATTCTCGAGAAACATCGCCGCGAAAATCGCGGAGTAACCCAGCCACTGGTTCGCCTCAACCGCCTGGCCGATCAACTCCGGCAGCTGTGTGATCAGATCAGAAAGCCCCATGGAGACTGCGCTGGATGGCGCAAGTCTTCCATGGGGCCGTGAGAATCAGATTTCGATCCGCAGGATCGTGATCAGTAGCGGTAGTGGTCGGGCTTGTAGGGGCCTTCCACGGGCACGTTGATGTAATCGGCCTGGTCCTTGCTGAGCTCGGTGAGCTTGGCGCCGATGCGGCCGAGGTGAAGGCGAGCCACCATCTCATCGAGGTGCTTGGGCAGCACGTACACCTCTTTGCCGTACTCGTCGCCCTTAGTGAACAGCTCGATCTGAGCCAACACCTGGTTGGTGAAGGAGTTGCTCATCACAAAACTGGGGTGGCCAGTGGCGCATCCCAGGTTCACCAGACGGCCTTCCGCCAGCAGGATGATCCTGTTGCCGCTGGGCAGGGTGATGTGGTCGACCTGAGGCTTGATGTTCTCCCACTCGTACGCCTTGAGGGAAGCGACATCGATCTCGTTATCGAAGTGGCCGATGTTGCAGACGATGGCCTCGTCTTTCATCTTCACCAAGTGCTCGTTGCGGATCACCTGGTAGTTGCCGGTGGCGGTGACAAAGATGTCCATGTCTTCGACCACGTCTTCCAGACGCACCACGCGGTAACCCTCCATGGCGGCCTGCAGCGCGCAGATCGGATCCACTTCCGCAATGCAGACGGTGGCGCCGAGACCACGCAGAGACTGGGCTGAACCCTTGCCCACATCTCCGTAGCCGATCACCAGGGCCTGCTTGCCAGCCACCATCACGTCGGTGGCCCGCTTGATGCTGTCCACCAGTGACTCGCGGCAGCCGTAGAGGTTGTCGAACTTGCTCTTTGTGACCGAGTCGTTGACGTTGATAGCGGGGAAGGGCAGTTCACCGCTCTTCTGCATCTTGTATAGACGCGCCACACCAGTGGTGGTCTCCTCGGTCACGCCCTGGATCTGGGCCTTGGTGCGGGAATAGAAGCTGGGGTCCTGGGCCAGCTTTTTCTTGATCGAAGCGAACAGGAAGGTCTCCTCTTCGTTGCCGGGGTTGTCCAGAACGGTGATGTCCTGTTCGGCCTTGCTGCCCAGCATCACCAGTCCGGTGGCATCGCCACCGTCGTCCAGGATCATGTTGGGAGATCCGCCGTCACCCCACTCGAGGATGCGGTGGGTGTAGTCCCAGTACTCCTCAAGGGTCTCGCCTTTAACAGCGAAGACAGGAATGCCCTTGGCGGCGATGGCCGCAGCGGCATGGTCCTGGGTGGAGAAGATGTTGCAGGAGGCCCAGCGCACTTCTGCTCCGAGCTCCACCAGGGTCTCGATCAGAACCGCGGTCTGAATCGTCATGTGCAGAGAGCCAGCGATGCGGGCGCCCTGCAGGGGCTTCTCGCTGCCGTACTTCTCGCGCAACGCCATCAGACCGGGCATCTCGGTCTCGGCAATGTCGAGCTCCTTGCGGCCGAAATCGGCTTGATCTATGTCGGCAATGACGCAATCGACGCCGAGCTTCAGCTCAGCCGGGGACGTGGGCGCTGCCACCATGGTTTTAATGCTCCCTAAAGCAAACGTGGAGTTGAATCTCTGCAGAGACGCCGAGGCTTCGGGCTCGCTAGAGCCGGACTCTACAGGGCATGTCTGGGCTCTTGAGACCCTTGAGACGACCCGAGCCCTGGGCCGATCCCTCGCTCGCGAACTGCCACGGGGGGCAATTCTTCTACTCAGTGGCCCCCTGGGGGCCGGCAAAACATCGCTGGTGCAGGGCCTGGCCGAAGGCCTCGGGATCACCGAGCCGATCACCAGCCCCACCTTTGCCTTGGCGCAGCACTATCCCCAGGGAACACCGCAGCTGGTGCATCTCGATCTCTATCGCCTGGAGCACCCGGCTGCAGCCGATGAGCTGTTTTTGCAGGAAGAGGAAGAGGCGCGCGCGGCAGGGGCGTTGATGGCGGTGGAGTGGCCAGAACGGCTGGGTCTTGATCTGCTAGAAGCCTGGAGGCTCGAGCTGATTTACCAGGATGAAGGCCGGCTCGCTCAGCTCACTACTCCCAGGAAGGCCTCCGCCTGAGCCTGCGTGGGCTGCGGATCAATAGCGCCGGCACCGCCACAGACCAAGGCACCACAGGCGGCTGCAAAGCGGATGCGCTCCTGGGGCGCTGCAGACCACCGGTGCAACAGCCCGGCCGTGAAGGCATCGCCGGCACCGGTGGTGTCAACAATGGTGGGAGGCTTAAAGGCGGCCTGTTGGCCAGATGCATCAGCCAACTGCCAGCGCACTGGGGCCGCTCCATCGGTCACCACCACATCCGGCCGCTGGGGCAAGGCCTGCTGGATCGCGCCGGGATCGTCGGTGTTGAAGAACCAAAGCGCTTCCTCCCGCGCCAACTTGATCAGGGCCGCCTGGTCCAGAAGCGGTTGAATCGCAGCCTTCGCCGCTGCGGACGGTTTGGCCTCAGGATCAGCCGCTGCATCCCAAAACGTAGGGCGCCAGTTCACATCGAGAGCGATCGCCGTGCCGTGGGCCTGAGCCTGGCGGACGGCCGACAACAAAGCCGAAGCCGAAATTGGTGCCGCCAGTGGAAGCGTACCGATCAACAACCATCGGGCCTGAGGCAGCGCAGCTGGCTCCAGAGCCTGGTCCGCGAAACCGGCCCCTTCATTCCCGGCAAAGCCCTGAAACTGCCGTTCTCCATCCCGCTCACGGCGCACCAGAACAATGCGACTGGGACGCTCGGCATCCCGCTGCAGCAGCGAGGTCTCCAGACCACGCTCAGCAAACAACCTGGAAAAAGCCTCGCCAATGACGTCCTGCCCCAAGCGACCGGCAAACGCCACCGGTGTGCCCAAGCGGGCCAAGCCACAGGCCACATTCGCTGGGGCTCCTCCCAGACGGTCGTCCACAGGCCGATCCACCGCCGGATCACCTCCGGGCGGCCCAAGCCGATCGATCAGGGCTTCACCAAGACAGACGACAGAAGAAGGGCCGGCTATTTCGGATCCCATGGGGAAGGATGCATGTCGTGATGGCGCCAGAAGGTGCCATTGAGCTCATCATCCAAAGCATCCAGGCGAGTGGCATGGTTTTCTCGGAAAGAATCCAGGCCCTGGCGTTGGGAACGAATCCGATCGCTGCTGTCCAATAAAGCGACCAGGAGGCTGTCTCGATCCTCAGGAGACAGCGTTCCCGCACGACAACGTTCATTCAGACGGCGGGCCACCTCAACAACAGTTCCATCAAGAGACCGTCGTGGACTCACACCACTTGGCGTGGGTAGGGGCTTCAGTCCGCGCAACATCTCCACTGCATCGGCATGGTGCGCCAGCCAGGACAACAGATCATCCAGCAGGGATGAACGTGCATAGGAGACCCACTGGACCGCACAACCCGCGGCCTGCATCTGCTCCTCCAGAAAGGCATAGCGGAACACCTGTCCCCGCTCCGCCTGCTCCGGCCGGCGGTCGCGCTCGATCTGTTCCTGCAGAAACTCCTCATAGGAGGAGGTGCGCATCACATGGCCCTTGAGGTTCTGCAGATAAAGGCTTGGGTAAACCTCCCGGAGCGGTCGCGCCACCAGAACCGCCTCAGCCGGGGCCGGCACCAAACGCAAAGCCGCTTTCAAGCGATAGGGGTCCAGGCGACAAAGGCATTCGTGGGAGAGCAACAGCACCCGCGGCCAACCGCGTCTCCGCTCGGCCTCCAGCACCGCTTCGAGATCATCCAGCTCCTGACGGCGCAGATGGCGGAAGCGAATTCCGCTGTGCTCCAAGAGGGAGCGATTGACCCCAAGCAGTTCCTGAAATGCCGTTGAGCCCGTTTTCATCGGGCCGGCATGGAGCAGCAACTTCATGAGTGAGCCAGCAACGCCGCAATGATCTTTGCGTTGGCCGCTGGAAAGGCGTAGTTACCCAGTTCATCCGGCCGCACCCAACGCACCTGCTGACTGGCAAGAGGCTGCGGCTCCCCCGAGACCCAGTCGCAGAAATGCACCACAAAGCGGAGCTTCTTGTGGCTGTAGGCGTGATCAACGGTGATCAGTTGAGCGCCGACCGTCACGGTGATTCCGAGTTCCTCGTTCAACTCGCGTGCGATGCAGGTTTCGATTGTTTCGCCCTGCTCTTGTTTGCCACCGGGGAACTCCCACATCCCTCCCAGCAGGCCTTCCTCAAGTCGCTGGTCAATCAACACCTCGCCTGCCGTGTTCAGCACAACACCCACACCGATCAACTGGAAGGGCAGGGGCTTGGAGGCATCGGTCACGGGCCAACGGCAGGGATCGCCGGCAGCGTAAGCAGAGCAGTGGGGTTGCCAGGGGCAGCGGTGGCAGTGCGGCTGGCGAGGGGTGCAGAGTGTGGCCCCCAGATCCATCAAGGCCTGGTTGATATCCCGAGGCCGCACCGGATCAAGCAAGGCCTCGCTCCAGCTCCAGAACAGGGCGTCGTCGCGAGCCGGCGGGCGCGGATGGGCCGTCAGTCGCGACAGCACACGTTTGACATTCCCATCCAGGATCGGCGAACGAACATTGAAAGCACTGGAGAGGATGCTGCCGGCGGTGGTCCGGCCGATGCCCGGCAATGCCATCCACTCCTCCAAGGCATGGGGCCAGGCTCGGCCCACTAGCAGCTGCGCCGCCTCGTGCACCCGGCGGACCCGTGAGTAATAGCCGAGGCCCTGCCATTTCAAGCGCACCTCGTCAAGAGACGCCGCGGCCAGGGACTCCAGGGTGGGAAACGCCGCCATCCAACGTGTCCAGTAGGGAAGCGCGACCGCCAACTGGGTCTGCTGCAGCATCACCTCGGCAATCCAGATGCCGTAGGGATTGAGCTGTTGATCCGCGTCAGGCCACCCCCCGGCCGCATTGAACATCCAGGGCTTCTGCAAGGGATCCCGCCGGCCATGGGTCTGCCACCAGCTGAGCAAGCAACTGCTCAGATCAACGGAGTCGGCCAAGCCTTGAGCGGAGATGCCGCCATTGGCGCAGATGGTGCCGGCGCTGGGATGGGGTGAGCGGGGCATGGGCAAGCAGCTGCTGCTGATCTGCCATGGCCTGAAACAGCGGGGCCAGATCGGGCTGCATCCTCGCGGCTCGCCGACACAGACGGGGGAAGCTTTCCCCCTGAAGGGGAACCACACCTCGACGGGCCATGAGACGAAGGGATTGAGCCAGTGGGGAGCGAGACCGGAGGCCAAGGCGCAACAACAGCCAACCAGCCGCTGTGGACGCGAAGCAACCCACAACGATCGCCACACCCAACCAACGCAGCTGCGCACCAAACAACGTCTGCAACCAGGCCTGCTGACTGATCTGGTCGAAACCGAACCACCAGCGCGTCCAGGCCAGATTCAGGCCCCACCACTGCCATTGGAGCCAACGCCACCAGGGCACATTTTCCTCTTGGCGCTGCCCTGACTCAGCAGCCACTGCGGCAGAGGGCAGAGCAGCATTTGTTGCCCAGAGGGTGGGATCAACCCGACGCCAACCCTGCCCCTCCAACCACAGCTCCACCCAGGCGTGGGCATCGCTCTGGCGCAGCTCCAGATAGGGACTGCCGCTGAGCGGTTGCACCACATGCCCGCCCTGATAGCCACTCACCACGCGGGCCGGCACATCAGCAGCCCGCATCAAGGCGGCCAGGGAACTGGCGTAGTGACCGCAGAACCCCACCTGCTGATCAAACAAAAAGACATCCAGATCAGCAACCGCACCGGGCTGAAGGCTGTAACGGAAAGGCTGACGCCGAAACCAATCCTCAGCCGCCTCCAGACGTCCAGAAGCCGTGGGCAGCGCTCGGAACTGGCGAGCCAATGCCTTAAGTCTGGGCAAGGAATCAGGGGGCGACTGGCGTTCACTGGGAACGGGGATGCGCTGCTGCCAGGCCGCCATCTTTTCGGTGGACTGAAGGCGAAAGGAGCGGCGCTGGCGCGATGCGGCACCGACCAGCAGCTCACCTTCCGGCGTGATCCACTGATCAGGCGATGTCGGCAAGGCTGAGCCGTCCCAGGGGACGGCCCTGGTCGCCGAGGGTTCAACCACCCACCACTGACTGGTTCCTTGCCCAACCTTTTGACCACCAGACCTACCCCGAATAACAGGAGGATCCTGGTGCTGCCAGCGGCGGCCGTCGAACTGCTCATGCACCAACACCCGCCAATAGGCATCCGTAGGCAGGGGCATCCCCTCCGGCAGCAAAACGCGCGCTGCCGAGCCATCCACCAGGGCCAGCTCCGCAATGCTGAGGGGATCCAGATCTGGAGAGAGCCCAGAAACCGTGCCGCGAGTGGGGCCCAGCTGAGTGGTCCACAAAGGTGGCAGCCTGGGCACAAATAAAAACAGCACCAGCGCCAGCGGCAACGCTGCCGCAAGCAGCTGCAGGCTGCGCCGCAAAAAACCACGGAAGGTCAGAGCCCCAGCCAGCTCATGGCCCAGCAAGCCGGCTAGGGCCAGCAACACCGCCAGCACCTGCAGGATGCTCGCCAACAGGCCCTGCAGCTGGGCCGCCAGCAAGCCGGTGGAGACCAATTGCAGTAGAGCGACAAGCCGGCGGTCAAAGGGGCGCCGGCAATCCCGCAGCTTGAACAGAGAGCAAAACACCAACGCCCATGTGGGCCAGGTGAGGGGCGCGGACCAATTCAGGGCAATGCATTGCAGCATCACAGGCGGCAACGCCCACCAGGCCAGAGAGGACGCGTGACTTTGGTGGCTCATGCCGTCGCCAACGCCTCCAGACATGCATCGCGATGGCGCCGCCCCTTCGATGGCGCCAAGCTGATGCCCTGGATCTGAAGGCCATAGCAGACACCGCTGTGGTGAAGCTGCCAGATGCGATCCGCCAGATGCTCCCGGGCCAGCTCCAGCGCAACGCCGGAAGCAGGGGCGAGGATCACCTCAGGCTCCTCGGGGTCGTTGAACACCTTGGCTTGCAAGGGCCTGCCTCGCGCAGCACTGGCCCAATCCACCAGGGCCGGTCGTTCCCCCTCGCGGACAGGTCTGAGGTCTTGCCATTCCTCCAGCCCACCCCTGGATCGTGAAGGCTGCGTTTCGGCGACAGGACCAGGCCGCCGCCGCGGCCAGATCAACTGCGGCTGCCTGGGCTGCCAACGCCCCCAACAAATGAACAGCCCCATGGGAGCAATGGTCTCGATCTGCACAGGAGGCGGCAGCTGCCAACCACGGTTCTCCGCCACCCAGGGAAGAGCGAGAGTCGTTGTGCCTGCGGCAATGCGATCACACGCCACCACCGCATGCCCCTGAACACGCAAGCTGCACCGGGGCCGGGCTTCGGAACTCTCCAACTGCAAGGGATAGTCGGCCAGCTCACAGGCAAACGTCGCTGCAGGCTGATCACACCGCAGCATGAGGCCCTGGAGTGTGTCGTGGGTAAGGAACATGGCCAGCAACATCAGGCCAAGCATCACGAAAGCCAGCAGCAGGGTGCTGTTGCTGCCCGTCTGGATGGCCACCAGCAGCAACAGGCCAGCGGCGGCAATCCATAGCGCTCCGAAGCGACTGGGAATGATGTAAAGGCTTCGATGCCCCAACCTCAATTCAGCGCAAGGCTGGGACGGCTTGAAGAAGGGCTTCGCTGTGCGGTGCACCATGTCGAGCGGGACAACCGGCATCCAGTCGATGCTCCACCACCACGGGCAACACAGCCTGGACATCGTCAATCACCACATGATCACGCCCATCGAGCAGAGACCAAGCCCGAGCAGCCGCCAGGAGGCCCTGACTGGCCCGCGGAGAAAGACCGGGATGGCGCTGACGACTGACCTCAACCAAATCAAGGACGTAATCGATCAGTAGCTCAGAGCAGTGCTGGGCGGAACAACGGTGCTGCAACTGCAGCAAGGCCTCCGGGCGAAGCCGCGGCAGGCTGTCGGAGGTTGGATCAAATCCAGCTCTCAACAACGTCCGTTCAGAGTCACGATCAGGAAAACCAAGGCTCAGGCGCATCAGGAAGCGATCCAACTGAGCCTCGGGCAAGGGGCTGGTTCCCACCTGATCAAGGCTGTTCTGCGTTGCAATCACAAAAAACGGGTGCGGCAAGGCATGGCTAACGCCGTCAACACTGACGCGACCAGCGGCCATCGCCTCCAGCAAAGCGCTCTGGGTGCGAGGGCTGGCGCGATTGATCTCATCAGCCAGCAGCACCTGCGTGAACAGTGGACCGGGCTGAAAACGGAAGCTGGCCTCTGCGGGGTTGAACACGTTCAGGCCCGTGAGGTCAGCCGGCAACAGATCACTGGTGAAGCTCACCCGCTTGAAGGCAAGCGCAAAGACCCTGGCCAACGCTTCAGCCAGGGTTGATTTCCCCATCCCCGGCCGGTCTTCGATCAACAGATGACCACCGGCCAACAAACAACTGAAGGCCAGGCGCACCTGATGGTCCTTGCCGAGCAGCACCCGACCGACGGCCTCGATTAACGGCAACAGCTCCGGTGCAGCCAAAGGAAGACGCCAACACTGTTCCAAATTGACAGGTCTGCAGAACAAATGCCCAGGACGTGTCAATCCAGGCCATTCGCTCGCCAGGATGCAGCGGCGCAACAGGCCAAGGTGTGAGCACGAGCAACAACCTCTGGAGCTGGAACGGGCGATCAATTGGCTGGAGCTTGATGGGCAACGCCGATGCCGAAGAGGCCGTGCTGCTGATCCATGGTTTTGGAGCCAACACAAACCACTGGCGCTTCAACCAGCCTGTGCTGGCCGAGCAGGCTCCCACCTATGCCATCGATCTGCTTGGTTTCGGGCGTAGTGACCAACCCCGTGCCTGCTTGAAGGATGAACCCGTCGAAGCAGATGCCGTGCATTACGGCTTCGACCTCTGGGGCCAGCAAGTGGCTGATTTCTGCGATGCGGTGGTGCAACGACCGGTACGACTAGTAGGCAACTCGATCGGCGGGGTTGTTGCCCTCCGAGCCTCCCAGCTGCTGGGCGAGCGCTGCCGTGGCGTGGTGCTGATCGACTGCGCCCAGCGCTTGATGGACGACAAGCAACTGGCCACACAACCGGCATGGATGGCCTGGATCAGGCCGCTGCTAAAAACGATGGTGCGGCAGCGCTGGCTCAGCACCGCACTGTTCCGCAATGCAGCACGGCCTGGCGTGATTCGCAGCGTGCTGAAGCAGGCATACCCCAGTGGCGCCAACGTTGACGACGACCTGGTGGATCTGCTGTTCGAACCCACCCAACGCGACGGCGCCACCGAAGCCTTCCGCGGATTCATCAACCTGTTCGACGACCATCTCGCTCCACAGTTGATGAAAGACTTGAAAGCTCCGGTGGATCTAATTTGGGGGGAAAACGACCCCTGGGAACCGTTGGCAGAAGCAGAAAGCTGGAGTGAAAGCATCGCCTGCGTTCGATCGCTCACAGTGATATCTCGAGCTGGTCACTGCCCTCACGACGAAGCGCCACACACAACGAATCAGGCGCTTTGCAGAGCACTTACCTTTATCAAGGACTGATCATTTGCGCACATAGGCAGAAGCCTATCGACTACGAGCACGATTTCGACGTGTAAAATATCGCCAGAGCACTTCAGAAACAGTCACTTCTTCAAATGGAAAGAGTTAAACGAAAACATGCAACGCCTCAACTTCCAATAAAACGCAGCTGATTCCATGGAAAATTCTTTCATAGAAGCCTCTAAAGAAGCACACGCTATCAGAAACAATTATGGCAATAGTAGCTCCTACAGCAACAAGAAATCATTTAAATATCTACTCACTATCCCCGAAGCCATTAAAGCTGCCAGCCAAGCACAAAATATATCTTCACTTCTTGACCACGGTTGTGGCAGAGGAGGGCTCAAAGAATGCATCGATTCAGCACAATTCCTTTCAATAAGGACTTACAATTACGACCCGGCCATTCCAGAATTCGCAACACTGCCTAAAGAAAAATTCGATATCGTCACGTCTATCGATGTCCTTGAACATATCGGCCGAGAAGATATTGACAGCACACTAACAGAAATAAAGGGCTTAACTGATAAATTTTTCTTCTTCTGCATAGACCTCCTACCCGCCTCAAAAAGAACCAGTGATGGGCGCAACTTTCACTTTTTAATAGCACCTGCGGACTGGTGGTGTCAAAAGCTAAAAGAACACTTTAAAATAGCGACTTTCATCGAAGCCGGGGAATTGCCTGGAGGAGAGACATACCCGATACACTTGTATGGATGCGCGAGTAATTCCATGAAAAACTTCAAAGCGATGAATTCGTTTCTTGAAAATGTCTTGATAGCCAACAAAAGATTAGTGTGGAAGAATGGAGTCTCCATGAAAAATTACGAATAGAGCTTACATTAAATTAATATAGCTACCTGGAATTAAGCATGAATTATATCTTTATTTTTAGCCCTTACAACTCAGGTACAACCATTGTTAGCGAATACATTGCATCTCAAATTAAAAATTGCTATTTACCACTCAATAGACACCGAGAGGGATTGAAAATACCTGAAGTATGGAAATCAATAGATAAAAAAAATCGATGGGACACACGCAAAAAGATTAATTACGATATAGCAGCAAAGGTTTGGCCTAAACTTGCTAGTGAAGCTGAGTGCGGCAATTTTATTGAAGCAAGCCCTCCAAATCTATGCCATATGGCGCAAGCTATTGAAACCTTTCAGCCATTACAATCAATTCTTTTTATTAGCAATCCGTATCACTTTATTGGCTCTTGCATTAATCGCTACGCACTAAAATATAAAATGCTTTCTATTAATGAAGCCATTATACATTATACAAACAAATGGAAATTTTTGTCGTCCATTCAGATGAAAAATTCAATCAACTATCGAGACGTGCCAGTCATTACCTATGAAAATTTTTGCAGCAATCCAGACATTATTCTCACATATTTTCACCCTAATGCAATCAAAGATGATAAACCCCTCCAAACTACTCTAAAGGGAAAGCCTACTACTGGGATTTCTGAGATAATAGACATGACACCAAAATATTTATGCTTCCTAAGAAGTAGAGGTATAGAATTAATTACAAAGCTGTTGGCAGATCACGAAGAAGTTCTTTCATTTTTTGAATATAAAACTATATCAATAAAAGAAGCAAATAAATACATTCGAGACAATCTTTTGCTTGCAAATGATGGCTTATATGATCGAATTTCCTGGGACAAACTATCTGAAGAACATCAGGCATCCTTTATCAATTCTAAATCCAGCACAAAATAATCCCAATGAAGCCAAATATACTAATTATTCAGACTGACCAACAATCTCTCTGGACAATATCTGCTTACAAAAAACAAAACTACCTACAAACTCATTATATTGATTCCCTTGCTGAAGAGGGGGCTCTAAGTGAGCATTTTTATACCAATGCAAATCCATGTACGCCATCGAGAGGGTGTTTTTTATCAGGTACATACCCAAACATCCATGGAGCTCAAGCTAATAATCAAGCTATTTTTCAAGAAGTTAATACATTTGCAAAAGTCCTAAAAAGCAATGGTTACACAACAAGTTATTTCGGAAAATATCACCTGGATGGTTCTCTAAGACCTGGATGGGTTCACCCAGACCGAGGGATGGGGTTTACTGAAACTAATTTAATGTTTAATCGTGGTCACTTTAAAAAAATTATTCGATTTGCTCCTGCTCAGAGCAATGATCAACCGAATGTATTTAAAGAAATAGGAGACGAAAAAAGCTACACAACAGATTGGCTTACCCATGAATTGATTGATTTTATCAACAGAAATGTAAATCATCCTTTCTTGTCAATGCTCAGCATTCCCGATCCTCACAATCCATACATCACTAGAAATCCGTATCAGTCGCTGTTCAATCCCCATGAAATGACAATCCCACCCTCTTTTCATCAGGACCCTTCTGAATTACCACCATGGATTAATAAGAAAAAATTTCATATTAATAACATTGAGACTTTGCAAAAACATAAAGCAGCATACTCAGGTATGGTCAAACTAATTGACGACAAAGTGGGAGACATTATAAGTTGCTTAAAAGCCAAAAATATATATGATCAAACCATTATCATTTTTACATCTGACCACGGCGATTATATGGGAGAACATGGATTATTATCAAAAAATGGCATGTATGAAAGTGCATACAAAATTCCATTTATTATCCGATATCCACCAAAAATTAAACCCAAGAGTATGCACACATTTCAATGGAGTACGATAGATTTTTGTCCTACTCTTCTTGATTTAACTGATACAAGCTACTCTCCTGGCGAATTCACAGGCCAAAGCAGGGCAGATTTACTTGTAGAACAGTCAACAAAAACAGGGGGTGACGATTTTATCTTCATAGAAGACCAAAGCCTTAATCCTTCCGAGAAGGGTGAAGTTGGAATTATTGGGAATGAATTTTGGTATGCAGTTAATAATAGTGGCTTCGAAGTATTATTCGACAGAAAATCAGATCCTCTACAAATTAATAATAAGGCAAACAATAAAGAGCTTGGAGAGCTAAAAAGATATTTTTTGAAAAAGTTAATCGATCATCACTCTTCGATTGGCTCAAACCATTTTAAGTGGCTCTCTCAACTGATTTAAATTTTAATATAACATCCAAAATAACAAATCTTGCTAAAGACAAAGAGATTTAAGACTCATCGAGCAATGCTGATAATTGTTTATTTGAAATAGCTCCCAAGCTCCATAGCTTAATGATACATTGATAATCCTCGAACAAGAATCGCCGCAGATTTGCGACCGAAAGAACATCAAGATCAGAATGTATTGATGTTTTTGAATCATTACGACGGCAAAATAGATTGGTAGCATCAACACCTAAAATTCTAGAGCAATCTTCGGCTAATAATTCTTGGCATATTACACCAAGTATGTTTTCGGTCGACAATATACTTACAAGCGGATTGATATAAAAATGGATTGACTCACGCAGGTGATGTATTAAATTAAAGTCTCTAGCAACTTTTTGATCCAAGGAACCATCAGATCGGTAAAGCAAGCGTGCCATATTTCCAAGAGAAATGTATTTTTTTAAGACTTCTTGTTCTCCTGAAAAACGACCTTGCTGTTCAGGATTTTTATCATCGATAACTAACTTTTTCCTCCATTCGAAAGCTGAAAATGCTCGTCTAATAGGATTTCTTAAAACAAAAAGGTAATCACAGCTTGAAATAGTATTTACACCATTTATATGTGATTCAAAATAATTGGAATAATTGTTTTGCACGAATGGAGAATTATCTAAAAGACTATTAACAGTTGAACCGCCACATTTACCAATATGCACAAATTGAAGACTTTTTTTCAAATTTATAACAAAAAGCTAAGGATAATATAATTTAAACTGATGATTTTAACAAGCCACGTAGGCCTCCACTTGATTACTGACCCTCCGCAGACCCGCTAGGCCATCACGCTCAAGGTTCCGAACACGGTCACGACTCATGCCCAGAATACGCCCAATACCGGTAAGGCTCATCGGATCTTCCCCATCCATGCCATAACGCATGCGCAGCACCTGCTCCTGCAAGTGAGGCAATTGACCCAACAGGCTGCGCAGATCGCCTTTCAAGCAGTCTTCCTCCACCTGATCGCTGGGAAGATCGCCGTCACCCGAGAGCAACTCAAGCAGTTCGGTATCGTCACCATCACCAACCTTCATTTCTAGACTGACCGGTTGACGGGCGCGACACATCAAATCTTTGACGTCGTCTTCCGGGAGCTCAACAAAGGCAGCCAATTCGGTAACGGTGGGGGTCCGGCCCAGCTCCTGGCTCAGCTCGCGCTGACCCTTTTTGAGCTTGTTCAGCATCTCGGTGATGTGAATCGGCAACCTGATTGTGCGGCTCTTCTCAGCGATGGCACGCGTGATTCCCTGACGAATCCACCAATAGGCGTAGGTGGAGAACTTGTAGCCGCGGGTGGGATCGAATTTCTCGACACCACGCACCAGGCCAATGGTTCCTTCCTGGATCAAATCCAGGAGCTCCATGTTCCGCTTGGTGTACTTCTTGGCCACGCTCACCACCAACCGGAGATTGGCGGCCACCATCCGCTCCTTAGCGCGACGGCCATGCTGCAGCTTGCGCTTGAGCTGCATCGATGACAGTCCTGACGCCTTGGCTAGCTGATCACGGCTGGGCTTTTCACCGGCCTTGCTCTCCAGCTCAGACTCGAGGGACTCCAGATCCATCAACTCTTGGACTTGCCGGCCCAAAGTGATCTCCTGCTCATGGGTCAGCAGCGGCACACGGCCAATGTCACGCAGATATGAGCGAACCAGATCAACATCAGCGGTCACGGTTCTTGCAGCCTTCGCAGCTGCTTTGGGCTTGGAAGCAGCTGTCGCAGCCAGGGCCATGGGATGCTTCTTTGAGTTATGTGAAGAGTACTCCTAAGAAACGTAAACAGACTCTCAGAAAACCCCCAAGACGAAGAAATGGGTAGAAATACCTCCTGCCTGAACCAGCTGCGGCAGGTGGACCAGCAGCCACCCCGCCGTTTTCAAGTAGATCAGCGTTCCAGCCACGTCGGTGCAGGTGGTGATGAAAGGCGTAGACATCAGGGCTGGATCCAGACCCATGCGGTCAAACAGCAGCGGAAACGCAGCCCCCGCTGTGGCAGCAAGCGTGGTGATCGCCAGCAGGCTCATCCCCACCGATAGGCCCACCAAAGCGCTTTCCCCTCGCCACCAGGCAAAGGGAACCACCAGCAGCATCATCAACACCCCCAGCAACGCCCCCGCCATGGCTTCGCGGCCAATCGCCCTTAACGGACCAAGGCTGGAGATGCTCTGGGTGCTTAAACCGCGGATCACCACCGTGGAGCTCTGGGCCCCCACGTTGCCGCCAGTGCCACCCAGCAAGGGAATGAACGCCGCCAGCAACACCACCTGCTGCAGCACGTCCTCATTAGCGGCGATGACTTCCGATGTGAAAAAGCTTGCGAGCACCAGCACCGCCAGCCACACCACGCGGCGGCGAGCAACGGTGAACAGGTTGCTGCTGAAGTAATCGTCGTCATCGCCGGCCTGCACGGCGCCGGCGGCGTAGAGATCACGGGTGGCCTCCTGCTCGATCACATCGATCACGTCGTCCACCGTGACGATGCCCACCAAGCGCTGTTCCAAATCCACCACGGGAACAGCAAGGAAGTCGTAGCGCTGAATCGTGCGCGCCACCTTCTCCTGATCCGTGTCGGTGCTGACGCTGAGCACCTCCTCCGTCATCACATCGCCGATGCGGGCTTGTGGGTCTGCTGTAACTAGATCACGGAGCGACAGGATGCCGGTGAGGCGTCGCTCCGCATCCGTCACGTAGAGGGAATAAATCGTTTCGGTGTCGCGGGCACGCCGCCGCACAATCTCCAGTGCCACCGCCGCCGTCTGGTTTTCCTTGAAGGCGATGTACTCAGTCGTCATCAAGCGACCGGCCGTCTCCGCGCGGTATCCCAGCAACTCAGCGGTCACCTTGCGCTCATCGGGGCTCAGCTCACTGAGCAACTGCCGCACCACCTTGGCCGGCAGCTCCTCAAACAACCGAGCGCGGTCATCCGGCGACATCTCCTCCACCACCTCGCGCATCTCACCGGAACGCAGCAGGCTCAGCAGGCTCTGTTGAGTAGCGGTGTCGAGGTATTCATAAACACTGATGGCCTCGTCCTTGCTAAGCAGACGAAAGGCAATCGCCTGCAGGTTGGCTGGAAGATTGCCAATCGCTTCAGCGATGTCCACCGGCTGAACCGGTTCCAGCAGCAATTTCACCGCGTCGTAGTTGCCCGCCTGGAGCATCGCTACGAGCTCATGGGAAACCGCCTCAGCCAGCAACTCGGGCTCCACGCTTACGCCAGCACTGCTTAGCCCCGATGCCTCCGTCATGCCCCCTCCGGCCGGGAGCCCAGTGTATGGCCGTTACAGCCGGTTAACCTCTGCGCTCCATCTCTGTTCCACCATGGCGATCAGCGTCAGCGCCGTTTCCGTCACCACCCCTGACGGCAGCAGCAAATCCCTGGGCGACTACGCCGGCAAGGTGCTGCTGATCGTGAACGTGGCCAGCCGCTGCGGCTTCACCAAGCAGTACGCCGGCCTTCAGGCCCTCAACGAGGCCTACGCCGCCAAGGGCCTGGCTGTGCTGGGCTTCCCCTGCAATGACTTCGGCGCCCAGGAGCCCGGCACCCTGGACGAGATCAAGAGCTTCTGCTCCACAACTTATGGCGCCGACTTCGAACTGTTCGAGAAGGTGCACGCCAAAGGAAGCACCACCGAGCCTTACACCACCCTCAAGCAGATGGATCCCGCCGGCGATGTGGAGTGGAACTTCGAGAAGTTCCTGGTGGGCAAGGACGGCACGGTGATCGCTCGCTTCAAGAGCGGCGTCACCCCCGAAGACCTCAAGTCGGCGATTGAGGCGGCGCTGGCGGCTTGAACCGTCGCCCCAGGCTGAATCCCAGGGCTGCGGCGCCAAGCCCCAGCCCGAGGGTCAGCCCGATCAAGCCCAATGCGGCGGGCCAATTACCAGCACTGAGGTGCTTCATGGCCGCCAGCATCCAACTGCTGAAGGTGGTGACCGAACCGCAGAAACCAATGCCCAGCAGCAATTGACGCCGAGGCGCCGTCGGGAGCCCAGCCAGTAGCCCCAACAGAGCAGCCCCCAGCACGTTCACCAGCAGGTTCTGATCCCCCAGATGCACAGCTACCTGCCAGCGCAGCAAAGCTCCGGGAACTGCACCCGCACCCACAAGTAAAAGCTCCTGCAATTCCAGTTGCAGGCTGGGTTGGGTGTCAGGCATGGGTCCCCAGTCCGTAACCCAAAGCAGAGGCCAGCAAGCCTGCCCCGATTGAGGCCACCGCCAGCACCAGAGCCGTCAAGGCCTGACCAGCCCGCAACTCGTTGAGCAGCTCCACGGCGAAGGTGGAAAAAGTGCTGAGGCTGCCGAAGAAGCCCACGCCCATCAGCAGGGCAATGCCTGTGCTGGCGGAACAGATTTCATTCAGCGCCAACACCAAACCGAGGGCGAAACAGGCCACCACATTCACGATGAAGGTGCCCCAGTGCTTCTTGGGCACCATCGGCTGAAAGTGGTTCACCACCTTCAAACGCAGCCAGGCCCCGGGGATCGCCCCTAGACCCACCAAGACCACTTCAGGCGCGGAGCCAGCCACGACGTTGATCTCCCGAAAGCGTTTGCACGTGCAACCAATCCTGACCATCGGCAGCGGACCAACGCCGCAGCAGCCGCAGGGAGGATCCCGCCTCAAGGGTGCTCAGTCTTGGTGCGACTGCCATCGGACTCAACCGCAGGGGCTGATCCGAGGCAGTGTGCAGAGTTCCAGATACCGCACGTCGACGGGGTTGCGGTTGACGCCGATCAGCACCTCCGGCTGGCAGAGCTGCCGGGGCCATCAGGGCCACCCCCAACAGCCAACTCCAACGCAGAACAGGCCCCATCAAATGTCGAGGGCTGCCATGTCCAGCTCGGCGCTGTGGGTCTCAATGAATTCCCGGCGGGGCGCCACCTTGTCGCCCATCAGGATCGTGAAGATGCGATCGGCCTCTAGGGCATCCTCGATCTCAACACGCTTCATCGTGCGGGTAGTGGGATCCATCGTGGTTTCCCATAGCTGCTTGGGCATCATTTCGCCAAGACCCTTGAAGCGCTGGATCGTGTAGTTGGCCTTCTCGCCGAAGCCCTGCAGGGTCTTCTGCAGATCGCCTTCGTTGTAGCAATAGGTGTGGTTCTTGCCGCGCTCAACTTTGTAGAGCGGTGGGCAAGCGATGTAGATGTAACCGCCTTCCACCAGCTCCTTCTGGTAGCGGTAGAAGAAGGTGAGCAGCAGGGTGCGGATGTGGGCACCATCCACGTCGGCGTCGGTCATGATCACGACCCGGTGGTAGCGGAGGTTCTTCACGTCGAAGTCCTCACCCTTGATCCCCAGGCCCAAGGCCGTGATCAGCGCCTGAATCTCAGTATTTTTATAGATCTTGGCGTCATCGGTCTTCTCGATGTTGAGGATCTTGCCCCGCAGCGGCAGGATCGCCTGGAAGCGACGGTCGCGGCCCTGCTTGGCAGAGCCACCAGCGGAGTCGCCCTCCACGATGTAAATCTCGGATTCGCCGGGGTCGCGGGAGCTGCAGTCGGCCAGTTTTCCCGGCAGTGTTGAGCTTTCCAGAACGCTCTTGCGCCGCACCAGCTCCCTGGCTCGGCGGGCAGCCTCAGCGGCATTGAAGGCCTGGATCGCCTTCTCCAGAATCAGGCCAATGACTGAGGGATTGAACTCGAGGAACTGGCCTAACGACTCGCCCACCAGGTTGTCGACGATGCCGCGCACCTCGGTGTTACCGAGCTTGGTCTTGGTCTGACCTTCAAATTCAGGTTCCGGCACCTTCACCGAAAGCACCGCCGTCAGACCTTCACGGATGTTCTCCCCAGCCAGGTTGGAATCCGATTCCTTGCGTTTGCCCAGCTTCTTGGCGAAGGCGTTGAGGGTGCGGGTCAGCACGGTCTTCAGGCCTTCGATGTGGGTGCCACCATCCACGGTGCGGATGTTGTTGGCAAAGCCAAGGATGCTGTCGGAGTAGGCATCGGAGCACCACTGCAGAGCGGCCTCCACCTGGACGCCATCCTTCTCCGAATTCACATAGATGATCTCGGGGTGAAGGGCGTCCTTCTCTTTGTTCATATAGGCGACATATTCCTTGATGCCGCCTTCATAGAAATAGGTCTCCTCATGGGGGTTCCCCTCCGCATCCCGGGCCGACTCGCGCTCATCGCGGAACACGATCCGAACGCCGCCGTTGAGGTAGGCCAGTTCCCTCAAACGGGCCGAGAGGGTGGCGTAGTCGAAGACGATCCCGCCCGTGAATATTTCAAGGTCGGGCTTGAAGCAGACGGTGGTGCCGGTCTCGCCGGACTCCGCTGCTGGTTGCGACTCAGAAGCCAGGGAGCCAATCGCCGCACCGCGCTCAAAACGCTGGCGATGCACCTGGCCCTGACGGCGCACCGTCACCTGAACCCATTCACTCAGGGCGTTCACCACGGACACGCCAACACCGTGCAGACCGCCAGACACCTTGTAACCACCAGCGCCGAATTTGCCACCGGCGTGCAGGACCGTCAGCACCGTCTCAAGAGCACTCTTGCCGGTGCGGGGATGCACATCAGTGGGAATGCCGCGGCCGTTGTCACTCACCGAGGCGGAGCCGTCTTCACCCAGGACCACAACGATGCGGTCGCAATGGCCCGCTAAGGCTTCATCAACTGAGTTATCAACAACTTCGTACACCAGGTGATGCAAACCCCGCGGCCCCGTGGTGCCGATGTACATCCCCGGGCGCTTGCGAACGGGCTCAAGCCCCTCCAGCACCTGAATCTGCTCAGCGCCGTAGGCGTTCTGGACCTTGGAAGCGTCGCTCATTCAATAAGTCTCAAGCCAGGAAACCGGGTCATGGGCGGGCGCAACGGCTCTAAACCTCGACCTGACAATGCCAATCTACCACCGGCTGTCTATAGAGGCTTGCAGAGGCCTCTCAGAGGTCGTTCCAAGTCGGGCTGCACCCCCTCACGCTTTTGAATAGCTCCAATCCCCTGGTGATCACCCTGCTCGGGCCCACCGCCAGCGGCAAGACCGCCCTGGCTTTGGAGATCGCCGAACGACTGGATCTGCCGGTGATCAACGTGGATTCCCGCCAGCTCTACAGAGAGATGGATCTGGGGACGGCCAAGCCGACATCGGAGCAACAGGCGCGGGTGCCGCACCATCTCCTTGACCTGCGCACGCCAGATCAGCCGATCACACTGCAGGAGTTCCAGGCCGAGGCCAATCCCTGCATCAACGCTGAGCTGGACCAACGGGGCATGGCGTTGCTGGTGGGCGGCAGTGGGCTTTATCTCAAAGCCCTCACCAGTGGCCTGCAACCTCCGGCGGTGCCCCCCCAGCCGCAGCTGCGCCAGCAGCTGACGGACCTGGGCCAGGGCATCTGCCACCCCCTGCTGCAGGCCGCCGACCCCAAAGCAGCCGCCAAAATCGCTCCAGCCGATGCCGTGCGCACCCAGCGCGCCCTGGAGGTGCTCTACGCCTCCGGGCAACCGATGAGCCTCCAGGCGACCGCCACACCTCCGCCCTGGCGGGTGCTGGAACTGGGCCTTAACCCCGCCAATCTTCGCCAGCGGATCCAACAACGCACCGAACAGCTCTACCGCGAGGGGCTGGTGGAGGAGACCCAGCGCCTGCGCGAGCGCTACGGCGCTGATCTGCCGCTGCTGCAAACCATCGGCTACGGCGAAGCGTTGCAGGTGATTGCTGGCAGCCTGAGCACTGAAGATGCGTTGCGAATCACATGCCAACGCACCCGCCAATTCGCCAAACGCCAACGCACCTGGTTCAGGCGCCAACACAACCCCCACTGGCTGCCCGACCAGGCAATGGTGACGGATGCGATGACGTTGATCGAGCAACATCTAATGTGAAGGATGCAGACGTTGTATCCACTGAAGTTGTCTGCACCTGTCCCCGTCACCGCCTGAATGCCACCACGTCCCCGTTTTGACCGTCGTGCCCCGGTTCGGGAGCTGCCCAACATCAACGACCGGATCAACTACCCCCAATTGCGGGTGGTCGACTCAGACGGCGCTCAGCTGGGCGTGATCAGCCGGGAAGAAGCTCTCGAAGTGGCCCGTGACCGGGAACTGGATCTGGTGCTGGTGAGCGAAAAAGCCGACCCACCGGTGTGCCGGATCATGGACTACGGCAAGTTCAAGTTCGAGCAGGAAAAGAAAGCCAAAGAGGCCAAGAAGAAGTCGCACCAGACCGAAGTTAAGGAGGTCAAGATGCGCTACAAGATCGACCAGCACGACTACGATGTGCGGATCGGTCAGGCCCAGCGCTTCCTCAAGGCCGGCGACAAGGTGAAGTGCACAGTGATCTTCCGCGGCCGCGAGATTCAGCACACGGCCCTGGCGGAAACCCTGCTGCGGCGGATGGCCAAAGATCTCGAGGAAAAAGCCGAAATCCAGCAGGCGCCCAAGCGGGAGGGCCGGAACATGATCATGTTCCTCACCCCGCGCAAAACGCCGCTGGTGAAAAAGGAGGAAAAAGAGCAAGCTGCCAACAAGGCCGTGCGGACCATCCCAGCGCCGCCAAGGCCCACCGCCGCCAAGGTGGCCAGCCCCCAGGGCTAGGCCACAGGGGCATCTCCCAGCAGCAAGTGCCACCCCTGGGCTGAGGCCTGGGGATCAAAGTTACTGCGGACTTCGCACATGAAGCCGTGGTCAGCACCGACACACTCCACAAAGCGCAAGCGCTCGCCGGCGGGATCGGCCTTGCGCAAAGCCGCTCGAATAGCCTCCCGATCTTCAGCGGGGATAAGGGGATCGGCGGTGCCGAACACACATGTGAGCCGTGCCATGACCTCGGGCAACAGTGCTAAGGAGGGGTCGCCACCACCGGGCCGCATCCGGCTCACGCCCGCTCCGTAGAAATCAACGGCCTGCTCAACCCCGGGCAACGTGGCCGCCAGAAAGGCGGCGTGCCCCCCGAAGCAAAAGCCCACCACATGGATGGCAGCCTGAGGGCAACGCGCCCCTATCCAGCTAACCGCTGCGGCGACATCAGCAAGGATCTGCTCGGTGGTGGTGGCGTCCTTATGGCGTCGACCTTGAGCCAGATCGGACGTTTCATAGGCCAACT
Source organism: Synechococcus sp. YX-04-1 (assembly GCF_030546365.1). Classification (NCBI taxonomy): domain Bacteria; kingdom Bacillati; phylum Cyanobacteriota; class Cyanophyceae; order Synechococcales; family Synechococcaceae; genus Synechococcus; species Synechococcus sp. YX-04-1. Next base: position 244,457 of record NZ_JAUONZ010000001.1, read on the forward strand.
CCAAATCGGGTGCCGTGCGGGTAAACAAGGGGACCGCAAGGGCCGGATGGCCATAGGCGGCCAGGCGATCCGCCACACTCCGCACCCAGCCATTCACACCAAACACCTCAGGCAGCACGACATACACACGATTACTGGACGAATATGACGCAATATCGCTCAAGCCGGCCTTCGGCTTCGTCCACCAGCAACGCAAAGAAACCGGTCCATTCAGGATCTCAATCCACTCGCCTGCAGCCAGTTCAGAGCTTTCCATAACTGCATAGGACACACCCCCAATTGTCACCAGGCAATTCGCTCCGTATGGTGGCCGCATTCAGACCTGTCCCACCGGCGTGCGATTCCATATCCAGCAGGAAAGCGACATTCCGGCGTCGACACAGCTCTACAACCAAATCTGTTTTGCCATCGCAGCGCGGCATTACCCGCCTGGGCATCGACTTCCGAGCACCCGCCAGCTGGCGATGCAAACGGGATTGCACCGCAACACGATCAGCAAGGTCTACCGCCAGCTGGAAACCGATGGCGTCGTGGAAGCCATGGCCGGTTCTGGTATCTACGTGCGCGACCAGCAGAAACCACGGGAAATCAAAACGCCACCGCACATCCGCAATCGCGGCGTCACCGACCTCGACCGGGAAGTGCGCAAGTGTGTGGACGGCCTGCTGAACGCAGGCTGCACGCTGCAGCAAACCCGGGAACTGCTGACCCGCGAGATTGACTGGCGCCTGCGTTGCGGCGCCCGCGTGCTAGTCAGCACGCCGCGGGAAGACATCGGCGCCTCGATGCTGATTGCGGAGGAACTGGAACCCTGCCTGGATGTGCCAGTGGAAGTGGTGCCGTTGGAAGAGCTGGAAAGCGTTCTGGAGAACTCCAGCAATGGCACGGTGGTGACCAGCCGTTATTTCCTCCAACCGGTGGAAGAGCTGGCCAAGAAACACAGCGTTCGCGCCGTGGCCGTTGACCTCAACGACTTCCGTCAGGAGCTGGCCATGCTCAAGGAGCTGCGCCCTGGCAGCTGTGTGGGCCTGGTGAGCATCAGCCCCGGCATTCTTAGGGCAGCGGAGGTCATTCTCCACTCAATGCGTGGCAACGAATTACTGCTGATGACCGCCACCCCGGATGTGGGGAGCCGCCTGCTGGCCCTGCTGCGGGCCTCCAGCCACGTGCTTTGTGATCGGCCGAGCCTGCCGCTGGTAGAGCAGAGCCTGCGCCAGAACCGATCCCAGTTGATGCGTATGCCACAGGTGCATTGCGCCGAGAGCTACCTCAGCACAGATACGATCGATCTACTCCGTAAGGAGATTGGCCTGCAGACCCCAGCGGCCGCCAGCTGACCCCTCTGCGATGTTTGATCACATCCGTGCCGACCTCGCGATCATTCGCGAGCGTGATCCGGCTGCCCGCGGCTGGCTGGAAATTGTTTGCTGCTACCCCGGATTCCAGGCGATCAGCCTGCACCGCATCAGCCATCGCCTCTGGTCCTGCCACCTGCCCCTGAAATTGGCAGCCCGCTGCCTCAGTCAAATCGGCCGTGCCCTCACCGGCATTGAGATCCACCCCGGGGCCCGCATCGGCCACAGCGTGTTCATCGACCACGGCATGGGGGTGGTGATCGGCGAAACCGCCGAAATCGGTCACCGCTGCCTGCTCTACCAGGGAGTCACCCTGGGAGGAACCGGCAAAGAGCACGGTAAACGCCACCCCACGCTTGCCGAAAACGTTGTGGTCGGGGCAGGAGCCAAGGTGCTGGGAGCGATCACAATTGGCACCAACACCCGCATCGGCGCCGGGTCAGTTGTGGTGAGAGACGTTGATGAAAACTGCACGGTGGTGGGCATCCCTGGACGGGTGATCCACCAAAGCGGCGTGCGGATCAATCCCCTGGCCCACTCGGCGCTGCCCGACGCGGAAGCCAACGTGATCCGCAACCTGATGGAGCGGATCGATGAACTGGAGAGCACGGTGGGCAACCTGCAGCGGTGCCTGAGGGAAGTAGCGGAGGGCCGCGCATTGCGGGAAACATGTCGAGGCGAGTCGCAAAACCTCAAAGACCGCGAGATCCTGGAATTCCTGGGAGACACCTCCAGTGATCGTTGATCACGATCTGCAGCTGGTGGTTCTACACATTCCCAAGTGTGCGGGCACAGCATTGCGGAGGGCTTTTCTCGAGGACGGCGCTAACCGCCGCATGGAGAGCTGGTTCGACTTCAGCTACGACCCGGTGCTGAAACGGCGGGTGGACCTAGCCCATCGCCCTCTGATGGATCTGCGCCACACCCGGCTGTGGCGCTGGCTGCGCCGCTACAAGGTGATTGCCTGCGTCCGGCATCCCTACGACCGTTTGGCCTCCGCCTGCCGGGAACACCTGCGTCAGAAAAGCCGCGCTACTGAGGTGCAAGTGCGCAGCCAGCCACCCACCGAAGAACAGCTTCTGCATTACCTACGACGGCTGCCGGCTGCGATGGATGCCCACGACCTGCGCTGGGTGCATGGTTTTCCAATCCACTGGTTCACCCACCTCGGCAAACGCCCGATGGTGGATCAGCTGATCCGCTGCGAGCAGTTCAGCAGAGATCTCGAAGCGCTGGGGGAAACGCTCTCTCTGCCCAAGAGCCTGCGGAAGCGACTGCAGGCCGTGGGAGAGGGAGCAGGACGCCGGGAGGCAGCAAATCTCACGGCGATCCGCAACCATCCCGATCTTCAGGCTCTGGCCAATCTGATGCATCGGGACGACTTCCCCTGTTTTCAGTACAAGCAGCAGAAGGCGAAGTTCAGCGACCCGGAGCTCAAGCAACTGATCGACGCCTGCCTCGCCATTGGCCCCTCCCATGACCTGCCGCTGACCAACCTCACGCCGGAGATGCACTGGTATTACGGACGCGTCAGCCCACGCCCAGAGCTTCGACTCAAGCCCAAACGCACGGGGAGGACAAGACGATGATGCTGGTGCTCACACTGCTCTGCCGGGATGAAGCCGACATCCTCGAGAGCATGTTGCGCTTCCATCTGGCCCAGGGGGTTGACCGGGTCATCGCCACTGACAACGGCTCAATGGACGGCAGCCTGGAGATCCTGCAACGGTTCCAACGACGCGGCCAGCTGACGCTGCTGCAGGAAGCGGAACAGACCCACGATCAAGCCGTGTGGGTGACCCGGATGGCGCGGATGGCAGCGGACATGGGGGCGGACTGGGTGATCAACAGCGATGCCGATGAATTCTGGTGGCCGCAACACGGCAACCTCAACTCCACCCTGACCCAGCTCCCCGAAAGCGTTGAAGGCCTGCTGGTGGAACGCACCAACTTTCTGCCACCACCGCAAGATGGCCAGGATCAGCGGCCCTTCTATCAGCGCCAGACCCTGCGCGAACGGGTCTCCCGCAACAGTCTTGGCCGGCCTCTGCCCCCCAAACTGATTCATCGCGCCCATCCCGGCGTGGAGATCACGGACGGGAACCATGGCGCGAAGCTGAATGGCAGATCCATTGCGGGAATCAAGAACACCGCGATCGAAATCCTGCATGTGCCGATCCGCAGCTACACACAACTCGAACGCAAAATCCGTCAGGGGGCCGAGGCCCTGCAACGCAACAAACGCGTCAACGCGGGCATCGGCGACAGCTGGAGAAAGATCTACGCCAATCACCTCCAACAGGGCACCCTGCCGGCCTATTACGACGGCCTCCGTCCCAACCCTGCCGCGATCGCAGCACAACTGGTTCGCGGTGAGCTGATCAACGACCGGCGGCTGCAGAAAGCCCTCGGCAATCCCCTACCCCGGGTGGCCGTGATCACGCCGTACTACAAGGAACCGCTGGCTCAGCTGCGCCAGTGCCACGACAGCGTGCTGGCCCAGAGCGAACCATGCATGCATGTGCTGGTGGCGGATGGCCACCCACGCCGACGCATCAACCACTGGCGTGCCGAGCACGTGCGGCTACCGAGCAGCCATGGCGACATTGGATCGACACCGCGCTTGGTCGGGAGTTATCACGCCATCGGCCTGGGGGTGGATGCGGTGGCCTTCCTCGATGCCGACAACTGGTATGGGCCCGACCACGTCTCCAGCATGCTGAAAGCGATGGACCAGCACCAGGCTGATTTCATTTCATCGAGCCGCACTCTCTGCCGCCTGGACGGCACAGTGATGGGCCCATGTCCTCTCACCAACCCTGATCGCTTCATCGACACCAACGCCATGCTGTTTGGCCGTGGCGCCTTTCCCCTGTTGCACCAATGGGTGCTGATGCCGCCCTATGGCCACCTGATCGGTGATCGGATCATGCTGCATCACCTAAAAAGTGCCGGTCTGAAGCGCCAGCACTTAAACCAAGGTTCAGTTTTTTACCGCTGTGCCAAAGAAGGGCTCTATCGGCAATTGAACGAGTCGATCCCAGAGGGCGTGCAACCGAGACCGGACTACGAAACTTCCTTCCGCCAGTGGCAGGCCGATGGTCAGCCGCCGCTCTGAGGATTGGACGGCTGGAACATGAACATCGAATAGATCACATTGCGCCGCATGTTCGTCATCATCTCGAGGAACATGTCATAGCCCTCGTTCTTGTATTCAATCAGGGGATCCTTCTGGCCGTAACCGCGCAGGCCTACAGATTCGCGCAGGGCGTCCATGGCCTGGAGATGCTCCCGCCAAAGCGTGTCGATCTGCTGAAGAATGAAAAACCTCTCGGCTTCTCTCATCAAGCCAGGGCGCTGCTGTTCGATCTGGCCTTCTTTGAGGTCATAAGCATTGCGAAGTTGTTCCTGAAGGAAGGCCTTGAGTTCCTCCATACCGAGGCCCTGCACCTGGTCGGGGGTGAGGTCCTCTAGCAGGTAGATGAACTCCTTCACCTTGCCCACCAGTTGGTCAAGATCCCATTCCTCCGGCGGAAGATCAGGATTCACATAAGCCTCCACAATCTCGCCCATGGTGCGCTCGCCATAACCGATCACCTGCTTCTTGAGCGCACGACCATCGAGAACCCGCCGCCGCTCTGAATACACCGCCCGGCGCTGATTATTCATCACCTCGTCGTACTCGAACACCTGCTTGCGGATGTCGTAGTAGTAGGTCTCCACCTTCTTCTGAGCCCCCTCCAGCGAGCGGGTGAGCATGCCTGATTCGATCGGCATGTCTTCCTCAACGCGGAAGGCATTCATCAGGCCGGCGACGCGGTCGCCACCAAAGATCCGCAGCAGGTTGTCACCCAAGGACAGGAAAAAACGTGTGGAGCCAGGATCGCCCTGTCGGCCGGCCCGGCCCCGGAGCTGGTTGTCCACCCGCCTGGACTCGTGGCGTTCGGTGCCGATCACATGCAGGCCACCGGCCTCCCGCACACGGGCCTCCTCCTGCTTCACCACCGCGTCATATTCCGCCTTCACCCGTGCAATCGCCTCACGCAGGGCCTGGATCTGAGGGTCCTCGGTGGGTGCTTTCTCAGCAGCAGTAGCAATCCGCTCCTCCAGCTCGATCACAGTGAGAGCTCGGTCGCCCCAAGCTTTGACAAGATCACGGGCCAGCTGACCCAAGCCTTGGTCGGTGTCGTCGGTGAGAGAGCAGGGATAAAGGCTCTCGCCGCTGCGCGGGATCGTGATCGTTGGCGCGGGATCATCAGCAAAACCTCCTGCTGCGGCACTGCGCTGCAAAGGCACCGGGGGCTTGTGGTCGTCCTCGGGCTTCACCAAACGGCCCAACAACACCTCACGCAGCTTCAGGCGGGCCATGTAGTCGCTGTTGCCACCGAGAATGATGTCGGTGCCGCGACCGGCCATGTTGGTGGCGATGGTGACAGCGCCAGCACGGCCGGCCTGGGCGACGATTTCCGACTCACGCTCAACGTTTTCGGGCTTGGCGTTGAGAAGGTTGTGGGGAATCTCCTGCTCGGCCAACAAGGAGCTCAGCAACTCGCTCTTTTCCACTGACGTGGTGCCCACGAGCACCGGCCGACCCTTTTTGTGAATGTCGGCGGTTTCGTTGGCGACGGCCCGCCATTTGGCGGTTTCGGTTTTGTACACCTGGTCGGCCCAGTCCTGCCGGGCGCGCATCCGGTTGGTGGGAACGATCGTGGTTTCGAGTTTGTACGTCTTTTCGAACTCCACCTCTTCGGTTTTGGCGGTGCCGGTCATACCCGCCAAGCGCGGATAGAGCAGGAAGAAGTTTTGGTAGGTGATCGACGCCAAAGTCTGGGTCTCAGCCTGAATCTGCAGTGCTTCCTTGGCTTCAATGGCCTGATGCTGTCCATCGCTCCAGCGGCGCCCGGGCATCACCCTGCCGGTGAACTCGTCAACAATGACCGCTTCGCCGTCACGGACGATGTAATTCACGTCTTTGACGAACAGCTCTTTAGCTTTGAGGGCATTTGTGATGTAGTGGGCCCAGGGATCCTGCGGATCAAAAAGATCCTGAACACCGAGCATCTGCTCGGCTTTGGCAAAACCCTCATCAGTGAGGGTACAGCTGCGCTGCTTCTCATCAACTTCATAATCCCCTTCGGGATCGATGCCGTCTTTACCCAGCTCAGCAGCGCGGGCCAGGGCATTGGCCACCTCGGCCGCCTGCTGATATTTCTCTTGGGGCCGTTCCACCTGGCCGGAAATGATCAAAGGGGTGCGGGCTTCGTCGATCAAGATCGAATCCACCTCATCGATCACGCAGTACTGGAACTCCCGCTGCACCACCTCCGTGATGTCGGCGGCCATATTGTCCCGCAAATAATCAAAGCCCAGCTCTGAGTTGGTGGCGTAGGTGATATCGCAGCTGTAATTGCGCCGTCGTTCCTCCGGTCGCATGTCCTGCTGGATCAGACCCACGGATAAACCAAGGAAACGGTGCACCTGGCCCATCCACTCAGCGTCGCGGCGGGCGAGATAGTCGTTAACCGTGACCACGTGCACGCCGCGGCCAGTAAGAGCATTGAGGTAACTGGGCAAGGTGGCAACCAGAGTCTTGCCCTCGCCGGTTTTCATCTCAGCGATCTGGCCTTCGTGGAGCACCATGCCGCCGATAAGCTGCACATCGAAATGGCGCATGCCCAGGACACGCTTACCGGCCTCGCGGACAACGGCGAAAGCCTCTGGGAGGATCTCATCAAGGATCGGCCGCTGGTTCGCTAGAGCGCCTGCATCTGCTAAGCGCTGCTGGAAGGCGGCGGTCTTGGCACGAAGCTCGTCGTCGGAAAGAGGAGCGATCTCCTCCTCCAAAAGGTTGATGTCGGAAACGATTGGCTGGTAACGCTTCAGCTTGCGGGCATTGGGATCACCCAGCAACAGCTTGAGCATTAGCTTGAAAATATTTTACAGAATTATACAACAAAGAGGCATAAGCCGTCAGTAGCATGACCAACAGTGAAAGAAGAGCAATGAAAAGACGACAACCAAGCGAACATTACAGAAAAGATGAAACTCACAGGCTAGATTCAAAAGAATTAAGGAACATTTGCACCGAGCGATACATATTGTTCATAGAATAAACTCTGGAGGTCTGAAGAGACATTGAAACCAAACTATTTTTGAACTGATCTGAGTTATTATCAATATGGGAAACCAATTGAGATACAGAAGGCAAAAACTGCTTCCAATCACCAAAGGCCACTTCGAAACCCAATCCAAATTGAGAAGATAGATCGAAGAGCTCCTTGCCTCCCAAGCCCGAATAACCAACAACGGCGCAACCACAAGCCATAGCTTCTGCAACAGGCAAGCCAAAACCTTCAGGATGACCAAAGGAAAGAAAGATCAAGGATTTACGAAGAGATTCGATAACTTGATCGTGACTGCAACTTGCAATCGGCATCAGCTTCCAGCCAGCATGAGAAAAATACCGGCGCAGAGAGGTACAGACTATTTCACTATCAAAATAGTTTTTCCGCGGCATGTAGGAAATAATCTTAGACTTCTTGACAGAACCAGACAGTGAAACATTATCCTCGATACCATTGACTAAAAGCGAAACATTGTTTTCTGGCAAGCCAATAAAATCAAGCAGAAAATCACGATCATACTGAGAAACACACAGGACATGGCTAATCAATGGGGAGTGATATAAATCAAAAACACGAGACATTTCACCACGAAAGAAAGGAGCTGAAGGCTGGCCAAAGGTGTAGGAACTATTTTGATTAAAAATAATATTTTTGAAGCCAGGGGCATATTCAGAGACGGCAGGTAGGTAGGTTTCAGGAAAAACGAGAAAGTTAGAGCTTTTATCTAATGAGGAAGAACGCTTGATAAACTCTTTACGGCTAATAGTATTAACATTACTCTCAAACCATGCTGGGTGAAAGGAAGCCTCGTCCTGGACAATAATTGATTGGCGACCAGATTTCTGAATGAATTCAGCAAGGCGGTGCATTTGCTTAACACCGCCAATTGGCTTAGGGACATCGGGGTGAAGAACAAGCCAATAAACAGGCGACGCCGTCAAAATCAAAGAGGCAGCAATGGTATACAATAAAGCATGACCTACTCAAATTTAATAGTCATATCATTCGACCAGTGGAGAGGTGACTGGTGGGTAAATAACGATCTGGGCATTAACCTTGAGCATCTAAAGACCCTGGCTAAAAAGGGGATTAATGCAGTCAACTGCTATACAAGCAGCCCTCATTGCATGCCAGCAAGGATGAGCTGGATAACTGGCTTAAGACCATCGGAGCTGGGAATAACAAAAAATGAAGACAAATCATTATGCAAAGATGCTCCGTCAATTGTTAGAAAATTAAGGGATGCTGGATGGCATACTGTTTTGGTAGGAAAAACTCACTGGACAAGTCATCGTTCAGCTACAGACTTACGAGACAATAATGAGATAATTGAAGGACTAGGATTTAAAGATGTAACTGAGATTGCCGGACCAAGAGCACTGCGCTACATAAAATGCGAATTGACTGATGAATGGAATAAAAAAGGCTTTTACGAGGTCTACAAAGAAGACATGAATAATAGATATAGTAAAAAAAATAAAAGAAAGGCTTGGACAGTAAGGCCAACTGTACTACCAGAGGAGTTATATCCAGATATCTGGTTAACAAATAAAGCTATTGATAAGATCAAAACTTTGCCAACAAGCAAGCCTTGGTTGCTATGGGTAAGTTATGTGGGACCACACGAACCATTTGATACACCCAATAACTGGAGAAAGCATTACAAAAAATTAGAAAATAGTCACAAAATACTTGATCAAGAAAAAGTAGAAAAACTACCTGAATGCGAGCTAAAAACATCGTATAAGAAATGGAAGGATAAATTAACCACCTCCGAGATTAATTGCCTTAGGCAAGATTATGCAAGCAAGTTAGAGCTGCTGGATAGGCAAGTGGGTAGAATAATAAAGGAATTAGAGAAAAGAGAAGATAAAAACAAAACCAAAGTGCTTGTGGTCGCAGACCATGGAGAGATGCTAGGAGATTATGGAATGCTATATAAAGCTACATTTTTGGATGGGGCAATAAAAGTTCCCTTTATATTGGCAGACTTGGCAATCAAGAAAGGGAGAAGAATATACAGTGCAATTGAACTCACTGATGCGATGAAGAAGGTTATAAATCTAATTCACGACGATCAGGACATAACAAAAATGATAAAATGGGCACGAAGGAGCAAAGGAGCAATCATTGAATACGGCAAGGAAAGAATGTACATCATGGGAAAATACAGAGTGACACTTGATATAAGTGGAAGTAAACTATGGGGAAGCAAGAGTAACAGGAGATCTCAGAATCAATCGATAGAGAATATCGCCGAGGACGATAGAATACTTAAAGAAAAGAAATGGATGCGGCTACTAATATGGGCAGAAAGGATGAATCGAAAACTAAATTCAAAGGCAAGAAGGACGAGCAAATCTCATCTTTATGAGTGAATCTGGATATTTAGCATACCAATCATTGCAGGTACGGAAACAATCGATATCGGAATTCATATAATCCGCAAGAATTGGTAATTCTCTGGGTGGCAAACGACCATGAAGAATATAAGCAGGTATGCCTCTACCAATAATCCAAGGTTTAGTGAGACGAACATTAAATTCTGGAGGAAGAGTAAGCAATGAAAAAGAAGGATTATTTGTATAGTTCCATAAAACTGTACGTAAGGAAGCTTGATCCCAGTGTTGATCATATTCGACAAAAAGACGATCGTAAAGATCAAGCCAATCAGAAATTAGAGAGGAGATAGTTTCAGAGTTTCGGAGAAAGAGAACACCAGAATTATACTCAGGAAAGAAATTGGGTATGGTTGCGTCATTAAATCCAGCAGGAATACGACAAGGAGCAAAACAAGCCGATAAGTCAAAATTAAAGATTGAACTTTGTAGATGACTAATAGGACTAATGATAAAAGCATCGGTATCTAAAAATAATGTCTTTTCAAAAGGAGGTGATAAGAGCGCGGCAACTTTATCGCGATATGAATAAGATGGAGAGTCAAGAATTGAAATGCTGTTGAAACAACTTAGATCTAAATCATAAATAGAGTCACAACAAAGATGGATAGCGATTGAAGGGTCATATAGCTTGGATGTCTGTGCACTAGATATTGCTTCCGATACGTACGATTTACCAGTGGCAACGTACAGAACACCAAATGCAGAGTTAGTTGGATTCAACGCGATTTACTTCTGGTAAGCTAGAAAAAGAGTTTTCAAAGGCAAATAGCTGAGATGATGACGTACTATGCAATTTGGATAGCATCTTTTTTAAATGATTCAAATTAGGATTAGAAGAGTCAAGACTTGAAGCCAGCTCGTAGTACTTGGAGCAAAGGACCAAGTCTTTACGCATCAATGAAAGTGAAAATAAATTGACATAGTGCTTAAATTTAGGGCCATTAAGAGTAAGAGAATGTAGTAAGCAAATTTCGGCTTCTACAAATCGCTTTAAAGCAATCAATGAATCAGATGCAACATCATATGCATCAAAGAGCGTAGATGATTTTCGTATAGCAAGAGTAGACAGCTGGAGAGCAAATTCAGGATTGTTTTCGTCTAAAGCCTTTCTTGCTAGAGACAAGCACTCTCCAGCTGTTTCATCAGATAAATCGATCTGAGGTACAAAGTTCTTAAGATCTTGCGGTTTAGTACTCTTGGGATTATTTAAACGTCCGTGATTCTGTACTTCTTCATCAGAGAATGCAAGTTTCAGGGGGTCTACAAAAAGTGGGATTGAAGAGAAAGCTGTGGTACCCAGATGTGAATTTGAAGAATTACTTGCTTCATCACTGAGCTTTGAAGGATCCCAATATTGCAATAAGCGCTTGAAATTAACTGAAGCATCTTCATATTCAGGATTATTCTTTGTGAGTTCAAAAAGAATCTCATGGGCGCGTTGATATTGCTGAGTATCAATAAGTAGATTTGCAAAGTTATTTTTAATAGATATATCTTGCGGATTTATCTCCAAGGCTCTTGAAAGCAACTCAAGAGCACGATCTAAGAAGCCTAATCTCCTACAGCAAGCACCAAATAATGAAAGATATTCGGGATTTTCATTAAAAGAACCCTCCAACTCCTCAAGTAATGGAAAGGCATCACCAAACTCACCGAGCTTGAAAAAACATGCTGCTTTTATATAACACTCAGACGGATTTGAGTGGGTTGTATAAGTATTCTTATCAGAAATTGAAATAGCTTCTGAATAGCTACCATTTTCAAATAAAATACGGAGTTCTTCAAAGCTCATAATCAAACTGCTGGATGAACAATGTCATCGAATTGTAAACCATCCGGCATAGGACATCCTTGCTCAAACCAATGACGGGTTTCCGAGAGAGCATTTGACCATGAGCCATCTTTAGACTGACGTGCAATTCCTACGGAAGGATACCAATAACTACGCTTAATTTTGGGATCAGACAACCATCGCCAATCGTCAGACTTACTCAACAAACAAAGTGTAGAAATATTTAACCCTCCGGCACCATGAATCGTGGTATTAGCAACACTTAAAACGGCATCACAATTAGCAACTTGACTGAGCCATGAATCAATATCTTTAAGAGGATTGATGTCAGGATCGAAGATAAGAGGCAACGCGTGTCGCTTACACCTTTTAATAAAGTCAGTACAATCGCCATACTGGAGACTTAAAAAAGTAAAATCCTTAAATTCAGACAAAAACGTAATTAGTTCAGTTTTTGGAATAGATTTTTGAGAAATTCGTTCAGCCTTCCCACCACCTTGCCATGAAAGACCAATAATAGGCTTATTGATCTTACGCAGAGCACTGTATTTATTGAGAAGAGACTTGGTAAGTGTTGAATCAGCTGCAAGGATTGGGACGGACGGTGCAAACTTTGATGGATGGTCAAAGCGATACTGACAAATCGAACCAAGTGGGCATTGAAAGTTAAAACTAGAGGGCTCCAATAGTCCTTTAGTAAAATCCTGATAGGAAAATATTTTCAGATTACCTTTTTCGAGATACTTCTTAAAAGCTCTACTGTAAACAGGTATAAGACGAGGCGATAAGAAGAGTGTTAACTGTGCACCCTCGTAAAATAGTTTTGGGATAAGAGTTAGGAACATCATACTATCTCCAATCCCCTGTTCATCTAAAAGCAAAAGCGATTTATTTAAAAGATTCTCGCCATGCCATAGAGGCACTTCATTTATAGAAAATGGCTTCGCGAGAGCACGTTGCCAACGCTGACGTCCAGGGCAGGGAGTCGTCAAACCATGATCATAGAGTTTCCATCCCAACTGAAAGTTTTGAGTTTTTAGAAGTGTATTAGAATAATTCCAGCTATGTGTATCTAACTGCGTACGCAACTCATCGTTGAGATCAGACCCTGGGGACAAATTCTTAGCAATTATACTAATACCTCTTTCGAAAATTGCTTGAGATTTATAAGATAAATTTTTGGAGGAATAATAAGATGCCAAGCCAAAATAGAAGGGAAGCAAGGATTTATTATCAGCACCGAAAGTGAGTGTTTCCAGAAATTGCTCGTATTGGGGGATAAGGGTATCAATTTTATTATAATCGCCACCGAAGGATTTAAAATGAGTCGAGATACTGTCCAGCAACTGAAGCAGCGTAAGATATGTCAGCGGTTTCGATCCTAGGCAATGCAAAGTATCTCTTAATGTAATGTAAGCACAGTTATGACAGCCCAACTCACGAAGCGTAGATATCAACGACAGCAAACAGTCTGCAACTCCATTTATGTCTGTTGAATCTTTTTTAAATGTATGGACTGCACGCAAATAAAAGGAAACAGCAGAAACAGGTTTTTTTATACGTATGATATTAGCTAGATTAACAAGTATTCCAAAATGATCAGGAAAAATAGTAAGACCAAGGTGGTAAACCTCTATGGCTTCATCTTCTTTGCCTACATTTCGAAGTAGTGCTCCGTAATTTTGATAAAGCGCAGGATTGACCACCTTTTGGTCTAAGGCCCTCTTGTAATGTATTTGAGCTAGCTTGGTGTCACCTTCTTGATGCGCTTTAATTGCTAAAGCTAAACCCATAACTTTGTCAGACTACTTGTTATGATAACATACTAGTGCTCCTGCAAGTAGGATGAGTAAAAAAAAAATTCTGTTCTTACATCCCAACTTTCCAGCTCAATTTAAAAATATCTGCCTGGACTTTTCTAGCCAAGGGCATGATGTGGCCTTCCTATGTCAGACACACTATGGAAGGAAGATACCTGGTGTACTAAGACTGTGCATGAAAGGTGATATTAGTATGGAAAAACTAGATGAAGAAAAACTTGGGGGAGCCAAGAGATGTCATAAGACAGCAGAACAATTTCGAAAAGCATTCATCAGTTTTGAAACCAAGTACTGGAAACCAGACATAGTGATTTCTCATAGTGGTTGGGGATGTGGTGTAAATGTAAAGGAAATCTGGCCTAGTTGCTTTTTTATAGCTTACAGCGAGTGGTGGTTTGAGCCGACGTCTCAAGCGTACAAATATGATCCTTTAAATCAATATTTGAATATGAATTCAAAAATTATTTCGGCTCAATGGAGCCGCAATATGTATTCATCACTAGAATTAAGCACAGCAGACAGAATAGTATCTCCGACAAATTGGCAAAAAAATCAACTACCTGCGAACCTGAGAATGAATTGCGAAGTCATATTTGATGGAATTAATTCAGAACAATTTAAGCCAAACTTATCTAAACGAAAAGAAGTTGTTGTAACATATGGAACGCGGGGCATGGAACCATTGAGAATGTTTCCACAATTTATTCGACAGATACCAGGTATTTTAAAAAGATTTCCATCTGCCAGATTCGAAATTGCTGGAGAAGACAGAATATGCTACGGGGGGAAAAAACCTGACTCCCACGACACCTGGGGAAAGTGGGCTCAAGAATTCTTATCAGAAATGAAAATAGGTGAGGAGAAAGTCATTTGGCTAGGCTATCTAAATCCAAAAAATTACATAGATTGGCTTCAGAGAAGCATGTGCCACGTATATCTAAGCCACCCATTTGTGATTAGCTGGAGTTACGTAGAAGCTCTTACTTCTGGATGCCCTATCGTGGCAAGCGACATATATGGCGTAAGAGAATTTGGAGAAAAGTATCAACATCAAGTTAATTTGATTGATCACCGTGTTGCTGAAAATATTGCCGATGGCGTATTAAATACCTTGGAAAAATATGAAATACTACATCAAAAACCCGAATATACAAACGCACTAAATGAATATTCAATTAGTACATGCATACCAAAATGGCGCAAATTAGCACGCTTGCTATGACTATTTGCAAATTGGCAGGTTCCTGGGTAGTGACTGGTCATGATCTGGCCACAGACCGTTGACAGTACCTAAGGCCAACTCTATTGTCACTATGGTGTCTCGAATCTCACCCTCTTCCCGCTGTCATGGCTTTTTTGATTAACTCCCCTGGTCTGTCGACCACGGGAACCGATAGCGCTGACTTTTTCAGCGTTCTCTCCGGCGGACTCACCGCGACGACTCTGCTTGCTGCTGCCGGAAACGACAGTATTCAGATGCAGGAGCCCACTGCTTCTGCCGATAAAGTTTCCATCCAACTGCAAGGCGGCGAAGACATTCTTACCGCCAGCGGCATCACTCTCTCTGGCCAAGTGCTGGCTGGCGCGGGTGCAGACAAAATCATCGGTTCCACAACTAAATTCCAAGGAAAACTTGGCCTTGGCGCCGGTAACGATACGGTTCTGATCTCCGCAGGCCTGGTCGACACCTTGGCAGGTGGCGGTGGTTCTGACTTGATCACTATCAGCGCAGCTGTTTCAGCTACCGCGTCACTCTTCACTCTTGGTGCTGGCGCTGACACGCTGACCTTTACCGCAGGCAAAGCCAACCTTCTGTCGGCTTCCACTGTTTACGGTGGTGGCGGTGCTGACTCCATCACTGTGGATGCCAACACCTCTACTCACATTGACATCTACGGCGACAGAGACAACTACGTTGGTAACGACACCATCAAGGTGATGTTCACTGCAGCTTCTGCAGTGATCAAAGGCAACATGGGCGACGACATCATCTCTGTTGATGATGGTGGTGCAGTTGATGCTTCATCTTTGTTCCTCGGCAACCAGGGCAATGACAGCATCGACATCATTGGTGAACTGGAAGCTGACTCCAACATCACTATTGATGGCGGCCAAGGCTCCGACACCATCACACTGACTGCTACTACAACTTCAACCAAGATTCTTGGTGGTGGCGGCGCAGACAAAATCCAGCTTGACGCTCAAACTGGATCCGTTATCGCCACTGTCTTCGGACAAGCTGGTGCTGATAGCATCATCATCTCTGCTGACGTCAATTCAACGACCGGTATTGCAGATGCAATCGGTTTCTCTGCATTCACAGATTCCACTGTGGACGCAATGGATACCGTTACCTTCACCAACTCCCTGAGTGGTACTACGGAAGCCACAGGTGGCACCTTACTGACCATTCATCAAGATGTGGTCTCTGCAAACACTGCAGTGTTCGTCAATGACACTGTGACCGTTTCCGCAGGTGTTGCTCAGTTCTCAAGCATCTCCTCTGTTGCTGATCGTGTTTCTGCTCTTGATGCAGGTCTGACAACTGAAGGTCGCTATGCGCTCTTCACAGATGATGCTGCAAGTGCTGCTTATCTGTTCGTCCAAGGCGGTGACAGCGACTTGGTTGTTAAGTTCGAAAACTCTGGTACTGACCTGAACCTCGGTTCTGCTGGAACAGGCCTTGCCACTAACGGCAACGCTTCTTCCTTCACCGTGACCATCGGTAAGGTCGCCTGATAACCTCAGATTCCTTCAAATCCCTCCTTACGGAGGGATTTTTTTTGGCCTTTTTTGTAT
>NZ_JAUONZ010000001.1:260846-487753 GCF_030546365.1 Synechococcus sp. YX-04-1
GATAGCAATCACTTACGGCAATAGTCTCAACTGCCTTATTCAAAGCTCTTTAGGCCGTTGCTCTTACCTCCACACATCAACTAGATCCCTCCGTAGGGAGGGATTTTTTCTGTCCTTTTTTGTGGATAGCAATCACTTACGGCAATAGTCTCAACTGCCTTATTCAAAGCTCTTTAGGCCGTTGCTCTTACCTCCACACATCAGCTATATTCCTCTATACAGAGGATTCACTAAAAATATAATTGAACCAAAAGCGAACTGATTCTATATAAGTCTAGAATTTATTGCCAAGACAAAAAGCATGCATATAAAAGCCCTAAAAATAAGCTCATTAATCTCGCATTCATTCTACTTATTAAATAGCCAATTACCAATGACGGGAACAAAAGCGATTAGACAAAGCCGGACAGCAAAAGGTAATTTGAACTATTCGAAGACCAAAAGAAAAAGTCAATCATCCAAAAAGCAATAAAACAAATCCCAAGGATAGAGAAAATTATACGCAGCAAATGACATGAAACAACTAATTAGATATCTATAAACTTTATTCACCCTGCTGACTATACAAAGCGCTGTATATTCCCCCTTGGCTCAGAAGAGAAGCATGAGTACCTTTTTCCACAAGACAACCTGAATCCATAACACAAATTAAATCGCTGGATCGTATAGAACTTAACCTGTGGGTGATGAAAAGAACAGTTCTACCAGAACACCACTTCTGTAAGTTCAAACATAACTGTCTTTCCGTATTATAGTCCAAAGCACTAGTCGCCTCATCCATGATTAAAAGTTTGGGATTTGACAATATAGTTCTTGCAATAGCAATCCTTTGACGTTGACCACCACTCAAGTTGCTTCCACGCTCTGATAATGGAGTTGCATAACCTTGTCCCAGTCCCATTATAAAATCATGAGCACAGGCTATTTTAGCCGCATTGATAATTTCTTCGCTCGTAGCGTCAGGGTCATTGAGTGCAATATTTTCAGATATAGTTCCTTCGAATAATAGAGAATCTTGCGGAACAATTCCAACCTGTCGTCTCAAACTAGAAAGATTAACTTTGGATATATCATAATCATCAATTAGTATACGTCCAATTTCAGGGTCGTATAAGCGAGGCAACAATTTCATAAGAGTACTTTTGCCACTCCCACTTGACCCCACAATCCCAACGAAGTCGCCAGGATTAATTTCTAAACTAACATTATCAACCTGATAAGGCCCCTCCTTTTTGAATCTAAAGGAAACATTTTCGAATCGAATAGAGCCTTTTATAGAAGGCAGGGGTATCTGCTTGAAGTCGTCTTCTCTAGAGAGCTCAGGGTTCTGGTCAATGATGTCTGATAATCTTTCCATAGAAAGCTGCACAGCCTGAAAACCCTGATAAAGGGTAGATAATTGCATTAAAGGACCTAAAACCATCCCACTGATTATTCTAAACGCAATAAGCTGTCCAAGGGTTAATTCACCTTTTAATATGAGCCACATACCAACCCAAAGAACAAGAAGGCTTCCAACCTGATTTAAGAATTTACCGATTTCACCAGAAGTAGCAGCAAGTGCTGTACTCCTAAAACCTTGATCAACAGATTCACGATATCGATCTTGCCACTTCCACCTAGCTGTGACTTCAAAGTGTTGTGCTTTTACTGTCTGAATACCACCAAGTACTTCGATTAAATGACTTTGCGTTTTTGCATTTGCAACCGCTCTTTTTCTGATAAGGCCTTTATATATAGGTGAAACAAAAATAACCATCAGCACATAAATCGGAAGAGTACTTAAGGCGACAGCAGTCAATAGTGGTGAATATATAATCATAACAATTAGATATATAACGGCAAAAATTATATTTAAAACCGAAACTAATGCAGTGCCTGTAAGAAATGATCTAATCGTACCTAATTCTCCTAACCTTTGACTCAATTCACCAACTGGTCGCTTTTCGAAAAACGAAAGACGCAAAGATAAAAGACGATCTATCACAGCTGATCCAAGCGACAAATCCATTCGATCTGTTGTATCGACAAAAATAAAGGTTCTTAGCCCCATCAAAAACCCTTGAAAAAGGGCCAAAACTATCATAGTAGTACCAAGTACATTTAAACTACTTAAATTGCCCTGTGCTAGTACTTTATCGATAATTTGTTGGATCAGTAGAGGTATCGCTAGCGCAAACATTTGTGCGAACAATGACGCAACAAAGACCAGGATGAGAGATTTTTTATACTTTTGTATTAGGGGCGTAAACCAAGACCAACCAAATTGCGATGATGGAGTGGCATCTGTGCGCTTCGCTAAAACAAAGTCAACTGAATCATCAAAAAAGGTGGAAAGTTCTTGTAATGATATTTTTTTAATGCCCAAGCGTGGACAAGCGATTACTGCATATTCGTGATTAATGGAAAATAATATATTTGGAACATTTTCTATAAAGAGAATAGATGGAACTTCAAGGTTTGAAATATGTTGGAACTCGACATTTGCAATTGTACTCTTAAGTCCAATCAAATCACAGAGCTTAGCCATTAACTGCAAGTTAATTGGCTTTTCACGTGTCAATCGATCTTCCAAGATGCGCTCTAAGACATCACGCTTAATAGGAACGGAATTAAACTCAGCAATCATTTGTAAAACTGCGAGAACCTCTTTAATAGGTCCTTTGCCGTAAATAACTGGATATTTCTGGAAATTGTCAAGTTTCTCGGGCTCTAAAATCCCTAATTGAGTTAGAGATGCACCGGCTAAATCTTCATGCTCAACAGCACTAGAATTTAGAAGAGACGAGGAAGCTTCATTCGATATGACAAGTTTTGCCTTAGGAAAGCCAATAACTCTACATTTTAAAAGAAAACCTTCAGGCTTAGGGATTAATTCATCGGGGGCTAATTGAGTGCCTGGTTTATGAGTATGAATATTATTACTGCTGACATGCCATAGATAACTAGAGTCTGGTGGAGTAAAGGGTTTATCAAACGATATAGTCAATGTCTTAGCTAATTGGGCAGCTTGCTTAACATCTTCATTCCATCCTAATTTTTTAAAAGCCGCATCCTTACAGACCAAAGCAGCAACTAAATATGACTCTTGAAGATTGGAAAGAGATTCAAAAAAAGATGCAAATCTTTCATTGCTTCGATATAGATTCAAAAATAAAGCCGAGTCAATCTGTAATGCGATGGTCTCATTGGTCGCCATCGCCCATTCACAGGGTCCTGCACGCAATAAGGAAGCCCATCCGAGCAATTGACCGGAACCCCTCCGATCTATGGTTATTGATTCATCTGTTGATGGATCACGAACCAGTAACCTGCATTCACCGCTTATTAGTAAGTAACAACAAGACGATATTTCATCAGGACGTAGAACAATTTCTCCAATCGAAAATTTAATTAGTTTACTATCTTTGAACAATAAATTACTTTCTTCAGCGGAAAGATGTGCATATGGATTCTGTTGAGAAACAGACTTAACAATTTTTTCTAGATAGTCCTTCTGCATTAGATTTATGAAACCTCAGGTGAGCTTAATGATTCTAGATGATTGAGGAGATGCTTCTGTGAAGAGGCAAGCCAATCGGCAAATTCTAAATCATAAATCTTGACAAAAAAATCGGGGTCAAATTTTGCTGGCTTATATTCATTGATCTGTATAACAAAATAAAATGAGCCCGCTCTTAAAGGTTTTGAAATTTGACCAATTTGGAGTGTCTTTATGCATTCCGATATTACATTGGGCAATTTCATGACAGGCTGTAGAGGATATAGCCCGCCTGTATATTTTTCATGACCATGGCCAAATTCATAAGAAACTTCGCCGAATGTAGACTCCTCGGCTTTTAATCGATGATAAAGCTCTTGCGCAAGATTTTTTTCTCGTACACGCAAAATCCGACACGAAACCAACTCTAATGATTGTCTATGCTTTAAAAATAGCGTTTCGACTTTATGTCCCCACATCCGAGATGACCATGCCAATTTCAATCGATTTAGATCATCGTCACTTAAGGATTTAACGTCAACAGAGTCAATCTTTACCTCATCAGAATTCTCAACCAATAATTGATCTTGATAAACTTTTAGTTTAATCCAGGAGTCAAGAGCAGTATTGATTAGGTCAGCAGATTTCAAGAACTCATAGCTTTGAAGCAAGAGCGTTTCTAATTCTTCTACTTTATGAGAATCAAACCATTCTCGCGGCAATGGTTCTACTAAGTCTAAGGGCGATCTTGTAAGATTCATTGTTGACGAATGCTTCTAACACTATCTGTCTGATCTACAAGTATATCACTCAAGAGACTGATAACGGGCTTATCCCGCAACTTGATATTTGCTGAGATCGACATTCCAGGCTTGAGAGGGATTTTAACTTTATCTTTCAAGAGATAACTATTGTTCATTTTAAGCTTGATTGGAAATCTGAAAAAATTTGCCTCTTGACTTGGAGGTAATACGTCAGCCGATATATTTGAAATTTTGCTATCAATTTCTCCGTAGGAAGCAAAGGGAAAAGCATCTACCCTTATTTTTGCGTCCTGACCCTTTTGGATATAGCCAATATCCCTGTTCGAAACCAAAACCTCGCCAAAGAGACCATTTTGAGACACTATCGATACTATTCGTTCGCCTGGTTGCGAGACAGATTGAGAAGTTACTTGGGGGTCGAAAATTATCCCAGCCACAGGTGAAACTACATTTTTGTATTGTAGCTGCAATTCAGCGGTCCTAACAGCACTTTTGAGCTCACTGATTTTTCTTTTATTATTTAAAGTAACTTGATTTAATTGAAGCATTGCTCTTTCTTTTTGCTCATCAATTTCAGATATTTGCTGCTTAAGTTCATATATTTGATCTAGTTGGCTCAAATACTGAAGCTTCTGATAACCACCTGCTTCAACTAATGTTTTCATCTCCTTTGAAATATATGTCTGAGTTTCAAGGCGTTGCTTAAGAACATCTTGCCTACTAGAAAGCGAATTTATTTGGCTATCTAGACTTTTTGCTTGTGAAGCAAATTGTGCCTGCTGTAATTCAATAATTTCTTCATTTGTCTGCTTCTGTTGAGCTGCATCCCTGGTATCGAAGCGAACTAAAAGATCACCCTTTTCAACATAATCTCCATCCTTGAAGAGAACCTCTTCTACTCTTCCGCCAGCAGGTGTCTCTACATCTACGGTTCCTCCAATTGACTTGAGCTGACCCTGAACAGTTATTACTTCATCTATTCTAAAAAATATACCACCCAACAACGCTATACCTGACAAAGATACCGCTACAGCAACTAAAGTCTGTGCCCAAACTGGCGTTTGGCGTAAAACAAGTGAGCGATTTTTGGCCATCCACTGATCAATAGCAGAACTGGCCTTTTTCTTCACTGATAAAGACAGATTATCTGTCGGCTTTTCCGCAGCATCTGTATCTACAGAATCGCTTGCCTCCTTTTTTTTCACCTGAAATGTTAAGAGTATGTGGGCCCATATTACTATATTTTAAGCTCTCTGTCTATCTCAAGGAAATTTAAAAACACCACTCTTTACTTGAATTGGCAAAAATATGCAGAGTCAGAATTAATCAGGGTGAAAATATAATAACTCGTCAACATTAAGCATGCAAATTAATTGCTTGGGTCAGGCTTATACCAAGGAGGAATTTATTATAAGGAAAAAGGGTAAGCGGATGAAGAGATTCGAACTCTCGACCCTCTCCTTGGCAAGGAGATGCTCTACCACTGAGCTACATCCGCACTGAGGACCTCAGGGGCTTTCCCTTTGGCTCATGAACTATGCACTATCGGGGTGCCGCAGGTCAATTCCATGGTGCAAGAGCGCATCAAGTACAACGATGTCCATTCATTAGATGATGCACCAACTGTTCCGGCCCGGAGATGACCAGGACACCCGTCGTGAGCTTCCTGATCCCTGCTAAGAACCGACCCAAAGAGCTGAAAGCAGCGCTCGCCAGCTGCCTTGCCCAAAGCTTGGACGAGTGGGAAGCCCTAGTGGTAGACGACCACAGCGACCGCATCGACCTACAAGATTTGGTAAAAGTCTTCGCTGACAGACGCATCCGCTATTCCCGCCTGTCAGATGGCGAAACCGGCGTAAGCGCTGCTCGCAACCAGGCTATTGCCATGGCGCATAGTCCTCGCCTACTAACCCTCGACAGCGACGATCTCAACCACCCACACCGGGCAGCTCGCTGCCTGGAACTGCTCGATGCCAACGAGCCACAACTGATCTACACGCGAGTACGTCTGTTCAGTACAGCACGACCCGCAGGCCGCCCTAAGCCCGTGCTGCAACCCTTCTGCGCAGCCTTGCTTGAGATGTTCAACTTCATCACCAACCCTGGAACTGCCTTCACACGTAAAGCTTTCGATGCGACAGGAGGCGGCTTCCGAAACAGTCTCAGTTTGGCCGAGGATTATGACCTCTACCTACGCATGGCCCGAGCCGGAGTGACCATCAGAGCAATCGATGAAGAACATGTGAGCTACCGCAAGCACCCCGAGGGCACCCTGCATCGTCGTCAAGCCGAACTTCACGAGGCAGTAATGACCGTGCGAAGGCTCAATGAGGTCAAACCATTCCCAGTGGAGGCAATCAGAGCTCTCGCCGTGCCAGAACTCGCCCGCAACCTGCTGGACAACCCCGCTCAGCGGATGCTTTGGCAAGACGACCGCTGGAGCAACGTATGAATCGCTGCGAACAGCCCCGCATCTTTCTAATCGGCTTCAACAAGTGCGGCACTACCTCCTTTCACGATTACTTCACAGCCAATGGCATTGCTTCGGTGCACTGGCGGGCTAACACTCTTGCCCTAGCCCTGCATCGCAACCGCGCGGAGGGTCGACCACTGCTTGAGGGCATCGATCGCTGGACGGCCTACACCGACATGAACTGCATCCCAGGCTCTCCCTGGGGTCGCAGCAACAGTGATGGTGCCCCTCTAATCGAAGGCTGCCGCTACTTCCGTGAACTTCACCGGGATTACCCCGAGGCTCTATTTATCCTCAACACTCGCGAACCCTTTGATTGGCTCGGCTCCCGCCTGCAGCACGACCAGGGCCAATTCGCCGCGGCCTATAAACGTGCCGTGACCCGCGACGGCATTCTCACCAAACGGCAACTCAAGCAGCGGTGGCTCATGGATTGGTACGAACACCATGCCGAGGTGTTGAGCTACTTCCAAAATGCAGCACCCAAGCAACTCCTGGTGTTCCACATCCAAGCCACACCGGTGAAGAAATTGAACCGCTTCCTGAGCCCCCACTTTTCAATCACCCAGCGGCGCTTCCCCCACAATCACCAATCAGCGAAACGCAAGAGCTGAGTCAGCGGCTGTCCCTGCAGCAACGCTTGCTCTAGATACAGCCAGTATCGATCAACCCGTTCGTGGCGACTGGGATCCACCCGAGTCGGGAGAGCCCCCGCCGAGAGATGCACAATCGCCATGCGCTGCCGCACATCACGCAGGCAATAAGCCATGGGGTTAGCACCAACATTGTGCCAACGCCCCTGAGCCTGGCGTTCGCGCATCCAGCTCAGCAGGTTGTATTGGCCCGGAAGGTATTGAACCTGCCCGCGCAGCAAGCCATTGAGGGAGCACTGCTCCCTGAAACGGCACAATGCCCGGTGCTTGAGGTAGTAATCGACCACGGCCGTTGGGGTGATCTGACTAGCCAATGCGGAAGCATCAAAGAGCATCACCCCGGCATTAAAATAGTGATAAGGAGACTCCAAACCGAATACCAAGGATCGATCGGGCATCGGCCGACCGTGGGAACAGGCCGCCAAGGGATGGGACACATCCAACGGCAGATCCTCTAATGCCGAAAGCTCGCTCACGCAGAGGGTGTCGGCATCCACGTAGAGGTAGCGGCCAGGCGAACGCTGCTGCAGCGCTTCGATGCAAAAGAAATAGGGCTGCAGGGCCGGATCAAGCCGGTGCAAAGCGGCCTCAGAGCCAATCGGTTGCCACACCAGTGGAACGCCGAATCCGGCAGCTACCGTCTCGAGCTGCAGCAACCGCTGCTCCGGGGGGGTAACCAGCACCACCGACTCAAACCGATGATGTAACAGGTAAGAGGTGAGCGCGACGGAGCCAAGCGCTTCAAAGCCCCGGTCGAGCGCAAGCAACAGATGCATCAGCTCAGGCCGTCCCTGCCATTTTCTGACGCAACTGCTTGACCCGGTCGCGCAGGTTCGCGGCTTCTTCGAAGTCCAGCTTCTTGGCGGCCTCCTTCATCTTGGCCTCCAGCTGATCGATCAACTCCGGCAGCGCCTCCAACGCCAAGCCGGCATCGGGATCGTTCTCCAAAGCCTTGGCGGCCTTGCCCACCACTTCCACCAGGTCCGCATCAGGGCCGTCCTGCTTCAGCTTGCGGCTCAGCTCCAGGAAGCTGAGGATCGAGTTGCTAGCTTTCTTACCCGCAGCTGTTGGAACGATTCCGTTCTTCTCGTTGTACGTCTGCTGGATCGCCCGGCGCCGCTCGGTTTCGGAGATGGCCTTGGCCATCGAATCGGTCATGTTGTCGGCATAGAGCAGCGCCACCCCCTCCACATGGCGGGCGGCTCGGCCGATGGTCTGAATCAAGGAGCGCTCAGCCCGCAGAAAACCCTCCTTGTCAGCATCGAGGATCGCCACCAGGCTCACCTCCGGCAGGTCTAGACCCTCCCGCAGCAGGTTTACCCCCACGAGTACGTCATATTCCCCCAGGCGCAGGTCCTGAATGATCTCGATCCGCTCGATCGAGTGAATCTCTGAATGCAAATAACGCACCCGCACTTCGTTTTCCGCCAAGTAATCGGTGAGGTCTTCTGCCATCCGCTTGGTGAGGGTGGTGACGAGCACCCTCTGGTTCTTGCTGGCCCGATCGCGGATCTCCCCGAGGAGATCGTCCACCTGGCCCGTGGTGGGCCGCACCTCCACCACCGGATCGAGCACTCCCGTTGGGCGAATCACCTGCTCGGCCACCTCACCGCCGCTCACCTCCATCTCCCAATTGCCCGGGGTGGCTGAGACAAACACCGTTTGCCGCGCCTTCTCCCAGAACTCCTCCCCCTTGAGGGGTCGGTTGTCCGCCGCGCTGGGAAGACGGAAACCGTGCTCAATCAGCACCTTCTTGCGGGCCTGATCACCGTTGTACATAGCCTGCAGCTGCGAGCAAGTGACGTGGCTCTCGTCCACGATCAACAACCAGTCGTCCGGGAAGTAATCGATCAGACACTCCGGCGGGGTGCCCTCTTCGCGCCCAGCCAGATGACGGGCGTAGTTTTCTACCCCGTTGCAGTAGCCGACCTGCCCCAGCATCTCCAGGTCGTACTTGGTGCGCTGCTCCAGCCGCTGGGCCTCCAGCAACTTGCCTTCGCCGTTGAGCACATCCAGCCGCTCCCGCAACTCTGAGCGGATGGCGCTGATGGCGGAATCCAGCCGGTCTTTCGGCGTCACAAAGTGCTTGGCCGGGTAGATGTTCACCGCATCCATGCTCTGGAGAATCTCGCCGGTGGTGGGGTCTACATAACGGATCGCCTCCACCTCGTCGCCGAACAGCTCGATCCGCACCAGACGGTCTTCGTAGGCGGGGCCGATCTCCAGCACATCCCCTTTCATGCGGAAACGGCCGCGGGCGATTTCGGTGTCGTTGCGGCTGTACTGATTGTTCACCAGCTCCCGCAGCTGGCCGCGAATATTGAGGGTCTCGCCCACCTCGAACTTCACCGCCGCCTTGAGGTATTCACTGGGAATGCCCAGGCCGTAGATGCAGCTGATCGAGGCCACCACAATCACGTCGCGCCGTTCAAACAACGAACGCGTCGCCGAGTGACGCAGCATGTCGATCTCCTCGTTGATCGACGCCGTTTTGGCGATGTAGGTGTCGCTGACCGGAACGTAGGCCTCCGGTTGGTAGTAGTCGTAATAAGAGATGAAGTATTCAACGGCGTTCTCGGGGAAAAACTCCCTCAGCTCATTGCAGAGCTGCGCCGCCAGGGTTTTGTTGTGGGCCAGCACCAGCGCCGGCCGGCCGGTCTGGGCGATGACGTTGGCCATCGTGAACGTCTTGCCCGTACCCGTCGCCCCCAGCAGGGTCTGATAGCGCTCGCCGCCGTTCACCCCCTTCACCAACTGCTCAATCGCCGTGGGCTGGTCGCCCTTGGGGGAATAGGGAGCCGTGAGGTCGTAGGCGGGCATGGGTGCGATGCCAGACGGCGGCTTTTGATTATCGCCGGGGAGCAAGATGAAGTGCTGCGGCCCCCGACCCGTGACCCCGATCCGGCTGGTTCACCATGCGCCCGGTGCCCCTGGCCTGCGCTGGCTCGGCCTCGGGCCGGATCTGCGCCCCAGCCGAGCGCTGATCAAGCTGCAGCGACTGTTCGATCGCCATGCCTTCTGGGCCCGGGGCCGCAGCTTTGCTCAGCTGCGGCGGTTGCTGGCCGGCAGCGATGCCGTGGTGAGCCTCTGGCGCGGCAAACGGCTGGTGGGCTTCGGCCGGGCCACCTCCGATGGCTTCAGCCGAGCCGTGCTCTGGGACATCGTTGTGGCCGGCGATCTCCAGGGCCACGGCCTCGGACGCCGGGTGATCGAAGAACTGCTGCATACACCGCCCGTTGTGGGCGTGGAGCGCGTGTATCTGATGACCACCAAGAGCGCCGGCTTCTACCGGCAACTGGGCTTCCAAGATGCAAATCCTCAGCAGCTGATGGTGTTGCGCCGCTGAAGCATCTCAATCCTGTCAGGCCCGGTACGATCCGAACTCGTCAGATCAGCCGATGCCCCGGTCCGCGTCCCAGCCCACTGACGACGCCCTGCAGGGCAATCTGTTCGGCGCCCCTGAACCGGCAGCCCCATCATCGGCGGCAACCACCAGCGAACCTGCGGCGGCCAGCCACGATCTCAGCGACGACGAACTTGGGGCCGATGCTGCCGCCCGGCCCCGAACGCGCCAGGCCAACGCCAGCGACATCAGTGCTGACAGCCCAGGGGCAAGCAATCCCGAACCCAGCAGCGACGAACCGGCCTGGGCCCACCACAGCCAACTGGATCCGCTGCAGCTCACGCCGATGCTGCGCCACTACGTGGAGCTCAAGGCCGCCCATCCAGAGCGGGTGCTGCTTTACCGCCTGGGCGACTTCTTCGAGTGCTTCTTCGAAGACGCCATCGAACTCTCGCGGGTGCTGGAGCTCACGCTCACCGGCAAGGAGGGCGGCAAAGCGATTGGCCGGGTGCCGATGGCGGGCATCCCCCACCACGCCGCCGAACGCTACTGCGCCGAACTGATCAAGCAGGGCTACAGCGTGGCCCTCTGCAATCAACTGGAAACCACCCCCACCAAAGGCGCCCTGCTCAAGCGGGACATCACCCGGGTGCTGACCCCCGGCACCGTGCTGGAGGAGGGCATGCTCAGCGCCCGCCGCAACAACTGGCTGGCGGCGGTGGTGGTGGAACCGGCCCAGGGCCAGCAGCCCCTGCGCTGGGGCCTTGCCAGCGCCGATGTGAGCACCGGCGAGGTGCAGGTGATGCAGCGGGAGGAGAGCAGCGCCCTGCACCAGCAACTGGCCCAGCAGGAGGCCTCCGAACTGCTCTGGGCCGCCGCCCACGACGCCGAGCGGCCAGCCTGGTGCCCGGAACGGTTGCGGCTGACGCCGATGGCCAGCACCCCCTTCAGCCCGGTGGAAGCGGAGCGCACCCTGCAGCAGCATTACGGCCTCAGCAGCCTCGATGGCCTGGGCCTGCCGGAGCATCCGCTGGCTCTGCAGGCTCTCGGCGGCCTCTTGCGCTACCTGCAGGACACCCAGCCCCTGGAGGACGACAGCCGCATTCCCCTGGAGGTGCCGGCGATCCTGCACAGCGGCGATGCCCTGGTGCTGGATGCCCAGACCCGCCGCAACCTCGAACTCACGGCCACCCAACGCGACAACCAGCTGCAGGGGTCGTTGCTGTGGGCGATCGATCGCACCCTCACCGCCATGGGCGGCCGTTGCCTGCGCCGCTGGTTGGAAGCACCCTTGATGGACCAGCAGGCCATTCAGCAACGCCAGGATCTGGTCAGCAACCTGGTGGATGAACGCAGCCTGAGGCTGGCCATCCGCCAGCTGCTGCGGCCGATGGGCGACCTGGAACGGCTGGCCGGCCGGGCCGGCGCGGGCCATGCCGGTGCCCGTGATCTGGTGGCCATCGCCGATGGATTGGAACGGTTGCCCCAGCTCACCGCCCGGCTGGAATCTGCCATCACCAGAGGGCCCAACTGGTTGCAGGACCTGCTCACCCCCGATCCCGCCCTGGCGGAGCTGGCCCAGACGATTCGCCACAACCTGGTGGAAGCGCCGCCCCTATCGCTCTCCGAAGGCGATCTGATCCACGACGGCGTCGACCCGCTGCTGGATGGGCTACGCAACCAGCTGGACGATCAGGACGCCTGGCTCAGCCATCAGGAGCAGCAGGAGCGCCAACGCAGTGGCATCAGCACCCTGAAGCTGCAGCACCACCGCACCTTCGGCTACTTCCTGGCGGTGAGCAAAGCCAAGGCCACCGCCGTGCCGGACCACTGGATCCGGCGCCAAACCCTGGCCAACGAGGAACGCTTCATCACCCCCGATCTCAAGGAGCGGGAGGGCCGCATCTTCCAGCTGCGGGCCCGGGCCTGCCAGCGGGAATACGAGCTGTTCTGTCAGCTGCGCGAGCAGGTGGGAGCCATGGCTGCCCCGATCCGCCAGGCGGCCCGCGCCGTTGCTGCTCTCGATGCCCTCACCGGCCTGGCCGATGTGGCCGCCAGCGGTGGCTACTGCGCACCAACCATCAGCAACGACCGCGTGTTGCAGCTGGAGGCCAGCCGCCATCCGGTGGTGGAACAACGGCTGGTGGAAGCAGCGTTCGTTGCCAATGATGTGCAGCTCGGTGACGGCACCGACCTGGTGGTACTCACGGGCCCCAACGCCAGTGGCAAGAGCTGCTATCTACGCCAGATCGGCCTGATCCAGTTGATGGCTCAGATCGGCAGCTGGGTGCCGGCCCGATCCGCCAGCGTCGGCATCGCTGA
The DNA here is from genome assembly GCF_030546365.1 of Synechococcus sp. YX-04-1. NCBI lineage: Bacteria > Bacillati > Cyanobacteriota > Cyanophyceae > Synechococcales > Synechococcaceae > Synechococcus > Synechococcus sp. YX-04-1. The sequence goes on from NZ_JAUONZ010000001.1 coordinate 273,883, forward strand.
TCGGATCTTCACCCGGGTGGGTGCCGTGGATGATCTGGCCGCCGGCCAGTCCACCTTCATGGTGGAGATGGCCGAAACCGCCAACATCCTGCACCACGCCAGCGATCGTTCCCTGGTACTGCTGGATGAGATCGGGCGGGGCACCGCCACCTTCGATGGCCTCTCGATTGCCTGGGCCGTGAGCGAGCACCTGGCCGGGGATCTGGGCAGCCGCACAGTGTTCGCCACCCACTATCACGAGCTCAACAACCTGGCCGCAGAACGCGACAACGTGGCCAACTTCCAGGTGCTGGTGGAGGAAACCGGTGACGACCTGGTGTTCCTGCATCAGGTGCAGGCCGGCGGCGCCAGCCGCAGCTACGGCATCGAAGCGGCGCGGTTAGCCGGCGTTCCCAAGCCTGTGGTGCAACGGGCGCGTCAGGTGCTGGATCAGCTGGCGGCCTGAAGCATCAAACCGACGGCAACGCGCGCATCAGGCTGCCCATCTCCAGGGCCTCCAGCCCATAGCTCCAGCCCAGGTTGCTCTTGATGCCAGCCCGCTCCAGCGCCTGCTGCATCGTGTCTGTGGTCAACACACCAAAGATCACCGGCACCGACGTGTCGCGGGCCACCGCCGCAATGCCCTTGCTGGCCTCAGCCACCACCACATCGAAATGGGGGGTGTCCCCACGGATCACCGCACCCAGGGTGATCAACACCTGGTACTGGCCGGAGCGGGCCATCTGCTGGGCCACGATCGGCAGTTCGAACGACCCTGGCACCCAGGCCACATCGAGCTGGGGGCTGGTCTCCGACACATCAACACCGTGGCGTTTGAGGCAGTCAAGACAACCGCTCAGCAGCTTGGCGGTGACCAGATCATTGAAACGAGCCACAACGATGCCGACGCGCAGCCCAGCTGCGTCAGAAAAACGTCCTTCGAACGTGGCCATTGGGAAGGTGCCGACTGAATCTCAGCCATCGTGGCACCCGCCAGGTTTCCGCTGAGGGCTGAACTCAGACGACGAAGAAGCTCACACCCCAGTTCAGCAGCACCAGGGCCACCCAAACGGCACTGCCCAGCAGGATCAGGCGGTTGGAACGGCCGCTGTCCTCGCTGGAGGCGTACAGCACAGGCACCGCAACGATCAAAGCAAAAGACGCCACCACCAGGGCCAGAACGGTCAGCGTGTTGATGAACTGCATGGGTCTGGATGACAGGGGTTGATTTTCACATGCGAACAGATAGCTCCGAGGCAATGAGCGCCACTCTTCACACCATGAAGGCGTTCTGTCCTTACAGCCCCAGCACAATGCTGCCAATCGGCCACACCTGCTGAATGGCAGCTCCCCTACCTGAGTTCCTCGGTCTCGGCACCCAGAAAGGTGGCACCACAACACTGCATCGCTTGCTAGAGCAGCACCCGGACGTTTATCTGCCGGCCTGCAAGGAAGTTCATTTCTTTGATCAGAACCACGACGCAGGGGAAGGCTGGTACCGGAACCACTTCGCCAACGCCCAGCCCGACCAAGTGTGCGGGGAGATCACGCCCTTTTATCTGTTCCATCCCGACGTGCCGGGACGCATCCACAACCTCCTACCCAAGGCCCGCATGGTGGTGCTGCTAAGGGATCCGGTGGAACGCACGATCTCTCAGCTGTTTCACGCTCGCAAACGGGGCTTTGAGACCTTGAAGCCGGCCGATGCTTTAGCCGCTGAACCTCGACGCCTGAAGAGCGGCGATCCCATCAGCCTGCAAAAACACAGCTATCTGAGCCGCAGCCGCTATCTGGAACAGCTGGACCGCTACGAAGTCCTCTTCCCCCGAGAGCAACTGCTGATCCTGCGCAGTGAAGACCTGTTCTCCACGCCGGAGAGTATCTGGCAGAAGCTGCTCAGTTTTCTCCAACTCACTCCCATCGATTTGCCTGGGGCGTTGCCACGCGCCAATGCCGGTGATGGGCTGGGTGACCGTATCGACCCAGCCCTACGCCAACAACTCAGGCAGCAACTGGCAGAGACCGTTGCCGGCGTCCGGAGCCGCTATGGCATCGAATGGGAGTGGACCTAAGGCGAGGCCTCAGACGCGGGCCGCGACAGCGCTGCCGAGGGCATCACGCAGACCGCGGACAACCGCCACCATCGCCAGCTCATCCTGGAGGCGATTCACAGCAGAACCAACACCCACACCGGCCGCACCAGCGGCAATCGCCATCGGCAGCGTCACCGCAGAAAGACCAGACGCACACAGAACGGGAACATCGACGGCGCGACTGATGCTGTGAGCCGCCGCAAGGGTGGGGGCAGCCTTCTCGATCAAGCCCAGGTGGCCAGCGCTGAAGGGCTTGGCACTGGTGCCACCCTCGGTCTGGATTAGATCAGCACCGGCCCCCACCAGATCGATGGCCAGCTGCTCCTGCTCATTCATCGGCAACACATGGGGCACCGTTACGCTCAACACCACGCTGGGCAGCAGTTGGCGGGTGCGGCGGGTGAGGTCCAGCACCTCAGCCGCGTCAAAGATCCGGCCCTGGGGATAGAAGGCGTCGTAGTTGCCGATCTCCACCATCAGCGCACCGGCTTCCACCGCCGCAGGGAACTGCTCGGGCTCCACTGATGAAACGCACACGGGCACGCCACCGGAGGCCTCAATCGCCAGACGCACCAGGCCGGGGTCGCAGGCCACGTCGATCAGATCAGCACCGCCACGCCCTGCTGCACAGGCGACCCGCGCCACGCTGGCGGCATCGAAATTCATCAGGCCAGCGATCACCTTGAGCGCAGAGCGCTGCTCGAGACTGCGCTGCAAAGAAACGGGCAGCTGCTGAAGACGGGTCATGGGGGACTGGACAGCGATGCCCTGATTCTCACACCGTGGGGGAAACGCACCTCTCCCTTTGGGCTGGACGTCCTGGCATGACCGCCTGCACCGGCGCCTGCTGATGCAGCCACAGCTGCTGCCGCAAGGCAGCTCACTGCTGCTGGCGGTCTCCGGCGGACAAGACTCCATGGCTCTGCTGGCGTTGCTGCAAGATCTGGCGCCCATGCACGGCTGGAGCCTGAGCCTTTGGCATGGCGACCACCGCTGGCACGACGGCTCCAGCCGGATCGCCGCGGAGCTCGGGGCCTGGTGCCAACAGCGGGAACTCCTCCTGCAGGTGGACCAGGCAGCGCCTGGACAGGTGCCCAGCGAAGCCAAAGCCCGGCAGTGGCGTTACGAACGGCTGGCACAACGAGGCCGCGAAGCAGGCGCCGATGTGGTGACGGGCCACACCGCCAGCGACCGGGCCGAAACGATGCTGCTGCAGCTGGCCCGCGGCAGCGACCTGGCCGGCCTAGCAGCTCTGCCGAGCATCCGCCCCCTCAGCCCAGAAGGACCCCAGCTACGCCGGCCGCTGCTGCACCTGCAGCGCAACGACACCCTTCAGATCTGCCGGGACCTCGCCTTGCCGATCTGGGAGGACCCCAGCAACCAATCCCCCGAGTTCGCCCGCAACCGGATCCGCCAGGAGATTCTGCCGGTGCTGGAGGAGTTGCATCCAGGCAGCACGCAGCGGATGAGCGAGCTGGCCGAACGGGTGTCCCACGTGCGGGACAGTCAGACGGAACTCAGCCAGATGGCCCTGGAGGTTCTGCAAACCCCTACTGGCCTGGACCGCCGCGGCCTGGGGGCCTTGAGCCCAGCCACCCGTCGCCTGCTGCTGGCGCAGTGGCTGCAGCAGCAGGGGCTGCCACCCCTTCCGGCCAACCAACTGGACGAGCTCAGCCGACGACTGGACAAGGGTGCTCCCGGTGGTTCAGCCGATCTGGCCGGGGGCTGGCAATTCAGCTGGAAAGGGGGGGAGCTGGTGCTGCTGCAGCGCGAAGCAGAGCATTGACCGCCGCGGCCACCAGACCGGCCCCACCCCTGCTGCTCTCCAAACGGATCTGGGCCAGACCGCTGGCTGCCAGATGCTTCTTGCTTTCCGCCACCCCCACAAAACCCACCGGCATGCCGATCACCAAGCTGGGGGCTGGAGCACCGGCGGCCACCTGCTGCAACAGCACCTCAAGGGCGGTCGGCGCACTGCCGATCAGCACCACCGGAGCCGGTGACGCCACCGCGAGCGAGCGCCAAGCCTGCTCCATGCCAGCCGCCGTGCGCGTTGAACCCGACGGCGCCGCCTCAGGGGCCCACTCCAGCACCGTGTGCACGGCGCTGCCGAGGGTGCGTTGGGCCATCGGAGCCACCGCTGCCGCGGCCATCGCAGTGTCCGTCAGGATCGACGCCCCCTGCTTCAACGCTTCCAATCCCTGCTCACAGGCCCCCTCGCTGAAGCGAAGCAATGTCCCCAGGGATAGATCACCACTGCTGTGCACGAGCCGTTCCAGCACCTGCTGTTGTAGCGGCGGCAGGCCCGTGTCCCCCAGAGCCGCCCGGATCCGCCGGATGCTTTCGGTGAAGATCGGGTGGTCCTGGGCCATCCACGCCATCATCAACCCATGCCGATCCATCTGCTCTGGGGTGATGACGCCGCTGCGCGGGACCGGGCCATCGACGCTCTGATCGGCCGGGTTGTCGATCCCAGCTGGAGCAGCCTCAACCTCAGCCGCCTGGATGGGGCGGACGTTGGGCAAGCCCTGCAGGCCCTCGAGGAGGCCCGCACCCCTCCCTTCGCCACGGGCGAACGGCTGGTGCTGCTGCAACGCAGTCCGTTCTGCAACGGCTGCCCCAGTGAACTGGCCGACCGGTTTGAAGCCGCCCTCGACCTGATCCCCGACAGCAGCCACCTGGTGCTGGTGAACCCGGCCAAACCGGATGGTCGCCTGCGCACCACCAAAGCCCTGCAGAAGCGGATCAAAAGCGGGCTCGATCAGGAACAGAGCTTCCCGCTGCCAGCGGCCTGGGATGGCAGTGGTCAGCGCCAATTAGTGCAACGCACGGCCGAGGCTCTGGGCCTGAAGGTTGAGCCAGATGCCATCGATGCCCTGGTGGAGGCCATCGGCACCGACAGCGCCCGGCTTGAATCTGAACTGCGCAAGCTGTCCCTGCGCGGCACCACCATTTCGGCTGCACGGGTGCATGAGCTGGTGGGGGGACGCTCCACCAACGCCCTGTCCGTGGGCGATGCGCTGCTGGAGGGCAACCCCGGCGAAGCGATTGCCCGCTGGGATGCCCTGATCGAAGCGGGGGAACCAGCCCTGCGCATCATGGCCACCCTCACCGGTCAGATCCGGGGTTGGCTCTGGGTGAGCATGCTGGAACAGCAAGGGGAACGGGATGTGGCGGTGATCGCCAAGGCCGCTGGCATCGGCAACCCCAAACGCATCTACGTGATGCGCAAGCAACTGCAGGGTCGGCCAGCCAAACGTTTCCTCTCCTTGCTAGGCCGACTGCTTGAGGTGGAGGCGCGGCTCAAACGCGGTGCCCAGCCTGGCGATGCCTTCCGCGACGGACTGCTGGGCTGATCGCTGCCCGCCAGGTGAGAAAATCCAGCGTTGCTGAAGCCCGGCCCATGGCCCTCCTGGTGCAGAAATTCGGGGGCACCTCCGTCGGCAGCGTGGAACGCATCAAGACAGTGGCCGATCGGATCGGACGTTGCCGTGAGGAGGGGCACGACGTAGTCGTGGTGGTCTCCGCCATGGGCCACACCACCGATGAATTGACGGGTCTGGCCAACGCCATCACCTCTGCCCCCACCCAGCGAGAGATGGACATGCTGCTGGCCAGTGGCGAACAGGTGTCGATCGCCTTGCTGGCGATGGCCTTGAACGCCCAAGGGGTGAGTGCAACATCCATGACTGGTCCGCAGGTGGGCATCGCCACGGAATCCACCCATGGCCGGGCCAGGATCCTCGGGATTCGCACCGACCGAATCCGCAACCGCCTCACAGCTGGCCAGGTGGTGGTGGTTGCCGGTTTCCAGGGCACCAGCACCAGCAGTGATGGCCTCAACGAAATCACCACCCTTGGGCGCGGGGGCTCCGACACCTCCGCTGTCGCCCTGGCGGCGGCCCTGGGTGCCGATGCCTGCGAGATCTACACCGACGTTCCGGGTGTTCTCAGCACCGATCCGCGCAAGGTGTCCGATGCCCAGCTGATGGACACGATCAGCTGCGACGAAATGCTGGAACTTGCCAGCCTTGGGGCCTCCGTGCTGCATCCCAGGGCCGTTGAGATCGCCCGCAACTACGGCGTGAACCTTGTGGTGCGCTCCAGTTGGAGTGATGCCCCGGGCACCCGAATCACCAGCCGTTCAGCCCGTCCGATCAGTAGCAGCGGCCTAGAGCTCGGCAGTCCTGTGGATGGGATGGAGGAAGTGGGCGGACAGGCTGTGGTCGCCCTCTCCCACATTCCCGATCAGCCCGGTATTGCCGCACGACTGTTTGAAACCCTCTCCGATGCAGGAATCAATGTGGACCTGATCATTCAGGCCACCCACGAGGGCAGCAGCAACGACATCACCTTCACGGTGGCCGAAGCGGATCTCGCGCTGGCCCGCACTGTGAGCCAGAAGGTTCTCGATCAACTGGGCGGCGATCTGGTATCCGAAGCAGGGCTGACGAAGCTCAGCATCAGCGGGGCCGGAATCATGGGGCGCCCTGGCATTGCCGCCGGGCTGTTCAACTGCCTGTGTCAGCAAGGCATCAACCTTCGCCTGATCGCCACCAGTGAGGTGAAGGTGAGCTGCGTGATTGACTCCGGCGCCGGCAGCAAGGCAGTTCAGGCGGTGCAGGAGGCCTTCGACCTGGAGGACTCACAAATCCGCATCAATCCCACCGACAACGGCAGCGGGGAACCGGAAGTGCGCGGCGTCGCCCTCGACCGCGACCAGGTGCAACTGAGTGTTCGCCACGTGCCCGATCGACCCGGCACTGCAGCTGCTCTCTGTTCAGCCCTGGCGGACAACAGCATCAGCCTCGATGCGATCGTTCAATCGGAACGGCAACACAACGACGGATCGCGCGACATCACCTTCATCCTGCGCAAGGACGACCGCGCCCGCGCCGATGTGGCCCTGGCACCCCTGCTGGCCCAGTGGCCCGGAGCCGCTCTGGAAGATGGTGAGGCCATTGCCCGGGTGAGTGCTGTGGGGGCTGGGATGCCTGCAACACCAGGAACAGCGGGGCGCATGTTCCGTGCGCTAGCGGATGCAGGCATCAACATCGGCCTGATCGCCACCAGCGAAATCAGAACCAGCTGTGTGGTGGCAGAAGACGCCGGCGTCCAGGCCCTCCAGGTGGTGCACACCGGGTTCGGGCTGGGAGGTGAAGAGCGTCACACCGCCCAAGGCACCGCTTCACCGCACGACCCCGACTAACGGTCTACAACGGGGGGACTGGCCCCCCAACGCGTGGACGCCGATTTCGAGCAGCACTACCAAGCCGCGGAACGGGCCTATGGCCTGGGGGAGTACGCCGAGGCCCATACCCTCGCTTCAGCGTTGTGGGATCAACTCCAAAGCGCAACAGACGAGCACGACAGAAGCCTGGTCTTGGACTGGCAGGCGGTGGTGTCGTTGCTCCTGGGTCACATCCAGCTGCATGGTCTCCAGCAACCAGAGGAGGCTTCTTTCTCCTACCAACAAGTTCTGGAGGGTGAACCTGACGCCACCATCTCAGCCCTAGCGGAACAAGGGCTAGAGCGCTGCCGATCAGAACACACCGCTAGCGAAGCAGGGACGACGCCTGCAACCGATGGCGCCATCCCTGACCTGCTGAAAGATCCCTTCCTGAGCACGGATTCCGATCAAGCCAAGCCCGCACGAGCTGATGTAGTCACCGCAATGCCGTGGTTGTCCAGTGACGATGAACCACAGACCACCCCGGGTCCAACTCCAACTCCTGCTCCTGTCCCAAGCCCTGAGCCAACGCTCACCCCGGAAGCCGCTTTAGACGTTGAAGTCGAGATAGCGAACCACAAGCCAGAGCCCACTGAAGAAGAGCCCCCCCTCGACGCCGTCGAGCCCACACCCCAGGAGCCTGCAGCCACGGATCTCCTGGAGAAATCTTGGCTGCGAGTCCAACTCCAGCCTCCAATCAAAAGCCCCACCGACTCCAATGAGCCGATGGGGCTGATCAACAGGATTAAAGAAGCGATCGCCCGCTCAGCTGGCCGCTGAACGACGACGACGGGTACGGCCTGCAGGCATCTCCGGTTCCTGAGAAGCAGGGGCTGGCTTTTCAGCAACCGGTTGAGGAGCCACTTTCTCCACCACTGCCGTTGCTGCCGCCGCACGAACGGGGGCAGGGGTTGCCGAGCCAGAACGACCGTTGCCCTGAGCGTTCCGCACCGGAGCGGGGGTTCCACCTCCACCACCATTGCGACGGCCATAGGGAGAGCCACCGCCACGACCACCGCGACCGCGGGGAGCCGGACGGTCATCGGGCTCTGCATCGGCACGGCCCTTGTAAACCGGTGTGCCGCCAGGAGCCGGCTGCACCAGACAGAGGATCAGCGGCTCCACCTGCAGTTCACGACGCATGCGGCGGCCAAGGCCGACCTCCACTTCACGCTGCACACCCATCCAGTCCACCTCCGGTGCCTTGTCACCGGTGTTGCGGCAGAGCTGCTTCCAGCGGTTTTCGAGCACCCACTTGATTTCACGCTCAACCCACAACGACATCTTGCGAGCATCGGCTGTGGTGACCACACCGCGAAGATTCACCCGCGGCGGAGCCACCATGGCGCCATCGGTGCTGATGGCGGCCAAGATCGTCACCACGCCATCTTCCGCCAGCTGCTGGCGTTCCTTGAGCACCCGGGCATCAACGATGCCGTTGCGGGATTGATCCAGCAGCTCGATACCCGCCTTCACCGCACTGCCTTTGCGGAGCGAATCCGGGGTGAGCTCCACCACATCACCGTTGTCGATGATCAAGGTGTTGTCGACCGGAACCCCCATTGAATGGCCGGTGCGGGAGTGCTGCACCAGCATCCGGTGTTCACCATGCACAGGCACGAAGAACTTGGGCCGGGTGAGGGCCAGCATCAGTTTCTGGTCTTCCTGGAAGCCATGGCCAGAGACGTGAATGCCTTCGCCCTTGCCGTAGACCACCTTGGCGCCCAACATCATCAGCTTGTCGATGGTGTTGACCACGGAAATCGTGTTTCCAGGGATCGGGCTGGCCGAGAAAATGATCGTGTCGGTGGTCTTGACCTTCACTTGGGGATGCTCACCACGAGAGATGCGGCTTAAAGCGGCCAGCGGCTCTCCCTGGCTGCCGGTCATCAGCAGCAGCGTTTCGCGATCGGGCACATCGTTGATCTGCTTGATCGGCACAAACAGTTCGTCCGGCGCGCGCATGTAGCCCAGTTCGCGGGCCTTGGCGATCACGTTGAGCATGGAGCGGCCCAGCAGCCCCACCTTGCGGCCGTTCTTCAGGGCCAGCTCCAGAATCATCGACACCCGATGAATCGAGCTGGCGAAGGTGGTAACGATCACCCGCCCTTCGGCATTGGCGATGTGGCGATCCAGGTTGGGGAACACCGAGCGCTCCGGCGGGCAGAACCCAGGAACTTCCGAGTTGGTGGAGTCACTGAACAGGCACAAGACACCTTTCTCACCGTGGTGGGCGAGGCGGGCCATGTCGAAGTTTTCGCCATCGACCGGGGTGTGGTCGAACTTGAAGTCGCCCGTGAAGATCACGGTTCCCACCGGTGTGGAGATGGCCAGCGTGAAGCTGTCGGCCATCGAGTGGGTGTTGCGGATGAACTCCACCGAGAAGTGCTGACCCACTTTCACCACATCACGCGGACCAACGGTCTGCAGGGTGGTGCGGTCGCGGACCCCGGCCTCATCCATCTTGCCGGTGAGCATCGAAAGAGCCAGCCGCGGCCCGTAGATCACAGGAATGTTGAAGTGCTTGAGGTGGTGGGCGATTCCACCGATGTGATCTTCATGACCATGGGTGACGATCATTCCGCGAATCCGCTTCTGGTTCTCGCGCAGGAAGCTGGTGTCGGGGAGCACCACATTCACCCCGTGCATGCCATCGCTCGGGAAGGCCAGACCGGCATCCACCAGCATCAGGTCATCGCCGTACTCGAACACGCAAGTGTTCTTGCCGATTTCGTGCAGACCACCCAGGGGGATCACCCGAAGACAGGGCTCCTGCCCCTTGCTGGATCGAGCGTTGTTAACCATGAAAAACGATGTGTAAAGAACGGGTTGCGTAAGCCGATAAGCCGGACCGGGCTAGGTCTGACGGAGGGCGGCCATGGCGGTGGTAAGCGAACGTTTCATGTCGTCAGAAAGGGGGCACAGGGGCGGACGGGGTGCACCGACAGACCAGCCATTGAGTTCCAGGGCAGCCTTGACGGGAATGGGATTGGTGGTGGCGAACAGGGCCTTAAACAGGGGAATAAGAGCGTCGTGTAGGGCGAGTGCGGAGGCACCATCGCCGTTCAGATAGGCCTCGATCATGGCGCGGATCTCAGGGCCCGCCACATGGCTGCCCACACTCACCACACCAACGGCACCGACAGCAAGCATCGGCAGGGTGAGCCCGTCGTCACCGCTGTAAATCGCCAACTGGGGTCCGCAGGCCAGGCGCAACGCCGTGACCTCTTCGGTGGTGCCGCTGGCGGCCTTGAAACTCACCACGTTGGGGCAGTCCATCAACCGCGCCACCGTGGCCGGAGCGATGCTGCAGCCGGTGCGGCCAGGAATGTTGTAGAGCATCAACGGCAGCTCAGGAGCTGCCTCGGCGATGGCCCGGAAATGGACCTCCAAGCCCTCCTGGGGAGGCTTGTTGTAGTAGGGCACGACCACGAGAGCCCCATCAGCGCCAGCCACCGCCGCTGCCTTGGTGGCCTCCACCGCTTCGGCCGTGGAATTGCTGCCGGTGCCCGCCAACACCTTGACGTCGCTGCCCACCGCCTCTCGAACTGCCTGAAGCAGTTGCAACTGCTCATCCCAGCTGAGGGTTGGCGATTCGCCGGTGGTGCCGCACACCAGCAGTCCATCTGATCCCTGATCCACCAGATGCCGGGCAAGCTGTGCGGCGACGGTGAGATCCACAGCACCGCTGGCATCAAAGGGAGTCACCATCGCGGTAACGACACGGCCGAAGGGCGTTGGCGAGAGGGTGGCGGTCTGGGTCATCACTTCTCGATTAACAGTTCAGCGATCTGAACGGCGTTGAGCGCCGCTCCCTTGCGGATCTGGTCCCCACACAGCCAGAGTTCCAGGGCATTCGGATCACTGATGTCCTGACGGATCCGGCCGATCGCCACCGGGTCACGACCGGTCACATCCGTCGGCATCGGAAAGCGGTTCGCAGTCGGATCATCAATCAACTCAACACCGGGGGCAGCCGAGAGCAGCTCGCGCGCTTCACCAACTGGGAAGGGGGTCTCGAACTCGATGTTCACCGCTTCTGAATGGGCCCGCAGCACGGGCACCCGCACGCAAGTGGCGGTGAAGCGCAAATCCGGAAGACCCATGATTTTGCGGGTCTCGTTCACCATCTTCATCTCCTCTTCGCAATAGCTGTTGGCCTGCAGGGGTGAGTTGTGCAAAAAGAGGTTGAAAGCCAGGGAATAGGGCAGCACCTCTCCCTTGGGAGTTCCGCCGTCCAGCACGGTCTGCGAAAGATTTTTCAGCTCTTCCATGGCGCGAGCACCAGCACCACTGGCAGATTGGTACGTGCTCACCACCACCCGGCGCATCGCCCGCTTCGCTGCCAGAGGAGCCAAAGCCAGGGTGAGCAGGATCGTGGTGCAATTCGGGTTCGCGATCACTCCCTTGTGGGCGAAAGCCGCATCGGGATTGACCTCGGGCACCACCAGCGGCACACCGTCCTCCATCCGGAAGGCACTGGAGTTATCCACCATCACCGCACCTGCAGCGGTGATGGCCTCTCGCCACTGCTTCGAAACAGAACCACCGGCCGACGCCAGCACCAGATCGACCCCTTCAAAGGATCGGGCCGAGACCTCTTCCACCGTGAGGGTGCGGCCATTCCAGGCTTGGGTCTGACCGGCCGAACGGGCCGACGCCAGCAGCTTCAACTCGCCAACGGGGAAATGGCGCTCCTCAAGCAGCAGCAGCAGTTCCTGGCCAACAGCACCGCTGGCACCCAGAACAGCAACATTGAGAGGACGGTTGGGAAGAGTCGAAGACAAGCGGTGGAGTGAACGATCTGAACGAAAACCTGTCGTTTCTCGAAATTGACATCACTGCGTAGAGATCGTGATGCCGCGATGCGACCGGCTCAGCTTACCGATCCAGCCCCAATTCACCCATTGCATAAAGTGCTGGGCTGCCCTTTCCCTTCCCCCATGAGCGCTGCAGCCCTGAAGGTGACCACCGAAGCCCGCCCCAGCAGCCGCCTGTCGGTGACGGTCACCGTTCCTGGGGAGCGCTGCAAGACGAGTTACGAAGACGCGATCACCAGCCTCAGCCGCAGCATCAACCTGCCGGGCTTCCGCAAGGGCAAGGTGCCGCGCACGGTGCTGGTGCAACAGCTGGGTGGCGTGCGAATCAAGGCCACAGCGCTGGAAAAGCTGATCGACAACGCCTGGCGCGACGCCATCAAGCAGGAATCACTGGAACCGATCAGCCAGCCTGATCTGAGCAGTGGCTTCGACGGCCTGCTGGAGAGCTTTGAGCCTGGCAAGGAGCTCACGTTCACCCTGGAAGCCGACGTCGCTCCGACGCCGAAACTGAAGAGCACCAAGGGGCTGGAAGCGGAATTCGAAACCGTCGCTTACGACGCCTCCCGGGTCGACGCGATGCTTGAGGACTCCCGCAAGCAGATGGCCACAGTCGTTCCCGTGGAAGATCGCGCCGCCCAAAACGGCGACATCGCGGTGCTGGGCTTCAAGGGCACCTACAGCGATGACGGCAGCGAAATCGAGGGCGGCAGTGCCGATTCCATGGATGTGGACCTGGAAAACGGCCGGATGATCCCTGGCTTCATCGAAGGGGTCATCGGCATGAAGGTCGGCGAGACCAAAACCGTGGATTGCCAGTTCCCCGACGACTATCCGAAGGAGGACGCCCGTGGACGCAAGGCTGGCTTTGAAATCGAACTGAAAGACCTCAAGACCCGCGAACTGCCCGAGCTGGACGACGCCTTCGCCAAGCAGGCCAGCGAACAGGACACCCTGGCGGACCTGCGCAAGGACTTGGAGCAGCGGCTCAAGGACGACGCGGAGCGGCGTCAAACCAGCAACCGCCGCGATGCCCTCGTCGCCGCACTGGTGGAGCAGCTCGAGGTGGAATTGCCAGAAGCCCTGATCCAACAGGAAAGCCGCAACCTGCTGGAGCAAACCGCAGCCCAGTTCGCCCAGCAGGGCATGGATGTGAAGTCGCTGTTCACCCCCGACCTGGTGCGCAACCTGATGCAGAACTCGCGCCCTGAGGCTGAAGAGCGCCTGCGCCGCAGTTTTGCCCTCACCGCCCTGGCCGAAGCGGAGGACATCAAGCTCGACGACAAGGACGTGGACGCCAAGATCAAGGAGGTGAAAAAAGAGCTCTCCGCCGACGCCAAGATCGATCCCGAGCGCCTGCGTCAAGCCGTGATGGATGACCTCATGCAGGATCGTCTGATGGGCTGGCTCGAGGAGAACAGCACCCTCACCGAAAAGGCCCCATCCACTGACGACAGCAAGGCTGAAGCCAAGAAAAAGGCCGCCGCCAAGAAGACCTCAGCCAAGAGCAAGTCCAAGGCGGACGCCAAGGACTGAGCAACGCCCATAGATTGAGCGAACTTCACCGCATACCGATCGCGTGATCGACGCCCGCAGTCACCACCCCATCCAGAACCGCTGGCGGGCCGCCATGCCCGTCTCGGCACCGGGGCCACTGCCCACGGTTGTGGAACAGTCCGGTCGCGGAGACCGCGCCTTCGACATCTACTCGCGCCTGCTGCGGGAGCGAATCATCTTCCTCGGCACGGGGGTGGATGACGCCGTTGCCGATGCCCTGGTGGCGCAGATGCTGTTCCTCGAAGCCGAGGATCCTGAGAAGGACATTCAGATCTATATCAACTCCCCGGGAGGGTCCGTCACAGCTGGCCTGGCGATCTACGACACGATGCAGCAGGTCGCCCCTGACGTGGTGACCATCTGCTACGGCCTCGCCGCCAGCATGGGTGCCTTTCTGCTCTCCGGAGGCACCAAAGGCAAGCGTCTCGCCTTGCCCAACGCTCGGATCATGATTCACCAACCCCTGGGTGGTGCCCAGGGTCAGGCGGTGGACATCGAGATCCAGGCGAAGGAGATCCTCTATCTCAAGGAAACCCTGAACGGGCTGATGGCGGACCACACCGGCCAGCCGCTCGACAAGATCTCGGAAGACACCGACCGCGACTACTTCCTTTCTCCAGCAGAAGCGGTTGAATACGGCCTGATCGATCGCGTGGTGGACAGTTCCGGGGACGGAGGAATCATTACGGAAGGCTGACAGACGCCTTTCTGTTCTCGATCCTGTGTGTTCAGGGAGACCCCATCGGTTGATTCCTGAATTGTTCTCCTGAGTGGTGCCCAGCGTTCGATGGCCAAGTTCGACGCCCATCTGAAATGTTCGTTCTGTGGGAAATCCCAGGACCAGGTGCGCAAGCTGATCGCCGGACCTGGCGTTTACATCTGCGACGAATGCATCGATCTCTGCAACGAGATCCTGGATGAAGAGCTGGTGGATGGTCAGGGCAACCCACGCCAAAGCCACGAGCCAAACCGCAAGGCCACGCCAGCCGCCAGGAAGAGCAGCAAACCGGCCCCGACCCTGGCCTCGATTCCCCGGCCTCAGGAGATCAAGAGCTTCCTGGATCAGCAGGTGGTTGGCCAGGACGCGGCCAAAAAGGTGATGTCTGTGGCGGTCTACAACCACTACAAACGTCTGGCCTGGCAAGGGGACGGCCAGGGCGAAACCGAAGAAACGGCAACCCGCCTGCACAAGAGCAACATCCTGCTGATCGGACCCACCGGCTGCGGCAAAACGCTGTTGGCGCAGACCCTGGCTGAGATGCTGGACGTGCCCTTCGCCGTGGCCGATGCCACAACCCTCACCGAAGCGGGCTATGTGGGTGAGGACGTTGAAAACATCCTGCTGCGGCTAATGCAGAAGGCCGATATGGATGTGGACCAGGCCCAGAGGGGCATCATCTACATCGATGAGATCGACAAAATCGCCCGCAAGAGCGAAAACCCCTCGATCACAAGGGATGTGTCCGGCGAAGGTGTGCAGCAGGCCCTGCTGAAAATGCTTGAGGGCACGGTGGCCAATGTGCCACCCCAGGGAGGACGTAAGCACCCCTATCAGGACTGCATCCAGATCGACACCAGCCAGATCCTGTTCATCTGCGGTGGTGCCTTCGTCGGATTGGAAGACGTGGTGCAGAAGCGGATGGGCCGCAACGCCATCGGCTTCATGCCCAGCGACGGCCGTGGACGCAGTCGCACCAACCGCGACCTTCAGGCCGCCCAAGTGCTGCGGCACCTGGAGCCGGATGATCTGGTGCGCTACGGCCTGATCCCGGAATTCATCGGACGGATGCCGGTGAGTGCCGTGCTGGAGCCCCTGGACGAAAGTGCCTTGCAGTCGATCCTCACCGAACCCCGCGATGCCCTGGTGAAGCAGTTCCGCACCCTGCTGAGCATGGACAACGTGCAACTGCAGTTCGCCGATGACGCCATCGAAGCGATCGCCCAGGAAGCCCACCGGCGCAAGACCGGTGCCCGCGCTTTGCGCGGCATCGTTGAGGAACTGATGCTGGATCTGATGTACGACCTGCCATCGCAGACGTCGGTGAAGGAATTCACCGTCACCCGGGCGATGGTGGAAGAACACACGGGCGGCAAGGTGCTTCCCCTGCCTGGAACGGAACAACAAAAAACCGCCTGAGGTCTTGGCTGCCGCTGACCACCTTGAGGTGCCGCGTCAGCACGGCCTGTTCAACCACCACGGCATCGACCTCGGCGACGGAACCGTCGCCCACTACTTGGAAGGGCGTGAAATTCTGCGCAGCCCATTGGAAGAGTTCAGTCAGGGGCAACCGCTGCGGGTGATCAGCCATGCCGAGGCTTCTCCGGTGGGTGTGACCTTGCGCCGGGCCATGGGACGCCTGGGGGAACAGGACTACAACCTGCTGTTCAACAACTGCGAGCACTTCGCCACATGGTGCAAAACCGGGCGCCATCGCAGCGAGCAGGTGGACTCATTCCTGGATCGGGCCCGCAACTGGAGTGGCCTGATGCCATCGGCCCTGATCAAGGGACTGGAACTCCTGGTGCAACGGGGCCTTCTCGATGACGATGCGCGCACGATGGCCAAACGGGGGGTGGAGAAGCTGGAACGTCTGCGCCTCTCACTGCTGCACAAGTTGGAGGGTCTGCTGGAACGGGCGGGGGACGGCACGGATCGCAGCCTGCTGCTCACGGGGCAAAGCCTTGCCGATGAACTGGCGGCCGTGGAAGACCTGAAACAACGGATTGATTCCCTGCTCGAGCAGCGCCCTGCCCTTCCAGGCTCGGAATCCTCTGAGTAATCTCCTTTCAACGCTCGCGGCGCATGAGTTCGGCTTACCAGCCGCTGCATCACAAATACCGGCCCCAGCGCTTTGATCAGCTGGTGGGGCAGGAGGCGATCGCCGCCACCCTGGGCCACGCCCTCACTAGTAATCGGATTGCCCCGGCCTACCTGTTCAGTGGCCCCCGAGGCACCGGCAAAACCTCCAGCGCCCGCATCCTGGCCCGCTCGCTCAACTGCCTGAACAGCGAGGGGCCGACGCCAGAGCCCTGCGGCACCTGCGAGCTGTGCACAACAATTGCCGCCGGAACAGCGCTCGATGTAATCGAGATCGACGCCGCCTCCAACACCGGTGTTGACAACATCCGCGAACTGATCGAACGCTCTCGCTTCGCTCCGGTACAGGCCCGCTGGAAGGTGTACGTGGTGGACGAATGCCACATGCTGTCCACCGCAGCGTTCAACGCCCTGCTGAAAACCCTGGAGGAACCACCACCGCAGGTGGTGTTCGTCCTGGCCACCACCGACCCGCAAAGGGTGCTGCCGACGATCCTCAGCCGTTGCCAACGCTTTGATTTCCGGCGCATTCCGCTCGATGCCCTCAACACTCATCTGAGTTGGATCGCCGAACAGGAAGCGATCAACATCAAGCCTGAAGCCATTCATGTGGTGGCCCAGCGGTCGCAGGGAGGCCTGCGGGACGCGGAAAGCCTGCTGGATCAACTGAGTCTGCTGCCACCACCGATCGAAGCCGCTGCGGTGTGGGATCTGCTGGGGGCCGTGCCCGAACAGGAGCTGCTGGAGCTTGTAGGGGCCATGAGCAGCGCCGAACCGGTGCAACTGCTGGAAGCCACCCGCAACCTGCTGGACCGAGGTCGGGATCCCGGAGCCGTGCTGCAGGGCCTGGCCGGGATGCTGCGGGATCTGGTGTTGATGGCCGCCGCTCCAGACCGACTGGAGCTCACCAGCGTTTCACCCCAGTTCCGCGATCAGCTGCCCGCCCTCGCGAAAGCGATCGGCAGGGCCCGCTTGCTGCAATGGCAGGCCCAACTGCGCGGCAGCGAGCAACAACTGCGCCAAAGCGTGCAGCCGCGCTTGTGGCTGGAAGTGCTGCTCTTGGGCTTGCTGGCGGAACCGGTAGTAGCGGCTCAACCCACAACGGCAGCAGCAACCCCGCCGACAACCCCAGTCGCCCCTCCTGCTCCAGCTCCTTCGGCCGCAGCCCCCACATCCGAGGCACCCGCGCCCAGTCCAAAACCTGCACCGGCAACATCACCAGAACTGCCGACGGTCTCCACTCCTGCGCCGGCACCCAGCACGAACCTGCCCGAGCTGTGGCAACAGATCCTGGGCAGCCTCGAACTGCCCTCAACCCGGATGTTGCTGTCGCAACAGGCCCAACTGGTGCGCCTGGATGCCAACCGCGCTGTTGTGCAGGTGGCTGGCAACTGGATGGGCATGGTGCAGAGCCGGGCGTCTCTGCTGGAACAGGCGGTGGCCAAAGCTCTGGGCGGCTCAAGGCAGCTGGTGCTGGAGGCCAGCAACAACGCCATGCCACCTCCGCTTGCAACAGCCCCGATCACAACACCATCGATCACTCCGCCAGCCGCGGTCGAGCCCCCCGCACCAACACCAACTCCGGCACCCGCAGCAACACCAGCTCCAGCTCCAGAACTGCCGCGCACTCAAGCCAAACCGATGGACCCGAAACCAGCCCCAGCCCCGCCGGAAACCAGCACTCAACCCAACCCGCCCTCAGGCCTGGACCGTCAGGCCCGCAATCTGGCGGACTTCTTCAACGGTCAGGTGCTCGACGTTGACGAGATCAATTAACGGGATGAACTGACGTCAGAAAAACCAAAGGCTGAGGCGTCAGGGTCGTACCCGATCACCTCCAGTTCGCGCAAAGTGACGTAACGAATGGCCTGACGTCCGGCCCAGGAATAGGCCGCATGCAGTTCCCCAGGCTTCCCCTCGATCAGGGTTGGGTAGGCCAGTTGTCCATTGAGGTCCCAATTCATCGGACCACAGAAACCGAAACCCGTGTCGATGTCGCGGATCCATGGCCAATGAAGGCCATCGTCATCGCTGATGGCGATCGACAACGGCCATCGGGTTCGCGGCCAACGGGCCTCTCCCCACTCCAGCTGCTCCTCCGACGAAACCGGATCCGGCGCAAAGCCAAAGCGGTTGAAAATCATCGCCAATCGCCCACTCGCCAGCCGGCAGGCCTGGATGGAGCTGTTGTTGTTCGGCAGCTGGGTGGGCTCAGGAGCTGACCAGGTTTGGCCGTCATCTGTACTCACACTTCGATAAATCTGATCCGCGAGACGACTGCGAAAGAACTGGAGCAGTTGAGCTCCATCCCGCGAGGCAACGACGGAGCCGTGCACCCTGCCGGTGCTGTCTGGAATGCTGACCGGCTGGCCCAGGCACTGACCTACCGGATCCAGACCCACCATCTCGCTGTGGTCGTGACCAAAGGCCCCGCCCGCTTCCAGGCTGCGGTAGATCGGCAACAACCAGTGGCCGTTCTCCAAGGGATGGGGGGGGTGGCGGCAGAAGGCGGGATCGTCCAACAGGTCAAGGGGAGTGGACCATGCCTCGGCCGACCAGGTCTCAGGATCGGAAGGATCAAGGCCCTCCAACGCCAGCCGCTGATGCCGGAGGACAGCTGTCCACTGCATGGAAAAGCTGCTGGATGTCTCGAGAGCAGAGCGATCCTCTGGATCGCGCACCACTTGGGCGGAATGGATCAGGTGCAAACACCCTTCGGAGACGAACAGCAGGGGGTTCTGCTCCGAGCGCTCCACATCCCGGGAAATCCGCTGCGGTTCAGACCAACCTCCCCCTTCAGCACCCAAAAGAGATAGAAACACCGACATCCCAGCGGTGCCCTCTCCGCTGCCCGCCATCCAGACACAACCCAACAGATCGGGACGGATCCAACACAACTGAGGTGCATGGTTTTGTTCCCCCATCGGCTCCAGCAACGCCCAAGCCCCCAGCTCAAAGGGGGTGACAAGAACCTGTCCCCAAGCCAGATCCTCAAAGCGATCCTGCGCCTGATCGAACGACGAAAAAGGGGGAACCATCAAACCTGGACCGGATGGTCCTGACCATGGCTGGTTTTGGCCCAGACCAGGCGTTTGGGGAACAGTGACATCCGCAGCGTTACCCAGGGAATCACCACAAACCAGTGGCCTAGGTAGGCAATCCCCACCACAAGATTGGGCAGGCTCGCAGAAGGGATCTCCGGCCCCTCACTACCGCTGCGACAACCGCGCCAATAGGCGAGACCCGACACACTGAAAGCCACCAGAGACAAGGGCCAGTACACCGGCACACTTCGGGTGATCAGGGCCGTGGTGAGATCAGCGAAGGACACCACAGGCAGGGCGTACTGGAGCAGAAAAAAGGCCGTCAAATCCCAACGTTTGCGCAGACTGAGCTGGGCTGACGTGAGCACCGACCAGTAATCAAAGAAGCGCTGCAATCCACCTTCGGCCCAGCGCTGTCGTTGTTTCCACAAGGCTGGGAGACCTGGGACCGCCTCTTCCTGAACCGGAGGATCCCACAACACTCCCACCAAGGCGCCGAGGGTCAGCAGGCGGAAGCTGAGATCAAGGTCATCGGTGACGGTGTCTTCATTGAAACCTCCGCTGGACTCGAGCACAGAACGCTTGATCAGCTGTCCGTTCCCCCGCAGCTCCGCCACCCCTCCATTCGCCAGTCGCCCCGACTGGATCACCGCATCCAAAGCCATCTCCATCGCTTGGGATCGAGTCAACCAATTGCGATCGGCATCAATCACAGCCTTACGCAGCTGCACTGCCGACCAGCCACCCTCCAGGGCGTAGGGGACGAGACGCTCAAGCAGGTCGTCCTGTAACTGGGCATCTGCATCAAGTACCAACAGCCACTCGCCCTTAAGACGATCCAAGGCGGTGTTGAGCGCACCCGACTTGCCACCACCGGCATTGCGCTGGCGATGGATGACATTCAGCCCAGGGTGCTGGGTGGCCAGATCGTCCAGCAACTCAGAAGTCCGGTCAAGACTGCCGTCGTCGATCACCCAGGTGGTGAGCTGACCGGATGGATAACGCAGCGAAGTGAGCCGTTCCACCAGACGCGGCACCACCGCCTCTTCATCGCGGGCGGCCACCACCACATCAAGGCTGGGAAGCTTCGTCGGATCCATCGCCGGCATGGACTCCGCTGACCCACGTGTCAGCTGCCCGCGCATGACGGAACGCAGCCCATATCCCCCCAGCATCAAGGCAAGGCTGATGGCTGGCCAGAGCGAACGGGCTGAGTCCAGCCAGTGGGGAGCAGCGCCAGCACATCCGCAGGCGAACAGGAACGCTGCCGATTTCACCCGACGGTGATCACTCGATGTGGCGTTCGAGCTCATCCAGCTGCCCAGGTGGGAAGGACTTTAAGGGGACTGCATTGGTGTTGAGAGTGGGCCGTAGACAGTCCCTGGGTAGTAATGGCTGAGGATCCGCTCCACCGGCCAGCCACGCCAGGCCAGATCGATGGCTCCAGCCTGCGACAAACCGGCCCCATGGCCGAAGCCACCACCCCGCACCAGCCAGCGTTCAACCCCCTGAGGCTCCAACATGAAAAGAGTGCTTGGCAGTGTGCGAAGGGTGCGCCGGATGGCATCCAACTTGAGGATGACTGGAGCGGCGGCACCGCTGCCTGAAATCTGCAGAGCCAGCACCCGGCCGCTGACGCCCCGCTCCAGAACCTGCAAGCGCAAGGGGGAAACCAGCGGCCCTGCCGCTGCTCCCAGGGCCTGACGCAAATCTGCACTAGAGAGAATTCGGGTCCAGCGGAAGCGGGGATGCTGCTCGCCATAGGCCCCGGAACGATCCGCCAGCAACGCTTGCACCGCCTGGCGCTGCTGCAGGGGCAAGGGATGACGGTTACTCCAACCCTCATCCCCATCCGCTCTTGGGCGCAAATAGATGGTGGGCTGCATGGCCCAGGCTTCCGGCCCGGCAGCCATGACCCCGCCATTGGTGGCGTGATACACAGCGCTGATCGGCTGGTTGTTCAGGCTGAGCAATTTGCCCTGCGTGGCTGCAATCGCCTCCCGCACAGCAGCTCCCGCATGGCGAGGGTCGCTATAGACCTGACACTGGGTGTCGCTGCAGAGGTGATAGCCATCGATGCTGAAGCGATGGCTATTGGCCAAAGCCCAAGTGCGCGCCAGAACAGTCTGAGCCTGCAACGCCGCCATCGGTGAACCAGCACCGATCTCATGGGGCACCACCCCCTCGAGGTAGCGCTCCACCGGCACCTGCTCAACAAGGGTCCAACTGCCATAGGCATCCCGTTGCAAACGGAAGGGCCCCTCAAAGCGTCCACCAGCCCAGAGCAACCCATCCGAAGCTTCGATCAAGACAGGACCCTGCAGAGGACGTTCCCCCTCCGACGTCTCCAACACCGGTTCGATGGTGTTGGCAAGGCTGCCTTGCCAATCACGCACGGCTAGACCCTCTGGCACAGGGGAACCTTCCGGCGCCCACACCTCCCATTCCTTGGGATGGGCCACCTCGGCCGCAACCCCCAAATCACGCCAACGGGAGGCAACGCGGTCCGCCGACTCAAAACTGGCGTAGGGGCCTGCGATCCGGCGAGCCAACGTCAGCGGACGGTCCAAAGCAACGCTTCGCCAGCTGATCACGAAACCCGAACCACTTCCGTGCTCCCCGGTGGCGTCGCGAAGGCTGAGCGATCCAGCAAAGGCACGCAGATTCAAGGGAGCGGCGGTTGCCGTGGCACCGAGGTGATCCTCCAAAGCCACCCAGAGCACAGGCTCAAGACCTTCAACCGGCGGTGGGTCAGCGACGGAACGGTGCGTCGCCCGTTGAACCGGCTCCACTACAGGGGGCTCAGTCACAGGGGGTTGGAGAACATCACCACGCTCGCGGGCGCGACAGCCCAGACCCATGCAAAGCAGCAATGTGAGCGTCAGGAGCCGAATCATTCAGCGGGGGGCACGTCGGGACGTATTGTTGTCGTTTGTGTCCGAACGAGCAGACCAATGCCCAAGCTGAAGACCCGCAAAGCTGCCGCGAAGCGGTTCAAAGCAACCGGCACCGGCAAATTTCTGCGTCGTCGCGCATTCCGGAACCACCTGCTGGACCACAAAACCCCCAAGCAGAAGCGTCATCTGGCCACCAAGGCCGTGGTGGACCGCACCGATGAGGAGCGCGTGACCCTGATGATGCCCTACGCCTGAGCACAGCTGCTCAGACGAGACCGTTCAACAAGACCTGATCTAACCCTTCCAACCTCATGGCCCGCGTCAAGAGAGGCAACGTCGCCCGTAAACGCCGTAACAAGATCCTGCGGCTGGCCCGTGGCTTCCGTGGTGGCAACGGAACCCTGTTCCGTACAGCAAACCAGCGGGTGATGAAAGCCCTCTGCAATGCCTACCGCGATCGTCGTCGTCGCAAGCGCGATTTCCGTCGCCTTTGGATTGCACGCATCAACGCCGCTGCTCGCCTGAATGGTGTGAGCTACAGCCGTCTGATGGGCGGCCTTAAAAAGGCAGATGTGCGCCTGAATCGCAAGATGCTGGCTCAACTGGCGGTCGTCGACCCCGGCAGCTTCACCAACGTCGTGGCTGCAGCCAAGAGCTGAATTTTCAAACCGTGAACCTGCTGCCCCAGACCTACCTGCTGGGCCTGGTCGGCCTGCTTGCCATCGTTGCGGTGGTGGTGGGCCGACAATTTTTTCGTGTGCGCCGTGATGAAGCACGGCTGATTGAACTCGAGAAATCCGAAAAGGCCTCTTCGCGACAGGCATCTGATCTCTACGAGCTCGGATCAGTTCAACTACGCAAGCGGCTGTATCCGCAGGCAGCTGCCACCTTGAAGCAGGCACTGAAACGCTTGAGTGGTGAACCTGATGAAGCCCGTGCGCTAATCGAAAATGCGCTCGGCTTTGCCCTGGCCGCACAGAAGGATTACTCCGGTGCCATAAAGCATTACAAGCTGGCTCTGAAGGCAAAAGCGGATTACCCCGTAGCCCTCAATAACCTGGCTTTTGCCCAGGAAAAGCTGCTGAAGGACTCTGAAGCGATCTCCCTCTACGAGCAGACACTTCAACTAGAACCCGACAACGCCACAGCGAAAAAAGGCCTGAAGAAACTCAAACGTCGGAACAGCTGAGTTCGTTTAAAAACATTTGGTGCCTCAAAAAGATGTGATCACCAGAGAGGCTGAACAGGAGGCTCCTCTTGACAGACGCTGGTCAGGGCCAGACGTCCGCCCACTCCAGTGCTGGGGTTGGCCACGTTGACGAGACGAGGCGCCTGCCAGCTGGTGGGACTGAACATTTGCAGTCCAAGGAAGACGCCGCCAGGCTCAAGGCCCGCAATCAAAGGATCCGCCAAGGGGATGAGATCAAGCTGATCCGACTTGGCATGGAGATTGCCTTGAACCGGTGTGATGACGGAGCCAAGGGTCATAGTTCCCCGGAGATCCACCATCTGGCCCATGGCCGTCATCTGAGTGATGTCCAACGTGACATCAACGGTGGGATTGCCATCAAAAGGCTCAAACGTGCCGCACCATTGGCGGGGCAGAGATGCCGCCAGTTCAGCAGCGCGTGCAACCGGGTCGAAGCTCTCCACTTCGATTTCATCGAGCTCCAGAGGAACCGCCAACTGAATCGGATCCAGAGGCAACTGGGGATTGGTCTGAAACGGCACCTGGCTGCCAGCCGGGAGATCCATGGCAAGCAGGAACGGCATGGATGACGATGGATGATGAAGGAACGGTAGGCCCTTTTGCTCAGACGCGTCATGGATTCGCCCTCCCCCTACTCCGACCCCCTAACCATTGGCGGACGCCAGTTCAACAGCCGCCTGTTCACGGGAACAGGCAAATATCCATCCATGGGATCGATGCAGCAGAGCATCGAGCGATCCGGCTGTGACATGGTCACCGTGGCTGTGCGCCGGGTGCAGACCGTTGCGGCAGGCCATGAGGGCCTAATGGAAGCGATTGATTGGCAGCGGATCTGGATGCTGCCCAACACGGCGGGCTGCACCGATGCTGAAGAAGCGGTGCGCGTCGCCAGGCTTGGACGGGAGCTCGCCAAGCTGGCGGGGCAGGAGGACAACACCTTCGTAAAGCTGGAGGTGATTCCCGACTCCCGACATCTTCTGCCCGATCCGATTGGCACCTTGAACGCTGCAGAACAATTGGTGAGAGAAGGGTTCACGGTGCTGCCTTACATCAATGCAGATCCCCTGCTGGCCAAACGGCTGGAAGAAGTCGGGTGCGCCACGGTGATGCCTTTGGGCTCTCCGATCGGCTCGGGCCAGGGGCTCAACAATGCCGCCAACATCGGTTTGATCATCGAAAACGCCAAGGTGCCGGTGGTGGTGGATGCCGGCATCGGTGTTCCAAGCGAGGCGGCACAAGCCCTCGAAATGGGCGCCGATGCCGTCCTGGTCAACAGCGCCATCGCCCTGGCCGGCGACCCCGCAGCCATGGCCGAGGCCATGGGCCAGGCGGTGATGGCCGGACGGACCGCCCACCTCTCTGGGCGCTTGCCGCGAAAGGATCAGGCCTCTGCCAGCTCACCGACCACGGGCCTAGTGCAGTCACCCCGATGAAGTGAAGAGAGATGAAGTGAGGTGAAGCCTGCTTCACAAAGGCAGGCAATAAGCATTTGGACTCATAAGGTCCGACCAGTCGCATTGGACCCATGTCGGTCACCACGGAAGACGGCGGTCGTCTCAACGCCTTCGCCAAGGAGCCACGAATGGAGGTAATGGACATCGCCTCCAGCCAAAGCCGCAACCGGAGCTCAAAGATGATGCTGGTGACCGGTGGATTGCTGGTGGCCGCCATGGTGGCGGTGACCGTCGCCATCAGCTGAGAGAGTTCACACTGAAAATCCCTGTAGTAGCTTGCCCGGAGTGAGCATCACGCTCGTTCCAGTAGGAGTTTGGGGTGAAAGTTCTCGTTCTCGGCGGTGACGGCTTCTGCGGCTGGCCCTGTGCGGTGAACCTGGCGGATCAGGGCCACGATGTTCTGATCGTGGATAACCTCAGCCGTCGCAAGATCGATATCGACCTTGAAGTTGAGTCGCTGACTCCGATCGTGAGCATCGGCGAGCGCCTCAAGGCCTGGGAGGAGACCGGCGGCAAGCCGATGCGGTTTGTCCACATGGACATCGCTCATGAGTACCAAAGGTTGCTGGATCTGCTGCTGGAGGAACGCCCGGATTCGGTGGTCCACTTCGCGGAACAGCGAGCCGCGCCCTATTCGATGAAGAGCAGCGCCACCAAGCGCTACACCGTCGACAACAACGTCAACGGCACCCACAACCTGCTGGCCGCCATCGTTGAAAGCGGGCAGGACATCCACGTGGTGCATCTCGGCACCATGGGCGTCTACGGCTATGGCTCCCACCGCGGCGCCACCATCCCCGAGGGTTACCTGAAGGTGGAAGTGCCCCAGCCCGACGGCAGCCGCTTCGAGGAGGAAATCCTCCACCCGGCAAGCCCCGGCAGTGTCTATCACATGACGAAGACACTCGATCAGCTGCTCTTCCTTTACTACAACAAGAACGACAAGGTCCGCATCACCGACCTGCACCAGGGCATCGTCTGGGGAACCAACACCGATGCCACCGACCGTGACCCGCGGCTCACCAATCGCTTCGATTACGACGGCGATTACGGCACAGTGCTGAATCGCTTCCTGATGCAGGCTGCGATCGGCTACCCGCTCACCGTGCATGGCACCGGTGGCCAGACCCGCGCCTTCATCCACATCCGCGATTCCGTGCGCTGCGTCCAGCTGGCGCTGGAGAACCCTCCGGAACAAGGGGAGCGGGTGAAGATCTTCAACCAGATGACCGAAAGCCATCAAGTGGGCGAACTGGCCAAGAAGGTGGCCGCTATCACCGGCGCTCAGGTCAACAACTTGCCCAACCCCCGTAACGAGGCCGTTGAGAACGATCTGATCGTGGACAACCGCTGCTTCATCGAACTGGGCCTCAACCCCACCACACTCGATGACGGCCTGCTGAAGGAGGTGGTGGAGATTGCCACCCGCTATGCCGACCGTTGCGACCGCAACCGCATCCTCTGCACCTCCGCCTGGACCAAAACCCAGGCCCAGGCCATCGGTACCGCATCCTGATCGAACTTCATCCTTGAAAGTCGCCTTCTTCACCGAAACCTTCCTGCCGAAGGTCGATGGCATCGTCACCCGTCTGACCAAGACGGTGAAGCATCTGGTGGACGCCGGCGATGAGGTGGTGGTCTTCTGTCCTGAAGGCTGTCCGGATGAGTACATGGGTGCACGCCTGATCGGCGTGCCGGCGATGCCACTGCCGCTCTATCCCGAGCTCAAACTGGCCTTGCCACGCCCAGCGGTGTCGGAGGCGATCGATGCGTTTCAGCCGGATCTAATCCACGTGGTGAACCCGGCGGTGCTGGGTCTCGGCGGCATCTGGCTCGCGAAGAACAAGGGCATTCCTCTGGTCGCCAGCTATCACACCCATCTGCCCAAATACCTCGAGCATTACGGCTTGGGAATGCTGGAGCCGCTCCTGTGGGAAATGCTCAAAGCCGCCCACAACCAGGCCCTGCTGAATCTGTGCACCTCCACCGCCATGGTGAAGGAGCTCAGCGGCAAGGGCATTCAGCACACCGATCTGTGGCAGCGGGGCGTCGACACGGAGTTGTTCCGTCCCGAACTGCGCAGCACGGAACTTCGCCAGAGGCTTCTCGGGGGGTATGACGACCGCGGTGCCCTGCTGCTCTACGTCGGTCGCCTTTCCGCAGAGAAGCAGATCGAACGGATCCGCCCCGTTCTGGAGGCCTTACCCGATGCACGGCTGGCCCTTGTGGGGGATGGTCCCCACCGCCAACAACTGGAAAAGCACTTCGAAGGAACCGCCACCACCTTCGTCGGTTATCTCGCCGGGGAAGACTTGGCAGGGGCCTATGCCAGCGGCGATGCCTTCCTCTTCCCCTCCAGCACAGAAACGCTGGGGCTGGTGCTCTTGGAAGCCATGGCGGCAGGTTGTCCCGTGGTCGGCGCCAACCGTGGCGGCATTCCCGACATCATTAGCGACGGCGTTAACGGCTGCCTTTATGAACCCGATGGCTCGGATGGCGGCGCTGCAAGCCTGATCGAGGCCACCCGCCGTTTGCTCGGGAACGACCTGGAACGACAAGCTCTGCGCACTGCAGCCCGTGCCGAAGCCGAGCGCTGGGGCTGGGCAGGTGCCACCGAACAACTGCGTACGTATTACCGCAAAGTGCTGTTAAAAGGTGTTGACCAGGAAGAAAATCAAAGCGCAGCATGAATCCCATCCACAAGGCAACTCAAAGTAAAGTGGTGAATAGAAAAATCTTTTGCATAGGATTCAATAAAACTGGTACATCGTCTCTCCATAAAACCTTCTTAGAACTAGGCCTTAAATCAATACATAACACTGAATGGACTCACTTAAGCAGAAAAAAACCTCTAATCCAGACAGATTTCAAATATCAATGTTATTGCGATGGATCTAGATCAGATTTTATAGCCTTAGACAAAGCTTTTCCAGGGAGTTTGTTTATTTACAATCATAGAGAAGAAAAATCATGGCTCAAATCAAGGGTAAAGCATGTTTTAAGACTAAACAGCACGCCAGAACCAAGTCAAGCAATTCATCACCCAACACTTGGATGGATGGCGAAAGACTTTTTCACAAATCCTGAATTATCAATCACCAAATGGATTGCCGAATACAGGATCTACTCAACACAAGTAAATGCTTACTTCAGAGGCAGAAAAGACTTTCTTTCAATAGACATTACAAAAGAAAATGATTATGGCCAAGTTTTAATCAAATTTTTGAATAGCAATAAATTCAATTATTGCCACAATGCACGAGCATTTACTTTCCTTGAAAACACAAGAGACGAATCTAGATTGATCCAAGAACAACTAACTAAATACTATTTTCTCATCGAAAAGATGGTAGATCTGTACTCCTAGTAATTCTTGTTTGCTTGGAAATGTTTTCCCACTCCGCCAGCACCTTCTTGGCCATCGGCAGAGCATGCACCGATCCACCTCCAGGGGTGTTTTGGGCAAAGGCCACCACCACGATCTTGCCGTCCGGATAGGGGGCATAACAGCCGAACCAGGCGTGATCTGGACCTCCCGTGCTGTCCTCTGCCGTTCCCGTTTTGCCAGCCGCCGGAGGAATACCAGGCCCATTGAGGCCAGCACCAGTGCCGGCCTCCACCACTTTGCGCAGGCCCTCCCGGATCGTCTGCAACGTTGATGGCCTCATCGCCACCTTGGTGCGGTGCTCGGGGCTCAGCCAGTCGATGTCACCGGCGGCGAGATGCGGCGTCACCAACCAACCGCCATTGGCGAACACCGCATAGGCGCGAGCCAGCTGCAGGGGGGTGATCTGCACCACGGACTGACCGATGGAGGCACTGGCCATGTCCTCTGGAATCCAGGGGCTGGTACCGGGATCGGTCCAGCCGCGGCCACGGGCGGCCCAATCTTCATCCCCCACCAACCCGACGCTCTCTTCCCAGCCGATCTCAATGCCGGTTTTCTGCTGAAAGCCCAACTGATCAGCGGCCTGTTTCAGCGCTTTGGAGCCGACTCCCACTCCCACTTGGTAGAAAAAGGTGTTGCTGGAAAAGCGCAGGGCATCGACATAGCCGATGTGACCGAAACCAGCCCCGTTGTGATCCGGGAAGCAGTGGCCGCCATAGGTGATGCAGGCCTTGGTGTGAAGCTTGGTGTTGGGCGGAAATTTTCCGGACTCCATGCCGGCCATCGCGGTGACCGGCTTCCAGGTGCTGCCGGGGTCATAGGGATTCATGGCCCGGGACAGCAACGGTTTCTTCGGATTGGAGAAGAGGGCGTCGTACTCCTTCTGGGTGGTGATCAGCTTGGAGAAAAAGTTCGGATCAAAGCTGGGACGGCTGGCCAAAGCCAACACGGCACCCGTGGCCGCCTCCAAAGCCACCACAGCGCCACCGGGCTTGTCCGCCAGCGCCTGCTCCGCCACCCGCTGCAAATCCAGATCGAGGGTGAGCACCAGATCCTTTCCTGCTTGGGAAGGTCGATCGCCCAGGTTGCGCTGCACTTCGCCCATGGCATTCACCTCGAGCATCTGGCCGCCCCATTTGCCGCGCAGATGGCGCTCATAGGCGGCTTCCACACCCGTGCGACCAATCCGGTCGCGGATCTTGTAGCCCTTCTCCGACAGGATTTCGAATTCATTTTCCGTGATCGGCTGGGTGTAACCCAGGGCATGGGCCGCCAGGGTTCCGTTGGGATAGGAGCGCAGGATGTCGACATCCACCTGGGCGCCCCGCAACCCAAGAGCCTGTTCACGGAAGCGCAGCACCTGTTCGGGCTTGAGATCCAAGGCCAACGTGGTGCGGTAACCATCCCGATCCAGGCCCTTCTGCCGGCGCTGGTCGAGCAGATCAGGCTTCAAATTCAGCAGCCGTGCCAGGCGATCCCGCAGATCAGGCCAGTCGTCATCGCTGACCAGACGCGGCTCGAGATACAAGGAATAGGTGAGTTTGCTGGTGGCCAGCACCCGGCCTTTGCGATCGAGCAACCGACCGCGGATCGGCGAGCGTGGCACCAGACGGATGCGGTTTTCGTCCGCTAGTTCGCGAAAGCGCGACCCCTCCAGCAGCTGCATCCAGACAAGACGGCTGACCATGGCACTGCAAAACAAAAGCACCAACAGCAGCAGAACAAGGGGTTGCTGACGCAGACCGGTCTGACGCTGCTGGGCGGAACGGGTCATTCCTGTTGCTGCGCTGGCAAGCGACGGCGCAACTCCTCAAGGCGCTCTTCAATCCGCCGCAGGGTTGGCAGCAGGTCATCGGGGCCGTCCTGTTCAACCGTTGCCGGTTCGTCGACAGAGATCGAAACCGGCATCACCGGATTGCCCAGTCCGGGGCTCACGGTGTCCAGCTGTTCTCGTACGTCGCGCGCCACGGGCTCACCCTCCTGACGCAAATCAGCGATGGGATCTTCCGACCCCGCCGTAAACACCTCCACCACTTTGCCGGGACCCCCCTGCCGAGCCCTCTCAAGTACGGCCAGCCCAACAGGAAGCACGTCCTGCATCAGTGAGAGACGCAACTGGTCGAGCGGGTTGTCGGAGGTGGAATCAGCGGCCATGGGGCCAGATCAACGAACCCCAGTCTGTCCCGAAGGAAGCGCCAATGTCGGACAAGCTGAACGGTCCGCCGCCAACGACCAGCCCATCACCCCACTGAGCACCATCAACATCGCCACAGGCACCAAGGCTTTCTGGGTGGTGTCCAGCAGAATCCACTCGCGCCAGGCACGCCAGAAGCGGCTGCGCTCAAAGCGCCGATTCTCACGGGTTTCATCGCGCTGACGCCGCCGGATCACCTTGTCCACCCAACGCTCGAAGGCCCGTTTCTTGGTGATCGTCATCTTGCGTTCCACCTCGAGCATCTGCCCGGAACCCAGCTCGGGATGGAAGGTGCTGATCAGCTCAAGGCTCTTGAGGAACATCTCCACAGCGCCATCGTGGACTGCGGTGGCGTGATCATCCAGCTGACCCCAGTCGAGTTCGGGGTAAAACCGGCTGCGATTGGCGGTGATCTGATCCTCCGTCAGCTGTCCGGGCTCCCGCAGCCAGCGATCGGTGTTGCTGTCGAACCGCCGCCAATAGAGGAAGGGGTTCAGATAGATCGTGCGGCCACCCAGCTGAATGCTGTCCTGCTGCAACCTGCGCTGCAGCTGAACTTCCTGCTGTTGTGTCGCCGTCATATCCCAAAGGCCGGTGGCCCAAGGTATCGGTGATGCAGGGCCGTCGCCAGCCGTGAATCAGCTTGCGGCCTGCGCAGATCGCGCGCCGGCATGGGGCAACACCTTGCCGCGGATCCTGTAGCCCCGACGCCTGAGAAAACGGCAAAGAGCGGCCTGCTCGGACGGCACGCTGATGTTGAACGCGAAGAAATTGCTGCGTCCTGCGAAATAGCGCTTCAGATCGAGGTCATGGCGCTGCCAGGCCTCCTCCCAGTGCTGACGCAGGTCCTCCAGCGTCAATGAGGGATCGTCATAGGCCCGACGCATCCGATCCAGGTAGGCACGGGCGTACTTGCCCTTGCGGTGATTCATGCGTGAGTCGACCCAGCGGCTCACGTCGCGCGTGTTGTAGATGAAGCAGGAGCCTGGATACTGCAGATCCAACAGAGGGAAGAGGCGGTAGGCATAGAACTCGCCGCAGAGTTCCATGTCCGTGTAGCCGCAATAGCCATCCACACCATCCAGCAGCGGCTTGGAAAAGGTGAAGTTGGCCTGAATCCGGCGGGCCAGGCGACCTTTGTCGTAGTGGATCGAGCTGTAGCCGTTCTTCCGCAACAGCTTGTGGAACGACCGGGTGCCGCACTTGTTGTGACCGATCAAAAAGATGCGGCCCGGTTTGGGCCGCATCCAAACCCACGCCATCACTCCCACTCGATCGTGCCGGGAGGCTTGCTGGTGATGTCGAGCACCACCCGATTCACCCCCTTCACCTCATTCACGATTCGATTGGAGATGGTCTCCATCAAGTCGTAGGGAAGGCGGGACCAATCGGCGGTCATGCCGTCCTCACTGGACACACATCGCAGCACGATCGGCCAGGCATAGGTGCGTTTGTCCCCCATCACACCGACGGAACGCACCGGCAGCAGCACAGCAAAGGCCTGCCAGATGTCGTGATACAGCCCTGCTTCCTTGATTTCCTGGCGAACAATCAAGTCGGCATCACGCAGGCAATCCAGCTTCTCGTCGGTGACTTCACCCAAGATGCGGATGGCCAGACCAGGCCCCGGGAAAGGATGGCGGCGCACGATCTCCTCGGGCAGGCCGAGGCTGCGACCCACCTTGCGCACTTCATCCTTAAACAGCTTGCGCAGGGGCTCCACAAGCTTGAACTGAAGATCCTTGGGAAGACCACCCACGTTGTGGTGGCTCTTGATCTTCACCGCAACCCGTTCGCCCGTCTTGGGGTCAACGTTGGTGCCAGCGCTTTCGATCACATCGGGGTAAAGCGTGCCCTGGGCCAGGTAATCGAAGGGTCCGAGCCGTTTGCTCTCCTCTTCGAAGACCCGGATGAACTCGGTGCCGATGATCTTGCGCTTCTCTTCCGGATCGGTGATGCCGTTCAGCTTGCCGATGAACCTCTGGCGAGCATTGATGTACTCCACATGGATGTTGAACTTCCGATCGAAGAAGTCCATGAGGAACTCGGGCTCACCCTTCCGCATGAAGCCCTGGTCGATGAACATGCAGGTGAGCTGATCACCGATCGCCTTCTTGAGCAGGAAGGCGAGGGTGGAAGAGTCAACTCCTCCGGATAGAGCCAACAGGACACGTTTGTCGCCCACCTGCTCCCGAACCAGGCCTACGGCCTCATCGATGAACGCCGCGGTGGTCCAATCGGGATCACAACCGCAAACGTGATAGACGAAATTGCGGATCAAAGCCATGCCGCAGGTGGAATGCACCACCTCGGGATGGAATTGCACGCCGTAGAGCTTGCGCTGAAGGTGCGCCACCGCCGCCTCCGGCGTGTTGGCGGTGTGGGCCAAGCGCACAAACCCCTCCGGCAGTGCTTTTACCGAGTCGCCATGGCTCATCCACATCGTCGAACCGTTGTCGACATTGGTGAGCAGATCCGTCGGGTCATCCACTTCGAGGGGCGCCTTGCCGTATTCGGCCTTACCCATGGCAGCCTCAACAACTCCACCGAGCTGTTGCACCATCAGCTGCATCCCGTAGCAAACCCCCAGCACGGGAATGCCCAGATCCCAGATGCCGGGATCGCACAAGGGCGCATGTTCGGCATACACGGAACTGGGGCCACCGCTGAGGATGATTCCCTTCGGAGCTATGCGTCGCAGCTCCTCCGCCGAAGTGCTGTAGCCGAGCACCACCGAAAACACCTCGGTTTCCCGCACGCGCCGAGCAATCAGCTCCGAATACTGGGAGCCGAAATCAAGAATGACGATGGCCGGCTGACGCTGAGTGTCGGACGAGGGCTGGGACATCGATCCTGGGAGGTATCGCTCGCTGACGAGCGTCAATCCCTCAATGTAAAGAAGCGCTTCTCCCCCTCCGGTCCCCACCAACGCAGGGTGCGGCTGCGGTCGAACAGGGCAGTACCAATCCGCATTGACCACGCGCCGTAGCGGGCCACATAGGACTGGCTGCGCTGCTCCACCATCGCGGCCAGATGCTGGCCGATGGCCCTGGCTTGATTGGCATCCAGTTCCTGAAAGGCCTCCTCAACGGAGGCGGCGCCGCGCAGTTGCAGCATCTGAGCCGCCGATAAGCCGGCATCCAGTCCCAGGGCCACCAACACCTCCAGACGGCCATCGGCCAGGTGGTGATGGGTGTGAAAAATGCCGCCGGCCAGCTTGATCAATTTGCCGTGGTACCCCAGCAGCAGCAGATCACGAACACCAGCCTCCGCCGCGGCCACTAACACCGGCCCCACCCAGTTCCCCACCTTCAGCACGGGTCCGAGACCCTGCTGGCGGGCCAGAGCCAAGCCGTTCTCACCAATCACCAGAACGAGGCGTCCCTGAAACGCCGGATCCGCACCGAGCGCCCTCAGGTCTGCCAACACCTGTTGCAGTTGATCCGGTGCAGCGCTGCGCTGCACCTCCGCCTGGGTGCCGATCAAGGCCAAACCATCCACAACGCCGAAGGCAGCATTGCTAGTGCGTTCGGCCAGGGTGCGGCCCAGCGGAAGAATCGGCTGCACCAGCAAGCCCCGACCGAGCGGCAAGAGGGGCAGCAGATTCCGCTCCAACAGCTCACGGGCAAAACCGGAGAGGCAAACGTCGCCCTCAGGCCCAAAACGACCCACCCCTTCTCCAGCCTGCAGCTGGAGCACCGGCTGTGATGCGGCGATCCAAGCCACCCGAACCCAGACCTCAAGATCCCGGGTCAGATCAAGGCCTTGCCCAGGATCACAACGGCTGATCCCCAGGGCCTGACCATCCGCCAAGGGTGCTGCCGAACAAACCGGCACCTGCAACGACGGTTGATCCGCCGCCTGATCTAGACGCTGCTCAGCGTTGAACGGCTCGCCAAGCAACACCTCCAGGGCCGCCTTGGCCGCCGCCGCCACCCACACCGGCAGGGTCAATCCAGAGCTGGAGGGGGCGATGGAACCGGACAAGCTGTTTTCTAGAGTCGCCGATTGGCATCCCCCGCGCCATGCAGGACAAGCTCACCCTGATGATTCCGGGCCCCACCCCGGTGCCGGAAACGGTGCTGAAGGCCATGGGTCGTCACCCCATCGGCCACCGCAGCGGGGAGTTCCAGGCCATCGTGCGGCGCACCACCGAACAACTGAAGTGGTTGCACCAGACGACGAGCGACGTGCTGGTGATCACCGGAAGCGGAACCGCTGCCATGGAAGCGGGAATCATCAACACCCTCAGCCGCGGCGACAAGGTGCTCTGCGGTGACAACGGCAAGTTCGGCGAACGCTGGGTCAAGGTGGCCCGCGCCTACGGACTGGATGTTGAGGTGATCAAGGCGGAGTGGGGCCAGCCCCTCGATCCGGAGGCCTTCCGCTCGGCATTGGAAGCCGACAGCGCCAAAGCGATCAAGGCCGTGATCCTCACCCACTCGGAAACCTCGACAGGGGTGATCAATGACCTGGAGAGCATTGCCCGTCACGTGAAGGCCCACGGCACCGCGCTGACCCTGGCGGACTGCGTCACCAGCCTTGGTGCCACCAACGTGCCGATGGACGAGTGGGGACTGGATGTGGTGGCTTCAGGCGCACAGAAGGGCTACATGCTTCCTCCAGGCCTGAGTTTTGTGGCCATGAGCGCACGGGCCTGGGAGGCCTACGAGCTCTCCGATCTGCCCAAGTTCTATCTGGATCTGGGCCCCTACCGGAAAACAGCTGCGAAGGACAGCAACCCCTTCACCCCGGCAGTGAACCTCTACTTCGGCCTGGAAGCTGCTCTGGAGATGATGCAGAAGGAAGGCCTAGAGGCGATTTTTGCCCGCCACGCCCGCCATCGTGCCGCCGCCCAGGCGGGCATGAAGGCAATGGGCCTGCCCCTGTTTGCTGCCGAGGGTTGTGGCAGCCCGGCGATCACCGCCGTGGCTCCCGAAGGCATCGATGCAGAACAGTTGCGCAAAGCCGTCAAAGAGAAATTCGACATTCTTCTGGCTGGAGGACAAGACCACCTGAAAGGTCAGGTGTTCCGCATCGGCCATCTCGGCTATGTCTGCGACCGGGATGTTCTGACCGCCGTCGCTGCGATTGAATCCACCCTTCAGTCCCTTGGCCTGCACAAAGGCAGCATGGGAACAGGGGTCGCTGCAGCCTCCGCTGCTCTTGGCTAAAACACAGGTGGCGAGAGCGATCTCGCCCCTTTGCGGGTGTAATTCAGTGGTAGAATGTCAGCTTCCCAAGCTGAACGTCGCCGGTTCGAGTCCGGTCACCCGCTTGAACAAATTTCAAACACTTATCAAGTGCGAGGCTTGATGAGCTGAAGAACCTGGGGGCCGGCAGATCCAGCACGGCGTTCATGACCCAAGGCCTGCAAGATCAACGAACCTGCCTCATTAATTCGGCCATCCTCAGCACACTGTCGAGCCTTAGCGAACAAGTCTTGCGCAACTGATTCGTGATCCTGACGTTGTTGAGCAGCCGTCTCAAATTGTTTTGTTTTCGTAAGCGTCAGGATCAACTTCGAATTCCCTTATCAACAAAAGAGTAGCTCTAATTGATATTTAGACCATCTCACACGCGATCTGCGGAGTTGCCGAACGACAACTGTTCAATTCTTCGGGTTCAGCTCAGGTACCAGGTTCTTCAGCATTGCCCCCCAGATCAGCAATCCGATCCCGCAACTGAGAGCAGCGGCGTTGATCGCCTTTCGCTTCAGCGAGGGCGAGCGCGAACTCCAGCTTCTCGAGCTGATGCCCACCTTCAAGGAAACCTGAACGGGTCCAGATGGTCATGCCGTGCAAAGTGCGTGAAGCGCAAGCACTAGAGGCAGGGATGGTGATAGCCATAGTTGCCTTTCTTTTTATTTTGGCACCGCGCGCCACCCCTACGCGACATCGCGACTCGCTTCTGTTTCGTCCTCCTGACCCCAGGCATGGTTCTGAGAGGACTCTTCAGTCATTTCAGCCTCTGACATCGGAGCTGTGCTCTCCAACAGTTCACGCGTTTCCCGCAACAGAGCTTCAACGCCCTCGAGAGTGGAGATCTCTTCGTCCGGGACAGCATTCAGATCCTTCTGCTGCTGGCGCAGTTGGAGCTCAAGCGCTTCCTGACGCTGTTCCAGTTTCACCAAGCGCTGCGATAGAGCCGTGATGGTTTGAGCGAGATCTTCCGCAGTGCGGGTGATCCGAAAGGACACGGAGGACGTCATCACCGAAAAGCTGATGGTTGCGCTGATGACAACACAGGAGCGCCGCTGTCTCAAGATCAAGCTGACATGACGCGATCGAGACCGATGCCTTCCTTGGCAACGCTGGCGCTCTACCTGGTGGCTGGAAGCGCCATCGGACTGCTGGCTCTGTTCAGCGGCATTCCCGCTGCACCTCTGGCGGGAGCCCTGCTGGGTGCTGGCATTGTCAGCATGAGCGGCCAGCTGGAACCAGCCACATGGCCACCGGGAACGCGCACCGTTCTTGAGATCGGCATCGGCACCGTGATCGGAACCGGCCTGACGCGAGCGTCCTTGGAACAACTGCAACTCCTCTGGAAACCAGCAGTGCTGATCACCCTGGCGCTGGTGCTGACAGGACTGGTTGTAGGCCTGTGGACCAGCCGCTTGCTCGGTATTGATCCCATCGTGGCCTTGCTTGGCGCTGCCCCAGGTGGCATCAGTGGCATGAGCCTTGTGGGCGCAGAATTCGGAGTCGGTGCCGCGGTGGCCGCTCTCCATGCCGTTCGGTTGATCACCGTGCTGCTGGTGCTGCCGTTGGTGGTGCGACTGATCATCCCCTCGACAGCTGGAAGCTGATCGATACCTTGGGGCCAATCCACTACTAACGTCATGGGTCCCATCAGGTCATCGCTGGTTCTGTCCGCCGCGGCCCTGATCGGCGCTCTCAGCAGCGTGACCCACCCCCTGCAAGCGGCCGAAGCCACTGAAGAGAAGGGCGCCAAGATCTATTGCTACATGCGTTCCAGCGGAAACGAGCACGAGGTGAGCTGGAAAGCCGCCTACGCCGTGATCAAACGGCAGCGCAGCGGCGTGTTCAAAACATCCCCGGAGCATGCCTCGGTGATGATTACGGAAGCCGTTGTCCAGGACCCCGGCAATTTCCCCGACTGTGGCCAGTTCCTTGGTGATCTGTTCGGCGGAAACACCCAACCAGCCACCGCTGCCGCCCTTGCAAACTCCACATCCGTCACCGAAAGCACCATCGAGAGCACCGAAGACACCACGCGCTACAGCTACTGATCCCTCAGGGCTTTTGGGTCTGACTCTCCTGGCTGCTGTGTTGATGGCTGGCTGCCAAAGCAAGCAACCCTCGACGCCTGCCAACACACCGATGCCACTCGTCTCCAGTTGCCTCGGCAATTTCCGGATGGATGACCTGAAGCTGATGGTTAAACGCTGTGATGAGGCCATCGAGCAGACACCGGATCAGGCCGATCTGCATCGGGACCGTGCCCTTGTCTGGACCCTGCTTGGCAATCAAGCCAAAGCCTGCGACGACGTCGAATTGGCACTGTCGCTGCTGAAGCAGTCGAGCCAGCCAGTCGACCCGATGCTGCAGCACGAACTCCAGGTGCGTCAAAGCACCTGCAAACAATCCCGCACCATGGCGGAGAGTGATTGACGTTGCAGCGACAAGCGCCGAGGCCCCAGCAACACCTCGATCCGTTCCGCCTTGCTCGCCAACAAACCATCCACCAGCTGATCCGCTGCACCGAGCTGCAACCAATGGCAGGTCAAGCCATCCCCCATCCCCAAACGATGACAGCGATCTTCGGCTTGGTCGAGATCGCCTGGCGTCCAAGGTCGTTCCAACAACACCACATGACGGGCCCGGTGCAGGGTGAAGCCAAGGGCACCGGTGCCAAAGGTGGCCAGCAGACAATCGTTCTGACCTTGCTGAAACCGATCCACACTCTCCTGACGTTCAGCAGGGCGCTGACGACCGGTCAACAACTCGCCGCCGAGGGTTTGCTGCAACAACTGCAATGGGGCCACAAAGCCACTGAACAGAACCACCGCCTCCCCTTGCCGGCGCAGTGACTCCACCAGCTGCTGGGCCGCCGGCAATTTGAATTCCGCTGCGATCTGACGCATGGAGGTGAGCAGAGCCAGGTGCTCAGCATCACGTCGCACCTCTCCGAGACGAGCCCGACGCCGGTAGTCATCCAGCACCAGCTCAACACGATGATCGAAGCCTGTGAGCTCAGCCTCCGACAGCACCACAGGGTGAAGACGTCGCTGCTTGGGGGGAAGGTCCACCACCTGCTGCTTGCGGCGATGAAGGATCAACGGTCGACTCAGGCGACGCAGCTCCTCCAGCTGACTGGCCCCGGAAGCCTGCCAGCGTTTGCCGGTTCGACCCTCCCGCCAGTGCCCCTGGCAATACCGCTCCTCGAACTGGCGTTGATCCCGCGCAATTGGATGGTCCATGGCTGCAAGCAGGGGATACAGCTGGGACGGACGACCGTTCTTCATTGGGGTCCCCGTGAGCATCCAAATCGCCCGCAGACGGGGATGACGGGCCAGACGCAGCAAAGCAGCCGTGCGCTGCGCCTGCAGTGACTGGGCGTAATGCGCTTCATCCACCACCAGAAGCGTTCCCGCTGGCGGCAGGGTGTCGGGCAGGCGAGCCCAGCTCACCAACTCAAGCTCAACCCCAAGGGCCTCTGATTCCCGGCGCCAGTGGGGATGCAGACCGACGGGAGCCACCACAAGCAACCGCACGTCAGCGCAGCGCATCAGGGCACGGGCCGCCAACAAAGCTGTAAGGGTCTTTCCCAGCCCCATCTCATCGGCCAGAACGGCGCCGCGACGGGCCAAGAGCCAACGGACACCGGAGCGTTGATGGCGCAGAGGGCGACGACCATCTTGCAGGGCTTCGTCAAGATCTGCTGCCGCCACAAGGGTCCGGTGCGGGGGCAGCGGGGGCAGAGGGTGCTGGCACCAATCAAGCCACTGCTGCAAAGCAGAGGTGACAGGGAAACGGCGCCCGAGGGCCTGCTGAAGTGCATCGGCTGCGGCCAAGGGAAAATCCCAGCCATGGCCGGGGCCGATCCAACGCCCCCTGGGCTTGATCCGACGCAACTGGGACTGGGTCACCGCATCAAACGGGCTGACCACGCGGATCAGTCCTGCTGGAGAGAGATCCAGGCAACAGGTCAATGTGGGATTTGACGGCACCAACAGCCCCCCACAAACAATCACTTTAGTGAACTCAGATCAGCGTGCAAGCACTGAGATCAAGATTCACATCTCAGACCAAAAAATTGTCGAAAATGCAGCGCTCGACACATTGACTGGCTTTTCGTTCAAGGCAGAATTACCTCAACCGATGCATTCGGATGCATAGCAGGGACGCGGTTTTTCTCGACGAACTCTGCCCCAAATTGCGTGTCCGAAGATGGCGACAGTCCCTTCATACATTTACCGGCCAAAGTTGTATTTATTGCGGCAAACCTTCTGAATCAATTGATCACATTCACCCCCAGGCCAAAGGGGGGTCAAGCGTTACTGAAAACTGCGTACCGGCCTGTTTGTCCTGCAACGGCCGAAAATCTGACGCCGACGTTTTCGACTGGTACCGGCGACAGCGCTTCTATGACCCACGTCGCGCCATGGCGATTCGAGCCTGGATGGATGGCGACCTACGACTCGCCCTTCGCTTACTGCAGTGGGCCCAACCGGATCACCCCATCAACGATCCCGACGACTTCCCGATCGCTGCTCAGGCCGCCTAAGGCTCACCAAACTCGGCAGACATCCGTGGAGTGGTGCCGCTGACAAATGGAGGCCTGAACACCAGGGTCTTCAGGTGCCAGCACCATGGCACTGGCAAGCAGGGCAGCCGTCAGGATGGCCCGGAGCACAATGGCCCCGGAGCGGGAGCGATGGAGAGACGACGTCGTCACGACAGTACATTTGATCTAATACAGGTGTACTGATGCTTGCTGATCTTGTCAAGCGGTCGAAGCCTCTGGCGGCTGACACCAAGCTGCTGGTGCTGGGCGGCGGATACAGCGGACGTTGTCTGGCCAAGCTGGCCCGAGCCCTGGGAACACCGGTGCTCTGCACCCGCCGCTCCCTTGACTCTGCCGAGGCTGACCTGCTCTTCGACAGCAACGGTCAGGACCAGCTCGACCCAGCTGCCCTGGAGGGCGTGACCCATCTACTGTCCACCATCCCCCCGGATCGCGAAGGCAACGATCCGGTCTTGTCGAAGCTGCTGCCAACGCTCAGAAGCCTGCCGCTGCGTTGGGCGGGCTACCTCTCCACCACAGGGGTTTACGGCGATCGCCAGGGCGGTTGGGTGTCGGAGCAGGACGACCCGGCGCCGGCGCTGGACCGCAGCATGCGCCGCCTCAAGTGCGAAAAAGCTTGGTTGCGCTCCGGTCTGCCGATCCAGATTCTGCGTTTGCCAGGCATTTATGGCCCAGGACGATCGGTGCTAAACGGCTTGGAGCAAGGTCGTGCGCGCTTGATCGACAAGCCCGGCCAGGTGTTCTGCCGCATCCACGTGGAGGACATCGCCGGGGCCTGCTGGCACCTCATGCATCGCGCTGAGCAGGGAGCTCCAGCAACCATGGGCGACGGGACTGTGTTGAACAAAGCCGTCGTGAATGTGGTGGATGACCTCCCGGCTCCCACAGCCGAACTGATGCGACATGCGGCAGCCCTGTTGGGTTGTGCCCTTCCACCACTGGAGCCGTTCGCCCAGATCGTGGACAGCATGAGCCCGATGGCTCAGTCGTTCTGGAGCGAGAACCGCCGCGTCAGCAACCACAAGCTCTGCCACGAGCTCGGTTACACGTTGCTGCATCCGAACTACCGCGTCGGGCTGCAGGATTGCCTGAACCAGGACAAACTCACTCCGTCTGACCTGCGTTCTCCCCCTCGATCAGCCAACGGTTGAAATCGAAGTCCTCACCTTCCTCAGGAGGTGAAAGCCCGACATCCTCAAGAAAACGGGAGAGGTTCAGTTCGATCCAGCCATTGCTCAAGCCAGAGGCCAATCCCACCAACAGACACCCCAGCAGCAGCAAGCGCAGCACAGCGATGGCCCCCCACGATTCCACGAACCCTAGGCATGAGCTTGTGATCGCTCTCGGCGATCCCGCGGGCATCGGCATGGAAGTGGTGCTGAAGGCCCTCGCCTCAGCCACGCTGCCCCCAGAGCTCCAACCCCTGCTGGTGGGTTGCCGACGCACGCTGATCAGCACCCACGCGCGACTGCGGCGGCAAACAAACCACCCCCTTGCCGACCCTGCAGCACTCAGGATCGACGACCAACCGCTGGAGGCCAGTGTTCAGCCAGGACAACCCACCACCTGCGGAGCCGATGCGGGGTTTCGCTGGCTCACCCGCGCCGTCGAACTGCTGCAGGAACGGGGGTCCCGCGCCTTGGTCACCGCCCCCATCGCCAAACATCTCTGGCATGCGGCCGGCCATCGCTATCCCGGGCAGACCGAACGGCTGGCTGAGTTGGCTGGACGACAGCGCTCCTCAATGCTGTTCACCGCGGTTTCTCCAAGAAGCGGTTGGCGCCTGAACACCTTGCTGGCCACCACCCACATCCCCCTGAGCCAGATCCCTGATGCGCTGACCCCAGACCTGGTGCACCACAAACTGAACGTGCTGGAAGGCTTCTGTCGACGCTTCACCACCAAACCACATCTGCGTATCGCCGGGCTCAATCCCCATGCCGGCGAAGCCGGTCAGCTGGGCCATGAAGAAGCCGAATGGCTGCTGCCGCTACTGGATCAATGGAGAAAGGACCATCCTCAGGCGCAGCTGGAGGGTCCCGTTCCTCCCGACACCTGCTGGATCAGCGCTGCTCGCGCTTGGCAGACCCCAAACCAGCCAGGTCCTGACGGGATTTTGGCCCTGTATCACGACCAGGGGCTCATTCCTGTGAAGCTGCTGGCCTTCGACGCTGCGGTGAACACCACCTTGGAACTGCCGTTCCTACGCACCTCCCCCGACCACGGCACCGCCTTCGACATCGCAGCTGAAGGTGTCGCCAGCCCTGAGAGCACGACGGCAGCGATTCAAGCCGCCTGGGACCTGAGCTAACTCAGGCCGGCTTGACCCGCATCAGCACCTGACCGAATTCAACGGGCGTGCCGTTGTCCACCAGGATCTCCACCACTTCACCGCCAACCTCAGACTCCAGCTCGTTCATCAGCTTCATTGCCTCGAGGATGCAGACGGTCTGGCCGACATTGATCCGACTGCCCACTTCAACAAAAGAAGGTTCGCCTGGCGCAGGGGCACGGTAGAAGGTGCCCACCATGGGGGCTGTGACTTCGAGCAGGTCGCTGCGCGTTGCGGTGGATGCAGGCGGCGCAGATGCAGGCTCGGCGGGCGCAACAGGAGCTGGTGCAGCAGCAACGGGAGCGGGCATGACCGGAGCCATGACGGCCTGGCCAGGCAAGTTGCGACGGATTTCCAGACGGAAATCATCTCCTTCCAACCGGAACTCCTGGATGTCGCTCTCACCGAGCGCCTCCAGCAAGCGGTGCAGTTGTTCGTGATCCAGCTGCATGGTCATCCGTTTTCGCGCCCGAGGTAACTGTCGTTGCGGGTGTCCACTTTGATCTTTTCTCCCACAGAAAGAAAGAGCGGAACCATCACTTGTGCACCGGTCTCAAGAATGGCGGGCTTGGTGCCACCCGTGGCGGTGTCGCCTTTGACGCCAGGGTCGGTTTCTTTGATCTCCAGAACAACGGAGTTGGGCAGTTCAACCTCGAGGGGATTGTCGTTCCAGGACACCACATTCACCTCCATGCCTTCCTTGAGGTACTTGCGGCTCTCTCCAATCTGGGCAGCACTGAGGCGGGTCTCCTCGTAGGTGGCCATGTCCATGAAGACATAGTCCTCACCTTCCATGTAGGTGTGCTGAAGAGAGGATTTCTCCAACATCGCCTGGGGAAGCATTTCCCCAGCGCGGAAGGTTTTCTCCACCACGTTGCCGGACTTCACGGCCTTGAGCTTGGTGCGCACGAAGGCAGATCCCTTGCCGGGCTTGACGTGCAAGAACTCGACAACGCGCCAAACGGCCCCATCGATCTCAATCGTGGTGCCGGTGCGGAAGTCGTTACTGGAGATCATTCCCACCGAACGGTTCACCGGACTATACGGCTGTGCCAAAGTCCCGTCAGCACTGGGGTTCCCCCTTGGTTCATCAGCGTTTGAACGCCGTCCTTGCTGCTCTGATCAGCTTTGCTCTGATCACAATCGCCGCCCCTGCTTGGGCCTCCTTGCCCCAGGGCAATGCTGTGAAGGACCCTGCCGCGATTCTTCGGGACGCGCTTCCCTTCGATCAAGACGACATCCGGGAACTGCAGCATCGGCTGGAACTCACCAGTGACGATCTGCGGGCCAAACGTTGGACAGCTCTCGGCAAGACGGTGTCACGCACTGAAGCGCTGCTCAACACCCGCCGCGACACCATCCTGAACGCGGTCCCTGAAGCCAAGCGCGGTACGGCTGAAGCGCTGTTTGAGAGCGTGGATCAGGGTCTTGAAGACCTCAAGGAGAAGGTCAAAGCCACTGACAAACCAGGCTTCATCGCCGATCGACGCCGGACGCTGCGCTCCATCGGTGATGTGGAAGCCCTGCTGGTGCCCGATGGCTTTGAACGGGAGATCCCCGCAGAATTCGATGCCCTGCCACGGCTGCAGGGAAGAGCGACCCTCAGCGTGAGCACCACCCAGGGGGAACTGACCACAGTGGTGGATGGCTTCAACGCCCCACTCACCGCAGGAGCCTTCGTCGATCTCGCTCTCCAGGGTTTCTACGACGGACTGCCCTTCATCCGAGCCGAGGACTTCTACGTGCTCCAGAGCGGTGATCCTGAAGGGCCTGAGATCGGCTACGTGGATCCGAAGACCAAGCAGGAGCGACACGTCCCCCTAGAGATCCGCGTGCCCGAAGAAGACGACACGATCTACAACCAAACCTTTGAAGACGTGGGCCTGTTCATGGCCACACCAACCCTTCCGTTCGCAACCCTGG
Organism: Synechococcus sp. YX-04-1; assembly: GCF_030546365.1. NCBI lineage: Bacteria > Bacillati > Cyanobacteriota > Cyanophyceae > Synechococcales > Synechococcaceae > Synechococcus > Synechococcus sp. YX-04-1. Next base: position 318,590 of record NZ_JAUONZ010000001.1, read on the forward strand.
GCACCCTTGGCTGGGCCCATTCAGACCAGGCCCTCGACGACGGATCCTCGCAGTTCTTCATGTTTCTCTACGAGGCGGAGCTCACCCCGGCTGGTCTGAACCTCGTGGATGGCCGCAATGCAGCCTTCGGCTACGTGGTGGATGGATTCGATGTTCTGGAGGAACTGGGCGTCGATGACCGGATCACCGCCGTGAAGGTGATCGAGGGAGCGGAACAACTCAAAGCCCACGCATGAGCCCGACCCTGGCGGAGCTAACTGAAGCGGAGCTGCTCAGGCGGCTGGCTCGCTTCGCTCCGCCCAATCAGCTCAGTGACGACACCGCAGCCCTGGCCGCCGACGCCCGGGCGCTGCTGATCAACACCGACGTTCTCGTGGATGGCATTCATTTCAGCGATGCCACCACAACGTCCATGGATGTGGGCTGGCGCGCCGTTGCCGCCAACCTCTCCGACTTGGCCGCCAGTGGTGCTGTCGACATCGATGGGATCACCGTGGCCCTGGTTGCCCCTGGTCACACCAGTTGGGACTGGGTAGACGGGGTGTATCAAGGCATCAGTGCCGCCTTGGGCCAGTACGGCGGCGTTCTGCTGGGGGGTGACTGCTCCAGAGGAGAGCAGAGACTGCTCTCGATCACCGCGCTCGGCCGTCTCGGCCCCCTGCGTCTGCATCGCAATGCAGCCCGCCCTGGCGATGTGTTGGTCACCAGTGGGCCCCATGGGCTCAGCCGACTGGGCCTCGCCCTGCTGCAGGACGAGCCAAGCGTGCGTGACATCAATTTGCACTCAACCTTGCGGGACCAAGCGATCGCACGCCACCAACGACCGACGCCTCGGCTGAAAGAAGTCCAGCAGCTGCTGGCCTGCAAACCGAAGCATCTGCCCTGGCGAGCCGGGGGAACCGACAGCAGCGACGGATTGCTCGCTGCCGTCGCAGGCCTCTGCTGCAGCAGCGGCTGTGGGGCGGTGCTGCAAAACGATCATCTTCCAACGGCCGAAGGCTGGCCTGATGGAGCTCCATGGATGGATTGGTGCCTCGCCGGAGGAGAGGACTTTGAGTTGGTGCTGAGTCTTCCCAAAGCCTGGGCCGATGTCTGGCAGCAATGCGTCCCCGAAAGCCAGCGCATCGGCCAGATCAATGCTGAAGCGGGCGTCATCCGCTGGGGCCACAACCAGAAGCCAGTAGACACAAGCGGATTTGATCACTTCGGCCAGCCCTGAGCAGCCCAACGCGACGGAGCCTGACCAAAAAAAATCCCCCCCAGGGCGGGAGGGATCAAAAGAGCGATCAGCTGACGATCACTTCCAGTTCTTGGCCACCACCTCGGCAAGGTCAACAACACGCTGGCTGTAGCCCCACTCGTTGTCGTACCAGGCCAGGATCTTCACAGCCTTGTCACCCATGGCGTAGGTGAGGTCGGCGTCGAAGATGGTGGACTCGTTGGTGCCGGCGTAGTCGGTGGACACCAGGGGCAGGTCGCTGTACTTGATGATCCCCTTCATGCCGTTCTCGGAAGCCGACTTGATCGCTGCCTTGATGTCGTCAACGCTGGCGCCACGGGACGGGCCGAAGGTCAGGTCAACAGCAGAGACGTTCGGGGTGGGAACGCGCATGGCGAAGCCGGTGAGTTTGCCCTTCACCTCGGGGTAAACCAGAGCAACAGCCTTGGCAGCACCGGTGGTGGTGGGAACCATATTCAGAGCCGCGGCACGGGCACGGCGCAGATCGCGGTGGCTGTTGTCCAGGATCCGCTGGTCGCCGGTGTAGCTGTGAATGGTGGTCATCAGACCCCAGTCGAGGCCAAAGTTCTGGTCCAGAACTTTGACGATCGGAGCCAGGCAGTTGGTGGTGCAGCTGGCGTTGCTGAGGATGTCCCAGTCTTCGTGGCGGTACTGGTCGTCGTTGACGCCCACCACGAATGTGCCGACGCCGTCACCCTTGCCAGGAGCGGTGAGGATCACCTTCTTGGCACCAGCCTGGATGTGCATGCTGGCCTTCTCATCGGTGTTGAACACACCGGTGGACTCGATCACCAGGTCAACGCCCCACTCCTTCCAAGGGCAGTTGAGGGGGTTGCGGTCGGCGAAGAACTTGATTTCCTTGCCGTTGACGAACATCGAGCTGTCCGTGGTCTTGATGTCCACGGAAGGATCCAGACGCCCAAGGATGGAGTCGTAGGTGAGCAGGTGAGCGCTGGTGGCGGGGTCGGAGGTGGAGTTCATCCCCACGATTTCCAGGCCGGTGTCAGCGCCCCGGCTGATCCATCCCCGCAGAACATTGCGACCGATCCGGCCGAATCCATTGATCGCAACGCGCAGGGTCATGGAAGAAGCGGCAAAGCCGCGCAGGGGTTTTGGCCGCCGATCATACAGAAATCAGCAGAAATACCTTGTTCCACCCCGAATCAATCAGTTCGATCCGGCCCTCAGAACGGCAGACAAGCAGCGGCAACTGACTTATCTTTCCCCAGACTGAAGCCCTCCGTTGCCGCGCCTGCTCGACCGTCAGACACCAGTCCACTTCATCGGTGTCGGCGGAATTGGCATGTCGGCTTTGGCTCGGATTCTCGTTGACCGCGGTCACCCGGTCAGCGGCTCGGACCCGCGTGACAATGCGACAACACAACAACTGAAGACCCTCGGAGTGAAGGTCTTCCGCCAGCAGGACGCCACCTGCATTGACGTTGTCACGGGAGCGAAAGACACTTGTTCACCGGTGGTGGTGATCAGCACAGCCATCCCCGAGAGCAATCCAGAACTGCAGCGGGCCCGACAGCGGGGGCTGGAGATCTGGCATCGCTCCGATCTTCTGGCGGCTCTAATCGAGCAACAACCTTCCATTGCAGTCGCCGGCAGCCACGGCAAGACCACCACCAGCACCTTGATCACCACCTTGCTGCTGGAGGCCGATCAAGACCCAACCGCTGTGATTGGAGGCATCGTTCCCAGCCTCGGCAGCAATGGTCACGCTGGCCAGGGGAAGCTGCTCGTGGCCGAGGCGGATGAATCCGACGGGTCCCTGGTGAAGTTCCGTCCAAGCCTGGGGGTGATCACCAACCTGGAGCTGGATCACACCGATCACTACTCAAGCCTCGACGACCTGATCTCCACCCTGCAACGCTTCGCAGGGGGTTGCGACCGCGTGCTGGCCAATCACGACGACCCGATCCTGCAGGAACACTTCCAGCCAACGGCCTGGTGGTCCAACCAAAGCGCCGAATCCGTTGACTTCGCCGCCCTGCCCCTGAGCCTTGAGGGCGATCGCTGCTTGGCCCGTTTCTACGAAGCTGGCCACCCCGTCGGTGACTTCACCCTGCCGATGGCCGGGCTGCACAACCTCAGCAATGCAACAGGCGCCTTGGCCGCCTGCCGGATGGAAGGTCTCCCCTTTGACCAGTTGGTGGAAGGCCTCGCTGGCCTGAAGGCACCGGGACGCCGCTTTGATCTTCGGGGCACCTGGAAGGGCCGTCACATCGTTGATGACTACGCCCACCATCCCAGTGAGGTGAAGGCAACCCTGGACATGGCACGCCTGATGGTGAGCAGTGGTCGCAGCCCGCTCCCCACAGCACCAGAACGGCTCCTGGCGGTGTTCCAGCCGCACCGCTACAGCCGCACCCGGCAGTTCCTCGATGACTTCGCCCAGGCCCTGCAGAACTGTGATCTGCTGCTGCTGGCTCCCGTCTATTCCGCAGGAGAGCAACCGCTGCAGGGCATCTGCAGCAACGCTCTGGCGGATCGGGTGCGCAGCCTGAAACCGGATCTTGAGATCGCCGTCGCAGACAACCTCGATCAACTCACCGACCTAGTGATCCAGCACAGCCGCGAGAACGATCTTGTTCTGGCCATGGGTGCTGGAGATGTGAATGGACTGTGGTCAAGGCTGACCTCATGACGCAGTGCGATGCCCGCCTGCCCCAGGCCGGAGTCAACCTGGCGGACTACACCACCTGGCGTGTGGGAGGAGCCGCCGAATGGCTTGCGGAACCCGCCAGCCTTGAGGAAACCCAGGCTTGGATCGAATGGGCCGCTCATCAGGGCATGCCCTGCCGCGTCATCGGCGCTGGGTCGAATCTGCTGATTCACGATGACGGCCTGCCTGGGCTTTCGCTCTGTCTGCGCAAACTTCAGGGGCTGCAGCTTGATGCAACCACTGGGACCGTGGAAGTACTCGCGGGCGAACCGATCCCATCACTGGCAAGACGCGTTGCACGCGCTGGCTTGCATGGTCTGGAGTGGTCGGTTGGCATCCCGGGAACCGCTGGCGGTGCAGCTGTGATGAATGCAGGAGCCCAGGGAGGCTGCACAGCGGAATGGTTGGAGTCGGTGCGGGTCATGCCCCTGGAGGGGGGCGAGTGCTTTGAGCTGCTACGGGATCAACTGGACTTCGGCTACCGGCATAGCCGTCTCCAAGAGGGCAACCTCGTGGTGTTGTCCGCACGGTTCCGCTTAGAGGCCGGTCACGATCCGGATGAACTGAAGCGGGTGACCAGCGCGAACCTCAGCCACCGCACCACCACGCAGCCCTATCAACAACCCAGCTGCGGCAGTGTCTTCCGCAATCCCGAACCGCTTAAGGCCGGACGGCTGATCGAAGAGCAGGGGCTGAAGGGAACCCGCATCGGCGGCGCTGAAATCTCAACCGTGCATGCCAATTTCATCGTCAACACCGGTCATGCCCAGGCGAAGGACATCGCCCAGCTGATCCACCTGGTGCAGGACCGAGTCGAAGCCGAGCACGGAATCCGTCTGCACCCCGAAGTGAAGCGGCTGGGATTCGCTTCGGCGGCTTAACCTTCCGGCTCCCACAGGATCGCCATGGCAGGGTTCGGACTCCCCAATTTCGGCCAGCTCACGGAAGCCTTCAAGAAGGCCCAGGAGATTCAGCAGAACGCCCAGGCACTGCAGGACGAACTGGATGGGATGGAGATCGAGGGCCAGAGCAGCGATGGCCGGGCCAGCGTTTGGCTGTCGGGCAACCAGCAACCCCTCCGGGTGCGGCTAGACCCAGCCCTGCTGCAAGAGGGCCAACAGGCCAGCGAAGCGGCCACTCTCGAAGCCCTGCAAGCGGCCTATGAGCAATCCACCGCCACGATGAAGGGCCGCATGGAAGAACTCACCGGTGGCCTAAACCTCAACCTCCCCGGGATGGGCGGCTGAGGCCGCTCTGCTCGATCAACGCAACCTTGTAAAGGGCATAGCGTTCCCAGTCACTGGACACACCGCAGCCAGGCTCACCGCGATGCAGGCAGTCGCGGAACCGACAGGGCCAGGGATCAAGCTGCTGCCGGAGCTCCGGAAAAAGCACCCCCAATTCCTGGGGGTCATCTGGCAGATCTGGACGGTTGAAGCCAGGGGTGTCCGCCACCCTCGCGCTCGGCCCCAGGGGAAACAGCTCCACGTGGCGGGTGGTGTGGCGGCCGCGCTGCAGTCGACCGGACACCGCAGCAGTGCGCAGTTGAAGATCAGGACGAAGCTGGTTCAGCAGGCTGCTCTTGCCTACCCCGGAAGGTCCACACAGCACCGAAAGCTGCGCACCAGCCAAGCGCTGCCTTAAGGCGTCGATGCCTGTTCCAGCTTCACTCGAAAGCGCCAGCGGGTCATAACCCCACCCTCGCAAGCGGGCCACAAGCCTCTCGAGCGCTTCGGCTGAGATGAGGTCTGTCTTGGTGAGCAGAAGGATCACCTCCAGCCCTGTCCGTTCCGCCGTCAACAAGAAGCGACTGGCCTGATCAGGGTCAAAGCTGGGCTGTTCCACCGCTAACACCACAGCCACCAAGGTGACATTGGCCACCGGTGGGCGTGTGAGAAAGCTGTGGCGTGGCTCAACGTCGGCCACCACAGCCCGCCCTTGGCCTGGATCAATCGCCTCGACGCAAACCCGATCGCCCACGTAAACGGCTTCGCCCCGATGGCTGAGCCGAGTGCGGCGCGTGCAGAGCAGCCGACCTGGACATCCGTCAGGTGCTGCATCCAGCTCAACCTCCACATAGTTGGCCTGGAGCGCCACAACCATCCCGGAAGCCACGGAACTGCCGGTGTCAGCCACCGCAGATCACCTCAATGGTGACGGAATCCGACGTTTGATCAATGCACTCAACACGGTGGCCTGCATCCCTCAGGCCTGGAAGCACCATGGCCTCAGGCTCACCCCGATCGAGACAGACCTCCAGACAGTCACCACTGCTCATCTGCTCGAGGCTGAGCTTGCAGCGAATGAAATTCACTGGACAGGGCGTTCCCCGCAGATCCAGGGAACACCTGTTCATCCCTTCTGACCAAACAAGCGAGCGAACAAACCACTGTTGTGGTGGTGATGTTGCTTGCCGCGGGCGGAATGGTGACCCGCCAACTGCTCCAGCAGATCACGCTCCACATCGCTGATCCGCTTCGGCAAGTCCACGGTGACCGTCACGCGCTGATCACCCCGTGCCACCGGATTCCCGAGCTTGGGAATGCCCAGGTTCGGCAGGGTGAGCACCGTGCCGGGTTGGGTACCGGCGGGGATGTCCAGCTCCTTGCTGCCGTCCACCGTTTCCACCTCGATGGTGTCGCCAAGAATCGCCTGGAGATAGCTGACCTTGACCTCCGAAAAGATGTTCAGACCATCCCGCTGCAAGCGCGGGTGATTGCGAACGGTGAGGAAGACGTAAAGGTCACCGGACGGGCCTCCCCGGGGTCCCGCGTTGCCTTCGCCAGTCACGCGAAGCCGTGTTCCGGTGTCCACCCCGGCAGGGATGTTGATCCGCAGCTTCTTGCGCACCTGTTTGACACCCTGGCCTCCACAGGACCCGCAAGGATCCGAAATCACCTGGCCAGTGCCCCCACAGTTGGGGCACTCGGCGACCTGAGTGAAGCTGCCGAAGGGCGTCCGAGTGGCACGGCGCACCTGCCCGGCGCCGCCACAGGTGCCGCAGGTGGTGGGCCCACTTCCCGCTTTGGCACCGCTGCCGCCGCAGGTGTCGCAAGTCTCCAGATGCGGGATCTTGATCTCCTGCTCCTGACCGAACACCGCCTGCTCGAAATCAATCGTCAGGTCGTATCGAAGGTCATCCCCCTGCTGGGGGCCCTGCCGCCGCGACCGACCAGCTCCAGCACCACCGGGTCCACCGAAGCCCTGGAAAAACGTCTCGAACAGATCCGCGAATCCGCCCATGTCCCCCATGTCCGGGGCGCCAGCCGCACCACCAAGACCGGCTTCACCGAACTGGTCGTAACGGGCTCGGGTCTGGGGATCACTGAGCACCTCGTAGGCGCGGCCGATTTCCTTGAAACGGTCTTCAGCGCCGGGATCCTTATTGATATCGGGGTGGTACTGACGCGCCATGCGCCGATAAGCCTGCTTGAGGCTGTCGGGATCCACATCTCGGCTGACGCCGAGCAGGTCGTAGAAGTCGGCCATCAGGCCTCCTCCGCCGTCTGATCCGGTGCCGCCTCAGCAGGCGCAGACGCTGGATCGGATGGTCCTGGACCCATCGACACCTTCACCATGGCGTGGCGCAGCACACGCCCGTCGCGGTGGTAACCGCGCTGGAGCTCCTCACACACCACGTCCTCGGCGAACTCGCTGCTTTCCTCCCGCAGCACGGCCTCATGCAGGTTCGGGTCGAACTCCTGGCCAACCACTTCCATCCGGGCCACCCCCTGCTGCTTCAGCACCTCCACCAGTTGCTTGTACAAACCCTGGTAACTGCGATGCAGCGCCTGAGCTTCTTCCCCTTCAGGATTCAGCTGCTGACGGGCCCGCTCGAAGTTGTCAACGACGGGGAGAATCTCCGTAAGGGTCGAACAGACCAGCTGCTGACGCATATCGTCCTGATCGCGGCTCTGGCGCTTGCGGAAGTTGTCGAAATCCGCCGCAATGCGCATGTATTGGCTGTTGAGCGTCTCGTGCTCTTGCTTGAGCGAGCTCAACTCCTGCTCGAGTTGCTGCATCCGCTCCGCCGGATCCACCGCTGCAGGAGCCTGTTCAGACGTCGCCTCTGGCGCATCAGGAGCGGACTCCGGCGTGGCTGGAACAGCACCGGACGCAACGGTCTGGTCCTGCTCTGGGGTGGAGGCGTCGCCGCTCATGCTGACCGCTCAAGGATTGCTGTCTAGACATGTTGAAGGGCAACGCTTACCTCCCACAAGCTGCGGAAGCCCGCACCTCGGTCGCAACCCATGACTCTGACGCTGCCCAGCCCCGATGCCGGCGACACGGCACGGCAGCGTTTCGCCCTTGAATTGCTGTTGCAGCAGCCGGTTCCAGGTCCAGAGCAACTGCTGGCAAGCCGCAACCTGCTTAACGACGCCCTCCCGGACGTCAGCCCGGATCAATGGCAGACACTGCAGGCCATGCCGATCGCAATCGGTGCTGACCACCTGGACATCGCGATCCCCAGCCGATGGCGAGACCAGGAATGGCAACACCTGATCGATCAGCTGCCGGACCAACACCGCACGATCCGTCTGCACCCTGCCATCGAAGCGGATCTGCAGCGTGCCTTGGCCACAGAAACAAACCAAACAACGACAGAACCAAACCCGCCAGCAACAGAACAATCGAGCAACCCTGCTCCGGCAGAGACAGAAAGCACTCTCGAGGTGAATGCTGAGTCCTTTCTCGACGACTTCAGCCCCGATGAGGTGCTGGAGAGCGACGAGGACGCCCAACTGGCCCGGGATGCCATTGACCTTGAGGCCAGCCTTAACGATGCAGAAGCCTCGCCGGTGGTGACGCTGGTGGACCGGATCCTGCTGCAGGCCATGTCAGTGGGCGCCAGTGACATCCACGTGGAACCACAGCAGAAGGGCTTGCGTCTGCGGTTCCGCCAAGACGGCGTCCTCCAGCAATACGTGGAGCCGCTCCCCAGTCGCCTGGTTCCTGCGGTGACGTCCCGATTCAAAATCCTGGCGGATCTCGACATTGCCGAACGGCGCCAGGCCCAGGACGGCCGCATCCGCCGCAAGTACCGCGACCGGGTGATCGATTTCCGCGTCAACACCCTGCCCAGCCGCTTCGGTGAAAAGGTCTGTCTGCGCCTGCTGGACAGTGGAGCGACCCAACTGGGGCTGGACAAGCTCATCGACGATCCCGATGCACTGGCCCTTGTCCGAGAGCTGGGGTCCAAACCCTTTGGAATGATCCTGGTCACCGGGCCAACGGGCTCCGGCAAGTCGACCACCCTCTATTCACTTCTCGCCGAGCGCAACGATCCGGGCATCAACATCTCCACGGTGGAGGACCCGATCGAGTACACCCTGCCGGGCATCACCCAGTGCCAGGTGAACCGAGACAAGGGCTTCGACTTCGCCACGGCACTGCGGGCCTTCATGCGCCAGGACCCGGACGTTCTGCTGGTGGGAGAAACCCGTGATCTCGAAACCGCCAAAACAGCGATTGAAGCCGCACTGACGGGTCACCTGGTGCTCAGCACCCTGCACGCCAATGATGCCCCCAGCACCATTGCCCGCCTGGATGAAATGGGCGTGGAGCCCTTCATGGTGTCGGCATCCCTGATCGGAATCATTTCCCAGAGGCTGCTGCGCAGGGTCTGCTCCCACTGCCGCGAGCCCTACCGGCCGGAGGAACGGGAACTGGGCCGCTTCGGGCTGATGGCCAGCCGGGAAGCGGATGTCACCTTTTATCGGGCTCATCATCACAGCCCCAACGAGCAGGTCTGTTCCCATTGCCAGGGGAGCGGCTACAAGGGCCGCGTCGGCATCTATGAGGTGCTGCGGATCCAGGAGGACATGGCCACCGCCATTTCCAAGGGCGCCAGCACCGATGTGATACGCCAGCTGGCCCTGGAATCAGGAATGGTGACCCTGCTCGGCTACAGCCTCGAACTGGTGCGACGGGGCGAGACCACGCTTGAAGAGGTGGGGCGGATGGTGCTGACGGATTCCGGACTGGAATCCGAGCGCAGAGCCCGCGCTCTCAGCACAATGACCTGTGAAGGATGCGGTGCCGGCCTGCAGGAAGGCTGGCTCGAGTGTCCCTATTGCCTTACACCACGCCACTGAGGAGCCGGTCATGGATCTGATGATCGAAGACCTGATGGAACAACTGGTGCAGGGCGGTGGCAGTGATCTGCACCTCGCCACCGGTCAACCGCCCTACGGCCGCTTCAGCGGTGAACTGCGTCCGATGACGGACCGACCCCTGGCCGAGGAGGACTGCAACAAGCTGATCTTCTCAATGCTGAACAACAGCCAGCGCAAAACGCTGGAGCAGACCTGGGAACTGGACTGCGCCTACGGCCTGAAGGGCGTTGCACGCTTCCGCGTGAACGTCTACCGCCAGAAAGGCAGCTATGCCGCCTGCCTTAGGGCCCTTGGCAGCACGATTCCAAGCGTTGACCTGCTGAACCTGCCTCCTGTGGTGCTGGAGACCAGTGCGCGGCCCAGGGGGCTTGTGCTGGTGACCGGTCCGACCGGATCCGGCAAAACCACCACCCTGGCGGCTCTACTGGATCACATCAATCACACCCGCAGCGAACACATCCTCACGATCGAAGACCCGATCGAGTTCGTGTATCAGAGCGACAAAAGTCTGGTGCACCAACGCCAGCTCAACGAAGACACCCGCAGCTTCGCCAACGCGTTGCGCGCCGCCCTGCGGGAGGACCCGGACGTGATCCTGGTGGGTGAGATGCGTGATCTGGAAACCATTCAACTGGCCGTGAGTGCCGCCGAAACCGGACACCTCGTCTTCGGAACCCTGCACACCAGCTCAGCGGCCCAGACCGTGGATCGGATGGTCGACGTCTTCCCGCCGGAGCAACAGACCCAGATCCGTGTGCAACTTTCGGGAAGCTTGGTGGCTGTGTTTTCCCAGACCCTCTGCCGGCGTCAGAACCCCGCAGAGGGACAGTTCGGTCGGGTGATGGCGCAGGAAATCCTGATCAACACACCCGCCACGGCCAACCTGATCCGCGAGGGCAAATCGGCGCAGCTCTATTCCCAAATCCAAACGGGGGGAGAACAGGGCATGCAGACCCTGGAGAAAGCCCTGGCCAACCTGGTGCTCAATGGGGATGTATCCCGCGCCGAAGCGATGGGCAAGGCCAGCAAACCGGGCGAATTGCAGCGCTTAATCGGTGAAATCTGAAGCCAGGGGGTAAGCATCGATGGCCGCCTTCATTGCCTCCTACTCCGGTCCCACCGGACAACCGCGAACGGTGACGATCAAGGCAGCCAACCTGGCTGAGGCCAAAAAGCTGCTGCGGCGTCGTGGAATTCGCGCCGAAGAACTGCGGCCCGTCAGCCCCGGAAACAGCCAAGACACCAAAACCGATGGGGCCGAGGCGGGAGGTCTGAAGTCGATCGACCTCAACCGAATGTTTGAAAAGGCACCGGGCGTTAAGGAGAAGGCCGTGTTCGCCAGCAAGCTGGCGGCCCTGGTCGATGCCGGCGTGCCGATCGTGCGCAGTCTCGATCTAATGGCCACGCAGCAAAAGCTGCCGATGTTCAAACGGGCGCTCACCAAAGTGAGCCTCGACGTCAATGAGGGCATTGCGCTGGCGACAGCCCTGCGTCAATGGCCGAAGGTGTTTGATCAACTCAGCATCGCCATGGTGGAAGCCGGCGAAGCCGGCGGTGTGCTGGATGAGGCCCTGAAGCGACTTGCCAAGTTGCTGGAAGACAACGCCAAACTTCAGAACCAGATCAAGGGAGCCTTGGGCTATCCCATCGCCGTGCTGGTGATCGCCATCCTGGTGTTCCTGGGGATGACCATCTTTCTGATCCCAACCTTCGCGGGGATCTTCGAAGATCTAGGGGCCGAGCTGCCGGCCTTCACCCGACTGCTCGTTGATCTGAGCGCACTGCTGCGTTCCTCTGCCTCGCTTTATGCGATCGGGGTGATCCTGCTAGCGATCTGGATGTTGAACCGGTTCTACGCAACCCACAACGGTCGTCGAACGATCGACCGCCTGATGCTGAAGCTGCCACTCTTCGGCGAACTGATCCTGATGACGGCGACAGCTCAGTTCTGCCGGATCTTCAGTTCGCTCACGCGGGCCGGTGTGCCGATCCTGATGTCGATGGAAATCTCGAGCGAAACCGCCGGCAACGCGATCATTTCCGATGCCATCCTTGCCTCGCGGGCCATGGTTCAGGAGGGCGTGCTGTTGAGCAATGCGCTGATCCGCCAGAAGGTGCTGCCAGACATGGCACTGAACATGCTGGCCATCGGCGAGGAAACCGGTGAAATGGACAAAATGCTCAGCAAGGTGGCGGACTTCTACGAAGACGAAGTCGGCGCCATGGTCAAAGCACTCACATCAATGCTCGAACCCGCGATGATCGTTGTGGTGGGCGGAATTGTGGGATCCATCCTGCTGGCGATGTACCTGCCGATGTTCACCGTGTTTGATCAGATCCAGTAAGCACTGCAGCGATGGCCTGGCCCGCCAACCAACCGCCGCTCCAGCAGGCCTGAAAGTTGAAACCGCCGGTTACCCCATCCACATCCAGCAATTCTCCGGCCAGGTAGAGGCCGGGGCATCGGTGGCTCTCCATCGTGGCCAGGTTGACGTCCCCCAAGGCGACACCGCCGGCGGTGACGAACTCCTCCCCGAACGGCCCACGTCCCTGGATCGGCACACTCTGCGCGCAGAGCAGCTCCACCAATCGACGCTCCGCCTTGATCGGCAGATCGGCCCAACGGCGTTCTGGCTCCACCCCAGCCAGGCTCAGAAAGGCTTGCCACAACCGTCGCGGCAAATGCTCGAAAGGCTTCGATGCTGAAAGAGTTCGCCGCGCCTGCTCCTGCCGCCATTGCTGCAATCGGTCGGTCAGCCCCGAACGACCCAACCCAGCACTCCAATCCAGCTTGAGCTCACCCTGGTAGCGGTTCTGATGCAGGGCCCTGGCGGCAAAGGCCGAGAGGCGCAGCGTGGCCGGACCACTCAGACCGCGGTGGGTGATCAGCACCCGCCCGGTCTGGCGGAAGCGCTGGTTGCCCAGTTTCAGATCAAGGCCCACACCGTCGATGGCAATGCCACTGCAGGCCGTCAGCGCCGGTGCCTGCAGCGTGAGGCTGAACAGCGATGGCACCGGCGGCACCACCTGATGACCAAGGGCTTCCGCCAGTTTTCGGCCACTGGGATGCCCCCCCGTGGCCAGCATCAAACAGCGCCCACGCAAAGGCTCCAGGCCGCGGCCCTCGAGCACAAACCCCCCCTTGGGGTGAACGCGCACCTGCTGGACCATGACCTTTGTGCGCAGCTCTACACCTGAAGCCCTTGCCGCCTTCTGCAGGCACTGAATCACGGCCTCAGAACGGTTCTGCTGCGGAAACATCCGTCCATCGGGTTCCTCCACCAGGGTGAGCCCGTGCTCGTCAAACCAGGCAATCGCATCGCCGCAGGCGAAGCGACTGAAGGGCCCCCGCAAGGGTCGACTGCCACGGGGGTAGTGGGTGGCCAGTTCACGGGGATCCCAACAGGCATGGGTCACATTGCAGCGACCGCCACCGCTGATGCGTACCTTCTGGAGGGGCTCAGAGGTGCCTTCCAGCACCAGCACATGCCGAACCCCCTGCTCGGCTGCAGTGATTGCTGCCATGTACCCGGCAGGACCACCACCAACAACAATCAGATCAAGCGGGCTGGAAGCGCAGGGCGACTCCGTTGTTGCAGTAGCGCTTGCCGGTGGGTCGTGGTCCGTCATTGAAAACGTGGCCCTGGTGCCCACCACAACGGCTGCAGTGGTATTCCGTGCGCGGCAGGATCAATTTGAAATCTACTTTCGTGGCGATGGCACCATCTAGGGGCTGCCAGAAGCTGGGCCAGCCGGTGCCGCTGTCGAATTTGGCCTCCGACGAAAACAAAGCTGCATCACAGCCGGCGCAGTGATATGTGCCGGAACGCTTCTCTCCATTGAGCGGACTCGTGAAGGGACGTTCCGTTCCCTCATTGCGCAACACGTCATAGGCCTGGGGAGACAAACGCTCACGCCACTGCTCGGCATTGAGATCCCAAGAGGGATCGCCAGCGTTGGAAGCCGCCAACACAGGTTGAGGTCTCCAGAGACTGCCAAACACACCTGCCATTGCCGCCAACAACAGCGATCGACGGGACAGAACGGCGGCACTCAAGCTCATCAACGCTGAAGCGGGAATCACGGGCGGTTCTAATGGATTGATGACTGCCGCCGGATCCACCACTGCCTACCGCTTCAGTGTGGCGCCGATGCTGGATTGCACCGACCGCCATTTCCGGGTGCTGATGCGGCAGATCAGCCGTAGAGCCCTGCTCTACAGCGAAATGGTGGTGGCCCAGGCGCTGTACCACAGCAAACGACGCAACAAGTTGCTGGATTTCGATCCGGTGGAACATCCCATCGCCCTGCAAGTGGGGGGAGACGATCCAGCCCTACTGGCCGAGGCGGCACGACTGGCGCAGGACTGGGGCTACGACGAAATCAACCTCAATGTGGGTTGCCCCAGTCAGAAGGTGCAGGCAGGGAATTTCGGGGCTTGCCTCATGGCGGAACCGGATCTGGTCGCCCGATGCGTGGAGGCCATGGTGGACGCAGGGGGACTCCCCGTGACCGTGAAACATCGGATCGGTATTGACGATCTCGACAGCGATGCCCTGCTGACGAACTTCGTGGATCGAGTGGCTCTGGCAGGGGCCAGCCGCTTCGCTGTTCACGCCCGTAAAGCCTGGCTGGAGGGCCTGGATCCCAAGCAGAACCGAACGATTCCTCCGCTGCAGCATGACCGCGTGGTGGCTCTTAAACAACGCCGCCCCGATCTGGTGATTGAACTCAACGGGGGGCTGGAATCCCCTGAAGACTGCCTTGAGGCACTGGAAGGATGCGATGGCGCCATGGTGGGACGGGCGGCCTACAGCCATCCCCTGCGCTGGACCAGCATCGATGCCTTGATTTTCGGGGAAGAGTCACGCCAGATGCTGGCGTCAGATGTTGTGGAGGGTCTACTTCCCCATGCAGAGGCTCATCTGGAGAGAGGGGGCCGGCTGTGGGACATATGCCGTCACCTGGTGCAACTCGTGGAAGGCGTCCGTGGTGCAAGGCACTGGCGGCGGGAGCTGGGGGAGAAAGCCCAGCGCCCTGGAGCTGATCTGGATGTGCTGCTCCAAGCCGGACAGCAACTCAAGGACGCAGGACTCTGATGAACGGCTGAGTTCAGCCCTCAGCTCCGCCGTAACCGGAATAGTCATCGCCACCGCCGCTGGAGGATCCACGGCGACGACGGCTGCGACCCTCGTCGTAGGCATTGCCCTCACCAGCATTGTCTCGGGCGCCATAGCTGCGGTCTTCCCATCCCCTTGCACCGGAGGGGCGATCACCGCCGCCACCACCGCCGCCGTAGCCGCCACCGCCACCGCCACCACCGCCGCCGTAGCCGCCACCGCCACCACCGCCGCCGTAGCCGCCACCGCCACCACCGCCGCCGTAGCCACCACCGCCGCCGTAGCCGCCGCCACCGCCACGACGGGGGGCGCTACCGCGGGGCTCAGCTTTGTTGATCCGGAGAGGACGGCCCATCAGTTCTGCACCCTGCAGGCCTTCAATGGCTGCTTCTTCGGTGGACTCATCGGCCATCTCAACGAAAGCAAAACCACGCTTGCGACCTGTGTCCCGCTCGAGGGGCAGCGCGCAGTTGGACACTTCACCGAACTGGGCAAACAGTTCAATCACATCTTCCTGCTCAGCGCGGAAGGGAAGGTTGCCGACAAAAATGCTCACGTTTTGCGTGGACCGGGTACGAAACAGTGGACCGATGAGGCCTTGAACTTTGCCATCGGGCCATGACTCCGGAACGAAGTGACATAGCTCTGGCTAAACAAGCGTAGACCCGGTTATGGGTGAGAGTCATCCCACCGGTTGAGTTCCGTTGAAACGCTGTAACCAACGCTGAAGCTGTTCATCAACACGCTCAAATCCCGTTCCACCTTCACTGCGACGGGCGGCAACAACAGCCCGGGGAGCCAGGGCGTCATGCAAATCCGCCTCAAAGGCCGGATGAAGTTCCTTCCAAGCAGTCAGATCAAGGTCCCGCAACAAACAACCCTGCTCGAGACAGCGCCGGACGACAGCGCCGACCAATTGATAAGCCTCGCGAAATGGAACACCACGAGACACCAGATAGTCGGCCACATCCGTTGCATTGGAGAAATCCTGCTCCACCGCTTCATTGAGGCGCTCGACTCTGAAATCAAGGCCTTCCTCAAACAAAATCGCCATCGCCTCAACACAATCACGTGTTGTGCGGAAGGCATCAAACAACGCCTCCTTGTCTTCCTGAAAATCCTTGTTGTAGGCCAGCGGAAGACCCTTAATCATGGTTAGCAATCCCTGGAGATGTCCGAAGACCCGTCCTGTTTTGCCCCGAACCAGCTCAGGCACATCGGGATTCTTCTTCTGAGGCATCAGGCTGCTGCCCGTGGCACAGCGATCGCTGAGCCGCACGAAGCCGAATTCCTCGGACGCCCAGGCGATCACCTCTTCGGCGAGACGGCTGAGGTGCACCATCACCAAGGAGGCGGCAGCGGAGAACTCAACGCAGAAATCACGGTCGCTGACCGCATCGAGGCTGTTGGCATAAACCGCTGAAAAACCCAGCTCCTTCGCGGTGCGCTGGCGATCAATCGGTACTGGCGTGCCCGCCAAGGCAGCAGCGCCGAGCGGGCAAATGTTCACGCGTTTCCGCACATCCTGAAGACGCTCGCGGTCGCGCTCCAACATCTCGACATAGGCGAGAAGGTGATGGGCGAGACAGAGCGGCTGGGCCCGCTGCAGGTGGGTGTAGCCGGGAATCATGGTGCGGCGATGTCGATCCGCCTGGGTCAGCAGTGCCCCCTGTAACCGCTGCAGATCCTGATCCAGGCCATCCAGCCGTCGCCGCAGCCAGAGGCGTAGGTCAGTCCCAACCTGATCATTGCGGCTGCGTCCGGTGTGCAACTTCTTGCCCACGGGACCCAGCAAAGCAATCAGCCGGCGTTCCACAGCGAAGTGAACATCCTCATCAGCCAAACCGGGCTGGAAACTGCCGGATGCCGCCTCAGCACGAACCGTCTCCAGGCCCTCCACCAACTGCTCAGCCTCCGCCTCCGTGATCACTCCCACGCCGGCCAGCATCCGGGCATGCGCGATCGACCCATCGAGATCCTCCTGAAGAAGGGACAGGTCAAAACCGATGGAGGCGTTAAACGCCTCGATAAAGGGATGCAGACCTTGCTCAAAACGATCGCTCCAGGTGCCTGCAGCACCACCGGTCACCCCACCAGCCATCAATTCATCCGTCGATTTCCTCAGCTTGTCAGGCGATTGACCGTCCCTGCACACTCGGCAACGTGACCGCTTCCGGAACTTTCAACACCACAAGCGACGCGTCATCCTCCAGCTGACGATCCGGACCAACAAAACGGTCCAAGCGTTCAAACAGGCTTTCAAGAATTCCCTGCGCTCCCTGACCACTTCGACAGGCCGTTTCAAGGGCACGAATCAGCCGCGCCTCGTCGAAACGATCGCCAGTGATCCCCGGTGCTTCGGTCACACCATCGGTGTAGTAAAGCAACACGTCTCCCGGTTCAAGGCGAACCTCGCCAAGGGCGAACTCAGCTTCAGGTTGGAGACCGATCAGAAGCCCAGCGGCATCGAGCCGCATGATCACCCGTCGCTCGGCGCGCCAGAGCAGGGGCGGGTTGTGGGCCGCATTGGCATAACGCAACCGCAGCGTGCGCGGATCCAGGTCGGAATAAAACAGCGTCACAAACCGGTGCGACTGCGCAAGGTCTTCCTGCGCCAGCTGGTTGAGGTCGTGGAGAATCCGATCCGGTGGCAGACCGCTGAGAACCTCAGCGCGCAGCATCCCGCGCAACATCGTCATCAGCAGACCAGCAGGAACGCCTTTGCCCATGACATCCCCCATCACCAATGCCCAGCGACCCCGCTCACGGCGTCTGCCGATGAGTTCCGGACGGGTGGGAATGAAGTCGTAGTAGTCACCGCCCACCTGAAAAGCGGGCCGACAGCGCGCGGCCAGATCAATGCCCTCGATCACGGGGCAACGATCCGGCAACAACTGCGCCTGAATCTCTGCACCAATGCTGAGTTGTCGATCCACCCGCTCATGCCGGCGGGCGTCCTGCAGCATCTGATCGTTTTCGATCGCAACACCAGCAAGATCCGCCACCAACTGAACGTGCCGACGGTGCACCTCGGTCCAGACTAAGGAGCCGTTGCGGGCATAGACGTAAAGGCGGCCCCGCGTCCGACCACGGGCCGTGACAGACGTGGCGAACAAAGCCGCTTTGGGCAGGCAGCGTTGAACCAGACGATCGAGCGCCAACAGCTGCTGATCGTCGCTGCCAAAACCCACGGCCGATCCAGGTTCAAAGGCGGCTAAGCGCTGCAGCAGATCCTGGGACGGCTCAGCTGGACTCCCCTGCAACTGATCACGCCAGAGGCGACCATCCGTCTGAAACGGAACAAGCAAGGCCCCCTCAACACCCACCAGGCGCGAGGCCACGACAGGCACAAGCTCAAGAAAGCGCTGGAGGTTGGTGAAGCTGCGGAGGGCAAATCCCAGGGAGACCAACAGATCCTGATTGCGGCGCTGTTCGCTGCTGAGGCTGTCAAACAGCTGACGCAACGAAGCCATGGCCTCGGGCGAGGGATGTCCAGTCCGCTGCGCAGAGCTGGGATGACGTCCGGGCGGCTTGCTGCTCAACCTCGCACCCCCAGGGTCCGCAAGGTAGCAACGCTTCAGCGTCCAGCCAGCAGAGCCTCAACGAATTCAAAACTGTTGAAGGGGCGCAGATCACGAATTCCTTCCCCAGCGCCGATGAAACGAATCGGCAAACCTGCCTCAGACGACACCGCTAGGGCGACGCCGCCACGGGCTGTGCCGTCGAGTTTGGTGATTACAACACCAGTGAGGCCTGCCGCCTCGGCAAAGGCCATGGCCTGGCGAAGCCCGTTCTGACCCTGGCTTGCATCAAGAACCAGCAAGGATTCGACCTTCGCCTCCGGCGCCAAACGGTCGATGATCTTTCTGACTTTTTGAAGTTCCTCCATCAGGTTGTGCTTGGTCTGCAACCGTCCGGCGGTGTCCACCAGCAGCAGATCAGACTTGCGCGAGCGAGCGGCACCAATCGCATCGAAAACAACGGCAGCGGGGTCGGCATTGCTGCTGGGGTTGGACACCACTGGAACATCACTGCGCTCTCCCCAGACCTCAACCTGCTGCACGGCTGCAGCCCGGAAGGTGTCTGCGGCCGCAATCAGAGCCGAATAGCCGCTGCGAACAGCCAGATTGGCAAGTTTTCCCAGGGTGGTTGTCTTACCAACCCCATTCACCCCCACCATCAACCAGATGTTGAGGCGATCCCGTTCCGGCGCCAGAAGAGGAACACCACTGGCCTCAATCGGCGTGTCCAAAAGGCCACGCAGCTGTTCCTTAAGGAAGCGAATCCCTTCCACAGGATCAACGACCTCCTCATTCATCCGCTGACGCAAGGCATCCAGCACCTGATCGGTGGCCTGGACGCCAGCATCCGCCCTCAGCAAGAGAGTTTCGAGATCGTCAAGAACCTCCGGCGTTAACGGGTCGTCACCAAGATTCTCCAGAAGGCTGGTGACAAAGCCCTGACGGGTCTTTTCAAGGCCGCGGCGAAGCCGGCCCAACCAATCGATTTCCTCGAGGGAAACCTGATCAACGCGACGGCCCTGGGCCGCAAGCACCTCGGCAGACCAGGTGAAATCCTGATCAAAGTCACCCAGCTGCGGCTCTTCTGAATCGAGAGCTGGCGCAGGGGTGGGAGCCGGAGTGGGTGCAGGTGGAGCCTCACGAGCCCTGTCATCCAGATCCTGCTGACGCTGCTGTCGCTGAGCCGCTGCCTGCTCCAGCAGCGACAGTCCGGGAGCTGGTGCTGGAGACGGTGTCGGTAAAGGTGCCGGACCTGGTGTTGGTAAAGGTGTAAGTGAAGGTGCTGGTTCTGGACTGGGCGCTGGGGTGGGCTCGGGGGCCGCTTCAGCAACAGGGGACGCTGCCTGTTGCTGAGCCTTCAGGCGGGCATAGGCCTCACGGGCCCAAACCAGAGCTTCGTCTTCTTCCTCACTGGCTGCAGGAGCTGGAGTGGGCTCCGGCGCTTCTGAAACGGGAGCATCAGTCCCACCAGCCGTCGGTTCCGGCGTCGGCGCGGGGGTGGGCGTCGGCTCCGGCGTCTGAGACTCGTCAGCCTGTCGTTCGAACCAGTTGAACACCATCAGGCCGATGCTTTCGATTGAGCGTCATGGAAGCGGCGCAACACGCCATTGATCATCCGGCGCCCCTGCTCATCGCTATAACGGTTGGCCAGCTCAACCGCCTCGTTGAACGCCACTGGAGCCGGAGTGCGCAGGCTTTCCAGGTCAACGACAGCCAACCGGAGAATGTCGCGATCGATCCGTGGAAGTCGGGTCAGCCTCCAGCCCTCCATCACCTGATCCAGACGTTTGTCAATGCCCTCGCGCTGGGTGAGCACCTTCTGAACCCGCTCCATGGCACCGCGGCGAATCTGCTCCTGATCCCCAAGCAACAACAGCCGAGGCAACTCAAGACTGGCGGACAATCCATTCAGCACCTGTTCAGCGGAACTCAACGATGCGCGCAGATGGGTGCGGACGGTGTCATGGGTTCCGGTTTCGCCCTGCTGCAACTCACTGTCCAGCAGGGACTGCTGCGCCTGATCGAGCTCTGCAGCACTGGCATCAAGCGACTCACGCCAGTGCTGGGTGAGGGTGTCGAGGGCCTGGTCCAGGATTGAATCAAGGGCCAGGTCAGCGACTGAGGCTGACTTCTGTTCCGGCACCTGACCAAGCACCAGCAAGGCCAGCTCGCGTGTAAGGGATCGTGTCGCCATGACTCAGCTGGAAGGAGATGCAGAAGCCCGTAACTGGGCCATGAGGCTGGAAAAACTCCGATTCACAGGGGCTTCACGATCATCGGGGTTGACGATGCCGGCCGAAATGATTGTTCGGAAAGCTTCTTCAACGCTGATCTCAAGATCTCGGACGGACCCCTCTGGAACAAGGGTGTACCAACCGGTGGTGGGATTCGGAGCGGTGGGAATGAACACACTCAACAGGGGCTCCTTCAAATCAGATTGAAGTGAAGGACCCACTTCCCCGGTCACAAACCCAACGCTGAACAATCCCTCCCGGGGGTACTCAACGAGAACAACACGACGGAACCGGGTGGAGTTATCGCGGAAAAAGGTCTCAAGCAGCTGCTTCAAGGTCTTGTAGACCGATCCAGCCAGGGGGATCCGGCTCAAGGTGCCTTCCCCAAACTCCAACAGCCAGCGACCGACAATGTTTCGAGCCATCAAGCCGATCAGAAGGATGCCCATCAGAGGCACCGTGAGACCGAGAGCCAGGTTGATCAGATCCTGAAGCAGTGGATTCAGGGTGATGAACGGATTGAACTGCTTTGGTATCGAGGTCAGGAACGCCAGAACAAACCGACTGACAATCGTTGACAGCCAAATCGTTGTTGCCAGTGGAATCACCACCAGCAAGCCTGCAATCAGGTCGTTCTTTAGATCCTGCCGAAGCCTTGCGGACAGCGGCAGATCAGGTCTGGGATTGGACTGGACCAAGGAGGTACTGCGCCCAGCTTTGAATAAGGTCTGACCAACCTAACCAGCGGTCAGAGCAGTGCCGTGAACGCGAGGAGCACAAACGCAATCGCAAGAACCACAGCCGTGATGGTTCCACCGATGAACCGCTGCTGGGATTCACGGGCCTGGCCAACCTCAACTGTCTTGAGTTGGGCCTCCATCTGGGTGATCTGATCGTCCACCATCTTTTCGGCCGCCCGCAGCTTGTCGTCCTCCGTGGCATCGGCAGCGAGTTGACCGGCCTGGGCCAGCTGCTCACCCAAGGAGGTGACCTGCGCTGCATCGGCGCGGAAGGCTCGGGCATCCTTCAACGCTTCGCGACCCTGTTCCAGATTGCGCTGGCGGGCAACGTCACCCGCACCCCCATCCAGGGACATCGGCACGGCAACCACCATGCCGAGGGCCAACAGTCCTGAAAGGACGGCGATCAGAAGGCGCAAAGGACTGCGCTGCTGCTGAGGGTGATCCAGCCTTGATCCAATCAGGCAGATCAACAAACCGGCAAACCCAAGGGGAGCCAAAGCCACCAGCGGACCGGTGACCTGCGGGCGAGGAGCATCCTCACTCCAGTCGACGCCAACAAGAACAGCCAGCATCTGCAGGACGAGAATCACCACGAGGGTCAAGCCCAGCCAGCGCAGCAAAGGTGCAAGACGTCCTGTCTCAGTCCCGGTCACAGAGAAGATGCTGATAAGCGCCCAACCCTAAGGTCGATGCAAGGGCATGTCACCGATCAACAAACGCTGTTGAGTCAGGCTCTGAAGCGTCGCGCTGCTGAGGAAGGCTTCAGTCCCGTTGGCATTGCCAGGATTCCGGGAAGTCCACGGCTGCAGCTGCGCACTCAAGCCCTGCAGCGCTGGTTGGACCATGGCGATCAAGCCGACATGGCTTGGATGGCGGCCCCACGACGGCGAGACCCCAGGCTTCTGTTGGACGGAGCCAACAGCGTGCTCGCCGTTGGCCTCAACTATTACGTCGACGCCCAACCCTCGCCCGGCTCCCTCAAGGTCGCCCGCTACGGCTGGGGACGTGACTATCACCGGGTTGTGGATCAACGGCTGCGACGGATCGGCCGCTGGCTTTCGGAACAACGGCCAGACTGCGACTGGCGCGCCTGTGTTGACGCAACACCGCTGCTGGACAAGGCCTGGGCTGAGGAAGCCGGTCTTGGCTGGATCGGCAAGCACAGCAATCTGATTCACCCCGAAAGGGGCTCGTGGATGGTGATCGGCCATCTGCTGACCACAGAGCCTTTGGACGCCGACACACCAGCCCGCAGCCTCTGTGGACGCTGCAGCGCCTGCATCGATGCCTGCCCCACGGATGCGATTCACGAACCTTTTGTGGTGGATGCAAGGCGATGCCTGGCCTTTCACACGATCGAAAACCGTGAGGACGACCTACCGGAGAACATTCGCACCGCCCTTGGACCGTGGGTGGCCGGGTGCGACATCTGCCAGGACGTCTGCCCCTGGAATCATCGAAGCTTGCCCCAGAGCAGCGATCCCGAAATGCAGCCACGCCCATGGCTGCTCAATCTGCACAAGGAGCAGATCCAGACCTGGGATGACAGCGTCTGGGACCAAAACCTGCGGGGGTCGGCGTTGCGACGGATCAAACCCTGGATGTGGCGACGCAACGCCGCTGCAGCACAACCGGATCCCACACCTACGCTTTAGCGACTCAACCCTTGCTCCAGTGCTGCGTCGAATTGGCTTGCGTCAAACGCTGGCGGCTGCACTGGTCGTTCTGGGGAGTTGGTTCGGCGCCCCAGCAGCCAACGCCCTGATCCCCTACGTCTACCTACCCACCGAGGAGGAGCTCAAGGGCTCATCGATCGGCATCGGACGGACTGCTGCCCAGCTGCTGCAGCTGGGGCAAGCCAAGGACGCGGCACGACTCGCGGCTCTAGCGGTGCGGCTCAACCCAAATGACGAGCGGTTCTGGTCGATCCTGGCGGAGGCTCAACTCCGCAACAACAACCTCAAGGACGCAAGCCGGTCTTTGGCCCGCGCCAAGCAGCTGAATCCTGAAAAAGCCGGCCTGTGGTTCGCCGAAGCAGCGATCGCCCTTCGGGCAGAGCGACCGAACGATGCCGTTCCCTTGATCACCCGCGGACTCCAATTGGATCCGAACAACGCTTCGGCCTATTTCGACCTTGGCAACGCCAGAATCATGCAGGGCGTACTCCCTCTGGCCCTGAAGTCGTTCGAAAAAGCCACCGCTCTAAAACCGGAGTTCTGGGAAGCCCTGAACAACCAAGCCCTGGTGCTTTTTGAGATGGGCCAGCGTCAGGAAGCCGTGCGGCGTTGGCGCCGGGTGTTGAAGCTGGAGCCCAACGCGGAACCGATGCTGGCTCTGGCCGCAGCGCTGCATCAACAGGGTGAGCAGACCGAGGCAATTCAGCTGGCTTCCACAGCGTTGGCCCAGAACCCCAACTACGTCTTGCCCCTGCATCAAGCCGAACAGCTTTGGGGGGTGCGCATCCGTGAGGCGACGGCACAATTGCTGAGCGAGACGGAGCTCACCAACATCGTGGAACGGGCTCAAGCCAACGCAACGTGGAAGAAAAGCCAGTGATCATCTGTAGGCTGAGCGCCTTCCGGTCGGAGAGCGACAGACCGAATGGCTGAGGAGCGCGTTCAACCGATCGCCCTGCATCAGGAGATGCAGCGCTCCTACCTCGAATACGCGATGAGCGTGATCGTGGGTCGGGCGTTGCCCGATGCCCGCGATGGTCTCAAGCCTGTACAGCGACGCATCCTCTACGCGATGCAGGAACTGGGTCTTACCCCAGACCGTCCCTACCGCAAGTGCGCGAGGGTCGTCGGTGACGTGCTGGGCAAGTACCACCCTCACGGTGATCAAGCGGTCTATGACGCCCTAGTGCGGCTTGTTCAGACCTTCTCCAGCCGTCATCCCCTGCTCGACGGCCACGGCAATTTCGGCTCGGTGGACGACGACCCACCGGCGGCGATGCGGTACACCGAAACCCGCCTGGCGCCGATCTCCCATCAGGCGATGCTTGAGGAGATCGGTGAAGACACCGTTGATTTTGCGCCGAACTTCGATGGATCCCAACAGGAACCCACCGTTCTTCCGGCCCAGCTTCCCTTCCTGCTGCTGAACGGTTGCTCCGGTATCGCCGTCGGCATGGCCACCAGCATCCCCCCGCACAATCTGGGAGAGGTGGTGGATGGCCTGATCGCCCTGATCCACAAGCCGGAGCTGAGTGACGACAAACTTCTGGAACTGATCCCAGGGCCCGACTTCCCCACAGGTGGTGAGGTGCTGATCAGCTCAGGCCTACGAGACACCTATCTGCACGGCCGCGGCAGCATCCCGATGCGCGGCGTCGCCCACACCGAAGAAGTGCAACTCGGCAAGGGGCGCCATAAACGCAATGCAGTTGTGGTCACGGAACTGCCCTACCAGCTCAGCAAGGCCGGCTGGATTGAAAAACTGGCGGAATCCGTCAACGACGGCAAGATCGGCGGAATCGCCGACATCCGGGACGAAAGCGACCGCGAAGGCATGCGCGTGGTGGTGGAGCTGCGCCGCGATGCGGATCCGGAGAAGGTGCTGAAGGATCTGCAGCGTCGAACGGCGCTGCAGAGCAACTTTGGAGCGATCCTGCTGGCCCTTGTGGATGGACACCCCCAGCAGCTGTCTCTGCGCCAACTGCTCCAGACCTTCCTCGATTTCAGGGAACTGACCCTGATTCGGCGCACCAGTCATGCCCTGCGCAAGACCGAAGACCGGCTTGAGGTGGTGGAAGGACTGATCACAGCCCTTAACAGTCTTCAAGCCGTGATCGCCATGATTCAGGAGGCGAATGACGCCGCCTCAGCCCGCGCCAGCCTGATGGTGCGCCTCGACCTCAGCGAACGGCAGGCGGATGCGGTGTTGGCCATGCCCCTGAGGCGTCTGACCGGACTCGAACAGGAAAGCCTGCGCCAGGAGCTGGAGGAGCTTCGGGCGGAACGTCAACGGCTCAAGTTGCTCTTGGACAACCGGGATCAGCTGCTGGAGGCGATGGTGACGGAGCTCAAAGCATTGAAAAAACGCTTCAGCACCCCGCGTCGAACCCGCCTGGTGGAGGGCGGTGATGCCCTGATAGCCGAACGGGCAGCCAGCCAACGCCCGAACACAGAACTGCTGCGTCAGCAGGCCCTGGCCGCATTGCCCGGAGATGGTCGGGTTCTGATCCAGGCCGATGGACAAGTGAAAATCGTCACCCCTCAGGTGCTGGGCCGGCTGCACCTCAATGATCCTTGCCCCATTGGTGATGCACCATCTCCAGCGCGCGTGATCTTGCCAATCGAACCACCACCGCGGCTGCTGGCCGTGAGTGCGAGCGGACGCATTGCCCAAGTGCGCTGGGAGTTTGCAGGACAACAGCCGGGCCCAGTGGAGCGTTTCCTTCCCACCGGACTCGACGGAGACACGATCGTTTCGCTGCTGTCGTTGCCCAGCAAAAACATCGAGGCGTTAAGTCTGGGCTTGCTCAGCAGCGATGGTCGTTTCAAGCGACTTCCCCTCAGCGAAGTGGTGGACCTGTCCGGTCGGGCCACCAGCGTTCTCAAATTGAAAGAGGGCGTCGAGCTCAATAGTGCAGTGATCTGTCGCGACCAAGGAACACTGATGCTGATGAGCGACATTGGTCGCCTGCTGCGACTGCGGGTCACTGAGGAAGCGCTCCCTTTGATGGGTCGATTGGCGCAGGGACCCATGACCATGCGATTGCTGCCCGGGGAACAGATCGTCGGAGCCATCTGCACGGAACAGACACCACTAATGCTGTTCAGCCAAAGGGGATTGATCGCGCGAATCGACTGTTCAGGCCTGCGCTACAACCAACGGGGCGATCTCGGCAGCATGGCCGTGCAGGTTGATGCGGAATCTGATCGCTTAGTTGGTATCAGCGCTGGGACAGGACTGGTCGGCGTGCGCACCAGCAAAGACCGTCACGGACGCTTGGATCCGGAAGACACCAACATCTCAAACCCCGGAGAAAAACTGACGGAACAGACGGGTCTTCAGGACGGAGAAACCATCGTTGAAGTGATTAACGCCATTCAACCGAATCCATAATCACCGATCAGGAGCTGCAATTCTGCTCCAGCCATTGGAAATAATCTTCGTCGATTCCACCGGTCACATAATGACCATCAAAACAAGACATCTCGAGATCCTTGATCTCAGTTTTCTCAACAATGCTTTCTAATAAGTTCTCGACAGTCTGATAAACAACATGATCAGCACCAAGAATATCTGAAATCTCATCACTAGTTCGACCGTGGGCAAGAAGTTCCGCCCGGGTCGGCATGTTGATCCCATAAACATTGGGATAGCGAACCGGCGGAGCAGCCGACGTAAACGTCACCTTGTTGGCACCAGCGCTGCGTGCCATCTGAACAATCTCGCGGGACGTTGTGCCACGAACAATCGAATCATCGACGATCAAGACATTCTTTCCGGCAAATTCAGTGCCGAGAGCGTTGAGTTTCTGCCGCACAGATTTCTTCCGTTCAGCTTGACCCGGCATGATGAAAGTGCGGCCGACATAGCGGTTCTTGTAAAAACCTTCGCGATACTCAAGACCCAATTGCTTGGCCACCTGCATCGCCGAAGGCCTTGCTGAATCAGGAATCGGCATCACAACATCGATATCACCAGCCGGCAAAGTTGACGCAATAGTTTGAGCCAAACGATCACCCATCCGCAGCCGCGACTCATAAACCGAAATGCCGTTCATGACGGAATCAGGCCGCGCCAAATAAACGTACTCAAAAGCACAGGGAATTAACCGAGGAGACTCGGCACACTGACGCTGGTGCAAGTTCAAATCAACGTCAATGAACACCGCCTCGCCAGGGTCAACATCGCGAACGATCTCGTAGCCACTGTTTTCAATCACCAACGATTCACTGGCAACAATCCACTCCTCACGACCCTGTTCAGAGAATCGCCTGCCGAGAATCAGGGGGCGAATTCCATAGGGATCCCGGAAGGCCAGCATTCCGTGGCCCGCAATCAAAGCGATCGATGCATAGGAGCCCTGAACGCGGTGATGCAATGACGCCACCGCATCAAACAACTGATCCGGTGTCAAATCACCGCCTGTGAGTTGAGATTGAATCTCCGTGGCCAACACATTGACCAGCATCTCCGTATCGCTACTCGAATTGGTGTGACGACGATCAATCTTGAACAGATCCTGCTCAAGCTGATGGGTGTTGGTGAGATTGCCGTTATGAACAAAAGTGATGCCATAGGGGGCATTCACATAGAACGGCTGAACTTCGTCTTCTGACGCAGCAGCGCCACGGGTGGCATAGCGAACGTGACCGATCCCGGCATTGCCCAACAGCTTTCGCATATCTCGAGTGCGAAAGGCTTCACGCACACGTCCCCTTTGTTTGTGCACATGGAAGGTGTGATTGTCCATCGTGACAATCCCTGCCGAGTCCTGACCACGGTGCTGAAGCAGAAGCAGATTGTCGTAGATCTGTTGGTTGACTGAGTCAACACAGAACATTCCGATAATGCCGCACATGATGAATCCGAAGTCAGATAGATAAGGAAGAGAAACGACCGTCAGGCAACGCCTGACTCAATCACTCCGAATGCATCCGTCGGGGCAACGCATCATGGAAAACAGCAGCACAGCGTTGCACCTCAAGATCGAGCTGAACAGCAGATTCGGATCGAATCACCAATCGAGACTCCGCCGTAACACTGCCCAGCGGGGTAATGCAGAGCGCTGGATTGGATCCGATCAACTGCTCCCATGCGGGGAGGCGAGCTGCCTTCACCGACACAATCACCCGGCTGCCGCCTTCGGCGAACAGCACCCGCTCCAGGCGCGCCGATCCTGTGGAAAGCGTCACGTTGATGCCCAGATCAGAGGCGATGCAGGATTCAGCCAACGCCACTGCCAGACCGCCATCACTGCAGTCGTGGGCGGAGGCCAACAGACCTTGAGCAATGGCCTCACGCACCAGACGCCCAACCGCTGATTCGACGGCAAGATCGGGCTTGGGCGGTCGTCCGGCCAAGGAGCCAAGGGTCTGTTGTTGATAGGCACTGCCAGCCAAACCAAGGCTGGGGTTGGCACCATCCTCCGGAGGAACACCGATGAGGAAAATCGCATCGCCGGGCTGTTGCCAGGCCAAGCCAGTCACACGGCTGATGTCATCCACACAACCAACCATGCCGATCACCGGCGTGGGGTGGATCGGTTGCATGGTGCCGTCGTCCTGTTTGGTCTCGTTGTAGAGCGAGACATTTCCGCCAGTAACGGGTGTGTTGAGGGCGCGGCAGGCATCAGATATCCCCCGACAGGCCATAGCGAGCTGCCAGAAGCCCTTGGGTGTTTCCGGTGACGGGAAATTGAGGTTGTCGGTCACCGCCAGAGGCTCCGCCCCCACACAACTCAGGTTGCGTGCCGCTTCTGCGACGGCCGCCTGAGCGCCGCGTTCGGGATCCAGGGCAACCCAACGGTTGGGACAATCCACTGTGGCGGCAACACCACGATTGGATGCAGCCATGGATCCATCGCCTTGCTGGGGTCTCAGACGCACCACAGCAGCATCAGCGGCACCGGATGAGACCACCGTGTTGGCCAGCACCTGCTGGTCGTACTGACGGTGAACCCACTGCTTGCTCGCAATGGTGGGGTCATCCAGAAGCTGAAGCAGGGCTGCCGCGGCATCGCTCAGCTCCGGAAGTTCCTGCTCGGTCCAGCTCCAAAGAGCCTGAAGGCCTGCCGGGGGCTCCTGCAACAGAGCATGTTTTTCGATCGGGGTGTCATCGGCAAGAGCCGTGGCCGGCACCTCAGCGGCAACGGCACCGTGATGCAACACCCGCACAATCGGTTCTTGGAGCACCTTGCCCACAACCGCCGCCTGCAATCCCCAGCGACGGAAACGCTGCATCAATGCGTCCTCCCGGCCAGCCTTCACCACGAACAACATCCGTTCCTGGGACTCCGACAACAGGAACTCGTAAGCCGTCATCCCGGCTTCTCGGGCCGGAACACGATCTAGATCCAGTTCCACCCCGAGGCCCCCTTTGGCGGCCATCTCCGAACAGCTGCAGGTCAGACCAGCGGCGCCCATGTCCTGCGCTGCCACCACATCACCACTGGCGAAGGCCTCAAGACAGGCTTCGATCAGCCCTTTCTCCAGAAACGGATCCCCCACCTGAACGGCGGGGCGATCATCCAGGGAATCAGCACTGAGCTCAGCGCTGGCAAAGCTGGCTCCCCCCATGCCATCCCGACCGGTGGTGCTGCCCACATACACCACAGGATTGCCGACGCCGATCGCGCCGGATTTGACGATCTCCTCGGTCTCCATCAACCCGAGAGCCATGGCATTCACAAGCGGATTGCCGGAATAGGAGGGATCAAAGGCCACCTCGCCGCCCACCGTCGGCACCCCAACGCAGTTGCCGTAATGGGCAATGCCGGCCACAACACCTTCCATCAGGCCAACGTTGGCGGGATCCTCAAGGGGACCGAAGCGCAGGGCGTTCAGCAGCGCAATCGGACGGGCCCCCATCGTGAAGATGTCACGCAGGATGCCGCCCACCCCTGTTGCGGCCCCCTGAAAGGGTTCGACGGCGGAGGGGTGGTTGTGGCTTTCGATCTTGAAAGCCAACCGGTGCCCCCCTCCGAGATCGACCACGCCGGCGTTTTCACCGGGGCCCACCAGGATGCGTGGTCCCTCAGTGGGGAAGCCACTCAGCAAGGGCCGGGAATTGCGATAACAGCAGTGTTCGGACCACATCACACCGAACATGCCCAGCTCAGCTCGATTCGGCTCGCGACCGAGCCGCCGACAGATCTCATCCCAGTCACTGGGCTTGAGCCCTTCCTGCTTCAGGGCTGCAGCTATGTCGTACGCAGGGGAGGAAACCACGAATCGCGGAGCACCTCCTACCAGTGTTGCCGACCGGCCGTCAGACCCAAGGGTCTTCGTCCTCGCGGCGGCGGCGGGTGGGGGTCTCTTCCCAGCTTTCGTCGTCCCAGACCTCAGGTCCAGACACCTCCTCTGGTTCATCGTCGTCAAGCGACGAACGCCTGGTTTCCGATCGCAGCTCATCGATGGGCGAGTCGTCCAACCAACCCTCCAGGCGATCGCCCGCACGGTCACCCATGGAACGCAACTGGTCCCGCCAGTGTTGGGTGCGTTGGAGCAGATCCTGACGAACGCTGGCACGGGCCATCGGTAGATCATCCAATCCCATCAGACCGGTTTGGATCTGACCCGGTTGTTGATCAAGGATGCGATCGGGAGCCAAACGCCATCGGGAACTCCCCGGCAGACGTGGGTCGCTACGGGCGATTAGGTAATGAAGAATCGCGCCATCAGCAGGTCGAAAATCAAGGTCAACAACACTCCCGATCCGCTCACCGTCGCGGTCCAGCAAGGCTGCATCCATCAGCGTTGGCAAGCGCTCCAAGGTCACCTGATCAGTGACCGCCGGCTCGCCACGCACAAAAACCTGTTGATCGCTCAAACCACAACACTGGTTCAAACGCCAGACATCCCGCGACATGCGCAAGGCTGATGGACGGCTGACCCAGCCCAGCAGACGATGCACCGGCGGATGCATCCAAGCCATGACCCCAGGCCCGTGATCCAGGCCCAGATCACAACGAACCGTATGACTCAGAAGATCACTGAGAAGCAGCTGATCCGGTAGCGACACATCAGGAACGAATCTGAACGGGCATCACCAGATAGGTGAAGGCTTCAGGCACGTCATCGGAGCGGAGCACGGCCGGCGTGGTGGGCGCGTTGCAATGCAGAACAATCCGATCAGAGCCCATGGCTTTCAGGCCATCCAGCAAATAACGAACATTGAAGGCAATCTGCATGGCGTCACCCTCCAAGTTGGCGGGAAGCGACTCAGAGCCACTACCCACATCCTGCGCATCTGCACTGATCTGGACAACACCGTCCTCAGGCTGACTGCTGAATTTCACAACGTTGTTGTGTTGATCAGCCAGTACAGCAATCCGCTCCAAAGCTGCAATCAGGGCGCGACGGTCCATTCCGAAGGTGCGGGTGAAACCATCAGGGATCAGCTGGCCGTAATTGGGATAGGTGCCTTCCAAGGTGCGGCTGGTGACCATCTGGTCGGCCGCAAGAAACACCACCTGGCCGCGATCACAGAACAAACTGACGGGTTCATCGGACCGCCAGGACGCCATCAGCCGCTCCACCTCCCGCAGCGAGCGCGATGGGAGCGTCACCGCGAAACCCTCGTCATCCACAGCGTCGGTTACGGCAGCATCCTGCAGAGCATCATCAACATTGAGCACGGCAAGACGGTGCCCATCGGTGGCAGCCGCTTCCAGAGCTCGCTGGTTGAACTTGAGATGCACGCCGGTGAGCAGTTGCTTTGCTTCATCAGCGCTGCTGGCGAAAAGGGTGCCTTTAAGCGCCTGCACCAACCGTTCAGGTTGCAGTTTGAGCGCCATGCCGCTCTCCACCATCGGAAGATCGGGATAGTCATCAGCGCTCATGCCGCGCATCTGATAACTGCCGCTGAGGCTGGTGAGCTGAACCTGCTCACCGGAATCATCAACGGCAAGTGTGATCGGAGAATCGCTGGACAAGCGGGAAACGATCTCTCCCAGCAACCGGGCCGGAAGTGTAATGGCGCCGCTGGTTTCCACGCTGGCGGCGAGAGACGTCTGAATTCCGAGGCTTAGGTCAAAACCAGTGAGGCTTAGGCGGTTGCTGCCGGCATCGGCGGTGAGAAGCACATTGGCCAAAACCGGATGGGTGGGGCGTGTGGCGACCGCACGGCTCACCAACTGCAGAGCGCCATTCAGTTCGGACTGTGAACAGACCACCTTCATCGTCCTGACGACCTGATCGCGCTGAGGTGTCCCACGGTTTCACAGGCTGAGGGGAAGTGCAATGGCCAGCGCATTGGGAGGCTCTGTTCGGCTGTTTGGTTTTTATGGATTAAAAAAATAAAAAACAAATACAGCCGTCGTAGGGCTTGGGGAAAAGGGGGAAAAGCACCCAAAACCCAGCTTTCATCACAGCTCTCGATGAACCAAGCCTGAGGAGAATTTTTCACAGGATGGGGAGTGAGACCCCGTTTTCCACCGCTTCACAGGGAGTGGAAAACCTGCGGGGCCAACGGGTGGATTGTTTTCGCCTGTTTTCCACAGCGTGTTGGGATGGTTTTAGGGCGTTTTCCGTAGCCGCTTTGTCGGTTGGTTTTGTCTTATGGCCATAAAAAAGCCCCCGTCAGGGGGCTGAAGCACGTTGATGGAAGGCGGTGTCAGAAGCCCATCACACTGGCGACGGTCCCCAGATCGGGATTGAGGTCGGTGTGGAACGAGGCGTCGTTGTTGCTGATGGCGCAGTCGGGATCCTTGAGGCCGTTGCCGGTCAGAACGCAGACCACTGTGGCTCCGGCTGGAACTTCATTTTTGCGCTTGAGCAGGCCTGCCACAGAGGCAGCGCTGGCGGGTTCGCAGAAGATTCCCTCTTGGCCGCCCAGAAGCTTGTAGGCCGCGATGATCTCCGCATCAGTGACATCCAGGAATGCACCGTTGCTGGCTTCGCGTGCTGCCAGGGCCTTGGCTCGGTTCACCGGGTTGCCAATGCGAATGGCGGTGGCGATGGTTTCGGGGTCCGTCACCGTGGTGCCGTTCACCAGTGGGGCTGATCCGCTGGCCTGGAATCCCATCATTCGGGGAAGACTGCGGCTCCGGCCGGCCTGCTGATATTCCTGAAAACCCATCCAATAGGCGGTGATATTCCCTGCGTTGCCCATGGGAATGCACAGCCAGTCAGGTGCATCTCCGAGGGCATCCACGATTTCGAAGGCCGCCGTCTTTTGGCCCTGCAGCCGGTAGGGATTAACCGAGTTCACCAGGGTGACGGGATACTTCTCTGCCGCTTCCCGAACGATGTCGAGAGCGCGGTCGAAGTTGCCGCGGATCGCCAAGACCTCAGCTCCGTATACAAGAGCCTGAGCAAGTTTTCCCTGGGCGACATAGCCGTCAGGGATCAAGACGAAGGCGCGCATCCCTCCCCGCCTGGCATAGGCCGCTGCAGCAGCACTGGTGTTGCCCGTGCTGGCACAAATCACCGCTTCACAACCGGCTTCCTTGGCTTTGCTGATGGCCATGGTCATGCCCCGGTCCTTGAAGGACCCTGTGGGGTTCAGGCCGTCGTACTTCACAAACACCTTCACGCCCTTGCCAATCTGTTCCGCAACAGATGGGACGGGAATCAGAGGGGTGGCTCCTTCGCGCAGGCTGATCACCGGGGTCGCATCGCTGACGGGCAGCCAGCTGCGATAGGCCTCGATCAGTCCAGGCCAGTCCTGCATCACAGGGGTGGCAGTGAAACGCCGACGGAGGTTCTGAAACAGGGACACCGGCTGGGATGGGGGGATTTCCGGAATCTAGGCGGCGTCCGTTCAGGGCTTGGTCAGGGTTGCGCTTCCTTCAATCCGTCCAAGGGGGAGTCGGAGAAAAACTGCACCAGGCCGGCGATCGATTCTGCTTTTTCGATCACCCCAAACAGAGCTGGAAGATTCACCGCCATCACGCCATTGGGGTAGCCCTTCAAAAAGCTCACGGCAGTCAGCCCATCTTCACTCTGCAATCCACTGATCACTCCGGCGCGGATCGCCGGAACACTCACTTCAGGTTCCGGTGTGTAGATCGGATGAATGATGCGTGCAACACGACGCAGGATGGCCTCACCGATCCGTGTGTTGATCAGACGGCTTGTGAGCACCAGGGGAAGCTCGAGGCTCTGGTTAAGCATCTGCGACACCTCATTGCGGTCCTGCCCGGAGAGTTCAAGCAGATCCTCCAGCAGGCCGGTGGCTTCACCGGTTTCGGCCAGGTGTTCAATTTCCTTGACGGGAATGGAGCGACGGAAGGCCCCACTCACCAGGGCGACATCCGTGGCGGCATTCAGAGGTTGCATCACGCTGCCCAAACTGAGCCCAAGTCCCGCCGCCGCGGCCAGCAGAGAGGAACGACTGAAGGGCTTGGGGAGCATCACGCTGAAGGTGTTGATCGGAAGTTAGGCAGGAACTCCAGCGGCGACCCGCACCAGGCGGACAACTCCCCGTTCGGCCAGCCCCTGAGCCACCTTGAAGCCCATGCGTCGGGTGCTGGGTTCGTTGAGCACCCTTGGCATCCGACGAAGCAGAAGGTCGGGTGTGAATCCAGGCAACGACTGCAACACCTGAATCAACTCCCGCACCGGCTCCAGTTGCATCAGTGGATCGGAGAGCCCTGGAGGTGTCTGGGCAATGGCGGAGGGTTGCAGTCGTTTGGGGAGGCGTCGACCCAGGCGTTGCATCGTTGACCAACCCAGGGCGTCCAACCGTTCCACGGTGGCGGTCACCAGTTGATCCCGAAGTAGTCCTGCCTTGGGTGAGAACAGGAAATCGAGCAGTTGATCGAGCAAGGCTTCCAGATCCAGCTGGGCCTGGCTGGCAGCGCTCGACACCAGATTTTCAAGGCGGGTCCAGCGGAAGGCGTCACCGTCGAACAGCATTTCCTTAAGGCTCTGACGCAGCTGGGGATCGGGATCTTCCATCAGCCGCCGGGCGAAGTACGGGTAGGCAGCACCGAGGATCTTGAAGTTGGGATCCACACTCAGGGCGATGCCCTCAAGGGTGACCAGCGACCGAATGATCAGGGCGTAGTAAGGGGGCACCCGGAAGGGGAATTTGTACATCACACCGGACATGTCGTCGGTGACCGCTTTGAAATCCATGCGGTTGACGCCGGCTTCCAAGGCCTGGCTGAAGACCTTTTCAAAGGCGGGAACAATCGGTTCCAGGTTCACGTCTTCCGCCAAGAACCCCAGGGTGACGAAGTCTTTGGAGAGCTTCCCGAAGTTCCGGTTTACAAGATGGACAACCGCCTGAATCAAGCCGGTGCGTGATTCGCGGCTCACCTCGCTCATCATCCCGAAGTCGAGATAACAGAGGCGTCCGTCCTCAAGGGCCAGAAGATTGCCGGGGTGGGGATCGGCATGGAAGAAGCCATGCTCCAGCAACTGTTGAAGGCTGCAGTTCACGCCCACCTCCACCATGTCGTCGGGGTCTACACCGAGCTCCCGAACCGCTTCAAGGTTGGTGAGCTTGACACCGTCGATCCACTCCATCGTCAGCACGCGGCGGCTGGTGGCGCTGCGATAGATCGTGGGAACAGCGATTCGAGGGTTGTGCTGATGCAGCTCAGCGAAGGTCTCAGCGTTCGAGGCCTCGTTGAGGTAGTCCATCTCCTCAAACACCCGTCGCCCCAGCTCGTCGATCAGTGCGACGAGGTCACTGCGGATCAATCCGATGTTGCTGTTCAACCAGGCGGCGATGTTTCGCACGATGTACAGATCCAGGGTGATCTGTTCGCGCAACCCCGGGCGTTGCACCTTCACCGCCACCCTGGCGCCACCTTTGAGGTTTCCTTTGTGCACTTGACCCAGCGAGGCGGCTGAAATTGGTTCCCGGTCCAGCTGCTCGAAAATCTCATCCACCGGTGCGCCCAGGTCCTCTTCGATGCAGGCCATGGCCAGGCCGCTATCGAAGCCGGGCAATTGGTCTTGCAGCTGGGCCAGTTCTTCCAGCAGCAGCGGGGGGACGATGTCGGGTCGGGTGGAGAGGGCCTGGCCGGCTTTGATGAAGGCGGGGCCAAGATCCACCAGCAATTCAGCGCATTCGCGGGCTCGGCCCCGGGCCCGTTCTTCATCTTTCAGCAACTGGAAGATCCAGTCGAAGGCAACGCCCAGAAGCAACAGGCCGATGGGCACCAGCGTTTGCCAGAGCCGGCGGATCAGTCGCTGGGGATGGCCTGCATAAATACGTGTGATGGCGGCGGGGTCGTACTCGAGCAATCCCGCCGCTTCGATGAAATCCCCGAGCTCCTGCGCCATCAATTCATCGGGATGTCCGACACCCCTTCTAAACGAACCGAGCTGCCGCTACGGTCGGCATCATCACAGGGCTGGACGTGCTCACCGGTCTGCTGCTGCAGAACATCGCTCTGATTGAGAGTCTCGAACTTGAGTTCAGCTCGGGTTTTACGGTGCTCACCGGTGAGACCGGCGCAGGCAAGTCGATCCTTCTCGATGCCCTCGATGCGGTACTGGGTGGAGCGCAAGGTTCGAGTGGCGTTCGTCTGCTGCGGACTGGGTCGGATCGCGCCAGGATTGAAGCCGCATTTCAACTCAACCCAGCCCTCGAGCAGTGGTTGACCGCGGCGGATTTTGACCCCGAAGAGGAGCTCCTGATCAGCCGTGAATGGAAACGGCAGGAGGGTGATCGTTATTCCAGTCGCTGTCGTCTGAACGGCAGCACGGTGAACCGTCAGCAGTTGCTTGAGCTCAGGCCGCTGTTGATTGATCTCACTGTTCAGGGACAGACCCAGTTGTTGTCGCGGGCGGGGCAGCAACGGCTTTGGCTTGATCGTCTCGGTGGATCTGCATTGGCCGAGGTCAAAGCACGGGTGGCTGATGCCTGGATCGAATGGCGCCAGGCTGCAGATGCCCTGATGGCACTTGAGCAGGAGCAGCAGCGCTCCGAACAGGAGCGGGCTGAACAGGAAGAGCAGCTGGAGCAGCTTCAAGCTGCAGATCTCGAAGACCCAGATGAGCAGCAGCGGCTGGAACAGGATCAAGACCGCCTCGTCCATGGCGTGAGGCTGCTGGAGGGTCTGGCCTTGCTGTTTGGCCGAATTCGCGATGGTGTGGATCAGGCGCCTTCGCTGCAGGATCACTTCGCGGCGTGCATTCAGGAGCTGCAGGCCATGGCGCAGCTGGATGGTTCGCTTGAGCCTCTCCGTGATCAGGCTCTGGATCTCGAGGCTGGTGTGGACGGTTTGTTGCGCTCCCTCGATCAATACGGTCTGGCGCTTGAGAGCGATCCAGACCATCTGGAGCGGATCCAGGACCGCTTGTCGGTCTTGAAACGTCTGCAGCGTCGTTACGGGCTTGATCTGGCCGGCTTGATTCAGCGTCGCGATGAACTGCTTCAGCGTTTGGGATCGGAAGGCTTCGCGGCGGATCTCGCCCGCCTGCACCAGGAGGAAAACGACCGTCGCCAGACGCGAGATCAGGCCAATGCCGCCTTGCGTTGCGAGCGGTCCAAGGCGGCGGAGGCTTTGCAGGCGTCGTTGCTGGAGCTGTTGCCTCCCATGGGCTTGGCCAACGTGCGTTTCAAGGTGGATCTCACCCCCTGTGATCCGGCTGAGCATGGTGCGGACGCTGTTCAATTTCTGTTTTCCGCCAATCCCGGCCAACCGATGGCACCGCTGACGGAGGTGGCGTCCGGCGGTGAGATGTCTCGTTTTCTGCTTGCGCTCAAAACCACCCTTGCCGCGGTGGATGGCTCCAGCACGCTGCTGTTCGATGAGATTGATGCCGGCGTCAGCGGTCGCGTCAGTGGAGCGATGGCGGATCTCCTTCAGACCCTGGCCCGTCAGCGTCAGGTGTTTTGCGTCACCCATCAACCGCTTGTGGCAGCGGTTGCTGATCACCATTTCCGGGTGAGCAAGCATGTGAATGACGGTGTCACCCACTCGCGAGTGTCCCGACTGCGGGACACTCAGGAACGCCGCCAGGAGCTGGCAGACCTCGCTGGTGGCGATCAGGCCGATGCCTATGCAGCGAGCCTGCTGGACCAGCGAACAGCTTGAAGGCTTCGGTTCTTCCTAAGCTCACGAGCTTTCCAATGGGTCCTGATGGCGCGAGCTGCTGCCAAGATCGCTGACTCAGCTGGCCCGCTGGCGACTCAGGACGATGTAATTCGAGTGAGGGGTGCCCGACAGCACAACCTCAAGAATGTCGACGTCACCATTCCCCGCAACAAGCTGGTGGTTTTCACCGGGGTGAGTGGAAGTGGCAAGAGTTCGCTCGCCTTCGACACGATCTTTGCGGAGGGGCAACGCCGCTACGTCGAAAGTCTCTCGGCTTATGCCCGCCAGTTCCTGGGGCAGGTGGACAAGCCCGATGTGGATGCCATCGAGGGCCTGTCTCCTGCGATCTCGATTGATCAGAAATCCACCAGTCACAACCCCCGTTCCACGGTGGGCACCGTCACCGAGATTCAGGATTATCTGCGTCTTCTGTTCGGCCGGGCTGGTGAACCCCACTGCCCCAAATGCGGCCGCTCGATCAAGCCGCAGAGCATCGACGAGATGGTCGATCAGATCCTGCTGTTGCCGGAAGGAACCCGCTATCAATTGATGGCGCCCGTGGTGCGCGGCAAAAAGGGAACCCACACCAAGTTGATCAGCGGCCTTGCGGCCGAAGGTTTCGCGCGGGTGCGCATTAACGGTGAGGTGCGCGAGCTGGCCGACAACATTGAGCTCGACAAGAATCACAGCCACAACATCGAGGTGGTGGTCGATCGCCTTGTGGCCCGTGAGGGGATTCAGGAGCGGCTAACCGATTCGCTGCGCACGGCTCTCAAACGTGGAGATGGTCTGGCGTTGGTGGAGGTGGTGCCCAAGAAAGGTGAGGAGCTTCCTGATGGCCTTGAGCGGGAGCGGCTCTATTCCGAGAATTACGCCTGCCCCGTGCATGGGGCTGTGATGGAGGAGCTCTCACCACGGCTGTTTTCGTTCAACAGCCCTTACGGCGCCTGTGAGGCTTGCCATGGCATTGGCCATCTGCGCAAGTTCACTGTTGACCGGGTGATCCCGGATCCATCTCAGCCGGTGTACTCCGCTGTTGCTCCCTGGGCCGAGAAAGACAACAGCTATTACTTCTCACTGCTCTACTCAGTGGGAGAAGCCTTTGGTTTCGAGATCAAGACCCCATGGAATGAACTCACTGATGAACAGCGGGATGTGCTGCTCAATGGAAGCCGCGAACCGATTCTGATCCAGGCTGATAGCCGCTACCACAAGGGCAAAGCCGGTTACACCCGCCCGTTTGAGGGCATTCTTCCGATTCTTGAGCGTCAGCTTCGCGACGCCAGCGGCGAGTCCCAGCGCCAGAAACTTGAGAAGTATCTGGAGTTGGTGCCCTGTGCCAGCTGTGCTGGTCAGCGGCTCCGCCCCGAAGCCCTGGCGGTGAAGGTGGGGCCCTATCGGATTCCAGAGCTCACGGCCGTCAGCGTCGGTCAGACCCTGGAACGGATCGAAAAATTGATGGGTGTGGGCGCTCATGAGGGTTTAGAGCCCCTGCTGAATGCTCGTCAGATCCAGATCGGTGATTTGGTGCTCCGGGAAATCCGCCTACGTCTGAAGTTCCTGCTCGATGTTGGC
The DNA here is from genome assembly GCF_030546365.1 of Synechococcus sp. YX-04-1. Lineage (NCBI taxonomy): Bacteria > Bacillati > Cyanobacteriota > Cyanophyceae > Synechococcales > Synechococcaceae > Synechococcus > Synechococcus sp. YX-04-1. The sequence goes on from NZ_JAUONZ010000001.1 coordinate 358,485, forward strand.
CTGGACTACCTGAGCCTGGATCGACCGGCGATGACGCTCTCCGGTGGTGAAGCCCAGCGCATTCGCCTGGCCACCCAGATTGGTGCTGGTCTCACCGGGGTGCTTTACGTGCTCGATGAGCCGAGCATCGGCCTGCATCAGCGGGATAACGACCGCCTCTTGAACACGTTGGTGCGGCTCAGGGATCTCGGAAACACCCTGGTGGTGGTCGAACACGATGAAGACACCATTCGTGCTGCCGATCACGTGGTGGACATCGGCCCTGGTGCCGGGGTCCATGGGGGTCACATCGTTGCGGAGGGAAGTTTCGATGACTTGGTGGCGAGCAGCGAATCCATCACCGGCGCTTACCTGAGCGGCCGTCGCTCGATTCCAACGCCGGCCGAACGTCGCCAGAGCGGTTCACGCTCACTCAAGTTGATCGATTGCAACCGCAACAACCTCAAGAACGTTTCGGTTGAGTTCCCCTTGGGTCGGCTCGTGTCTGTCACCGGGGTGAGCGGCAGCGGCAAGAGCACCCTGGTGAATGAGCTCCTGCATCCGGCTCTGGAGAACGGACTGGGTCTCAAGGTCCCCTTCCCTCAAGGGTTGGGAGAACTAAGGGGGTTGAAGTCGATCGACAAGGTGATCGTGATCGACCAGAGCCCGATCGGACGGACACCCCGCTCCAACCCAGCCACCTACACCGGTGCCTTTGACCCAATCCGTCAGGTGTTTGCCGCCACGGTGGAGGCCAAGGCCCGTGGTTATCAGGTGGGGCAGTTCAGTTTCAACGTAAAGGGCGGCCGCTGTGAGGCCTGTCGCGGTCAGGGTGTGAACGTGATTGAGATGAACTTCCTTCCGGATGTGTACGTCCAATGCGATGTCTGCAAGGGCGCTCGGTTCAACCGTGAGACCCTGCAGGTGAAATACAAGGGCCACACCATTGCGGATGTGCTCCAAATGACGGTGGAGCAGGCCGCTGAAGTCTTCGATGCAATTCCTCAGGCGGCAGATCGCTTGCGCACGCTGGTGGATGTGGGCCTGGGCTACGTCAAGCTCGGCCAGCCGGCGCCAACACTTTCGGGGGGTGAGGCCCAGCGGGTGAAGCTTGCAACGGAGCTTTCACGGCGTGCCACCGGTAAGACCCTTTATCTGATTGATGAACCCACCACCGGCCTCAGCTTTTACGACGTGCACAAGCTGATGGATGTGATGCAACGCCTAGTGGACAAGGGAAATTCGATCATCTGCATCGAGCACAATCTTGATGTGATCCGTTGCAGCGACTGGATCATCGATCTCGGCCCTGAAGGCGGTGACAAGGGTGGCGAGATCCTGGTCACCGGCACTCCAGAGGAGGTCGCCCAGCATCCCACTAGTCACACCGGCCGTTACCTCAGCCGGGTTTTGGAGCAGCATCCACCAGAACTACTCGTTCCCCTGGCGGCTTGATGGCTCGATTTCGGACACACCTGGCGGCCCTGGCTTTTGGCATGTCGCTGGCCCTCAGCGGGGGTCCCGCTTCAGCGTTGGAGCGGCTGGTGTTGCGACTGCCATTCCTGGAAACGGAGATCACGATCAACTTCGATGACGGTGAGTCCGCTGAACAATTGATCCAGGCCAGTCCGGATCTGCAGGATCTGGAACTGGCCAGTGGTGGCAAGTTGTTGCCGCTGTTGCGCCAGGTGTTCCTCACGCCACTGCCCTTGGAAACCAAGGCGTTGCTGGCGGGATCGACCGGTCAGCCGCTTCTGGAGCAGGCCCTCCATGCGGCGACGCAGGTGGTGGCTCTTGAAGGAGTTGAGCCGGATGTGAGCGGGCGGATGCTGACCGAGGCCCTGATTCGTGCTGAACGCCGGGGGCAACCCAACATCCTTGGTTTTTTGCGGGAGTTGCCGGGAGAACAGGCATCGATCGATCTGTCGCGTCTCGCTGAGGTGGCCAATCGGCTTAAAACCAATCTTGAGGAGGGGGTTGCTTTGGCCCGTTCCGTTGAGCCCGCATCCGTGACGGCTGCTCTGCGGGGCCCACTGCGGCCCAGTTGGTCCCGTGAGGTTGTTCAGGTGTCCGTGCCCCACCGGCCGAAACCCCTGCGGGTTCTGACGCTTCAGCCTGCAGCGCCTGGGAATGGTCGCTTGGTCGTGATTTCCCATGGGCTCTGGGACGATCCGGAATCCTTTGAAGGTTGGGGTGAGGTGCTGGCTGCCCATGGCTACACCGTGCTGCTGCCAGACCACCCCGGCAGCGATCTCAATCAGCAGAAGGCGATGCTCGCTGGTGATGCGCCACCGCCGGGGCCTGAAGAATTGCGTCTTCGGCCCCTTGATGTGTCCTCTTTGTTGGATGCAATCAGTGCTGGACGTTTTCGGCCAGGGGCCAACTTGAACACCGATGCCGTAGCGGTGGTGGGTCATTCCTGGGGAGCCACCACCACGCTCCAATTGGCCGGTGGTGTTCCTATTGATTACAGACTCAAAGCCCGTTGCAACGACCTCAAGGATCCGGAGCGAAACATCAGCTGGGTGCTCCAATGCAGTTGGCTGTCGGGGGTTAAACAAGCCGCTGTTGCTGATCCAAGGGTCAAGGCTGTTGTGGCCGTCAGCCCGCCCTTGCGTTTGTTGTTTGACGGCAGTCGCCTGGAGAGCCTTCCGGCCAAGTTGCTGCTGATCAGCGGTACCCGTGATTGGGTGGTGCCTTCGGGGCCGGAAGCGATCGTTCCGATGCGTGAGAGCAAGGCCGTGCGGTTGGGTCACCGCCTGGTGTTGGTGCAGGGTGCGGACCACTTCAGCCTTCGCAGTTTTCAAGGTGAAACGTCCCCGGCACAGGTTGGGCCGGTCATCCTTGGCTGGATCAACGAGCAGCTTGAGATGGATGGCTCAGTCACCTTCTCTGCGGGTGGTTGGGGTGACGAGCAGGGCAGCCTTGTCGATGTGAGCAACCGTCTCTGACGTTGCTGGCTTGTTACATCCAGCAGTCGGCAACGACTTTGGTTTCTTAGGTCCAGATCCACTGCAAGGCAAAAGGACTCGGCTTTTTTTGTCGGTTTAAATTGCTGTTCTTCTAAGGTTTTTTTCATTTTTTATTCCTTCTTCCGCCTCTAAAGAAAAACCAACGGGACCGAATTTGGGTTCCGTTGTTGTTTGTGAGGTGAGCGAATGGGGATCCGGTTGTTGCATCTGCATCTTCACGGCCTGTTTCGTTCTCATGAGCTTGAGCTGGGACGGGATGCTGATACCGGTGGCCAGACGTTGTACGTGTTGGAGCTTGTGCGAAGCCTGGCTCAGCGGGCCGAGGTCGATCAGGTTGATGTGGTCACTCGCCTGATTCAGGACCGTCGGGTTCACCTCGATTACAGCCAACGGGAAGAGGTCATTGGTCCGGCTGCCCGCATCCTGCGCTTTCCCTTTGGTCCGAAGCGGTATCTGCGCAAGGAGTTGCTTTGGCCCCATCTCGAGGAGCTGGCTGATCAGCTGGTGGAACATCTGAGCCAGCCCGGCCAGAGGGTTGATTGGATTCATGCTCACTACGCCGATGCCGGGCTGGTGGGTGCTTTGGTCAGTCAGCGATTGGGGATTCCGCTTGTCTTCACCGGCCATTCCCTCGGTCGGGAGAAACAGCGACGTCTCCTTGCCAGTGGCCTGGATCGCTCTCAGATCGAGCAGACCTATGCCATCAGCCGCCGAATCGACGCTGAAGAGCGTGCTCTGGCCCAGGCGGATCTTGTGATCACCAGCACCCGTCAGGAGGCGGATCAGCAGTACTCCCGCTACGGCCACTTTCAGGCGGATCAGGCGGAGGTTGTGCCCCCCGGGGTCGATGCCACCCGGTTCCATCCCCACAGTTCATCGCAGGAATGCTCCGCGCTGCAAAGTCTGTTGCAGCCTTTCCTAAGGGAGCCGGATCGTCCGCCCCTGCTTGCGATTTCCCGTGCGGTGCGGCGCAAGAACATTCCCGCGCTGGTGGAAGCCTTTGGCCAGTCGCCGGTGTTGCGGCAGCGTCACAACCTGGTGCTTGTGCTGGGCTGTCGGGATGACCCGCGTCAGCTCGAGAAGCAGCAGCGTGATGTGCTTCAGCAGGTGTTCGATCTGGTGGATCGGTTTGATCTCTATGGCCAGGTGGCTTATCCCAAACAACACAGCCGTGCCCAGATTCCCGCTCTTTACCGCTGGGCGGCGCGTCGTGGAGGGCTGTTTGTGAACCCGGCGTTGACCGAACCTTTCGGACTCACCCTTCTGGAGGCCGCGGCCTGTGGTTTGCCGATGGTGGCCACCGATGATGGCGGTCCACGGGACATCCAACTCCGCTGCGACAACGGTCTTCTGGCGGACGTCACCGATCCCGGTGCACTTCAAGAGGCCTTGGAATTGGCCGGCAGCGATCGCTCCCGTTGGCGTCGTTGGAGTGACAACGGGGTTGAGGCCATCAGTCGCCACTTCAGCTGGGATGCCCATGTGTGTCAGTACCTCGCCCTGATGCAGCAGAAGATCCGCGTGTCACCTGTTCGTCCGATGTCGGTGGTGCGGCGGCCAAGTCCCGTCTCCAGGCTGTTGGCGTTGGATCTTGACAGTTGCTTGGAGCTGCCGGAGGAACGCTCCTTGGCGCATCTGCGCGATCGGCTTCATGCCGAACCTTTTGCCGCCTCGACAGGCTTGGTGATCCTCACGGGGCGGTCGCTGGATCAGGCGCGTCAGCGCTACCAGGAGTTGCATCTTCCCGACCCCAAGGCCTGGATCTGCCGTGCTGGGACCGAGATTCACCACAGGCTGGATCGTGCAGAAGATCCCGTTTGGGCGCAGCGCATCAGCCAAGCCTGGGATCGCGAGGCTGTTCTCGCAGCGATGGGGCAACTCCAGGAACACCTTCAGCTTCAGGAGTCTGATCATCAGAGTCACTTCAAGGTCAGCTACCTCTTGCGTGCCTCCAACCGCGGTCTGATTGGTTTGGCCCGTCAGTGCTTGCGCCGCCATGGTTTGCAAGCTGAACCCCAGCTCCGTTGCCACTGGTTCCTGGATGTTCTGCCCCAGCGCGCATCCCGCAGCGAGGCCATCCGTTTTCTGGCCCAGTCTTGGCAGCTCCCCCTGGACCAGGTTCTGGTGGTGGCCAGTCAGCAGGGGGATGGAGAATTGCTGGAGGGTTTGCCCGCCACGGTGGTTCCTGCGGATCACGATCCCTGCCTGTTGGGTCAAAGGACCCAGCAGCGGGTGTATGTGTCGAAACGCCCCAGTGTTGGAGCCGTGCTGGATGGCTTAACCCACTACCGGTTTTCAGGCAGCCGTTGATCCTGGGATCACGGTTACACAGGCGGCTGCCCTGTCGGCCTTGGCTTGTGCTTCCTTCCGATCTCCTCCCCTTGCCAGGGCTACACCCATCCGCCGACCGGGGCGGGCCGTGGGCTTGCCGAACAGCAGCAATTGGGTGTCAGCTTCCGTGAGCGCTTGTTCGACCCCTTCAAAAGCGACGGAGTCCATTTTTGTTTGGGACAGGATCACTCGGCTGGCGGCGGCATCAGCTGCCGTGATGGTGGGGATCGGCAGACCGAGAACAGCGCGCAGGTGCAGTTCGAATTCGCTCAGGTTCTGGCTGATCAGGGTGACCAGGCCTGTGTCGTGCGGCCGTGGAGACAATTCGGAAAAAATCACCTCATCGCCACAGAGGAAAAATTCCACACCGAAGAGGCCGGCACCGCCCAGGTTGTCGGTGACGGTCTTGGCCATGGCCTGGGCCTGACGCAGTTGTTGGTCGGTCAGTTGCGCCGGCTGCCAGCTGCACTGATAGTCCCCTCCTTCCTGTTCGTGGCCGATCGGTGCACAGAACAGGGTTTCGCCATTGCGCTGACGGATGGTGAGCAGGGTGATCTCCAGATCAAAATGGAGAAATTCCTCCACGATCACTTGGGTTGAGGTGCCCCGTGCGCCGGCCATGGCGGCCTCCCAGGCTTTGGGTAGATCGTCCGCACAAGCCACCACGCTCTGGCCTTTGCCGGAGGAACTCATCACCGGTTTCACCACGACGGGCCAGCCCAGAGGTTCCGCCACCGCTGTGAGTTCCTCAGCGCTGGAGGCATAGGCGAACCGGGCGGTGCGGAGACCGAGTTCGCCGGCCGCCAGGTCGCGGATGCGGTCTCGGTTCATCGTGACGGCCGTCGCACGGGCCGTTGGAATCACGGTGATTCCCTCTTGTTCGAGTTCCGCCAGGGCATGGACGGCGAGTGCTTCGATTTCTGGGATCACCACGTCGGGTTGGTGGCGCCTGACCACCTCAAGCAAGGCATCGGCATCGGTCATCGGCAGCACTTCGGCCACGTCAGCCACCTGCATGGCCGGGGCCCCGTCATAGCGATCACAGGCGATCACCTGGCAGCCAAGCCGTTGGGCAGCAATGGCCACTTCCTTGCCCAGCTCCCCGCTGCCCAGCAGCATCACGGTGCGTGGAAACGACGGCATGGTGATCCTTGAACGGCCTGCCTGCATCATCAATCAATGCAAGTCCTGAGACTTTCCGCAGCCTTGAGTGCAGGGCCCGATCTCCCGCTAGGTCAAGGATGCGTTCTTGATTGAGTCCAGTGCTTCGGGCGACGTTGTTGGCGGTTTTGGCTGGAGCCTGTCTCCAGCTCGGGCCTGCCCAGGCCAGGTCTGCGGATCCCATTCCACCGGTTGCCCCCTGGCTCAGTGATGCGGAGGCGCTGGCCTTGTTGCCTGCTGCTGTTCGTTCCCGTTCCACCAAGCAGCTGGTGCTGCATCGTTCCAGCCGTCAGCTGATCCTGCTGGAGCAGGGACAGCTTCGTTTGCGTGTGCCTGCTGCGGTCGGCACGCAAGGCTGGGAAACGCCTCTCGGTGAGCATCGGGTGCTATTCAAAGCGGTGGATCCCGTCTGGCGGCATCCAGGCACCGGTGCTTTGGTTCCCCCCGGCGGTAGAAATCCCCTGGGATCCCGCTGGATTGCTTTCTATCAGGACTGCTCCAATCCCGGTGGTTGGGATGGCGAAAAGGTGGTGCAGGTTCGCGGCTGCTCCCACGTCGGCTTGCACGGCACGCCCCATCGTTGGACCGTTGGACGGGCCGTGTCCCATGGATGTGTTCGCCTCTACGACGAACACATCCAGAGGGTCTTTGACCTTGTGGATGTGGGGACGCCGGTGGTGGTTCTGCCTTGATGGTTTTGTCTTGACAGACAGGGACATAAAAAAGCCCTGGGTGGACCCAGGGCTCGGTGGACGTGTTTTGTCGTTCTGCCTTTAGATCACCAGAGTCCCTGAACGGGAGCAGCGGGAGCGGGCTCGGGGGCCTTGGCGGTGTAGGCCTGGATGCAGGCCGGGGTGTTCATGTACCAGCTGAGCAGTGAGGTGTCCTTGTGGAAATCACCTTGCACATCGGCATTGCAGACCTTCATGGCACCTTGCAGGCGCTGGTCGGTCGGCAGCTTGGCCATCATTCCGTAGCTGGAAAGCTGGCCATCTTCAGCATCAAGGATGATGGCACTGCGAACGGCCTGCAGATCGTTCTGCTGGCTGTAGTACGGGTGATAGTTGCCGTTGATGCTTTCTTTCAGGAAAGCCTCGCCTTCAGTTGAGTAGAGGAAGCGGGTGACGTCTGCAACGTCGACGTCGTACTGCTTCTCCAGACCCACCTCGAGTTCTTCACGGGTCCAACCGGACAGATCGCTCAGATCTTCAGGAACGGGATTGGAGACGGCTTTTTTGCCACCGATGGGCAACAGCACGTTGGAGCGCACGAAACCGTTGGTGACGGTGCGGGCGGTTTGCTTGGGAGCGGCGAAGCTGGGAAGTCCAGCAGCGGCGACCATCAGTCCGGCGCCGGTGAAGAGAAGTGCTCTGCGCATGAGCTGCAGTTGATTTGCCTTCGAACCGTCGCCAGACCGCCCGGGAAGTGGCCTGGAAGCACAGGGTTTTTTTCCTTTTAAGAGAGCGTTAAGGAAAAACGAGAATGCTGTCTTTTCTCTGACGGAAGGGACTTTGTCTTAAGATTCTCTTCCAATTCTCGTTTTGATTGTTTGCTCGGTCTGTTTGCCGCGTTGCTTGTGCCGATGTCGGGTGTGGTGACCCAAGGCGTCGAACAGGACCATCCAGCCTTGGACATCTCCTGCCGTGTTGGTCGCCCTGTGCGTGCCGCTCATGACGGGGTCGGTCGGAGTCGCTGGACAGCGACCCACGGATGGACGTTTCATCTGGCTGGGGCAGGCGTCAAGACGCGTTACAGCCATCTCAATGCTGGTGCCCCAGCAGGCTCCTACGACCGCGGCGAGATCATTGGTCTTTGCGGGAACACGGGCCGTTGGTCGACAGGTCCTCATCTGCATTTCGAAGCAGAACCCCTGCATCTCCTGGACGTGCTCGAGAGCCCCAACGCAGAGCAGTTGAAATCGATGGAGCAATCGCCTCAATGGCGTCAGCGCTCGGTGGAAGCGAGCCGCTAAGGGCTCAGTTCGAATCGGTACTGCTCTGACGGCGCACTTCTCCGATCAGCCATACACCCATAAATCCGAGCGACGACACACCGAAATAGATCAGCACCCACCGCAGAACCCGATCTGGATCGGCAGCTGCGTTGGCGAGCAGCTCAGCGGTTTTGGCAAGCAGGTTGTCCATCAGTTCTGAAGATCGGGGATCAGCGTGAGTTGGCGGACCGGTGATTCCTCGCTGACGAAACCCCAGGCTTCAAACACGGTGGGATCGGGATGCGTGATGCGCTGCTCCGTTCCATGGCGTTCCAGTTGGAACCCTTCGCTCGACATGCGCCGCATCAAACTGGCCGACTCCTCAAAGCGGGCAGCCATCGCCTCGAGGCTTGAGCAGTCAGCTGTGAGACCGGATTCACGCCAGGTGAAGTAGGTCATCTTGCCCTGCTGCCTCAAAACATGACTTTAAGGGATTTAAGCGGCATGAGGCTTTCGTTCTGAACATGAAAAATCCCCTGAGTATCTGGTAGGTCGTTCAGGCCTTCCTTCATTCAGGGCGCTTAAGTGTGGTCACTCCAAAATATAAAAATGTCGGTCATTTTTTCTGCGTCAGGTTCAATCTTTCTCCGAAGATATTGGCTTTGTTTGGTGCGAAACTAAATTTTCTTATTGGCGATCTGAATCACTGCATCATTGAGATCGCTTCAAAATGATGCTCCTTAGGATTGGATCAAAGATCAGGGACGCAGAGCCAGTCCGAGAACGACAAGCCCTGCTGTGACAAGCCAGAACGCAGGCACCACGCTTCGTTCATTGGCGCCCCCCAGCTCAAAATGGTGATGGAGTGGCGCCATGCGGAACACGCGTCGCCCTTGCCCATCAGGGCCTTTCGTGGCCTTAAACACCCAAACCTGGATGATCACGGAGAGGGATTCCGCCACGAAGACGCCTCCCATTACCAGCAGGGGCCAGAGGCTGTTGGACAACAGGGCCACACCGCTGAGGGCGGCCCCCATCGCCAGGGATCCCGTGTCGCCCATGAAGGCTCGAGCTGGGTTTCGGTTGTGCACGAGAAACCCAAGCCATGCCCCGGCCATGGCCATGCAGAAGCCAGCCAAGGCGGGATCTCCATTGTCTCCTCGCAGCATCAGTTGAAGTGCCAGACCTGTGAACACCAGTGCTCCGCAGCCGCTGGCCAAGCCATCCAGGCCATCGGTGAGGTTGGTGGCGTTGCTCTCCGCCAGAACGACAAACAGCCCCAGCGGCCAGATCAGCAGTCCCAACGGCAGTTCAAGGCCAAAGGGCAAAGCAATGCTGCTGCTGATCCAGCCCTGCCAGGCAGCGATGGCAAGAAAGGCTGCAGCCGCCATGGCTTGCAGCAGCAATTTCCCTTGTGCTGTCAGGCCTGTGTTGGTGTGTTTGGTGAGGCTGCTCCAGTCATCGATGCCGCCGATCAGCATGAACGCCAAGGTGAGTCCGGCCAGGCTGAGCAATTGTTGCGACGCCACGGCGTCCCGTGTGATCAAGCTCCCAAGAATCACCCCGACGGGAACCACCAGAAGGCCCCCCATCGTTGGGGTTCCCGCCTTGCTCTGATGGGCTTTGGGGCCTTCCTCACGGATGAACTGCCCCATCTTCAAGCGACGCAGAAGGGGAATGCCCAAGGCTGCAGCCGCTGTTGCGCAGACCGCTGAAATCAAGAGCGGCAGGCTCAGTTGCGCATTGGTGATCCATTTGTCGGCTGCAAAGCTGGTCATCAAGACCACCAGCATCAGCAAGCTGGCACTTATTGAGCCGTTCTCCCACCAAGAACGGTGGTTCGAATCCGTGGATTGCAAAGCGGCACCGGACTGGTCGCTGGGACCCTAGGTGAGTCGCTCAGGGTCGACCAGTCAGTGCAAAGAGGACGTCAGTCCTCCCACTGCTCCTCGTTTTGCTCGTCATCCTTGTTGTAATCCTCTTTCTCGCCCATGAGCGCGGAGAGTTCTTCCTCTTCGACGGTGCTCACTTCAGGTGATCCGGATTCTTCGTCGGCAACGAGACGACCGCTGGTTTCGAGCCAGGACAGGAGGTCGGGCTCCTCACGAAGGGGCAGCACGGGCGCAGGGTCGCGGCGCCCGTAGCGGGTGAGGGACGGGTTGACGCTGTCCAGGGCGTTTAAATCAACCAGAGCGCTCATGCAGGGAGGGACGCGGGCCAATCAACCAAGATAAACCACGTGCTGTTTTTGGTCCGCACCTGAACAAATCTGCGCTGCTCGTTTTTCTGTGGGGCCTGGCCCTGATCATCAGTGCTGGCCTGCATTGGTGGGGTTTGCAGCGGTCTGAACCGTTGCAGACCTCTTGGGCCCTGGCGCTGCTGCTGGTCTTTTCCCCGGCTCTGGCGTTGGCTGGATGGTTGCTTGTGGCTTCCTCAACGGTGGCGGCAGGCGAGACGAGAGAATCAGACGATTGTGATCAGGAGACCCATTGATGGGCCGCGCCAAGAAGGTGGTACTCGCCTATTCCGGGGGAGTGGATACCAGTGTTTGCATCCCATACCTCAAGCAGGAATGGGGTGTGGAGGATGTGATCACATTTGCCGCTGATCTCGGCCAGGGCGATGAACTGGAGCCGATTCGTCAGAAAGCGCTAGATGCCGGTGCCAGTCAGTCGCTGGTGGGAGATCTGATCGAGCCTTTCATTAAGGATTTCGCTTTTCCAGCGATTCGTGCCAATGCCCTCTATGAAGGCCGTTACCCCCTCTCCACGGCCCTGGCGAGGCCTCTTATCGCGAAGCGCCTGGTGGAGGTGGCCAGGGAAGTGGGTGCCGATGCTGTTGCCCATGGATGCACAGGCAAGGGCAACGATCAGGTGCGTTTTGATGTGGCCATCGCTGCGTTGGCACCGGATCTCAAGGTGCTCACCCCAGCCCGTGAGTGGGGCATGAGCCGTGAGGAGACCATCGCCTACGGCGAACGCTGTGGTCTGCCCGCACCGGTGAGCAAGAAGTCGCCCTACTCGATCGACCTCAATCTGCTGGGCCGCAGCATTGAGGCAGGACCCCTCGAAGACCCGATGGTGGCTCCGCCGGAGGAGGTGTTTGCGATGACGCGATCGGTGGAGGCTGCTCCGGATGTCTCTGAAGAGATCGAGATTGCTTTTGAAGCAGGCAATCCTGTGGCGATCAACGGTCAGCAGCTGGACCCCGTGGCTTTGATCCGTGAAGCCAACCGTCTGGCGGGCACCCATGGCATTGGCCGCCTCGACATGATCGAGAACCGGGTGGTGGGGATCAAATCCCGGGAGATCTATGAAACGCCCGGGCTGTTGCTGCTGATCCAGGCCCACCAGGAACTGGAAAGCCTGACCCTGGCTGCCGATGTGCTGCGCAGCAAGCGGCAATTGGAAATGCAGTGGGCTGACCTCGTCTACCAGGGGCTTTGGTTTGGCCCCCTCAAGAATGCTTTGGACGGCTTCATGGACCGCACCCAGATCACCGTCAATGGTGTCGTTCGTCTCCGGCTGCACAAAGGAACGGCCACGGTCACCGGACGCGGCTCAGCAGACAGCAGTCTGTACGTCCCCGAAATGGCCTCCTACGGCAGTGAGGATCAGTTCGATCACCGCGCTGCAGAGGGCTTTATTTACATCTGGGGTCTGCCAACCCGACTCTGGTCAGCATCCCAGCGCCGTTCAAGCTGAGCGCTGCAGTTTCTGCAGGAACTTGGGAAGCCTCAGAACCGGAAAACGCACAACGTTGTCGGGTTCTGAGCTTCCAGGCAGGGCCGGCTGAGACCGCTCGATCTGTTCTTGATCAACCTGTTCAGCCAGAAGTTGATAACGCTCCATCAAGGGCTCAAGCCGCTGTTGGAAGCGGCGTTCAAAAACGTCTGGCAGTTCGGCCAAAAGCTCGTTGTAGGCCTTGATCTCGCCCTCGAGCTCTGAAATTCTTTTTTTCAGCAATCGAATCACTTCAGCGTCGCCATGACGCTCGTTCCACACAGGTTCGGTTGGCTGAGGTTGGTCGTGTTTCGAATCCATGGGCGGACGGTATCGCCCACCCACGAATCCAACAATGCTGATCAGTCAGCTGATGCAGCGGCTTCGGCTTGTTGCTGTTGAGCAGCTTCGCTGCCCGGCATCACCCGAGGTGCGGGAAGGGGGCCGTCCTGCTTCACGGTCAGATAGCGGATCACGTCTTCACTGAGACGCATCGCTTTCTCGAGTACAGCAACTTGCTGGCCATCGCCGTTGTGGCTCAGCTGCACGTAAATGCCTTCCTTGTGCTTCGCAATGGGGTAGGCCAGACGGCGCTTGCCACGCATCTGGTTATCCAGAACGTCGGCACCAGCTTCCACGAGCATGTCGCGGTACTTGGTGACGTGGCTTTCAACTTCCTCCTCCGGAATGTCCGGACGAAGGATGTACATGGTTTCGTAATACGGATCGTGCGTCATGGGCAGCACCTAAGGGGCATCAGGCTCACCGGAGTGAGCGACGGATCCAACACCTTATCCCCTGGTGTGTCCCCGTACCTTCAGTAGAGCTGCATGCGTACGGCCTGGCTGATGCCGGGCAGATCAGGTTCGCGCCCGCGCCAGCACTCCACTAGGGCGAACAGAAGGATCGCCAGCACCGCCACCACGATCGTGCTGGACAGGGTGCCCAGAAGCAGGCTGCCCCCAGCAATCGGTTGCAGCAGGATGCCAAACGCGAAGCTGAGCACAACGATCACGATGTCGGTGAGCAGGGCCTGCAGCGTGTTGAAGCGCAGGAAGTAAGGAACGGCTGGATTCCGCACTACCGCCAGAAACAGCACGAAGAAGAGCAGCAGGCCACCGAAGGGAACTCCCCGATCCAATTGGATCAGCGGTACCGCTGGAACGATCAGCAGCCTCAGCAACGGGATCTGGTTGAACACGCCGTCAGCCCCGAGGCCAAACGGAATGGCATCACTCCAGGGGAGCAGGTACACCAGCGGTGCAAGCAGCCGCTGCCAGAGGGGAATCTGCACGGTGGAGCTAGGGATTGTTTGGACCTTAGGCCGCAAGCGCAGTCACGGCGGCGCTTCGCATCGCCACGACAGGAACGTCATTGCGATCACTCCAGAGCCGCAGCGATGCAGCGCCCTGCTGCACCAGCATCTCAAGGCCATCGATGCAGCGATGGCCCCGTTGTTGCCCAGCGGCGAGCCAGCTGGTGGGCCTTGGGGTGTAGATCAGGTCGTACAACACCGCCTCTCCGTTCAGGCCTGACCAGAGTTCGGCCCCCAACGGCATCGCTTCGGGGTCACCGTGCTGTGCCATGCCCACCGGGGTGGTGTTCACAACGAGAGCCGCTTGAGCCACGCTCTCGTTGAGCTGAACAGCGTTGTCGAGACAGGCCGTCAGAGGGGCGTGGCCCTGCTGCAGATCAGTAATAAAGGCTTGCAGTGCCTCGCTTCGCCGTCCCACAACGGTGATGCTGCTGAGGTTCAGGGTCTGCAGACCGGCGACCACTGCTCGAGCTGATCCGCCGCAGCCGATCACCACGGCATCGCGTCCTGCCCAGGCGTCGTTGGCACCGAGGGGTGCCAGAAAGCCCTCCACGTCGGTGTTGGTGCCGAACCAGCCACCGCCTGTTCCTGGGATCAGGGTGTTGACGGCACCGAGTCGTTGCGCCAACGGGCTCAGCTCCTCGCAGAGTTCGGCGATGGCTTGTTTGTGGGGGATGGTGATGTTGAGGCCCTGGCAGCCCACGGCCCTGAGACCCTTCAACACCTGATCAAGGCTTTCGCTTTCGCAGGGCAGGGCCAGGTAGCGCCAGTTGAGCCCCATGCTTTCGAGGGCTGCGTTCTGCATCACTGGTGAAAGCGAGTGGCTCACTGGATTGCCAAGCAGGCCCACAAGGCTGGTGCCGCCGTTGATCATTGCCAGGGCCGGATCGCTCCACCAGCCTGCCTGTTCGGGAACCACACCTCGCCTGTCAGAGGGTCTGCTGTGGAGGATGAGCCCATTCAAATCACCATTTCTGGAGGTGGGCACCGATGGGCAAGGTTGTCGGCATTGACCTTGGCACTACGAACAGCTGTGTTTCCGTGATGGAGGGCGGTAAGCCCACCGTGATCGCGAACGCCGAGGGCTTCCGGACCACGCCCTCCGTGGTTGCATACACCAAGAACCAGGATCAGCTGGTGGGTCAGATCGCCAAACGTCAGGCGGTGATGAACCCAGACAACACCTTTTATTCCGTCAAGCGTTTCATCGGCCGTCGGGTTGATGAGGTGAATGAGGAGTCGAAAGAAGTGAGCTACGGCGTTGAGAAGGCTGGCTCCAACGTGAAGGTGAAGTGCCCTGTTCTCGATAAGCAATTCGCGCCTGAAGAGGTTTCCGCTCAGGTGCTGCGCAAACTGGCTGAGGACGCCGGTAAGTACCTCGGCGAAACCGTTAGCCAAGCGGTGATCACCGTTCCGGCTTACTTCAACGACTCCCAGCGCCAGGCCACCAAAGACGCCGGAAAGATCGCTGGCCTTGAGGTGCTGCGCATCATCAACGAGCCCACCGCTGCGGCTCTGGCCTACGGCCTCGACAAGAAGAGCAACGAGCGCATCCTGGTCTTCGACCTGGGCGGCGGCACCTTCGACGTCTCTGTTCTGGAAGTTGGCGACGGCGTGTTTGAGGTTTTGTCCACCGCTGGTGACACCCACCTCGGCGGTGACGACTTCGACAAAGTGATCGTTGATCACCTGGCCGAGACGTTCAAATCCAACGAAGGCATCGATCTGCGTCAGGACAAGCAGGCCCTGCAACGCCTCACCGAAGCCGCTGAAAAAGCGAAGGTCGAGCTGTCCAACGCCACCCAGAGCGAGATCAACCTGCCGTTCATCACGGCCACACCTGAGGGTCCCAAGCACCTCGATCTCACCCTTACCCGCGCCAAGTTCGAGGAACTGGCCTCGAAGCTGATCGACCGCTGCGCCATGCCTGTGGAGCAGGCGCTCAAGGACGCCAAGTTGTCCTCCGGTGAGCTGGACGAAATCGTGATGGTGGGTGGTTCCACCCGCATCCCGGCTGTGCTCGAACTGGTCAAGCGCATCACCGGTAAAGACCCCAACCAGACGGTGAACCCCGATGAGGTGGTGGCTGTCGGTGCTGCCATTCAGGGCGGTGTTTTGGCCGGCGAGGTAAAGGACATCCTTCTGCTCGACGTCACGCCCCTCTCCCTGGGTGTTGAAACCCTCGGCGGTGTGATGACCAAGATGATCACCCGCAACACCACGGTTCCCACCAAGAAGACCGAGACCTACTCCACGGCTGTGGATGGTCAGACCAATGTGGAAATTCACGTGCTCCAGGGTGAGCGCGAGATGGCGTCCGACAACAAGTCACTTGGAACCTTCCGTCTCGATGGCATCCCCCCGGCTCCCCGGGGCGTGCCTCAGATCGAAGTGACCTTCGACATCGACGCCAACGGCATCCTCAGTGTCACCGCCAAGGACAAGGGCAGTGGCAAGGAGCAGTCCATCTCGATCACCGGTGCGTCGACCCTCTCGGATTCCGAGGTCGACAAGATGGTCAAGGACGCCGAGGCCAACGCCAGCGCTGATAAGGAGAAGCGCGAGAAGATTGATCTCAAGAACCAGGCCGAAACCCTCGTCTACCAGGCTGAAAAGCAGATGGGCGAACTGGGCGACAAGGTCGATGCCGACGCCAAGGCGAAGCTGGAGGAGAAGCGCCTCAAGCTCAAGGAAGCCACCGAGAAGGACGATTACGACGCGATGAAGACTCTGCTGGAGGAATTGCAGCAGGAGCTCTACACCGTGGGTGCTTCCGTCTACCAGCAGGAAGGGGCTGCAGCTGGTGCGCCTGGTGCTGATGCCGGTGCTGGTGCCAACGCCGGTGGTGGCGACGCCAGTGACGATGTCATCGATGCAGAGTTCACCGAGACCAAGTGATCGGTTGAGCCACCAACGCGTTAGGGCCCTGTGGGGCCCTTTTTTATGCCTGTTGAACGGCAGCGGCGACCCACTCTGCGGTGCCAGGCGTGAGCAGAACGCCGTTGCGGTAGTGCCCACTGGCAAGGATCAACCCAGGTTCCAGCTCTTCCAGCAGAGGGGCCGGGCGATCCACGGGCCGGGCTCGCAGTCCGCTCCAGTGGCCAACCACCGTGGCTGAGCTCAGCCACTCCGGTGCCCGCTCATTCAGGCTGCGCATCAGAGTCAGAGGATCCTCTGAAGCGCGATCGCCCGGTTCCACGGTGGCCCCGAGCAGCAACTGTCCGGGTGCGGTGGGAATCAGGTTGAAGCCCTGATCCACTAGCACCGAGGGCCAGTTGCTCCACGCCGTCGGATCCGTTGTCAGTTGGAGCGACAGGGCCTGGCCCAACACCGGTGTCATCGGTCGGGCATGGCCCAGGGGTTCCAGCAAGGCATCCGAGCACAGTGCTGTGGAGAGCACCACAAGGTCGTGAACGGAGCTGTCTCCGTCGGCTCGATGCACACGCCAGTGGTTGTCGTTGCGCTCCAGACGGACCACTGCCGTGGCATTCAGCGCCACACTTTGCCCTGCCAGCGCCTGCCGAAGGGCCAGTTGCAGCAGCAGTGGATCCACCCGACCGTCGTGACGCGAGTGGAGGCCACCGTGGCTGGCCGTCGGCCAGATCGCTGCTAGATCGGCGTTGGACACCATGTGTAGCCCCAGGTCAACGCGCTGGGCGGCCAGCGACTCCATCCGCTCAGCCGTTGGTTCGTCATCGGCGATTTGCAGCAGGCCTGGGTGGAGCTTGAGCTCAGGCTGGTGAGCCTGCAGCTTTTCGATCCACTGCGGCCAGAGCTCCATGCTCCGGCGGCGCAGCCTCCAGCCTCGTCCGCTGCTGCGGCGAAACACGTGACCCATCAGCACCCCGAGGGATGCCGATGTTCCACTGAGATCGTTTGCTGATCCCTCGCGATGAAGGGATTTGTTCAGGCGAGGGTCGTAAAGAGAAACATCGTGCCCTTGCTGGGCCAGATGCCAGGCGGTGCCGAGGCCAATGGCCCCGGCACCAATCACTCCAACGGAGCGGTTCAGCTGAAGGCCTCAGCAGGGATCAGATCGCTGTAGGCATCAAAGCCTGCAGCTACTGCGCTGTAGGACTTCTGCAGGCGGCTGAAGTCCTGCAGGCGTGCGGCTTCATCCAGATCAGCCAGAGCTTCTTTCAAGGAGCGGGCCACCTTGGTGGCCTCCTTGCGCTCGCTCTTGTCGAGGCGCTGATTGATGTAGAGCATTTCACGGCTCACTTCCTGCATGGGGCCATGCAGAAGGTTGCGGGTGAAGACCCAATCCTTTTCACTGACCAGCCGGGCCAGATCAGGGAGACGGGATTTTGCGTCTTCAAAGGCTGCGGCTTGGCGGCGGATCACGCCCAGATCGTCAGGACTGATGCCGGCAGCATTGACAGCAGCCGGGGCCATAAGACCCAGGCTCAAAGCGACGCAGAGGCAGAACGCGGCAAGGCGGCTCAGAGCCTTCAGCATGGTGATTGAAAATTTGTTTGCGACTTTAACCAGCCCCTCCTGCGCGGGAGAATTTTGTTTTTCAAAGCGTTGTTGTGAGTGACGCCACGGTCATCCTTCAGATGATCTGCCCCGATCGGCCGGGCCTGGTCAGCGAATTGGCGGGTTGGGTGGCAGCCAACGGTGGCAGCATTCGTCATGCCGATCACCACACGGACGCGGGAGCTGGGTTGTTCCTCAGCCGGATTGAGTGGCAGCTCCAGGGATTCGGCATACCCCGGGATGTGCTTCCTGAAGCGGCTCAGGCGCTGGGACAGCGGCTTGGTGGGGAGGCGCAGCTCCACTTCTCAGACGAGTTGCCTCGGGTGGCGATTTTCGCCAGCAAGCAGAGCCACTGCCTGCAGGACTTGCTTTGGCGGGTTCAAAGCGGGGAGCTGCCGATGCAGGTTCCACTGGTCATCGCCAACCATCCCGACTTGGAACCCCTGTGCGCGTCGTTTGAGGTTCCTTTTATTTGTGTTCCGGTTAGTCGGGATACCAAGGCGGAAGCGGAGCAGCGGATGCTGCAGCTGCTGGAAGAGAACGAGGTTGAACTTGTGGTTCTGGCCAAATACATGCAGGTGCTGAGTCGTGATTTCCTCGAGCGTTTCCCCCAGGTGATCAACATTCACCATTCATTTCTGCCTGCGTTCAAGGGCGCTCAGCCGTACCACCGCGCCTGGGACCGTGGGGTCAAGCTCATCGGCGCGACGGCCCATTACGTCACTGAAGATCTTGATGACGGACCGATCATTGAGCAAACCACCGTTCCCGTCAGCCACCGGGACGAGGTGGAGGATTTGATCCGTAAGGGCCGTGACACGGAACGTCTTGCCTTGGCGCGGGCCCTTCGCCTGCATCTGCGCCGTCAGGTGATGGTGTATCGCGGGCGTACGGCTGTTTTTGCATGACTTCTAATCGCGGCGGTCAGGCCTTCCGGCTTGGCCTGTTTCTGCTCCCCTCCAGTGCTTTGCTCTCGGGCATCTGCCTGTTTGTGGCCTGTGTGAGCGGCAGTCGGGGTCGGGATCGGCCTGTTTGGCAGGCCCGCTGGACCCAGCCATTTCTGCTTGCTGCTGTGTTGATGCTGGTGGGGGCGCTGGGGGCGGAAACAGGATCTCTGGCCTGGGCTGGGTTGGGCAATTGGTTGCCTTTTTTCTGGGCCTTCTGGGCCTTTCAGCCCCATTTGGCCAGCGAAAAGCAGCGCCGTCAGGCCGCTTGGATGCTGGTGGCTGGCACCTTGCCGGTGCTGCTCACCGGCCTGGGGCAAATGTTTCTGGGTTGGCAGGGACCCTGGCAACTTGGAGGTGGCGCCATCATCTGGTTCGTCGCTCCCGGTGGTCAGCCCCAGGGGCGACTCTCGGCCCTGTTTGATTACGCCAACATCGCGGGTGCCTGGCTCGGGGTGGTCTGGCCATTGATGCTCGCGGCTGTGCTGCGGCCGGATGGCTGGTGGCGGCGTGGTGCTGCTCTGATGCTCACGCTTTCCACAGTTCTGGCCGTTGTTCTCACCCAGTCGCGCAATGCCATGGGAGCGCTGGCTTTGTCGGTTCCTCTCGTGATGGGCCCGATTCAGTGGTTCTGGTTGCTCCCCCTGCTGCTGTTCCTGGCCTCTCCGTTGTTGTTGGTGGTGCTCCCCGGTGTCCCGTCCGGATTGCGCCAACTGGCAATGGCCTTAGTGCCCGAGCCGATCCTTGATCGACTCCTTGAACGGGGAGGGCCCACCGCTTGGAAACACACCCGTCTGGGGCAGTGGGGGTATGCATTGGAGTTGGTTGCCGCCCGTCCCTGGCTGGGCTGGGGGGCAGCCGCTTTCAGCGTTCTGTATCCGATCTATGCGGCCAAGCGTTGGCATGGTCATTCCCACAATCTCCCCCTGGAGTTGGCGATCAGCCACGGCCTTCCGGTGATGCTGTTGGTTGTCGGGACGGTGCTTCTGTTGCTGGTGGTGGCTCTGCGGCGCGGAATCCTGCAGAAATCACCCATGGAACGGGCCTGGTGGACCGCCACACTTGTGTTGATGGCGATGCATGCCACCGACCTGCCGTTTTTCGACAGTCGGCTCAACATCCTGGGCTGGACGCTGTTGGCCGGTTTGGCTGCCTTCAACCAGGAGGTGGAACAGACTCCACCCCCAAGGCCTGATCGTGATGATCCCGCAGCGTCGCCGGAGCCAGGGGCCCCCTGAGGTGGGTCCAGGGGAGGGTCGTTGAAGCCTCCCATGCGTCGTGGATCACCCTGCTCCAGGGCGGTGGTGGTGGTAGGGCTGGTCCCGGCATCGGCTGGAGTTCGCCGTTGAGCGCAGCCCGGTAGGTCTTCTTCCAGCCGCCCATGCTTTCGCGGCCCTCGCCAACGGCTGCGATCACCGGCGCCAGGCGACGATCGCTGCGGGAGAGCAGGGCCTGAATCACGCTCCAGCCATAGCTCTCTGGGCGGAACTCGATTCCCTTCGGTTTCAACCGTTTGGCCAGACGTTTGAGGCGCTTCTCGGCTTCCGGTCGGACGCCCTGCCATTGGAAGGGCGTCTGGGCTTTGGGCACAAAGGTGCTCACCCCAAGGGTGAAGCGCAATCCAGCGGTTCCTTTCTTGAGCGCCAGCAGAAGATCCGCCGTTGCCTCGACGTCGTCATCCGATTCCGTCGGCAGGCCCACCATCCCGTAGAGCTTGAGACTTGAGAGGCCGCCCTGCTTGGCATGGCAAGCCGCTTCATGGATGGCCTCAGTGGTGAGTTTCTTGTTCACCACCTCGCGCATCCGCTCACTGCCGCTTTCAATGGCGATGGTGAGGGAGCGGCTGCCCCGTTTGGCCAGGATCCGACCCAAATCAGGGGTCACGGTGGCGGCCCTCACCGAGCTGACGCTGATACGGGTGTCATCGAAACGGTCCTGATCCAACCAGTGGAGCAGGTCGGAGAACTGTGGATGCTGGGTGACGGAGGCCCCCAGTAGGCCTAGGCGTTTTGTGGCTTGAAGGCCTTTCTCCACGGCCGGGATTAGGCCGTCATCCAACGATGGTGTCCGAAACGGCAGCGTCAGGTAGCTGGCCAGACAGAACCTGCATAGTTCAGGACAACTGCGCACCACTTCCACCATGTGGATGTCGGGCCAAGCGGCCTCGGGGGTGACCACCGTTGAGTGACTCAAGGTGTTCCCGCGCCAGGTCTGTTTTTCCACCAGGGCTGGAACCGCTGGATCGATCGGTTCCACGGCAATCAGCTCCCCGTCGGGGTCGTACTGCGGGGCATACAGCGACGGCACGTACACCCCCGGCACCTGAGCCAGCTGTCGCAGCCGCTCCGCTCGCGGTGCCTGTCGGCAGTTCTGCAGAGCATCGATGAAGGCGGGCAGTAGCAGCTCGCCGTCCCCGAGCAGCACGGCATCAAAAAACGGTGCCAGGGGCTCAGGGTTGGCCGTGAGCACCGGTCCGCCGCCGAACACGATTGGGTCCTCATCTCCCCGCTCCAGGGCCCAGACCGGAATCCGCTGGTTCTGCAGCAGCTCCGGCAGCACCGGTCCATCCAGTTCCCAGCTCAGGGAGAGCCCGAACAGATCGATGTGGCGTGGCATCGGATCACCCTGGTCGGTGAACAGCCGGCGCACGTCCACATCCGACCGCTGCGCAAGCGTTGCCCAGACGATCTGATAGCCGAGGCTGGTGATCCCCACGGAATAAGTGCTGGGAAAGGCCAGCACGGCCTTCAGGGCCTCGGGGTCCGGCGTGGCCGGATCGAACAGCAGCGTTTCGTTATTCAGCTGGGGCCTCCTGTTGGGCCTGATGGCGGGGATGGCGGCGTGAACGGACGTCTGTAGCGGTTGAGCTTCATCGCCATCCGATCTTCTGAGTCGAGTTCCATGCCCATCTGACGTTCGTAGATCGAGTGGGGGTGGAACAGTCGGGCGATGACGAAGCTGGTGAGGCAGGCCACCAGGATCGGTTTCAGGATCAGCAGATCCTTGGTGAGGGCAAAGGCCAGGAACATCGCCGAGATCGGCGTACGGGAACAGCCTGCAACGAAGGCACCCATGCCAGCGAACACGTAAGTGGTGGGCACGTGGCCGGTGAGGGCCTCAACGCCAATGCCGCCGGCCAAGCCAATGGCTCCTCCCAGCGTCAGCATCGGCATGAACAGTCCCCCTGGGGCTCCAGAGCCCGCCGCCAGACCGGTGCTGAAGAAGAGCACCACAAAGCTGGCGAGGGCCAGGCTGATGTCGGCCTTGCCGGCTCCGATCAAGTGCTTGAGTTCGCTGGGGTTATGGAAGGCATCCGGCAGGGCCGCATAGACGCAGCCCAGAACGAACCCGCTCAAGGTCATGCGCAGGATCAGTCGGTCTCCGAACCAACGGTTGCCCTGTCGTTGCATGGTGAGCACGTAGCGGGTGTAGAGCTCCGCCAGCACACCGATCACCACACCGAGAGCGACCAGATACAGCAGATCAACAGGCAGGAAGCGCACCAGGGGGGTGTATTCCCGTTCCAGTTGAAACCCGATGGTGCTGTTGAGCCCGCCGCCCCCGGGGTTGAGACCAAGAAAGCCGAGCACATCCGCCAGGGTGTCGGCCGAGAACGTGGTGATGATCACCAGCAGCAGGACCACGGGCCTCGCGGAGTGGAGCAGCTCCTCGATCGCGTAGATGAATCCACCGATCGGAGCGCTGAACACAGCGGCAATACCGGCACCGCCACCGGCGGCCACGATCACCCGGCGAAAGGCCACCGGCGCCCGCAGCCAGCGGGACATCTGCCAGGCCACGGAGCCGCCCATCTGAACGGCGGGGCCTTCCGGGCCCAGGGGGAAGCCTGAGCCGATCGCAATGATGCCGGCCACCAGTTTCACCAGGCCTACCCGCAGCCCCATCGGCACCGACCGGTGGCGCAGGAAGCCCATGATGTGGGTGATCCCGGCTCCGCCAGCGGCCGGAGACAGGTTGGTGATCAACCAGGCCGAGACCATCCCGCCGATGGCGCCGAGGGCGGGGAGCACCACCCATGCTGGAAACTCATCGAGCAGATCGAGCCGCCAATCCCGCAGCAAGTTGATGCCGCTGGTGAAGAGCAGGCCGGTGATGGCAGCCCCAAGGCCCGTGAGCGCCAGAGCCAAAACCACCACCAGCCAGCGGCGTTCCAACATCCTCCTGATGCTCCGGCTGGAGCCCAGGAGGTGGCGTCGTTGTTTGGGTTCGCTCAGGGCTGGCACAGATGAGGTGATCCGGGATCAGGCCTGAGCCAGAACAGTTGCTTCGTCGTCAGCACTGACCACCCGCCCCTGGTCTTCAAAGCCGCTGATCTGATCGAAGTTCAGGTAGCGGTAGAGCTCGTCGGAGAGGGGATCGATCTTCTCGGCCGCAATGCTTCGGTATTCGTCTGGGGTGGGGATGCGTCCCAGCTGGGCGCAGACGGCGGCCAGTTCGGCGCTGCCCAGGTACACCTGAGCACCTTTGCCCAGGCGGTTGTTGAAGTTGCGGGTGCTGGTGGAGAACACGGTGGTGTTGTCCTCCACGCGGGCCTGGTTGCCCATGCAGAGGGAGCAACCCGGCATCTCCATGCGGGACCCGGCGGCTTCGAAGGTGGCGTAGTAGCCCTCCTCTTTGAGGGTCTCCTCGTCCATTCGCGTTGGGGGGCAGACCCAGAGGCGCGCCGTGTTCTGGCCGGCGCCTTCCAGCACCTTGGCCGCGGCGCGGTAATGGCCGATGTTGGTCATGCAGGAGCCGATGAACACCTCCTGCACAGGGTCGCCAGCCACCTCGCTGAGCAGCTTCACGTTGTCGGGGTCGTTGGGGCAGGCCACCACCGGTTCGGTGAGCTCGTCGAGGTTGATCTCCAGCACTTCCGCGTACTCAGCGTCAGCGTCAGCGCTCATCAACTGCGGGTTTGCCAGCCAGGCCTCCATCTCTTTGATCCGGCGGGCCAGGGTGCGGGCGTCGCTGTAGCCGCGGGCGATCATGTTTTTGAGCAGCGCCACATTGCTGCGCAGGTATTCGCTCACCGTGTCTTCGGAGAGCTTGATCGTGCAGCCGGCGCAGGAGCGCTCGGCACTGGCATCGGTGAGTTCGAAGGCCTGTTCCAGCTTCAGGTCGGGCAGCCCTTCGATCTCCATGATCCGGCCGTTGAACAGGTTTTGCTTGTTGGCCTTCTCAACGGTGAGCAGTCCCCGCTGAATGGCCACCCAGGGGATGGCGTTCACCACATCCCGGAGCGTGACGCCCGGTTGCAGGGATCCGCTGAAGCGCACCAGAACCGATTCCGGCATGTCCAGCGGCATGGCGCCGATGGCGGCCGCAAAGGCCACAACCCCAGAGCCGCCTGGGAAGGAAATGCCGAGTGGGAAGCGGGTGTGGCTGTCGCCGCCGGTGCCGACGGTGTCGGGCAGAAGCATCCGGTTTAGCCAGCTGTGGATGATGCCGTCACCGGGCCGAAGGGCCACGCCACCGCGCTGGGCGAAGAAGTCGGGCAGTTCGTTCTGGGTCTGCAGATCCACCGGCTTCGGATAGGCGGCGGTGTGGCAGAAGCTCTGCATCACCAGGTCGGAGGAGAAGCCCAGGCAGGCCAGTTCCTTCATTTCGTCCCGCGTCATCGGGCCGGTGGTGTCCTGGGAGCCGACGGTGGTCATCAGCGGTTCGCAGCTGGTGCCGGGTCGGACGCCCGTGAGACCGCAGGCCTTGCCCACCATCTTTTGCGCCAGGGTGAAGCCCTTACCGGTGTCTGCTGGGGCTGAGGGGCGGATGAACAGATCCGAAGGGGTGAGTCCAAGCTTGGCGCGCACCTTGTCGGTCAGGGCGCGACCGATCATCAGGGGGATGCGACCGCCGGCCCGCACCTCGTCGCTGATCGTGGTGGGTTTCAGGTCGAACCGACTCACCACGCTGCCGTCCCGTTCGATCGTGCCGGCGTGGGGGCGAATGGTGATCACATCACCGGTGTTCAGTTCGGTGACATCGCATTCGATCGGCAGGGCACCGGAGTCTTCAGCGGTGTTGAAGAAGATTGGGGCGATCTTGCCGCCAAGGATCACGCCGCCCGCCCGTTTGTTGGGCACATGGGGGATGTCATTACCGGTGTGCCAGAGCACTGAATTGATGGCGCTCTTGCGGGAGCTGCCGGTGCCCACCACGTCGCCGACGTAGGCCACGGGATGGCCTTTTTCTTTAAGGGTCGCGATGGTCTTCAGGCCCTCTGGATCCCGGGTCTCGAGCATCGCCAGGGCATGGATGGGGATGTCCGGCCGGGTGGTGGCGTGGGTGGCCGGCGACAGATCGTCCGTGTTGGTTTCGCCTTCGACCTTGAACACCGTCACGGTGATGCTCTCGGCCAGTTCAGGTTTGGAGGTGAACCACTCGGCAGCGGCCCAGCTGTCCACTACTTGCTTGGCAAAGCGGTTGTCCGCTGCCAGATCCATGACTTCATTGAATGCGTCGTAGACGAGCAGCGTTCGGCTGAGTCCCTCAGCAGCACAGCCAGCCAGCGCAGCGTCGGAGTGCTTCAGCAGCTCGATCAGGGCGGCGACGTTGTATCCCCCCACCATCGTTCCCAGCAGGCGGGTGGCTTCCAGTGGTGACACCAGGGGGCTTTTGGCGTCTCCCTGAGCCACGGCGCTGAGCCAGGTGGCCTTCACGTAAGCGGCTTCATCCACACCCGGGGGGATTCGTTCGCTCAGCAGGTGCAGCAGGAATTCCTCCTCGCCGGCGGGAGGGTTCTGCAGCAGTTCGGTCAGTCCCTGGGTCTGCTCGGCGTTGAGCGGAAGAGCGGGAACGCCCTGGGCTTCCCGGGCGGTGGCCAGCTCGCGGTAAGCGCTCAGCATGGAGATCTCTGTGCAGGGATGATCACCATTCTTCCGGACCGTGTCTGTTGCCAGTGAGCGGGGTGCGTAGCCTTGGTCGGAGTCTCGCGTCCAGTCATGGCCACCACCTCCGATTTGCATGTGGTGGAGACACGTCCCTTGGTGGCCCCTGCTGTGTTGCATCAGGAGCTGCCCATGGACGCTGCGGCGCTCGAGACCGTGGCATCCGCCCGCCAGCGCATTCAAGACATCCTCAGTGGCCGTGATCAGCGCTTGCTGGTGGTGGTGGGTCCCTGCTCCGTGCACGACGTCAAAGCTGCCCGGGAGTATGCCCAGCGCCTGGCTCTGATCCGCGAGCGCTTGAAGGATCAGCTCGAGGTGGTGATGCGGGTGTATTTCGAGAAGCCGCGCACCACGGTCGGCTGGAAGGGGTTGATCAACGACCCCCACCTCGATGATTCTTACGACATCAATACCGGTCTGCGGCGGGCCCGGGGATTGCTGTTGGATCTCTCCCGTGAGGGGATGCCTGCTGCAACGGAACTGCTCGATCCCGTGGTTCCGCAGTACATCGCCGATTTGATCAGCTGGACTGCGATCGGCGCCAGGACGACGGAAAGTCAGACCCACCGCGAAATGGCCTCAGGGCTGTCGATGCCGATTGGCTACAAGAACAGCACCAACGGCAGCGCCACCATCGCGATCAATGCCATGCAGGCGGCAGCGAAGCCGCATCACTTTCTCGGCATCAATCGCGAGGGTCATGCCTCGATCGTCAGCACCACGGGCAATCCCTATGGCCACCTCGTGCTGCGCGGCGGCAGCCAA
Source organism: Synechococcus sp. YX-04-1 (assembly GCF_030546365.1). NCBI lineage: Bacteria > Bacillati > Cyanobacteriota > Cyanophyceae > Synechococcales > Synechococcaceae > Synechococcus > Synechococcus sp. YX-04-1. Next base: position 384,973 of record NZ_JAUONZ010000001.1, read on the forward strand.
GGCAGCAACTACCACTTGGAGGCTGTGGAGGAGGCCGCAGCCGAGTTGAGCAAGGCCGGTCTGCAGGATCGTCTGATGGTGGATTGCAGCCATGCCAACAGCAACAAAGACTTCCGCCGACAGGCGGAGGTCCTGGCCAGCGTTGCCGAGCAGTTGCGGGGTGGCTCCAACCACGTGATGGGCGTGATGATTGAGAGCCATCTGGTGGAAGGCAACCAGAAACTGAACGCCGACCTGACGCAGCTGACCTATGGCCAGAGCGTCACTGATGCTTGCATCAGTCTCGAGACCACCGAAGCTTTGTTGGATGATCTGGCCGCGGCCGTGGCCAGTCGCAAACAGACGGTCACCGCCTGAGCATCAACGCTTGGCTCAGCCCACCAGTTGACTCCACAGCATTCCAACGCTGAGGGGAACGCTGAGGTTGTCGAGACCACCCCAGCTGAGCTGTTCCAGCCCGGTTGCGATGGCAACCATGCCCAGGGTTGCCGGAAGGGACAGGTCAGCCCCCGACCATCGCGCCAGGCCGATCAGCACCAGGCTTGAGACAACGGCCATGGTCATTGTGCCGACACTTGATTTGGTCTGACCAAAAAGAACCCATTTCGGGGACTTGACGTTGCGGCCGATCAACCCTGCAAGGCCATCCCCCAGGGCCATCACGAGAACCCCGGCGGACACCGCATCGGCTCGGGTTGGCCAGAACAGCAGAAGCAGCGTTGTGATCGCGATGCCGTAGGCGATGGTGCCGTAGCTGTTGCGATCAACATCCTCAACGGCGGGGATGAAACGCCATTGGTGGTTCATCGCCGTCAAAACAGTGATCACCGCCGCGACAGGCAGGGCAACGACGAAGGGAATTTGAAAGAACCAGGCCAAAGGAACCACGGCTCCGGTTCCGATGTGCACAATCTTTCGGCTCAGTTCCCGTTGGTTCGGCCGAAGCCGACGACACAACACAGCGCCTGCTGTCACCATCGCCATCCAGATCAGGATGGCGATGGGTCCGGTGAAGGAAAGCAAATTGCTTAGGCGGCTTGTTGGTGGTTGGTCATCGCGCGCAGCTTGAGAATCGCTTTGGCCTCGAGCTGTCGGACGCGCTCACGGGACACATTGATCTGACGACCGATTTCCGCAAGGGTTAGAGGCTCTTCACCTCCGAGACCGAACCGCAACTTCAGAATCTTCTGCTCGCGCTCGTTCAACTGCGACAGCCAGCCGCCCAGATGTTCCTTCTGGATGCTGCGATCCATCCCTTCCATCGGCTCTTCACCGTTGGGATCCGGGATCAATTCGCCCAGGGTGCTGCGATCTTCCTCGCCACGGGCATGGGCATCGAGTGATGCACAAGGTGCGCTCTGGGAGATCAGATCCTCCAGTTCCCGCGGTTCGATGCCCATGGCACTCGCTAATTCCAGCCGATTCGGTTGACGGCCGAAGCGGTGGGACAGCTCCCGGGAGATGCGACGCATCTTGGAGAGTTTTTCGCTGATGTGGATCGGCAGGCGAATGGTGCGGGCGCTGTTGTCGATGGCCCGCGTCATGCCTTGGCGAATCCACCAGTAGGCATAGGTGGAAAATTTGTAGCCCATGGCGGGGTCGAACTTGTCGACCGCTCGTTCCAGGCCGATGGCACCTTCCTGAACCAGATCGAGCAGTTCCAGGCCCTGGTTCTGGTATTTCTTCGCCACGCTCACCACGAGACGGAGGTTGGCGGCCATCATCCGGTCGCGGGCGCGTTTGCCCATGCGGATCTTGTGGCGATGCCTGGAGGTCAGCTCCTCCTCCGGCAACTCCTGAAGTTGCTTCATCGCTTGCACATGGTGTGCAAGTTCGATCTCTTCAGCTGCCGTCAGCAAGGGAATGCGCCCGATGCTGCTCAGATAAAAACCGATGGAGTCGGTGGCAAGCCGTCCTCCTTGTCGAGTTGATGGTCGACGTCCAGTGGACGGCAACGCAGGTTCCTTCCGAGACGACTTTTTTGTCGTGCCGGAAGATTCCAGAGGGATCCCCATCACCCTGGTCTCCTGAATGAATTTGGGCTGAACTTAGCACCAGGCAACAGCGTTGACTGTTTCGAATCGAAAGAATTTCAGGAGCTGAATCTTTGGCCTTTCAAAACAACTGATTTGGCTGTGATCGTGGCCGCTTCAAGTTTGTTTTTGAAGCAATGTTGTGTATCGGACGTCACAGACGCATTCACTTCTCAAAATCAAAAGAATCACAAGGATTGGATGCCGTTGCTCCATTCCTTGACCAATTGCATCTGGGAATTACGTTCTGAGTCACCATTTTCCGGTTTGCGCTGCACAAATGTGCCGTCGCTCTCCATGTCCCAGGCTCCCTGGTTGTCATTGAAGTACAGCTGCAGCAGGCGTTCTAGTTTCTGGCGATGTTCTGGATGTTCGATCGGTGTGACCGCTTCAATGCGGCGGTCGAGGTTGCGGCTCATCCAGTCGGCACTACCGATGTAAACCTCCGGAGCGCCGCCGTTGGCGAACGAGAAGATTCTCGAGTGTTCCAGGAATGGGCCGATGATGCTGATCACCCGAATGTTTTCACTCAGTCCTTCGCGACCGGGATAGAGGCTGCACATGCCGCGAATGATCAATTCGATCCTGACTCCGGCTTGGGACGCTTCATAAAGAAGCGCAATGATCGTTGGGTCCACCAGGGAGTTCATTTTTGCTCGGATTACGGCCTCTTGGCCCTGCTGGGCATGTTCAATTTCGCGGCGGATCAACAGTTCCATGCCTTTCCGCAGGGTGACGGGGGCCACGAGCAGGCGACGAAAACTTTGCTGCTTGGAAAAACCGGTGAGGTAATTGAACAGTTCCACCAGGTCTTGCCCCAGTTCCTGGTTGGCTGTGAGCAGGCCCAGGTCGGTGTAGAGCTTGGAGGTTTTGGAGTTGTAGTTGCCCGTTCCGATGTGCGCATAGCTCTGAAGCTTCTCCTTTTCCTTGCGCACCACCAGAACAATCTTGGTGTGGGTTTTTAGCCCGAGCACCCCGTAAACAACATGAACCCCGGACTGCTCCAGGTGCCGGGCCCATTGGATGTTGTTGTCTTCGTCAAATCGCGCTTTCAATTCCACAAGGGCCATCACCTGCTTGCCGTTTTCGGCGGCTCGGATTAGTGCAGCGATGATCGGGGAATCTTTTGACGTGCGGTAGAGCGTCATCTTGATGCCCATCACCTGGGGATCGTCCGCTGCCTGGTTGATGAACTCTTCGACGGTTGTCGAGAACAGTTCGTAGGGATGGTGCAGAAGGATGTCCTGACGGCGAATCACCGAAAAAATGGATTCGAATTCATCCGGCTTGATCGCTCCTTCTTCCACCAGGTGTTGCTGACTGCGGGCAAGCAACGTTGGTGTCTGGCCCCCGTGGCTTCGGCTCTTGAGGTTCGGTAGCGGTAGTGAAGTCAGGCTGAGCAGGTCGTCCAGCCCCAGGGGGCCATCGATGACATAGAGGTCTTCCACTTCAACGCTGAGTCCCGTCATCAGCATCTCCACCACGTCCTGAGGCATCTCGTTGGGAACTTCGAGGCGCACCACCTCTCCGCCCATTCGTCGTTTTCGCAGCCCTTGTTCCAAGGCCAGCATCAGGTCATCAGCTTCCAGATCCCTCAGTTCCAGATCTGCATCCCTGGTCACTCGGAAGAAGTAGTGCCCTTCGATTGTCATGCCAGGGAACAGCTCCTTCAGGTTGAAGGCGATCACCTGTTCGAGAGCAATGGCAGTGTGAACGGGTTTGTGCTCCTGGCCGCTCAGGTCTGACGGGATGGCGATGAAGCGAGGAAGATTTTTCTGGGGAACTTTGACCCGTGCAAATTGTCGTTGTCCTGTTTCTGGATCAACAACCACGGCGGCAACGTTCAGGCTCAGGTTGCTGACGAAGGGGAACGGATGGGCGGGGTCCACAGCCAGGGGTGTGAGCACCGGAAACACCGACGTCTGGAAGGTGTTATCAACCCACTGGCGTTGGTCGTCGTTGAGCTGTTTGTAATCGAGTAGCTCAACCTTGTGCTCGAGCAGCTTCGGCCTCAGATGTTGGCGGTAATGCACCTGTTGCTCTCGCAGCAGGGGAATCAGTCGCTCTCGGATCGCCAGCAGTTGCTCCAGGGGTGACTTCCCGTCCTCACTCGGTTTGCTGACGCCCGCCTCCACCTGAGACTTCAGTGACGCCACGCGAACCATGAAGAATTCGTCGAGGTTGTTGCTGAAGATGGCGCTGAACTTGGCTTGATCGAGCAGAGGTGTGCGCGGATCCAGGGCCTGGGCCAGCACCCTCTCGTTGAAGGCTATCCAGCTCAGCTCCCGGTTGATGTAGTGCTCCGGGGCTAATGCTGCTGCGCACATGGGCTGAACGTCTCGGCGCTGGTGTCGTTAGCCGAAACGTAGCAATCAGGACTGGCTTGGTTGTGTGTCGGAGATGTCCGGCAGAGGGCTGCCGGCCACTAGGCCGATCACGATCACCAACACGGTTGCCGCTGCGGCAAAGGGGCTCACTGGACCCAGAAGGTCGTAGCTCAATCCCGCCAAGGGTGGACCGAGAAAACTGCCCAAACTCTGCAGGGCCTGAAGGCTGCCGAGGGCGCTGCCTTGCCCCTCCCGACCTAGGCGCCGTGACACCAGGCTGCGCAGGCTTGGTGTGACCAGGCCGGTGCCCAGGGCCAGGATGCCGACGGCTGTGAAGATCGCGCCGGCCCGATCGGATGCACCGACGCTCGGGATCAGCAGGCATCCAATGATCACCAGGCCCAGGCCCAGCAAGGTCAGACGCCATTCACCAAACCGTTTCACCAGGGGCCCGATTAGCCCTCCTTGGACCACGGTGGCGACGACCCCCACGACAAGGAACGCTGTGGTGGCCAGTTCAGGGCCCCAGCCGAAGCGTTGCTTGAAATAGAGCACCAGGATGGCGGTGAACCCGTTGAAGGCCAGAAAGAACAGGAAAAAGGCTCCGCACAGTCGCCCCACGCTGGGGTTCATCAGCACCTGGCTGAGTCGTGCAAAAGGATTTAGGTCGCGTTTTCTGGGCAGGCTTTTGCGCGAGTCCTGAGGATGGGTTTCCGGCAGCAGATTGAGCACCACCAAGAGGTTGAGAGCAGCGAAGCCTGTGGCCACCCAAACGGGAAGGGACACCGCCACCTGGGCCAGTTGCCCGCCAACGAAGGGCCCAAGGATGAACCCCAAGCCAAAGGCCACGCCGATCAAGCCGAAGGCACGGGCCCGCTTGTCGGGAGGAGTGATGTCCGCCAGCACGGCGCTGGCCGTCGCTGCCGTACCGCCACTGATGCCGTCAATGATCCGAGCTGCGAACAGCAGCAACAGGGGAAGCAGGCTTTGGCTGGGCCAAGGCAGTGAAACCGTCACTGCAAACAGGCCGAGTCCCACCACGGATCCTGCGACGCAGATGCTGATCACGGGGCGGCGGCCGTACCGATCACTCAGCGCGCCGATCAATGGGGTGACCAGGAACTGAGCGAGGGCATAGCTTCCCGCCAACAAACCCAGGGTTCGTCCGTCTGGGGCGAACTGGGCGAGGAGAAAGGGCAACAGCGGAAAAACAATGCTTTCGCTGAGCCGGTCGTTAAGCAGCGTGAGAAACGCGCTGAGCAGTGTGGGAATCCGAGGACGCTGCAAGCTTGCTGCCACGCAGGAGAGACTCACATTCCAACAGGCGGCTGCCATGGCTTTGCGTCCGATTGCTCCGGAGGATCAACCGCTGTTGCGGGAGATCTATGCCGATGCGATCGAATCGCAGGCTCCCCTCCTTTATTCAGATGAACAAGTCAGGGCTTGGGCGGCCCTGGCTTGGTTGCCTGGCGTGCTCGACGCGAGTTTTCGGGAAGGCTCGGGATGGCTCACCACCGATGGTTCAGCGTTTGCGATCCGCCATCCCGAAGATCGTTTGTCGCTGCTCTATTGCCGTGGTTGTGCGTCGAGGCGGGGGCATGGCAGTGCGCTTCTGAACCGGATTGAGGCGGATGCGCTGGCGTCCGGCGTCCGGCATCTGCGAACGGAGGCCAGCCAGTTCAGCCGACCGTTGCTGGAGCGACGTGGCTGGTGTGTGGAAACGCCGGAGACGATCCTGATTGGAGGCGTTCCGTTCGAGCGCTATCGGATGGTCAAGCTGCTCCGCCAAGCGCAGAGTTGATCGAGCATGGCTTGGGCCTGGCCCGTTTGCAGAGCAGACGCTGCCCGTTGAATGCCTTGTTCCAGGGATTCACAGCAGCCGGAGAACCACAGATAGGCGCCGGCGTTCCAGCGCACGGCGTCGCAAAGAGGGCCTTTGTGCTGCAGTGCGTTTCGCGCCTGATCGGCCCAGGTGTTGTCGTCAGTCCATTCCACATCGGCGTCGTGACAGCCATGGTCCCGGGGGTGCAGGATCAATCGTTCCGCTTCGCCGTTCCGCACCCGGGCCGTGATGCAGGCCCTGCCGATGGGCAGGTCGGTTCCTCCTTCCAACCCTTTCACGGTGAGGACATCGGTTTCTCCGGCTTGCTTCAGGGCTTCCCAGGCGCGGGCTTCTGTTGGTGGGTGGACAAAGCCACTCACGAGAAGATGGTCGCCTTGATGGGGTGTCCAGAGGAGTTCCAGGCTGGCAACCGGGGGACGCTTGCCCAGTTCCTCGCGGTAGCCGATCAGGGTTTCCGCGATGGAGAAGTGATCCGGTTGGTGGATTAGGGCGAAGCCGTTCTGCTGGAACCCCTCTGCAACGGCGCTGATCGGCAGACCTGTGAGGTCGAGATTGAGAAGGCGGAACAGGTCAATAGCGGTGACGCCGTATTTGATCGGCATCCGGTCACCGCCCTGCAGAACCACCGGCTGACCACAGGCCAGCAGCACCAGCGCGGTGAGCGGGTATATCGGCGCTGTGCGCGTGCGCCCGTCATAGGGCATGCCGAAACAGAGCGGTGTTCGACTGCCAGCGGTGGATTGCAGCACCGGTCCGTGGGTTCGGTAGGTGTCGAGCATCCCCGTGAGTTCCTGGGGCTCGGGTCGTCGGATGCGATGGGCAATCAGGAAGGCGCCGATCTGTGCGGGCGTCGCTTCGCCCTGCAGCATCAGCTCCATGGCATCAGCCGCTTCCTCGCGACTCATCCCTTTGCTGGTGTGTTCGCCGCTTCCCACCTTGCGCAGGTGCTGCTTGAAGCGGTCGCGGCCGGAGAGAACTGCGCTCGTCAAAGGTCCGGCCTCAAGCTGTGGCCAGTCTTCAGGAGCGACTCACCCGGCAGGGGTAGCAATTGCTACGAAAGCTCAGGGCCTGCTCAGCCGTGATAACCCTTCGAAGCTGCCATGACGTGGATGCTCAGGGTGGTGGCGTCCTTCGGCGTAATAGAGCCGTTCCAGGATCAGTTGGGGCGCTGTTATTGGAGGAAGGAATTGCGCCTGAAGCAGGGTTGCCATGGATTGGAAAAATTGGCTCATTTCAAATTTCTTCTCTAACTAATTTGACCCGCATCATGGGTCTGTTTGCTGTGCTTGTTGCTTCAAAATAGGCTGTTGTTTTGTAGCTGATGCTTCATTGTTAAGCCTGCGTTTGCGCAACAGTTTCTTTGCTGCTGAGACGTTCCAGCTTGGAACGCTGTTTTTGAAGCGGCCATAACAACTTTTCGTTCAATCATGACTGTTTCAGCTGTTCCTTCGACCCCGTCGTTGTCAGCTCCTTCTCAGGAGACCGTCACCGCGACCTTGATGGCCGCCAAGAAAGCCAAGGGAATGAGCTTTGCCGATCTGGAGTCGGCCATGGGCCTCGATGAGGTCTGGATTGCTTCCTTGTTCTATGGACAAGCCACGGCCTCCAAGGAAGAGGCTGAAAAGCTGGCTGAGCTGCTCTCCCTTGATCCGGCCATCACCGCCGCTTTGCAGGAGTTCCCCACCAAGGGAAGCCTCGATCCTGTGATTCCCACTGATCCCTTGATCTATCGCTTCTACGAGATCATGCAGGTCTATGGAATGCCTCTGAAAGATGTTATTCAGGAACATTTTGGTGACGGCATCATGAGCGCGATCGACTTCACGCTTGATGTCGACAAAGTGGAGGATCCTAAGGGTGATCGCGTCAAAATCACCATGTGCGGCAAGTTCCTGCCTTACAAAAAGTGGTGAACAACCAAATGCCTTGATTGAGGGCATCATGGCCCCGCAACAGCGGGGCCTTTTTATTGGCGGAACTGTTGGCTTAGTTGGGTGCTGGCCATCTTGCGTCGATTTTCGTCATTCAGGTCCTGGCTCAACTCCAGAAGACAACGCTGACTGGCAGGTGTGGCGATACAACCGAGCGCGCGGAACGCGGCCTCGGCAACAGGCAGTGAACCGTTGCGACACAGGTCTGCCAGCTTTTCGCTGATCAACGCGCCATCGCGGCGTTGCAGAACCCGAATGGCCGCCACAACGACTGGATCGCGAAAATCATTCAACACCTCTTGGCAGAACTGCAGCAGTTCATCGTCGTCAAGGCAGTGGGACCGGAAGCTGAGCAGTTGCAGGCCGGCCAGTCGGTGCAGTTGGCCTGGGTGATGCAGGCAATTCACCACCACGGATTGCGGAACTTCGGCGCCCCAGCAAGCCAGAGCCTGAACCACCATCAGATTGGCGTCCTCATCGTCCGAAGTTTGCTCGAGTTGAGCCAACAACCAATCTCGGGCCTCACTCTGGTGGCATAGCCCTGCTGCCATCACTAAATCGGGCAGAACCCCATGGCTAGCGAGGAGTTCTTGAATCACGGGCCAGCCGCGCTCGGCTTGCATCCCCAGTTTTTCGCAGAGGGCTCGTCGCAGATCAACAGAAAGGCTGGGGGAGTAGACCTCCCCCAGCCAAGAAGGCTCCAATGGAGCGCGTCGTGATCGGGCGAGCCGTTCCCAGAGAACGGCTTCCTCGTTCATGGATGGATCAGCGGGCACCCAATTCAGCAGCGAGCTCACGCTCCAGCTTTTCATCGTGCTCGGTCGGCAGCACGTTCTCCATCGGAGTGCGGTGGGTGCTGTAAAAGAGCATGCCGATGAACACCATGCCGCCAACGATGTTGCCGAGGGTGACAGGCAGGAAGTTCCAGAAGATCACCTTGGTGAAGGGGACGCCTGAACCGAGGATCGGGCCGGCGGTGTGCAGGAACTGGTTCACCACGATGTGCTCCATGCCCATCGATTGGAAGGCGGTGATCGGAAGCCAGCAGGCCAGGATCTTGCCGGGAACGCTCTTGCTCACCAGAGCCATGGTCACGCCCAGGCAAACCAACCAGTTGGCCACCAGTCCGCGCAGGAAGGCGAGGAAGAAGCCCATGCTTCCCAGGGCCTCGTACTTCTTCTCAACGTTGATTTGATTGAGGGCCATGATCTTCTGAGCCACGGCATCCCAGATCGGTGGGCCGACGTTGTCAGCAGCGCCGTCCATAGTGCCGCTGGTAAGGCTGATGGCCATGATCACGGCCACAACGGCGGTGCCGATCCAGTTGCCGATCCACACCCAGACCCAGTTGCGGAAGGTGGCACCCCAGGTGCTTTTGCCAGCCCAGGTGGCCATCGGCAGCAGAGCGAAGTTGCCGGTTACCAGCTCCATGCCGAACAGCACGATGCTGGCGAAGCCGAAGGGGAAGAGCAGTGAGCCCACGAAGGGGGCTTTGACGGTGATGCCCACGGTGAGGGCCAGGATCACTGCCAGGCCGAGAATGGCTCCGGAGTAAAAGCCACGGATCAGCAGGTTTTTCACGCTGACCGTTGATTTTTTGCCGCCGGCGGCAATCATGCCGTCGACAAGCTCATTGGGGAGGACGTAGTCCATCGGATGAGATTGAGAGTTGGACGAAGGTTTTGATGTCAACCGCTGATGCGGTTCATCAGGCGGGAGAACAGATCAGGGCTGCCGCCCTGACGGTTGATGGCGGCTCCGTCGCGACCACTGGCGCTGAGCCAGTTGACGAAACGAGAGAACACGTCGTTGCGGTTGGCCATGACGGTGAGGGGGGTGGTCGATGCGGGGAGCCGTGACTTCAAAAGGAAGCGTCACGGCGACCGCAGCGATCAGGCCTTCGGGGTGGCCCCGAACTTGTCGATCAAGACCTCTTTGAGAGCGGCTTTGATCTCATCGGCAGGGATGGCTTTGCGGTGGATTTCGCCGATGCTCGGGTTGGCACCTTGGGACCCACCGATGGTCATCGTGTAGCCCTCGCCCATCACGCCTTCACTGTTTTTGGCCTTGGTGCCGGTGAGGCCGATGGCACCCATGTAGGCCTGGCCGCAGGTGTTGGGGCAGCCGGTCCAGTGGATCTTCAGCTCCTCAGGAAGATTGAGCTCTTGGTCGAGTTGCTTGGCCGCTTCCAGGGCTTGGTCCTTGGTGTTGGTGAGGGCAAAACCGCAGTAAGTGTTGCCGGTGCAGGACACCGTTCCTGCGGAGATGTGACCGGGCTCCAGTGGGAAGCGCTGCACCAGGGCATCAGCCTTTAAAGCCTCGAGCTTGTCGTTGGGAAGCCCCACGAGGATGACGTTCTGGTCTTCCGTGAGACGCACTTCCCCACTGCCGTAATTGAGGCTGGTGGTTGCGAGATCCTGCAGATCCTGGGCGGTCAGGCGACCAACAGGAACGTGAAGACCTGCGTAGGAGAGCCCTTCCTGTTTCTGGGGATGGAAGCCGTAGTGGGAGCGGGGCGTGGTGTTGAACACGGACCCAGGATCGGGGGTCAACGGACCGAAGAGTTCTTCAACCTGGCTGCGGAACACGTCGTGGCCCACTTGATCCAGGTAGAGGCGGAAGCGGCCTTTGGGGCGCTTGTCGCGCTCACCGTTGTCCCGCCAGAGCCGGATCACGGCGTCGGTCATCTTGCAGATTTCGTCTGGTTTCACCCAGGCGTTCAGGGGAACGGCATAGGCGTTCATCTGCGATGACAGAACACCGCCGATCCACACACCAAACCCCATCAACCCATCGCGTTCCACGGGATGAAAAACGATGTCGTTGTGGAGCAGGAAGTTGTCCTTCGCGCCGGCAACGGCGGTGTTCCATTTGCGGGGCAGGTTGGAATACTCCGGGTTGCCCTGGCAGTTGTTGGTGAGGAAGTTCTGCAGCTCGGTGGTGTAATGCCGCGTGTCGACGATCTCGTTGGGATCGATGCCGGCGATGGGGTTTCCGGTGACGTTGCGAGGGTTGTCGAAGCCGGATTGGATCGTGCTTAGGCCGGCTTCCTTCAGCCGCTTGAGGATTTCGGGTAGGTCGCCCAGCAGCACGCCGCGCAGTTGCAGGTTCTGACGCGTCGTGATGTCACAGCTGCCGTTTTCGCCGTAGCGCTCAACGATGGAGCCAACCACCCGTAGCTGATCGGCCGAGAGCACGCCATTGGGCACCCGCAGCCGGAGCATGAACTTGCCTGGCGTTTTCGGGCGCCAGAACATGCCATACCACTTCAAACGCAGCTGAAGGTCGGTTTCATCCACCTGCTCCCAGCCAAGCTCGGCGAATTTTTCGATTTCGCTGCCGACCAACAGGCCATCTTTGGCCGCCTTGTTCTGCTCGATCTTGTTGAGCTTCTTGCCATCCAGGTAAGGCCTGGAGGGAGAGCTAATGGTCATAAGTCGATTAACGAGTGGGCGGATTGATTGCTCAAAGATGAGGCGCGAATCAATCGAGATGGCCCGAAGACCGACAACGCTTCAAAACGAAGGGGAGCGTTGGGTTGACTGAATAAACACTGCGACGGCAGCCCTGGTCCGTAACAAAGAAAACACTTTTGGTGTTGATCGATGTCAGGGCTTTGTTCTGTCTGATTTGTAATGCCGGCTACATCTGGGGGTTCCCGTGAGGCCGTAAAAGGCAGCCTGCTTCGGCCTCAGTATTGGCGTCCGATTTCGCCAACCATGCGCACCGCTCCGGCCCGGAGCATCTGCCAAACGCGCTTCATCGCAGCGAAGTCTTGGTCGAGCTCGGAGGGTCCAGCGGGGCTGTCGAAGCGTCGGTCATACCGGTCATAACGGGTCTCCCTGGGCTCGTATCCCCGGCTGTACCGGTCGTCTCGGACGTCGTACCGGTCGTACCGCTCAATGCGTCCGTGCAGCGGCTCCCGGTAGGAGCGGCTGTCCAATGGGGCACGATCAAAACTACGGCGGGGTGCCATGACTCATCCAACGTTCACAACGAACCGATGACATCAGCTGGTGCGGTCATCGATCCGTGGCCATTGCTACGGAATGACGCTTCCGATGGGCGGCGGCATGGGTTGCATTTGGTGGTGCATGGCCGCAGTGGCGGCATCGTTCCGGACTGTTTGGCCTCCCTGCCCGATCTCCTGGCCCCGCGGCGATCAGCGCCTGTGCAGCTGGAGGTGTTAACGGCTGAACAACCCGTGTCGGCGCTTCCCCAATCTTCTTGGCTTGTTCCGTTGCTGCTATTGCCTGGGGCGCATGCCCGAACGGACGTGCCGGCGATTCGGAACAGGCTTCGTGGAGCCGGAGCCAGTGTGCGTTTGCTTCCCTTTCTGGGCTCTTGGATCATCTGGTGGAACGCTGTGCTTGCAGCACTTCCGGCGTCTGATCGCGCTGATGCCGTGCTGGTGCACCACCCCCTGCGCCCGGGAGTGGCGGATCGCTTCCTCGCGATGCTGGCGTCTCGCCTGGGCTTGCCATTGGTTGCCTTTGACGCGTGGCCCGAGTTCCAGCAGCGCCACCCCAGGGCCCGGCCACTTCCATTAACCCTCGCGCCGAACCGCATGACGGAGGCGTTGAGCGAAGCTGGTGGATTGCCTCCTCTCCTGGAGCATCCCCCCACCCGTCAGGCCCTGATCGATCTGCTTGTTTCCCTGCCGTGACCACCGCTGAACAAACCGGAACCGTTTATCTGGTGGGAGCCGGTCCCGGCGATCCCGAATTGCTCACGCTGAAGGCGCATCGTCTGCTGAGCCAGTGCGATGCCCTGGTGTACGACTCGCTGGTGCCCGAGGAAGTGCTGGATCTTGTGCCGGCAGCCTGCGAACGCCGTTTTGTTGGCAAGCGTCGTGGACATCATTCGGTGCCACAACCAAGCACCAATGCCGTGCTCGTTGAAATGGCTCAGAAGCACAGCACGGTGGTGCGCTTGAAGGGGGGTGATCCCTTCCTCTTCGGCCGTGGAGGCGAAGAGGCGGCTTACCTGGCGGAGCGGAACATCCCTGTTCAGGTAGTGCCTGGCGTCACCGCTGGCATTGCCGCCCCTGCCTACGCCGGAATTCCCGTCACCCACCGGCGGGCGGGGTCATCGGTGACCTTCGTCACCGGACACGAGGAAATCGACAAGCGCCGTCCTTCCGTGGATTGGCGTGCCCTGGCCGCGGCCAGTGACGGATTGGTGATCTACATGGGGCTGCACAACCTGCCCCGGATCGCAGAGGAACTGATGGCGGGCGGTTTGGCTGCGACAACCCCTGTGGCGGTGATCCAGCAGGGCACGGTGGCGGGGCAACGCTGCCTCAAGGCAACCCTGGTTGACGTTGCCGATCAATGCCGAGCCGAAGCCTTCAAGTCACCCTCGATTGTTGTGGTGGGAGAGGTGATTGATCAGCAGGTTGAAGCCTGCATGCCCACGCCGGCAGCGGTCACGATGCCGATTCCGTTCTGACCATCCCCGCTTTATTCCTTCAAGCGAGCCCGGAGCTGGGCCAGGTTGCAAGGTTGGGTGTCGGCATCGAGTTGAGCACGGATGAGTCGGTCCCAAGCCGTGGTCACCGCATCCAGAGATCCCGGCAGCACAAACACAAAGGTGCCGTTGGCCACGCCGGCAAGGCAGCGGCTTTGCAGGGTGCTGGTGCCGATGCTCTCGAAGGAGAGCACGCGGAACAGTTCCCCGAATCCTTCGATTCTTTTGTCCAGCAGTGGTGCCACCGCTTCGGGGGTTCCATCTCGGCCGGTGAGACCGGTGCCTCCGCTGGTGATCACCACATCAACCGCAGGATCGGCGATCCAGCGGCTCAGTTCACGGCGGATTTGATAGCGATCATCCGGGCAGAGTTGTCGCTCGTGAAGCCGATGGTCGGCGGCTTCAAGGCTGCGCTGCAGCTGATCTCCGCTGCTGTCGTCCGCCAAAGTGCGTGTGTCGGAGATGGTGAGCAGGGCGATGGACAGGCCCATGGCACAGCGGCGGAGCCTTCGGACGCTAGAACCGCTCCAGCTGCCATGGACGTGGTGCTGAAGGTGCTGCTGTTCGCTTCCCTGCGCGAACGCGCCGGTTGGTCCGAGCGTTTCCTCCCGTTCACGCCAGGGGTCTCGACGGCCCGTGAGGTCTGGAATCAGTTGGATCTTGGCCCGCTCGAGTGCATCAGCATTGCCGTGAATCAGGAGTTGGTTGGTGCGAATCAGCCGTTGCAGGCCGGAGATGAGCTGGCCTTTCTTCCACCGTTCACAGGGGGTTGAAGCGTGACCGGTTGCCGTGTGGAGGTGTGCCCGGATCCCTTTGATCCTTGGCAGCAGCTTGCGCTTTGGAGTGGGGCTGCGGCGGCTGCGGCGATCTTCATTGGTCGGGTGCGTCCCACCACGATGGATGGCCGGCCTCTGGAGGCGCTGGAGCTGGAGCACTTCCCCGGCCTCTGCGAACGTCAGATCACGGCCATGGCACAGGGTCTGCAGCAGGAGCACCGGGCGGGGCCAATTTTGGTGTTGCATCGGGTGGGCCGACTCCTCCCTGGTGAGCCGATCGTGCTGGTGGCGGTGCAGGCCGATCGTCGTGGGGCGGCGCAGCGCTGCTCGGCCGCGTTGTTGGAGCAACTCAAGCACCAGGCCCCGTTTTGGAAGCGGGAGTGGTGCGCTGGTCAGGGCACCTGGCTGGCGGCGAACACGCCGCTCTGATCAAGGCTCGGGTGCTGCAGTTGGTAGCCCAACTGTTTGAGCCGGGTGTTGCGAATCCGCCGGCCCCCTGAACCCGGTTCGTCCTGCCCAAGCCAGCGCACGGGGGCCAGACCCTGGCGCTGCAGGCTGCGACCCACCAAATCACGCAGCCGAATTGGCTCGTCGTTGACCACATTCACTACGCCGGTCCATTCGGCATCGAGTGCTGCCTCCAGGGCACCGGCGGCATCCGCCACATGCAGCCAGTTGCTGTAAGTCGCTCCGCTTCCAGGGCGTTCCAGTCCGGCGAGCCCACGCAGGCGTCGCTCGAGATCGCGGCCAGGGCCATACAGCGCCCCAAGGCGCAGGATGCACACCCGCCGGTTGCCGATGCCCTTGAGCAGTTGTTCGCCTTCCAGCAGAACATCGCCATGGCCCCGACCTGGCTCGGGTGGCGTTTGCTCATCCACCCAGTTCCCCTCGGCATCGCCGTACACCGAGCAACTGCCCGTGTAGACGATCTGCCGCAGTTCCGGCAGTTGTGGCAACAGCGACGTCAGGCAGCGGAAGCTGTCGACGAAGGTGTGGCGGTAGCCGTTGGCATCCACCTGGCGATCTCCCTTGGGCCCGAGGCAGAACACGGCGCTGTTGCTTTGTCTCAGGGCGTCCAACAGCTGGGTGGGGTCAGTGGCATCGCAGATCTGCACCCGGTCCGCCAGGGGATTGAGTTGCTCCAGCCGTTCGCTGCTTGTGGTGGTCAGCGTCAGCTTCAGCTGGGGCCGTCTCGGTTGCAGCCGCTCCGCCAGGGCGAGCCCCACATAGCCGCAGCCAACGATCGTCAGGTCCATGGCGGGGATGGCTGTTGGCGCGACCCTAAGGAGATCGACCGTTCCATGCCGTCACTGACATGACCGATCAATGGACCCTCAACCGCCGCAATTTCGCCGGTCATTGGCAGGGCTGTGGCCATTGGTTTGAGAGGGATGGCAGCGGTCGGTTGGATCTCCAGCGTCCGACCCGTCGGATCCACCCCACCACCTACGTGATTTCCTTTTCCGATGACGACCACGGGGTGTGGGATGGTTCGGGTTTGGCCTTTGCTCCCGGGGGGCAGGCCACCTATCCCATCAGTCGAGCCACCTACAACGCTGGTGGAGGCTGCTGGCAGTTTCCCGGGGCAGGAGGTCAGTCCAGCCTGGGGCTTGATCCCGATCGTCCCCGCTTCGGCCATGAGATCAACCTGTTCTGCGGTCGTTCCCGCTCGATGCTGGTGCTGCTCTGGGAACCGCTTGACGGCGGCTGGCGTTTGCAGCGTGTTGGGGCGGTGGGTTTCCGTTGCTTGAACAGCACCGATCGCGAACCCGACCGTCCCGCATGCGGGACACCCGAGGCCCTGCTGGCGCCGCTGCAGGGATGGAGCGGTGAGCGGCAGATGCTCAGGCCGCAGGCGGGGGTGAACGGCCAGGCTGAGGACGCCACTCCGCTGGTGTTCGATCCAAGCCAGCTGTTGCACAACGACTGCTCAGCTGTGATGCCCGACGGCTTGGTGTTCTCGGTGCCCAGTGAGCTCCCCAGTGAGCCCTTCAGCCTCGAGATCGGTGGCCGTCTCGGCGCTGCCCTGTTTCAGCAGATCAGCATCCATTTCGATTCATCGGGCCAGCTCATGGCCTGGGAGCGCCACTGCTTTCAGCCTGATCCGGCTTAGAAAATCCGCTGACGAATCACCTGGGCCCAGAGACGGGTGCCGCTTTCGAGCGGGCCGGCTTCCGCTGGTAGTTCCAGCAGCAGATCGGCGTGTTGCAGGGAACCGATCCGGGACGAGGCCTGCGAGCCATCCACCCGTGCCAGCAGCGTTCCTGCGGCGTTGGTGTCGAGGCGGGCCCGTGCCAGTTCCGGTCGTCCCGGTCGGCGGGACAACGGGTCGGCGAGTTCCACCATCACCCGGGGGAACAGCTCCGGTTCGCTTTGCCCTTCCAGGACCTGCAGGGCGGGCCAGAGCAGTTGCAGGGCAGTGACCGCCGCCGCCACGGGATTGCCCGGCAGTCCGAAAAATGGCACGCCCTCACCGATGATGCCGAAGGCGAAGGGGCGACCTGGGCGCAGAAATAGTTTCCAGAAGTCCACGGCACCCAGCTCCGCCACCAGCGGTCGGATCCAATCGGTGTCGCCGGCGGAGACGCCGCCGGTGCTCACCACCACATCGCAGTCATGGGCCAGATCAAGGAGGGCCTGCCGCAGTGCGTCGGGTTGATCGGCCACCACCCTTCGCTGGGTCACCGATTGCCCGAGGGCCCGGAGCATCGTCTCCAGAAGCGTGCCGTTGCTCTCCCAGATGGCACCGGGGTGCCGCGCTGTTCCGGGCGGTACTAGTTCGTCTCCGCTGATCAGCAGCCCGATGCGGGGTTGCTGCGCAACGGTTAGGTCGGCGATGCCGCAGCCAGCGAGGCGTGCGAGATCGGCGGCACCCAGGCGTTCTCCAGCGGCCAGTAGCAGGTCCCCCGGCTGGCATTCCTCATCCTCGGGGCGAATCCACGGACGATCCGATGCCTCTTCCGTCAGTTGGAGGCTGGTGCCTTCCACGGTGATGAGCTCTTGGGGCAGCACCCAGCCGGCACCGTCTGGAAGTGGAGCGCCGGTGAGGATTCGAATCGCATCGCCGTTGTCCAGGGTCCCGTTGAAGGGCTGGCCAGCGGCGGAACGTCCCTTCAGCTGCCAGGTCTCCCCAAGTTTGGGCTGGTGGCTTTGCCCGAGGGCGTAGCCGTCCATGATTGAGGCTCGGAATCCCGGAACGGCCGCACTGGCCAGCACAGCTGCTGTGCTCACCCGGCCGAGGGCCTGCTGCAGGGGCACCGTGCTGCTGGTAGTGATCGGCTGGAGCGCCGTCAGAACCCGTTGACGTGCCTCGCCCAGGGGGAGCCCTTCGCGTCCGTAGGGCTCAGCGTTTCCAGACACCGTTCCGCCCTCCTTCTTTGAACTCCAGCTGGATCGCCTCGATCGTCATGGCTGGATCGACCGCTTTGAGCATGTCGTAAAGGGTCAGCAACCCCACGGACACCGCCGTCATCGCTTCCATTTCCACCCCGGTCTGGCCTGTGGTACGGCAACGGCAGTGGACGACCAGGCCAGGCAGGGAGGCGTCGGCGTCGATCGTCACATCCATGCCACTGAGTGGCAGGGGATGGCAAAGGGGAATCAGCTCCCAGGTGTGTTTGGCCGCCTGAATCGCCGCCACCCGGGCGACTGCGAGAAGATCTCCTTTTGGTGTCTCGCCCCGCTGGATCATGCTGAGGGTTGAGGCTTCCATGCGAATGGCCCCTCGTGCATGGGCCTCGCGGTTGGTGGCCGGACGGTCCCCCACGTCCACCATGTGAACCTCGCCTTGCTGGTTCAGATGACTCAGGTTTTGCGTCATTCGATCAAGGTGACAACACCGCTGCTGAGTTGGAAATAACCCACCACCAGTTTCAGCGCACCGCTGGCTTTGGCATCGGCCAGAACGGCGCTGCGTTGAATCAACGTGGAGGCGCTGGCGAGGGCATTGCGCTTCACGGCTTCCTCGAGATCGCTGCTGCCGTTGATGTTCTTCCGGATGGGTTGGATCAGACGGTCCAGTGAAGGGGTCAGCGGATTGGCGTCCATCGCCGCCGTGACGGCTCCGCAGCCGCTGTGTCCCATCACCATCAGCAGTGGCGTCTTGAGAACGCTGACGCCGTACTCCACCGACGCCATCGCTTCATCGAAGGCGCTGTTGCCGGCATTGCGGATCACGAACAGCTCGCCAGGGGTGGTGTCGAACACCCAGCTCGGCGACACCCGTGAATCAGAGCAGGTGAGCACGGTGGCCCAGGGATGTTGGCTGGTGGCCAAAGCCTTGGGTGAGTTGAAGCAGCGCGGGTCCGGATCCGCCGTTCGGTGCGTCGTTCCTTCGTCTTGCTCAGCCTGGCGCCAGGCCTCGGCGAACCGGCGGTTCCCCGCTATCAGGGCCTGGAGTGGATCATTCGGGGTGCAGAACCGCTCCTCTGCTGCCTCAACGGGGCGCGCTTGCATCAGGGCGGCCAAAGCCAGACCGCCCGTTCGCTGGAGGAAGTGACGGCGCTGAATCCCCATGCCGCCACCTTATTTAGGCCGTGTGATCAGCGCTCGCCGAAGGGTGCCCAGAGGGTGGCTTCGGAACCCACAACAGGCTCCACAGCGGGCTGGATGGCAGCAGCGGGTTGGGCGGTTGCGGCTGTGTTGGCGCTGGCGATATCGCGCTCGGCCAAGGGAGCCCAGAGAGCGGCAGGACCGGCGATCACCGGCTCGACGCCAGTAGCGCCGGCCTGAATGGAGGCCGTCTGGCTGCGCACCAGTTGCACGGCAAGGGAACCAACGATGAAGGCACCCAGGAAGCCGGCGGCCAGGGTGATGGGGCTGCGGCCGGAAGCGGACGAGATGCTGCTGGTCACGGCAGGAACTCTTTGAAAAGAGCTTCAGTATGGAAAGAATTGGTGTGAACGACTACTAAACGCGCTGAATTGTGTAGCGGAATTAACAGTTTTTATGGGATCAAAGCCCTGCATGGGCTGCTGTTGGAGTGCTTCAGCTGTGACCCATCCATGGGACATTCCCAGCAACATTCCAAGGGAGAGGGCGAAGCGCACAGACCAACATTTGTATCGAGGTAAACATCTCTGTTTTCATGGTCTTTCGTTGTCATCATTGACACCGATCAAGGCTTTGGTTGATGTCCAGCCGTCGTCATTCCGCCAGCCATTGCTTTGCCTTTGAGCAGGATTTCATCGGTAACTGGCGCTGCATCCCCCTGTGTGTGCGACGCAAATTGGATCTCTGTGGGGTGAAGTTAAAGCTCAACCACTGGCTTCAACTCTCCCAGGAGCAACGTCAAGCCTTGGTGGATTGGCCGGATGCAGCTGATGCTCTCGAGCAGCTTCGCCAACACCTGCGCGATTGCACGCGCCCCATGGCCGATGGCATGGCCAAGGATCTGCCACCGGTGAGCGGTGCGCTCTGGCAACAGCAGGCGGAGCTGCCCGCTGTGGTGCAGGAGGCCGCCACAGCGCGGGGTGTGGTGCTGACCCTGGAGCAATGGATCCAGCTCAGTGAGCTGGATCGCTTTGCGTTGTGCAAGTTGGCCCGGCCGGGGCACGATCACCACAACCTCGAAGCAGCCTTCAGCGAAGTGCTGGTGTGAGCAGCCGGCGCAGGGCCTCCAGCCTTCCTTTCTGCTGTTCAACGGGCTTCACCACTGAGACGGCCGGAGCCACGATCACCGCGCAGGCTTTGAGTTCCGGTTGCTTTGATACTGGGCAGGCCTCGTCATGCATCAGGGTGTTCGCTTCGCAGGCCTTCTCCTGGGTGAATCCCCAGTGCATCGGCAGGAAGACCGAACCACGCCGAATGCGATCGGTGACCTTCACGGTGGCGGTGAGGTGGCCGCGGCGTGAGCTGATTGCCGCCAGTTCGCCGTTGCGCAGTTTCAACTCCTGAGCATCACCGGGGTGTATCTCCAGCAGTGGCTCGGGATGCTGTTTCATCAGCCGCTCCACCTTGCCGGTGCGGGTCATCGTGTGCCATTGGCCCAGGTAGCGGCCCACCGTCAGCACCAGCGGATAGGTCTCGCAGGGAGGTTCCGCCAGTCCGAGTGGTTGATCGGCGCTGAAGCGGGCGCGTTTGTTGGGGGTGGCGAACTGATGGTTTTCGTAGAGGCGTTTGGCTGCTGTGGTGGGTGTGCTGCCGCTGGGATAGGGCCATTGCTGCGGTCCTTCGCCTTCCAGCAGCCCATGGCTCAGGCCGCTCACATCGCAAAGCCTGCCTCGGGTGAGAGCTGTGAATTCGGCGTACACCTCAGCCGCTGAATCGAAGCTGAACTGCTCGGTGTAGCCCAGGCGGCGGCCCACGTCGGCAAACACCTCCCAGTCGGGACGGCTCTCGCCGAAGCGGCGTCGATAGGCCGGGCAGTAGGTCACCCGCCGTTCGGAATTGGTCATGGCGCCTGCTTTTTCGCTCCACTGGGCTGCGGGCAAAAGCAGGTGGGCGTAGTGGGACGTTTCCGAGTCGGCGTAGGCCTCGCTCACCACCACCAGCGGGCACTTGTTCATGGCTGACTTCACCCGGTCGAGATCCGGGAGGCTGACCAGGGGGTTGGTGGCTGCCACCCACCACAGATCCAGCGCTCCCTGTTCCATGGCTTCGATCTGTTGCCAGGCCGCCAATCCGGGATTGGCGTTGATCCGTCCTGCCGGCAGCTGCCAGGCCTGTTCCACCTCGGCGCGGTGCTCCGCGTTGGTCACCAGGCGGTAGCCCGGCAGGAGGTGGGCCAAGCCTCCGGCCTCGCGTCCGCCCATGGCATTGGGTTGGCCGGTGAGGGAAAACGGGCCTGCTCCTTCCTTGCCGATCTGGCCGGTGAGCAGATGCAGGTTGATCAACCCTTGCACCACGGCCGTTCCTTCACGGCGTTGGTTCACCCCCATCGACCAAAGGCTGAGCACCTTCTCGCGCCGGTGGAATAGAGCTGCCACTTCCCGCAGGCGTTTTTCGGGGATGTTGCAGAACAGAGCCACCCGCCTTGGAGTCCAGCGGGCGGCGACGTCAAAAAAGGCGTCGTAATTCTCGGTGTGATCGTCGATGAAGGCCGGCTCCTGGCCGTTTTCTCGCAGTACGAGGTGGGCGATGCCGTGCAGCAGGGCCAGGTCGCTTCCCGGTGCAATCGGCAGGTGGATATCGGCGGCTTTAGCGGTATCAGTGCGGCGTGGATCCACCACCACAATCTTGACGCTGCCGGGGTTTTTGCGTTTTCGCTTCAGCAGCCGCTGGAACAGCACCGGGTGGCATTCCGCCGTATTGGTGCCGATCAGAAACGCCACCGTGCAGTGGTCGAGGTCCTCATAGCTGCAGGGGGGACCATCGGAGCCCAGGCTGCGGGTGTAGCCCGCCACCGCTGAGCTCATGCACAGCCTCGAGTTGGCGTCGAAATTGTTGGTGCCCAGGGCGCCTTTCAGCAGTTTCTGGGCCAGGTAGTAATCCTCGGTGTGGAACTGACCGGAGCCATACATGGCAATGCCATCGGCGTTGCCGCGCCGGGCCACGCTCGCCTGGATCTGACCGGTGATTTTGTTGAGGGCGTCGTCCCAGCTGATCGGCGTGAAGTCGTCCTCGAGGGTCTGGCGGAACAGGGGTTGGCGCAGGCGGCCTGGGGCCAGGGTTTCGCCGACGGTGGCGCCCTTGATGCAGACCTGGCCAAGGCTGGAGGGGTGCTCGCGGTCGCCGCGGGCGGTCCACATTGGATTGCCCTCAGCATCCCGCTTTACGGCCTCACCCTTCACGGCAGGAGGCAAGAGCTCGAGGCCACAACCCACGCCGCAGTAGGGGCACTGGCTCCGCACGCTGCGGGGTGAGTTGGCCATGCAAGAACCAAAAAAAGAACAAAACCCGGAGCCGAAGCTCCGGGTCGTTGTGCAGCGACAGGGTGCTGCGGAGGGAGATGGATCAGGCGGTTTCGCCTTCGTGCAGATCTGCAAAGGACCCCTTGGGCTCCTTCAGGAAGAAGAAGCAGAAGAAGGCAACGATCAGACCAGCCACGCCCAGGATCTGGAAGAAGGCACTGTTGGAAGCCGCGATCACCTCGGGGGTGGGTTCGCCGCCGCCGCCCATCCACATCGGCAGGAGGCTGAAGATGGTCAGGTAAGTCACAGCGCCAACGTTGCCGTAGGCACCCACCAGGCCGGCCACCTGACCGGTGACGCGACGTTTGACCAGGGGCACCAGCGCGAAGGTGGCGCCTTCACCGGACTGCACGAAGAAGGAGGCGAGCATGGTGATCACCACGGCAACGGCAATGCCGGTGGTGCCGGTGAAGGTGCCCGGCTTGATCATGCTCATCACCAGGTAGCCCACGCCGAGACCGGCCGTGAGGAAGCCCATGGTGTTCTTGCGGCTGCCGACGCGGTCGGAGATCAGACCACCGGCAGGGCGGGCGACCAGGTTCACAAAAGCGAAGCAGGACGCCAGGATTCCGGCGGTGGCCTTCGGCAGGTCGAAGGTGGTTTCAAAGAAGGTGGGAAGCATCGAAACCACGGCCAGTTCGGAGCCGAAGTTCACGATGTAGGTGAGCTCGAGGATCGCCACCTGGCGGAACTCGTAGCGGTCTTCCTTGGGGTAGACCTTGTTGCCCAGGATCAGGTCGCGGTTGGTGCGGATGATTCCCCAGGTTTGGAAGGCAAACCAGACGGCGACGGCACCGAGGGCCAGGGGATAGGTGGCAGCGGTGAGGAAGCCAACCTTGGAGAGGCGCCAGCAGAGCACGCAGAGAATGGCTGCGAAGGGCACGTTCATGCCCAGCAGACCCCAGAAGTCGCGCATGGAGGTGACTTCCAGACCTGCGGTCTTGGCAGGGCGCTGATACGTCTTGCCGGGGGGGGTGTCGGTGACGTTGAAGAAGTAGAAGAAGCCGTAGGCAGCGGAGACGATGCCGGTCAGAGCGATGGCACCGCGCCAGTTCAGTACGGCGCCGGTGGGCAGTTCGAAGCCACCTGAGAAGGAGAGGAAGCCAGCGAGGGCCACCATGGTGAGGGCTGAGAAGGCGGAGCCGAAGTTGCCCCAGCCGCCGTAGATGCCTTCAGCCAGGCCGATTTCCTTGGGCGGGAACCACTCGGCCACCATGCGGATGCCGATCACGAAGCCGGCGCCAACGATGGAGAGCAGCAGACGGGCCACCACCAGCTGGTTGAAGTCCTGAGCGGAGGCAAACAGCAGGCAGGGAATCGCCGAGAACACCAGAATCGAGGAGTAGGTGATCCGGGGTCCGAATTTGTCCAGCAGCATGCCGATCAGCACGCGCGCCGGAATGGTGAGGGCCACGTTGCAGATGGCCACGGTGCGGATCTGACCAACGGTCAGTCCCAGGTCCGCTTTCACGGTGGTGGCCAGAGGGGCCAGGTTGAACCAGACCACGAAGGTCAGGAAGAAGGCGATCCAGGTCAGGTGAAGGGTTCGGTACCTGCCCTGGAACGACCAAAGGTCGCCAAGCATTGAGGAGAAGAAAAGGAACCTCGGGCTTCAAAAGGAAAGGTGCCCGGGGATGGCAAAACGGTCGAAAAAAGAATCCGTTTAACCCGCGCAGTTAATCAATTCGTCGGGCCCACGTTTGGTCAGATTGGTTACCAATTTCTGTTTTTCTGTACCGGAGCAAACATCAACGGGGCTGATTGATTGGATCAGATGTTCTTGTGCCGCAATGATTTGGTAGCGGTTATAACTTTTGCGGGCTGTTGGACTTCGCTGGTGCAGATTGTTGGTCGGCGATGTGAACCAAGGCTTGCGCGTTTGTTTGCTCAGTGGCGGAAGCAGCCGTCGCATGGGGCGTGACAAGGCGCTGTTGCCGCATCCCTCTGGCGGTGTCTGGCTCACGGCCCTGGTCGACCAGCTGCTGCCCCTCGGCCATCCGGTGCAGGTGTTGAGTCGCCATGCCGCGCACGCAGAGCTGCTGTCCCACCGGCCCGGATGTTCCGTGCTGCTGGAGCTCCCTCCCTGGAATGGCCCCTTGCAGGCGTTGGCCAAGGTGCTGTCTCCGATGCCCGGCGAGGCCTTGCTGGTGCTGCCGGTGGACATGCCGCTTTTGCGCACCGCCGTTGTCCAGCAGCTGATCGCAGCCTGGAGTCGTGCCCCGGAGCAAGCAGCGGTGGCCCATGACGGGCAGCGGCTGCAGCCCTTGCTGGCGGTGATCCCCTCAGGTTCTCCCTTCCGCTCCTGCCTCGATCAGCAACTCCAACGCGGAGAGTTGCGCTGGATGGACTGGTTGACCCGCGTTCCCCATCAGACGGTGCGCTTGCCTGCAGAAGCTTTGTTGAATGCCAACTGCCCTGCAGATCTGGCAGCGTTGGAGGAATGAGCACTCCGCTGCCGCTCGTAGATCGTTTCAACCGGCCCATCGGGGTGCTGCGGCTGTCGCTCACGGCCCGTTGCAATCTCGCCTGTCCGTACTGCTGTCCGGATGTGGAGGAGCCCCCTGGTCTGCTCACGCTTGAGCAGCAGCTGCGCGTCATTCGTGTGGCCGCGCGTCTGGGGGCACAGACACTGCGGCTCACCGGTGGAGAGCCGTTGTTGAGCCGGCGCTTGTTGCCTTTGCTGGAGGCGGTGGCGCAGGCCCGGCGGGATTGTTCGGATCCGATCGCCGGTCTTCAGTCGGTGGCGCTCACCAGCAACGGGGTGCTGTTATCGGAACCGATGGCGCGGGCGTTGCGTGCCGCGGGGCTGGATCGCATCACCATCAGCCTCGATGCAGCGGAAGG
This sequence comes from Synechococcus sp. YX-04-1, assembly GCF_030546365.1. Lineage (NCBI taxonomy): Bacteria > Bacillati > Cyanobacteriota > Cyanophyceae > Synechococcales > Synechococcaceae > Synechococcus > Synechococcus sp. YX-04-1. Next base: position 410,046 of record NZ_JAUONZ010000001.1, read on the forward strand.
GGAGGCAGCGGCGCGCATGGCTGGTCTGCAGGGTGGCGCCGTGGCTGGGGATCGCCTGGTGCGCCAAGTGCAGGACGGCATCGCGGCGGCACGGGTCGCTGGTTTTGACCCCTCCTTCGGTGAGCTCAAGCTCAATGCTGTGATCCAACGGGGGATCAATGACGATCAGCTGCTGCCCTTGGCCGGTTTGGCGCGGCTGCAGGGGATAGAGCTGCGCTTGATCGAATATATGGATGTGGGCAACCGCAACCAGTGGACGCTGGACCAGGTGCTGCCGGCGGCGCAGATGCTGGAGCGTATTCATGCCCGTTGGCCCCTTGAACCTATGGGTCGTCCGCGGGGTGGGACGGCCCGACGTTGGAGCTATGGCGATGGCGCAGGATCCATCGGTGTGATCGCCTCCATCAGTGAGCCGTTCTGCGGCGATTGCAACAGGTTGCGTGTCACCGCCGATGGGCAGGCGTTCACCTGTTTGTTCTCGGCTGATGGCACGGATCTCAAGCCCGCGCTCGCGTCGGAGCTTCAGCTTGAGCAGGCCATGCGGCAGCTCTGGCAGCGGCGCCAAGACCGCTACAGCGAGGAGCGTGATCCAGCCGCCGCTGCGTCAACCCATGCGGAAATGGCGTACCTGGGGGGCTGAACCGTCGTGATCGTCACCGTTTTTGCGTGATGCTCCCGGTACAACGGGGCAGCTGAAGGATCCAAAAGGATCCATCGACATGTTTGAACTGCTGGCTTACGAGCGCTTTCGCGACACCCCGTCGGTTCGTTTTTTCGACGTCACCGTGGACACCTCGAATGCGCGCGACCTGGTGATTCACAGCGGCCCGGCGGTGTCGCCCCCCAATGATCCTGAGAGCGGAGCCTGGCAGTTTTATTTGCATCCCCATCAGGAAGACAATCTGCTTGCGGCCAGTGGCGGCAGAACCTTCTTCTTGGTGAATCTGGCATGGGAAAAGCCATTCCACATCGTTCGGCTCGAGAGCGGTGGTGACATCCTTCGTATCCCCCCCGGCACCTTCCACCGCTCGATCTCCGATCCCGATGGTTCCGTCGTTTTGAACCAGGCGGTTCGTGAGGAAGGCGCTTCTCTGGTGCAGGAATTTCGCGTCTACAACAGCGCTGAGATTCCGGCCTTGATGGCAGCCACCCTGAGCTCGGCTCCGAAGCCCCAGTTGCATGGGGTGGAACCTCTGCTTCAGGCGGCCTGAACCAGGTTGCGTGAGGGGGGTTTCGTTCCGGATTTTTCTTCATTGATCTGAATTTGCCAATTCAGTTCACTGCTTGTTCCAAGGGGACCACTGAAGCTGCCGCTCACGGCTGCGGTGAGTTCCGGCTTGGATGAGGTGGCAAGCACCACATAGCGATCGTTGACTTCCATCCCGGCACTGGGGTCAAAGCCGCGCCATCCCGCTCCGGGCAGGTAGACCTCCGCCCAGGCATGCAGGTCGTAGTCCTTCGGTGGAGGTTGCTGCAGTTGATAGCCGCTCACGAAGCGGGCGGGAAGACCCACCACGCGGCAGCAGGCCACCATCAGCATCGCCAGATCACGGCAGGAGCCGATCCGCTCGCGCAGGGTTCGGCCCGCGGGCCAGGCCGGCCCCACATGGCGTTGGGTGTATTTCACCCGCTCTTGAATCAGTTCAATCAGTTGCTTCAGAAAGGCCAGGGTCTGCTGGTTGCTGCCCATCAGGGCTTCTTGAGTTAGATCGATGGCTGCAGGTTCGTGCTGGCCATTGGGTAACCAGCCTTCTAAGGCCCCCTGCAGATCGCTGTTGAGCTGGCCTTGCGGGTATGGCAAGGGTGGTTCGAGTCCGTTGAAGCAGCTCTCTAGCGGAGGTGCCGGTCGGGTCTCTACCAAGCTGCGAGCCTCAAAGACGAGTTCATCGGTACTGCCGAGAAAACGGAGCCGTTGGATTTCGTCGCCGCTGGCGGCCACTAGTTCCCGACATTGTTCCGGTTCAGGCAGCACGCTGAGTTGATGCTCCAGCAGGGTCTGGAACCCCTGCCCGCGAGGCCTCAGGCAGAGGCGGTGCTCCCCCAGGACAACCGCGGCGTCATACCGATACGTCAGGCGGTGAACGATGAGAGCGCGCATGCGGGATCGGTGGGGATGGAACGGAGGTCGGCGCTGGTGAAGTAGCGGGTCTGGATCAGGCTGTGGAGTTGGTTGAGGTCCTGCTGAAGTTGGTCAATGGCTTCATGCAGACCGGCTTCGATCAGGTTGTCGATCCGCACGTAGCTCCAGCGGGCCAGGAGCTGTCCGCGCAAGCAGTCGAGGTCATCCGGCGTGTCTTGGCTCGGGTGCTGCTGGATCTGTTGCAAGGTGTTGCTGATGCCCTGGAGGCAATACCGAACCGAACGAGGAAAGCTCGGATCCAGCAGCAAAAAGCGGGCCACGGACGCCGGGCTGATGGCTTGCTGCACGCTCTGGCGGTACATCTGATAGGCGCCTGCTGTGCGCAGCAGGGTGATCCACTGCAGTTCATCCAGCACGCCGCCCACCTCCTCGGGGGAGGGCAGCAGTAGGAAGTATTTGACGTCGAGGATGCGCGACGTTTTGTCGGCGCGTTCGATCAAACGTCCCAGCTGACTGAACAGCCAGCTCAGATCACGGCTCAGGGTGGTGTCGGTGATCCCGTAAACGAGCTGGCAGCCACGCCGAATGATCCGCAGTTGCTCCTGCACCTGTTCCCGCCAGATGTCTTCGTCGTCCTGCAGGCTCCAGTGCAGATCATTGATCTGCTCCCACATCTCCGTGGTGATCACATCCCTGATCTGCCGCGCGTTTTCCCGGGCCATCGCAATGCAACTCACGATGCTGTTGGGATTGCTGCGGTCCAGCAGCAGGAAGCGCACCACCTGTTTGGGCGTCGCATCGGGATAGGTCGTATCGAAGCGGTGGCGATCCCCCGTTACCTCCACCAGCGGCAGCCACGGTTCGGCGCTGCCCGGAGGACAGTCCAGCGCCATCGCTTCACTGACTTCCAGAAAGCGCGAGATGTTTTCGGCGCGTTCCAGATAGCGGTTGATCCAATACAGCGAATCAGCAACACGGCTCAACACGGCACAGCCTCCTGGGGCTGCGGTGCTGCTATTCGTTGGTCGTCGACGATCCAGGTGTCCTTGCAGCCGCCCCCCTGGGACGAATTCACCACCAGCGAGCCGCGCTTCAGGGCCACCCGCGTCAGCCCCCCTGGGCTCACCCAGTTGCTTGCGCCGCGCAGCACATAGGGGCGCAGATCCACGTGGCAGGGGTAGAGCTCACCGTCACTGAGGGATGGCACGGTGGAGAGCTGCAGTGTGGGCTGCGCGATGAAGTTGCGGGGATTCGCACGGATCTTCGTGTCGAAGTCCGCCAGCTCCGATCGGCTGGCCTGGGGGCCGATCAGCATTCCGTAACCTCCGGCTTCCGCCACCGACTTCACCACCAGCTGCTCGAGGTGTTCAAGCACATAGCGCTGGTCGTCCGGCCGGGCACAGAGATAGGTGGGAACGTTCTCGATGATCGGATCCTCATCGAGGTAGTAGCGGATCATCGCCGGCACGTGGGCGTAGATCAGCTTGTCGTCGGCGACGCCGGTGCCAGGGGCATTGGCGATGGCGACCCGTCCTTGCCGCAGCACGTCGATTAGGCCCGGAACCCCCAGCATTGAGTCCTGGCGGAACACGGTGGGATCGAGAAAATCGTCGTCGATGCGGCGGTAGATCACATCCACGGGCTTGAGGCCGTTGGTGCTGCGCATCCACACCCGGCCGTCTTCGCACACCAGGTCGCGTCCCTCAATCAGTGCAATGCCCATCTGCTGGGCCAGATAGCTGTGCTCGAAATAGGCGCTGTTGAACACCCCGGGCGTCAGGATTGCTACGCGGGGACTATCACTCCAGGGCGCCAGGTCCTGAAGGGTGCGCAGCAGATGGGAGGGATAGGCGTCGATCGGTTGAACGGCACGGCCCTCGAACAGGCCAGGGAACAACCGTTTCATTACCCGACGATTCTCGAGGAAATAGGCCACCCCCGACGGACAGCGCAGGTTGTCTTCCAGGACACGCCAGGTGCCATTACCGTCGCGGATCAGGTCGAGTCCGGAGATGTGGCACCAGCGGTTGAGGGGCAGGCTGATGCCCTGCATCTGAGGTCGCCAGCCGGAGGAACTTTCCACGTCTTCCCGCGGGATCACACCGTCGTTGAGGATCTGCTGGGGGCCGTAGATGTCGGCGAGGAAGCAGTCGATGGCTTCCAGGCGTTGCAGCAGTCCCCGCTCCAGGTTGATCCAGTCGCTGCGGCCGATCAGTCGGGGCAAGGGATCGAAAGGAAGAATCCGTTCACTGCCCTTGAGGCCAGAATCGTTCAGGCGGAAGGTGGCACCGAGGCGACGCAGCAGCTGGCTGGCGGAGGCATGGCTTCGGTTCAGTTCGGGCAACCCCATCTGCCCCAGCGATGCAAGCAGCGTGGCCAGATCTTCGCGAGGCCTCGCCGTTTCACTGCAGAAATATTCGTCGAAGCCGACCGTGGGTTTGTAGTCGGTGAACATTTCGATGGTCTGGACGCAAGTCATCCAAGGCGTCGCCCCAACCCCCTTCGGGTTGTAGTTGCTACACATTCCGCAATTTCCGGCGACAGGGCGCTGATCGCTTGATGTTTGGGTATCCGTAGGCACCTGTATGGAGGGCACAGGGTTAGGCCTGAGAACCTCTTTTGCTTATCTGTTTCTGGAGTTCAAACGGTCTTCGTCTTGGATGAACTGCTCTGGGCCCGACTGATCTTTGCCCTTGGTGCCGTTGTGACTGCGGCGACGGTGGTGATGATTCTGCGCGGACATCTCTATTGGAACCGCAGGGGATCGACGGATGTCCGCTGACTCGGTTCCCTTCCTCCAGCCCGGAATCGCCTGGGCGCTGGTGGTGCTGTTCTCTGTTTTCTGGGTGGCGCTCGGGATTGCCTGGGGACGGCGCGGTCAAGGCAATGCCGATGACTACATGCTGGCGGGGCGCAACATCGGGCTGGCCCTGAGCACGGCCACGTTGATGGCCTCATGGGTGACCGGTAACACCACCCTGCTCGCCCCTGAATTCGGCTACAAAACCGGGCTTTGGGGCATGTTCAGCTATGCCCTGGCCGGGCTTGGCCTGATCCTGTTCGCCCCCCTGGCCTCGCGGATCAAGCAGCTGATGCCCAACGGGCGCACCAGCGGCGACTTCATTCGCCTGCGCTACGGGCGTCTGGCTTGGTGGGTGTTCATGGTGATCACCGCGATCTACACCTTGGGCTTTCTGATGACCCAGGCGATGGGTGCTGGCCTGCTGCTGCAGGCCCTTTCAGGTTTCGATTACCACGTGGGGATGGTGGTGGTGATTGGTGTCGCCACCGTCTACACCCTGTTTGGCGGAATGCGGGCCGTGATCGGCACCGATTTCATTCAGTCGCTGTTGATCATGGTGTTGCTGGCGGTGGTGGCGGTGCTCGCCTTCCGACAATTCCCGATGCCTGAGGTGCATGCCTCCTTGCTGGCCCGGCATCCCGATCGGCTTGATCTGCTGCTGCCGGCGGGCTTGTTGATCGCCTGGAATTCCGCCCTCTTTTCAATGGGCGAGGTGTTTCACAACAACATCTGGTGGTCAAGGGTCTTCGCCAGCCGGCGTTCGGTGGTGATGACCTCCTTTGTGTTGGGGGGGGTCGCCTGGATGAGTGTGCCGATGGTGACGGGCTCCATTGGCCTGGTGGCCCTGGCACGTGAGTTGCCTCTCGAGCAGGTGAACATGGTGTTCCCCGTGATGGCAGCCGATCTGCTCGGGGCCGGCGGCGCGGCTCTCGTGTTTGTGGTGGTGTTTGCTTCGCTCACCTCCACCCTGGACTCGCTGCTGGCGTCCACCGCCGATCTGTTGGCGGAGGATGTGTACTTCCGCCTGTTGCGGCCCCAGGCCAGTGACTTGCAGCTCAAGCAGGCGGCGCGGCTGATGGTGGTGGGCTTGGCGGTTGTCACCCTGGCGCTGTCCTGGCCGCGGCTGGATTCGCTGGCGTCGGTGCTGTTCTTCACCGGTGCACTGGTGGCCTCCACGGTCTGGCCTGTGGCCTGCGGCCTGTACTGGCGCACGGCCAATCGCAGGGCTGCCATTGCGGCCATGCTCGCCGGCAGCGTTGTTGGCCTGCTCGCTTATGTGCTGATAGCGCCCTACTGCGCCGCTGTGTTTTCGGCGGCCGTGTCAGCAGTCGTGATGCTGATCGGCAGTCGCACTTGGCCGGAACGGTTTGACTTCACTTTGTTGCAGGAGGAGGGATGATTCAAAGTCTTCCTTTGACGGCCAGCGTTGTTGGCCTGTCTGGCTTTCAGTTTCTTCTGGTGGTCAGTCAGCTCGCTTTGGTGCTGTCTGTGCTCGTGTTGCTGCTGATTTGGTGGGTTGAGTGGAGGAATGGTCGAGTGTGGTGACGGCTGCAGTTGTTAGTAACGGTCTGAACATTTTTTCCGGATCTTTGCTTAAGAAGCTGTTTCTTCGTGGACGCAGGAGTGTGGTTGTTGTTACCGGTAAAAGATGTAGTTCCTGGCTTTAGCACTCGGTTTGGCAAACAGAGTGTTGATCCGATCCCGCTATGGCACAGGCCAATTCAGCAGTCGTGGACGCGACGTCGGTACAGATTCGGTTTCAGCCGATGGGTCCCGATGTCTACGGGCAGAACCAACCCCAGGAGCTGCTGGCCGCGATTGTCGAGGACGGAGAGCCGTTGCTGGATCTGGTGAATCAGCATGTGGTGTCGATCCAACCGTTTCGACCTGAGGCCTTGTTGCAGGTGTTCCGCTTGGCGGCGAAGTTCGAGAGCAATCCAGATCGGTATTGCCGCCACAACACGCCGCTGACGGGAAAGATTCTGATCAACGCGTTCTACGAGCCGAGCACCCGCACCCGCCTGTCATTTGACAGTGCTTGGCATCGTCTTGGCGGCAGTTCGATCAACATCACCGACAGGGCTACCACGGGGATTGCTAAGGGCGAGTCCCTTGAAGATGTCGCCCACATGTTCAACAACTACGGCGATTGCGTGGTGCTACGGGACAGCGATCCCGGTGCTGTTTATGCGATGACGTCAACCCTGCGGATTCCCATCATCAATGCGGGCAACGGCATTGATGAACATCCGACGCAGGCGATGGCGGATCTGTACACGATCTTCAAGTGGCGGCCCAAGCTCGCTGAAGTTGAGGTGGCTCCGGCTGATCGCATCCGCATTGGAATCGTCGGAATTCCGTCGCGGATGCGAACGGTACGCTCACTGCTGAGGATCCTGGCCAAATTCCCGCAGACCGTGGATGAGGTGGTGGTGATTCACGCCCCCGGACTGGAGCCGGATCAGCCGCTATTCGACCCAGGGCAGTTGGAGGAGCTCGAAGCTTGTGGAATGAAGGTGCGCTGCAGCACCGATCTGCAGGCTGAAGTGCCCGATCTCGATGTCGTTTACATCAATGCCATCGCCTGGGTGGGCGACTCTTATGAAGTGCATGGCGGCGGATTTCGCCTCACCCGCGACATGCCGTTCAAGCCGGAAGCGATCGTGCTTCACCCCTTGGCGCGGGGAGCGGAACTGAGCACCTGCTTGGATGACACGCCCCACAACTGGTACTTCAGCCAGGCCAGGGGTGCCGTGTTCCTGCGGATGGCGCTGCTCACCTGCATGGTGAACCGGGCCGAACGCGTGATGGATGTGATCTGAGGCGGGCTGATGTGTGGAATCGGAGGTGTTTTCAACGCAGACCGTCATCAGACGGTGGACCGCCAGCTGCTGGTCAACATGGCGGCGATTCAGGCCCATCGCGGGCCCGACGGCTTCGGCGTCGAGGTGCTTGATCAGGCCGGGGTCGGCTTCTGCCATGCCCGCCTTTCGATCATTGATTTGAACGAGTCACGGGCCCGGCAGCCCTTCCTCACCGATGACGGTGAGGTGCTGATGGCGCACAACGGTGAGTTCTACGACTTTCAGCGCATCAGGGCGGACCTCACCGCCCAAGGGGTGCGATTTAGCAGCAAGAGCGATTCCGAGATCCTGCTCCGGCTCTACCAGCGCCAGGGATTGGAGGCGACTCTGCCCTTGTTGCGCGGTGAGTTCGCCTTCGCCTTGTTTGATCGAGCCGAAGACTGCCTTTACCTGGTGCGGGATCGCTTCGGCATCAAACCGCAGTACTGGGCGATGACGCCCGAGGGTCTGGTGTTCGGTTCCGAGTTGAAGGTGCTCTTCGCCCATCCGGCGGTGGAGCGACGCTTTACCTCGGAGGGCCTCTTTCACCAGTTGATGCAGACCATGGTTCCCGGCACCACGGCTTTTGCTGGGGTGCACCAGGTGAAGCCCGGCCATGTGCTGAAGGTGCAACGGGTGAGTGGGCGGCTGGAGGTGTCGGAGTCGACCTACTGGGATGTCGACTTTCCGCGTAAAGACGAGCGGGACTCCAACCGAACTGAGGCCGAGCACATCGCTGCCGTGCGTGCGGCGTTGCTGGAGGCCGTTGAGCTGCGCATGGTGGCCGACGTGCCCGTGGGTTGTTACCTCTCCGGCGGCATCGACAGCTGTTCGATCCTCGGCTTGGCGTCAGCCGTCAGCCAGGCGCCGGTGAAGGCGTTCACGATCGGATTTGATGACGCCCGTTACGACGAGTCGCCGATCGCCCGGGAGATGGCCGAGGCCACGGGTGCTGAGCAGGATCTGATGCGTCTTTCGGGCCAGGAGCTCTATGGCCATATGGAACGCACCATCTGGCATGCCGAGCGAACGATCTACAACACCTTGGCGGTGGCGAAGTTCTTGATGAGCCGCCATGTCAACGACGTGGACTACAAAGTTGTGATGACCGGTGAAGGCTCAGATGAGCTGTTCGGCGGCTATCCCGCCTTTCGCCGCGACATGTTCCTCCACGGTCTTGATGACCTGCCGCAGCAGGAGCGCGCCAGCTGGGAAAGCTTGCTGCAGCAGTCCAATGCCTTGGTGAAGGGGGCGATGTTGGCTGAAAATCAGGTGGATGACCCCGATCTCGACGCTGTGGTCGGCTTCACCCCTAGTTGTCTGCAGCCGTGGCTGGCCTGCGCGCCCTTGGTGCCGGAGCTTTTGTCGGAGTCCCACGCTGCAGCCCTGAAGGGTTACTCCCCGGGCAAGGCGATTGCCGAGCAACTGGATGCGGATCAACTGGACGGGCGCCATGCCCTGGACAAGGCTCAGTACGTCTGGATCAAGACCATGCTGGAGGGCCAGATTCTCACCTGGGGTGGCGACCGGGTCGACATGGCCAATTCCATGGAGGCGCGACCGGCCTTCCTGGATCACCATCTGGCCGCGGTTGCGGTGCAGGTGCCGCCCGAACTTCGGATCAAGGGAAAAACCGAGAAATACGTGCTGCGGGAGGCCATGGCGGGCCTGTTGCCGGATGTGTTGTACCGGCGTGAGAAGTTCGCCTTCATGGCGCCGCCAGCTCATACGGAGCCTGAGAAGTGGGAGCAGATGAAGCAGCTCGCCGATGATTACCTCAGTGATGAGGCGATCGATGCCGCTGGTTTGTTGAGCAAGGCCGGCGTTCGCGCCTTGTTTGCGCGTCACGAGGACCCGGCCACCACCGATGCAGAGCGTGTGCAGATGGATGCGGTGATCAACCACCTGCTGGGTGTGCAGATGCTGCACCGCATGTTTGTAGCCGAAGACGTGCCCGCGTTGGCCCGCCGGGAGGCGGACCGACTGGGCTGGCGGGTGCTGATGCCCGTTTGAATTCTTTGGTCAGGATTAAATCGTTGCGCTAGCTACAAGGTTCCACGGGTTTTCGGGTGAGTATTGACCTCCGTTTGAAATGAAGGTCACGGCATTGCCCACGCTCATCTCGGCTTCTCCGACCACCCCTACCGGGATCGAGCCAAGCAAAGTTGTCGCACGTCCGAACCGTGACCGGCTGATCGGAACGATTGAACAGTTGGCCAGCATTGGCGCCAAGCCCGATGGCAGCGTCTGTCGACGTGGGTTTTCGCCTGAGGATGTGCAGGGTCGTGAGTTGCTGGCCCACTGGATGAAGCAGCTCGGCATGCAGGTGCGTGTTGATGCCGCTGGCAACTTGATCGGACGCCTGGAAGGCCTCGATCCCCACCGTCCTGCCTTGGTGACCGGGTCGCACCTCGACACGGTTCCCACCGGTGGACGCTTTGACGGTGCTCTGGGGGTGTTGGCCGGCCTGGAAGCTTGCCGCGCGCTTCAAGACCAGAGCATCCGCCTGCGGCATGGCATCGAGTTGATCGCCTTTGCCGACGAGGAGTCGACGATGGTGGGTTGCAAGGGTTTGACGGGGACGGCATCCGATGCCCCGGAGAGTTATGCCACTAGCAATGGCCAGCCGATTCAGGACAACCTGGCGCGCATCGGCGGGCATTGGCCGTCTTTGGCTTCGGCCCGACGCTCAGATGAGGCCTATGCCGCCTTCTTGGAATTGCATGTTGAGCAGGGCGGTGTTCTCGAGCAACGCGGTGATGCCATTGGTGTTGTGGAGGGTGTTGTCGGTCAGCGTCGGTTCAGCATCAAGGTGCAGGGTCAGGCCAACCACGCCGGCACGACACCGATGGGGCTGCGACAGGACGCCCTCGTGGCGGCCTCGCGTCTTGTTCTTGCCGTCGAGGCCATGGCCGCCCGTCATCCCGGAGATCCGGTGGCGACCGTGGGTCGACTGGAGGTTTGGCCCAATGCCGCCAACGTTGTTCCTGGCGCTGTCGCCCTGACGGTTGACCTGAGGGATGTGGATCCGACCGTTCTTGATCAGTTGGTGGAGGAGTTGATGCAGCAGGTGGAACGCATCGGTGCTGAAACGGGCTGTCCGATTGCGGTGGATCCTCAGTTCAGCGTTGATCCCACCCCTGCTGATGCTTTGGTGATGGCCACGATCACTGAGGCCGCAGCCGATCTCGGCCTGTCCCACAGCCATCTCCCCAGCCGAGCCAGCCACGATGCCCAGGAGGTCGGCCGTCGCTGGCCGATGGGCATGATTTTTGTGCCCAGCCGGGGTGGCTTGAGTCATTCCGCTGCAGAGTTCACCAGCGATGAGCAGTGCTGGGCGGGCACTGCGGTCCTGCTGGAAACGTTGCTGCGGCTCGACCGTCAGCTGCCGTGACCTTTTCGATCCTGGCCAGGGACCCCAGCAACGGTCGCTTTGGTGTGGCTGTGGCTACCTGTCATCTGGCCGTTGGATCCACCGTGCCCCACATCCGCGCAGGGGTTGGTGCTGTCGCTACCCAGGCCCACACCAATCCCTATCTGGGGATTTGTGGTTTGGAGCGCCTAGAGCAGAGTTCGGATGCTGAGAGCGTTCTGGCCAGCCTGCTTGCCGATGATCAGCACCGTGACAGGCGTCAGTTTCACCTGATTGACCTGGACGGTCGCACGGCCTGTTGGACGGGGCAGGATTGCGGCCCTTGGGCAGGGCATCGCCATCAGCGTGACCTGTCCGTTGCTGGCAATTGCTTGGTGGATGAGGCCGTGTTGGCGGCGATGGAGCAGGCCTTTCTCACCAGCGACCCCAGCTTGAAACTGGGCCGCCGCCTGATGATGGCTCTTCAAGCCGGGGAAGCGGCTGGCGGTGATCACCGTTCCAATCTCTGTACCTCAGCGGCGGTGCAGGTGAGCGGTGAAGCCGCCTTTCCACTGCTGGATCTGCGCGTTGATTTCCACGAGCGCGCCGTGGAGCAGTTGATGGAGGTGTACGAGCGCAGTCAGGACCTTTGGGCCCAGGAGTGGAGGGATGAACTGTCGGAATTGCCCATGCTCAACCGCTTGGTGGCTTGAGCATTCACATTCGCCAACGCCATTAAAAAAGCCCCGCACACACCGGTGTTGCAGGGCTTTTTTGAATTCAGTGGAATTCAGCTGGGGACGGAAGCTTCCCACTCCACGTTCAGGCCAGCCTGACGGGCGTCAGTGATCAGATCGTCGATGCAATCCATGCCAAAAGCGGCTTGTCCAGACAGCAGGGCATCCCATTCCTGAGCTGGAAAGTGCGTTTGCAGCCAGAACACGCCATGCACGCTGGAGGGGTTTACCTGCACGAGACCGTGGTCGAGGCGAGTAGTGATGAGATCCAACGTCATTGCTGAAGCTGGATCTATTACGCCCCAATCCGTGCAAATGGAATGTTCGAGTTGCTACGGATTGAGAAGTTGCCCTAGCGCGTGTAGCCCACACCGCGGTACACGAGTTGCACCGGAGCCCTATGGCCGTTGATCTGGCGGGCTTGGTACACGTTGCGGCGGTAGACCAGCTGCACTGAAGGCTTGCCCTCAGTTGCGTTGTTTTGCTGGTACTGATGCCCGCGATAAAGAAGGGTGGTCATTGGATGGTCCTCGAAGCAAGCTCAGGTCCCCGTTCCATGGCCTGAGACGAACTGCGCTTCGCGCGATGCGAAGTGAACGATCGGTAGCTGTTGCTACAGAAGTATTGAAGCCCCTGCAAATGCCGAAGTGGTGTTCGGGCGGATACTTGTTCAGAAAAGTTTTCGGTTTTGTTTATTTTTATCCGTAGGAATTAGTGGGCCTGGCTGATGTCAATCAGCTGATCAAGTGCAGCATTGAAGAAGCGTCGGCCTTGTTCCTGGAGCGTGGCGCCAAGCCTGCGCCAGTCCAGGCTCAGGCGATCGGGCCCTTGGGGCCCAAGGGCACTCACCACATAGTCTTGGTCATTGACGATCCAGTGCTGCAGCGCATCACCGTCGACCTCGAGGTGGCATTGCAGGCCAATGGCGTGGGCTCCGATCCGAAACACCTGTTCCGCACAGTGCAGCGAGGAACCCAGCAGCGTTGCATCAGCCGGCAGGTGGATGCGATCGCCATGCCAATGCAGCACCAAGCTGCTGCTTTGTTGCCCCTGCAACAGGGTCTCATCGCTCGGATCCGCGACCCAGTGGATCGCGCCGAGGCCCAATTCCTTCAGATGCTGTGGTGGTGCTCCAACTTGCAGGGGTTTCACGCAGCCCCCTGCAGCAACAGCCAAGAGCTGAGCCCCCAGGCAGATGCCCAGCACCGGCCGGCGCTGCTGGTGCCAAGCCGTCAACCAGTCCAGTTCCTGCCGCAACCAGTCCATGCCCGGTTGGTCGTGATCGTTCACGCTCATCGGTCCCCCCAGCACCAGCGCAATGCTGTTCGCACCCGTCCTGGGGTCCGGCAGGGGGTCGCCCCGGTCGGGCCTCAGGGTCTGGAGGGTCAGGCCCCGTTGCCGCGCCAGTTCTCCCACCAGTGCGGCGTCTTCGTGGTCAACGTGTTGGACCACCAACAGCGTGGGGCTCAAAGCAGCAGATAGCGCTGGGCGAGGGGCAGCACCTCGGCGGGCTCGCAGGTGAGCAGTTCACCGTCGGCGAACACCTCATAGGTCTGCGGGTCCACGCTCACCTTGGGCAGTGCTGAATTCAGCTTGAGGGCGCTCTTGCCGACGCTGCGGGTCTCCTTCACCGCCATGCATTTGCGCTCCAGCCCTAGCTGGCGTTGGATGTCGGCATCCATCGCTGCTTCGCTCACGAAGGTGAGACAACTGGGGGCGAGGGCTTTGCCGAAGGCGCCAAACATCGGCCGGCCGTGCACGGGGCCAGGGGTGGGAATTGAGGCGTTGGCGTCGCCCATCTGGGCCCAGACGATGGAACCGCCCTTCACCACCAGTTCCGGGCGAATGCCGAAGAAGCCTGGCTTCCACAGCACGAGATCGGCGAGCTTGCCGGTTTCGATCGACCCCACTTCGGTGCTGATGCCGTGGGCCAACGCTGGGTTGATCGTCACCTTGGCGATGTAGCGCTTGAGGCGATGGTTGTCGTTGCGAGTGGAGTCTTCCGGTAGGGCACCACGCTGCACCTTCATCTTGTGGGCGGTCTGAAAGGTGCGGGTGATCACTTCGCCCACGCGGCCCATGGCCTGGGAGTCGCTGGCGATGATCGAGAAGGCACCCAGGTCGTGAAGGATGTCTTCGGCGGCGATCGTTTCGCGCCGGATCCGAGATTCGGCGAAGGCCACGTCCTCGGGGATCTTCGGATCGAGGTGGTGGCACACCATCAGCATGTCGAGGTGCTCCTCGAGCGTGTTGCGGGTGTAAGGCCGGGTGGGGTTGGTGCTGCTCGGCAGCACGTTGGCCTCGCCGCAGATCTTGATGATGTCCGGGGCATGGCCGCCGCCGGCACCTTCGGTGTGGAAGGTGTGAATCGTGCGTCCCTTGATGGCGGCGATCGTGTCTTCCACGAAGCCGGCCTCATTCAGGGTGTCGGTGTGGATGCAAACCTGCACATCCATCCGATCTGCCACCGATAGACAGGCATCGATCGTGGCTGGCGTGGTGCCCCAGTCTTCATGCAGCTTCAGGCCGCAGGCGCCGGCGCGCACCTGTTCTTCCAGTGCTTCCGAGGTGCTGGCATTGCCCTTGCCGAAAAAGCCCAGGTTCACCGGCAGGCCTTCAGCGGCCTGGAGCATCCGCCCGATGTGGAAGGCGCCGGGGGTGCAGGTGGTGGCATTTGTGCCGGTGGCTGGTCCGGTGCCGCCGCCCATCAGCGTGGTGACGCCGCTGGCCAGAGCGGTTTCGATCTGCTGGGGGCAGATGAAGTGGATATGCGTGTCGATGCCACCGGCCGTGAGGATGTGTCCTTCCCCTGCGATGGCTTCGGTGCCTGGACCCACCACGATCGTCACCCCTTCTTGGGTGTCGGGGTTACCGGCTTTGCCGATGCCGACGATCCGGCCGTCCTTGAGGCCGACATCGGCTTTGACGATGCCCCACCAGTCGAGGATCAGGGCATTGGTGATCACCGTGTCGACGGCGCCCTCGGCTCGAGGGGTCTGGGATTGGCCCATGCCGTCGCGGATCACCTTTCCACCGCCGAACTTCACCTCATCGCCGTAGACGGTGTAGTCCTTCTCGACTTCCAGGATCAGATCGGTGTCGGCCAGACGAACCCTGTCGCCTGTGGTGGGTCCGTAGGTCTCGGCGTAGGCCTGGCGGGAGATGCGGTAGGGCATGGGTCAGGCGTCGAGGGGTCCGTTGATCTGGCCGTTGAAGCCGATGACGCGTCTCGCACCGGCGAAGGGAATCAAGTGCACGTCACGGCTGTCGCCGGGTTCGAAACGGATGGCGGTGCCGGCGGGGATGTCGAGCCGTTGACCGCGGGCTGCGGCCCGGTCGAACTGCAGGGCGGCGTTGGCTTCGGCGAAATGGAAATGGGAGCCCACCTGCACCGGCCGGTCGCCTCTGTTGGAGACGCTCAGCGTGGTGACGGGTCGGCCTGCATTCAGCTCCAGTTCACCCGGTTCGGGAAGCAGTTCGCCTGGAATGAGAGGTGCCATGGGTTCTGCCTCAGCGAATCGGGTCGTGCAGGGTGACGAGCTTTGTGCCATCGGGGAAGACGGCTTCGATCTGCACCTCATGGATGAGCTCGGGCACGCCTTCCATCACCTGGTCCTGACGCAGCCAGGTGGTGCCTTCCTGCATCAGCTCCGCCACGCTCTTGCCGTCACGGGCGCCTTCCAACACCAGAAAACTGAGCCAGGCCACTGCTTCGGGGTGGTTGAGCTTGAGGCCACGGTTCAAGCGCCGCTCGGCAAGCAGTGCCGCGGTCACGATCAGGAGCTTGTCCTTTTCCTGGGGACTGAGATGCATGGCGAAGCTCGGTCTCCTTCAGTGTGTCTCTGCAGCAGCCTCGAAAGCGTTCACAGTGGACGTTTGTCGGCGCAGAGGCTCTTCCTGCAGGGGCCAGACCCTGGGGATGCGAGGCCGTTTCAGCTCCCGGAGCATTCGCGTTCGCTCCCAGATTCGACTGAACCAGAAGCGGGCATCACGGCTCGATTCGCCTGAATAGCGGGCGATCAGGCCCTGATTGAGGGCACCGCAGCGCATCGTCCCCGTCAGTCCCTCTCGGTCGGCCCGCGCTCCCTCCAGCAGCGTTGCTGTTGTTTCGGTGCCCATGGTCATCGGCGCCGCCCAAACCAGTGTTCCGAACACCGGGGCTCCTCCCAACCCGTGCGGGCTGTCCAGGCTGGCGTCGCCGAGTTCCACACGATCCGCCAGCTCCCAGGTTGAGCTGCTGGCCGCGAGGCGCTGAATGGTGAGGCTCGACCGCCAACGTCCCTGCTGCAGGGTTTCAGCAGCGGCGGTTCGGCCCAAGCGCACGATCTCTGCACTGAGAAAGGAGGCGTCTTGGGGCAGGGTCACCGTCAGCTGCTGCTCGAACAAGGCATCGGCGTACAACACCAGTTCCTGCGGCAGCCATTCGAGATCACTGCCGCTGGCCAGCGAGCAGCGCACCTGTTGATGGGCAAAGCAACCCTCGGGTTGCAGGCGGCTGCGGCCGATGGATCCATAAACCTTTTGCGCCGCCACGCTGGTGATTAGGCAGCGGCTGTTGGCTTCAAGCTTGATGTCCAGGCTGAGTTGATCGCCGCCCACCAGGCCTCCAGCGGTGTGCAGCACCGGCAGCTCACAGCGTCCGTCATCACCGCGTTCACTTCGGAGCAACTTGAATGGAGCTGTGCAGCCCCCCTGGTGTTTGGTGCTGCCGTTGGTGGCATGAAACTGCAGGTTGCAGTGGCCGTGCCAAGGATCAAGACGTTGCATGGCCTCACGCTCCGCCGCCATCGGCTTCAACTCTGTAGCAATGCACACCAAAGTGCTGGTGATTGATCGGCACGCTTTCGTTATGGATCTGGAGAGGAGGTGCTCGTGACGGATGCGATGGTCGTGCTGGAGCAGCGCCTGCAGAACAGCAGTGCCACGGCAACCCTGCAGTTGCCGTTGACGGCCGAAGAGCGCACGGTGCTCCGTGGTCGTCGCACCACTTCTTGCGGTTGTCCGGTGCTGCTGCAGTTGCCTCGTGTGGGATCGCTGCAGCCGGGTGATTTGCTGGGGGATCAGTCTGGGTCGACCGTTGTTGAGGTGACGGCAGCGCCGGAAGCGTTGCTGCGGGTGCAGGGCTCGCATCCCCTGGAGCTGTTGCAGGCGGCCTATCACCTGGGCAATCGACATGTCGCCCTGGAGCTGCATGAGCAGGAGCTGTTGCTGCCTGAGGATTCCGTGCTCGCCACGATGCTGGAAGGGCGTGGATTGACGGTCAGCCGCTGTCTGCAGCCGTTTGCCCCTGAGGGCGGCGCCTACGGAGGCCATCAGCACGGATGACCTCCCTGGCGTTGTTGCAATTGGTCAGCCCGGCCCTGCCCGTGGGTGCCTTCAGCTATTCAGAGGGCCTGGAGGTGTTGATTCAGGCGGGATCCATCGCCGATGAGCAGGCCATTCAGGCTTGGTTGGAGGCTGAACTGCAACGGGGCGCGGTGCGGCTGGAAGCCGCGGCGTTAAGGCCGTTTGCGGAGGTTTTGGTGGGGTGGTCCACTCAGGCCGATGCGGCGGCCAAGGTGCGCCTGATCGATCTGGATGGTTGGCTGTTGGCCACCCGTGAAGCAGCGGAGCTGCGAGCCCAGCAGCGTCAGATGGGGATGTCGCTGCTGCAGTTGATGTCTGACATGGGGCACGACTTGCCTGAACCCGTTGCCCTTAGCTGGCCAGCGGCCTGGGCCTGGGCCGCTGTGGGCTTGTCGGTTTCAGCAGGAGACATGGTGGAGGGATACCTCTACGGCTGGGTTGCCAATCAGCTCAGTGCTTCGGTCCGGCTGCTGCCGTTGGGTCCGTCCCGAGCACAGGTGCTGCAACAACGGCTGCTGCCGCTGATTGCCTCGCAAGCGCAGCTGCTTCAGGCGGCCGATCCGCAGCAGCTCTGGAGCAGCGGTGTGGGTGCGGGCATGGCGCAGCTTGCCCATGCTGAGCTGTATTCACGCCTGTTTCGAAGCTGATGAGCAGCAAACTGCGCCTGGGGGTGGCGGGTCCTGTGGGATCCGGCAAGACCGCACTGGTGGAGGCGCTCTGTCGCCGCTTGCGCGACGACCTGCAGCTCGCGGTGGTCACCAATGACATCTACACCCAGGAGGATGCCCAGTTCCTCACCCGTGCCGGTGCCCTGGATCCAGAGCGGATCCGTGGAGTGGAGACGGGTGGTTGCCCCCACACGGCGATCCGCGAAGACTGCTCGATCAATAGAGCCGCTGTGGCAGAGCTGGAGGCGCAATTCCCTGACCTGGATCTTGTTCTGGTTGAAAGCGGTGGCGACAACCTGGCGGCGAGCTTCAGTCCTGAACTGGTGGATCTCTGCATCTATGTGATCGACGTGGCAGCTGGCGACAAGATTCCCCGTAAAGGGGGGCCTGGCATCACCCGCTCTGATCTGCTGGTGATCAACAAGATTGATCTGGCTCCCCAGGTTGGTGCCGATCTTTCGGTGATGGAACAGGACACCCTGCGAATGCGTGGAGACCGGCCCTGGTGTTTCACCAATCTCCACAGCGGCGAAGGTTTGGAGCAGGTGGTGGGCTTCTTGTTGCAACAGCTACCGAATCGTTGATCCGCAGCCGCTGGTCTCGCCATTTGGTTCTGATTGATACCAAAGCAAGGGCGTGCTGATTCGTACCTTCCGTCAGCTGCCGTCAGGCACATCCCTGTGTTGTGGAACACCATGAGCTCTTCACTTTCTAAGCGTCTGTTTGCCGGCATGGCCGCGGCGTCGCTGGGTCTTGCCGTGACCGCTTGCGGTGGCGATGACAAGGCTGCCAACGTTGATTACGACGACAGCGTCACCGTCGGCATCCTGCACTCGCTGACCGGCACCATGGCCATCTCCGAGTCCACCCTGGTGGACACCGAGAAAATGGCGATCGATGAGATCAACGCCGCCGGTGGCGTCGAGGTTGACGGTAAGAAGTACAAGATCGAGTACATCGTCGAGGACGGTGCCTCCGACTGGCCCACCTTCGCTGAGAAGTCCAAGAAGCTGATCGACCAGGATCAGGTGCCCGTCGTTTTCGGTGGTTGGACCTCCGCCAGCCGCAAGGCGATGCTGCCTGTGTACGAGTCGAAGGACGCCTTCCTCTACTACCCGATTCAGTACGAGGGTCAGGAGTGTTCCAACAACATCTTCTACACCGGTGCAACTCCGAACCAGCAGTCGGAGCCTGCCACCAAGTTCATGTATGAGAAGTCGCCTGCTGCTGGCAAGCCCTTCTTCCTCGTGGGTTCGGACTACGTCTTCCCCCGCACCTCCAACACCATCACCAAGGAACAGCTCAAGTCCCTGGGTGGCGAAGTGGTCGGTGAGGACTATCTGCCCCTGGGCAACACCGAGGTTGCTCCGATCATCGCCAAGATCAAGAAGGCCCTGCCTGACGGCGGTGTGATCATCAACACCCTGAACGGTGACCAGAACGTTGCCTTCTTCAAGCAGATCCAGGACGCCGGCATCACCCCCGATAACGGCTACTACGTGATGAGCTACTCCATTGCGGAAGAGGAGATCAGCACCATCGGTTCTGAGTTCCTTGAGGGCCACTACGGCGCTTGGAACTACATGATGTCGATCGACACCCCGGCATCCAAGAAGTTCGCTGCTGACTTCAAGGCCAAGTACGGCGCCGACCGGCAGGTCGCTGACCCTCAGGAGTCGGCCTACAACATGGTTTACCTCTGGAAGAAGGCTGTCGAGAAGGCCAACAGCTTCGACGACGACAAGGTGCGTGAGGCCCTGGTCGGCATCGAGTTCGACGCGCCTCAGGGTCCTGTGACGGTGATGCCTAACCACCACCTGTCCCAGACCGTGCGCATTGGCCAGATCACTGCTGACGGTCAGTTCGAGATCCTCGAATCCACCGACGGTCCTGTGGCGCCTCAGGCCTGGAACCAGTTCGAGCCCAGCTCCAAGGGCTTCGCTTGCGACTGGACCGATGCCGCCAAGGGCGAGAAGTACAAGCTCTGATCTTTTGATCACAGCCTGATTGCTCTCCAGGGAGGAGCCCGGTGACGGGCTCCTCCTTTCGTCGTTTCATTGAACGCTTCGTTTCACACGTCTGTGCAACTGCTTCTCGAAAGCCTGTTCAACGGTGTTGCCATCGGCTCGGTGCTGCTGATGGCCGCCCTCGGACTGGCCATTGTCTTTGGCCTCATGGGCGTGATCAACCTCGCCCATGGCGAGCTGATCATGCTTGGGGCCTACACCACCTACGTGGTGCAGCTGATCTTCAAGCTTCCTGCTCTGCAGCCGGTTTACTACGCCTACGTGCTGGTGGCGCTTCCCCTGGCTTTCATCGTCAGTGGTGTGGTCGGCATCCTGCTGGAACGCACCGTGATTCGCCGGCTCTACGGCAACCCGCTGGAGACGTTGTTGGCGACATGGGGTGTCAGCTTGATTCTTCAGCAGTTTGTGCGGAGTGTTCCCTTGGCTCATGCCGCCGGCCTGATCCTGGCGCTGGTGCTGGGCTTTGGCCTCCCGCTGCTGCTTCCCTCCTCTCTCCTGGCGGGGCCTCGAGCACGCTTGGTGCGTGCGGGGAGTTGGGCTGTTTCCGCCCTGGGAGGCGTGCTGTTGGCGGGTGGCCTGGCTTCACAAATCAGCCGCATCGCCCGAGCCACCTCCCGCAACGTGGATGTGACGGCACCCAAATGGATGCGCGGTGGGATCGAATTCATAGACATCACCTTTCCTGTGCCGCGTCTGGTGATCATCGTGATCACGATCGTTGCTGTGGTTGGGGTGACGTGGTTCCTCAACAAAAGCGTGTGGGGCATGCGTATTCGTGCCGTTACCCAGAACCGTTCGATGAGTGATTGCCTGGGGATCCCCACCGACACCGTTGATGTGCTCACCTTTGGCATCGGCTCCGGTCTGGCCGGGGTGGCGGGGGTGGCTGTTTCCCTGCTGGGTTCGGTGGGCCCCAACGTGGGCGGGTCTTACATCGTGGGCTGCTTCATGGTGGTGGTGCTCGGTGGCGTCGGAAACCTGTTGGGCACCGTGCTCGCTTCCTTTGCCATCGGCTTGCTCACCGACTTGATCGGTGCTGGCCGACTGCTGACGATCTGGCCTGACATGCCGGCTCCCCTGGCCGGTGCGGTGAATTTCTTTGCCACCACGAGCATGGCTCAAGTGATGGTGTTCGCTCTGATCGTGGTGTTCCTTCAATTCCGTCCCGCGGGTCTATTCCCGCAGAAGGGACGCATGGTGGAGGCTTGATCTGATGTTCCAAGCATTTCAACAACGTCGTTGGTCCTTGATCATCCTTTGGGTGGTGATCGTTGCGGCCATCGTTGCTGCGCCTGCTGTTCTGCCGGTGTTTCGGCTGAATTTGTTGGGTCGCTTCCTCTCCCTGGCGATCGTTGCCCTGGGCATCGACTTGATCTGGGGCTTCACCGGTTTGCTCAGCCTTGGCCAGGGCATCTTTTTTGCCCTTGGCGGCTACGTGGCAGCCATGTATCTGCAGCTGAACAGCTCGGGTGATCTTCCCAATGGCATTCCCGAGTTCTTCAGCCTCTACGGCTTGGATCGTTTGCCCGCCTTCTGGGAACCGTTCCATTCCCCGTTGTTCACCCTGGTGGCGATCTGGCTGGTTCCAGCCGTCTTGGCCGCTGTGCTCGGCAACCTGGTGTTCCGCAACCGGATCAAGGGGGTCTACTTCTCGATCCTCACCCAGGCTGCCCTGCTCGTTTTCTTCAATTTCTTCAACGGACAGCAGAAGCTGATTAATGGCACCAACGGTCTTAAAACCGATGTAACCCAGCTGTTCGGACAGATGGTGGGTTCCCCGGAGATGCAGCGGGGTTTCTTCTGGTTGACCTCTGTGGTGGTGATCCTGGCCTGGCTGCTTCTGCGCTGGGTGGTGCGGGGCCGGTTCGGTGATGTGTTGATCGCCATTCGCGATGACGAACCTCGGCTGCGCTTTGCGGGTTACAACCCAACTCTGTTCAAGACGATCGTCTTCGCCATCGCTGGTGGTTTGGCAGGAATTGGTGGTGCGCTTTACACCGTTCAGTCGGGCATCGTTTCGCCGCAGTACATGACTGTTCCCTTCTCGATTGAGATGGTGATCTGGGTTGCAGTGGGTGGTCGAGGCACGCTTGTGGGAGCCATTCTTGGCGCCGTAGTCATCAACTACGCCAAGAGTTTGGTGAGCGAAGCGCTCCCCCAGAGTTGGCTGTTCATCCAAGGGGGCCTGTTCATCCTCGTGGTGACCGCCTTGCCTGAGGGCGTCATTGGTTGGTTCCGAGGTGATGGCCCTCGCAATTGGCTCAACCGATTCGGCATTGCCCGTCGGAGTGAGACCTATCCACGTCTCGATCTTGAAGGTCAGGAAGAGGTTCAGTCATGAGTACAGCTTTATTGGAGTTGCGCCAAATCACCGTCAGTTTTGATGGCTTTTTGGCGCTCCGCGATCTCAACCTCAGCCTTCAGCCTGGGGAGCTGCGCGCTGTGATCGGTCCGAATGGCGCCGGCAAGACCACGTTCCTCGATGTGATTACCGGCAAGACCGCTCCTACTGAAGGGGATGTGGTGTTCAAGGGACGCTCTCTGGTGGGAAAACGGGAGCACCGCATCGCGCGCTTCGGCATCGGCCGCAAGTTTCAGAGCCCTCGTGTTTTTGAGAAGCTCAGCGTTCAGGAGAACTTGGCTCTGGCGGTGAGCCAGCCGAAGCAGCCCTGGTCATTGCTGGTGAGGGGCCTGAATGGGCAGCAGCGAGACCGTGTTCATCACTTGATGAGCATTGTCAATCTGCAGAACCGTGCCGATTGGGCTGCTGGGTCGTTGTCCCATGGCCAGAAACAGTGGCTTGAGATCGCCATGCTGGTGGGCCAGGATCCCGACCTGTTGCTGGTGGATGAGCCGGTGGCTGGGCTCACGGACGAGGAGACCGATTTGACGGCGGATCTGCTCAAGTCGTTGGCGGGGGATCACACCGTGTTGGTGATTGAGCACGACATGGAATTCATTCGACGACTTGAAAGTCCGGTGACGGTGCTGCACCAGGGTCATGTTCTTTGTGAGGGCACGATGGATCAGGTGCAGGCCGATCCCCGGGTGATTGAGGTTTATCTCGGCACCACTGAGGAGGAGACGCCATGACGAATTTGCTGGAGATCCAAGGCCTCAACACTTTTTACGGTGAAAGTCACATTCTTCGGGATGTTGATCTCAGCGTGAAATCGGGCGAGATGGTGTGTTTGATCGGTCGCAATGGTGTGGGTAAAACCACCCTGTTGAAATCACTGATCGGTCTGTTGCGCCCTCGCTCCGGAACCATGGCGCTCGACGGTTCTCAACTGGATCGTCAGGCTCCCCATCAGCGCGCTCGGGCCGGGATTGGCTACGTGCCGCAAGGTCGCGAGATCATTCCCCAGCTCACAGTTGAAGAAAACTTGCTTTTGGGGATGGAGGCGTTGCCGGGTGGATTGGCGCGGAATCGCCACATCGATCCATTCGTATATGAGCTGTTTCCGATTCTTCAGGAGTTTCTACCGCGCAAGGGCGGGGATTTGAGTGGGGGTCAGCAACAACAATTGGCCATTGCCCGTGCGTTGCTTGGCAAGCCAAAGTTGCTGCTGTTGGATGAGCCCACCGAGGGCATTCAGCCCAACATTGTTCAAGACATTGAAGCTGCTGTTCGGCGAATCATCGCCGACACCGGGATTGGGGTGTTGCTGGTGGAGCAACATCTCCATTTCGTTCGCCAGGCTGACCGCTACTACGCCATGCAACGTGGCGGCATTGTTGCTAGTGGTTCAACTAGCGAACTCAGTCAGACGGTTGTTGACCAGTTCCTGAGCGTTTAGGGCTTCGCTCTTGATGGCTTCTCCTGGGTCAGTTCAGCTGGCCCAGAGGGATTCGGTCGCAGGCTCTTCATTCGTGGCGTAGTCGCTCACATCGGCACGAACGTGAAGCATCTGCCCTGTCAGCGACATTTTCCAGATTTCTAAGCGCGCATCCTTGGGCGCTTGGAACCAAAAAACCTCCGTGGGCATCACCACCTTCTCTCGATAGAAGTGGTTGGCACCAATGCATTTCACGATCACCATCCGGCTGGTGTCGTTTTGGTAAACGCACTCAATCATTTTGAGCATCTTGAATGCTGCCAATCTCATGTCCCCTTGGCAAGTGAAGTGTTTGATTGATCACCGAATCAGGACGCCTTTAGATTTGGTACAGATGAGTTGATACAGAGTTGATTGCTTTTGTATCGATCATCACGATTCCGGTCGCCCCTTGGTGGGGTGGGTGCCGCTCAGGGTTTTGAAGATCAAACATCGCGACTCTTTCGTTTCGATTGAAACAAATCTTTTTTGCCGCTGTTTGCATGATTGTTTTGTCGATATGGGGGATTGCGGGATGGAAGAATCAGTCAGCCTGAGTGTGACTCAGCAATTCGATGTCGAGCGGATGAATCGCGCGATTGAATCAACCCTCGATCCACAACAGCTGCAAGTGTTGGCCAAACAATTGCTTCAGGCATGGCATTCCCAGCGCGCTGCAACAGCTTGGGTGACCCGCCAGCGCGATCAGTTGAGCTGAGGCTTGACGCGTTGGCTTTATGCAGCGAGCTCAGAGGTCAAACGTTGCGGGTTGTGGTTCGGCCGTTTCAGGGATGTGCGATCTGCCTGGCCTGCTGCTGCCAGATCAGCTTGAAGCGCTGAATTGCAGCTGCGCAGTCGCGACCAGCTGGGCAGTTGATGGGCAATCGGTGCTTGCATCAGTTTTGCCAGGCCGGGGCGTAGGAGGCCGGCGAAGTTTTGAACAGCCAGTTCTTCGCCGTGGCGGTCGTAAGGCAACCGATTGATCGCTGAATCAAGGCCGAATTGCCGCACGCGATCCTCGCCAACTCGCCGGTAAAGCACTTCAAGTGTCGGCAGTTGATCCATCGACATCACGCAACCTTCGTGTTCCATCAGGCCGCGCAACACCGTGCCGAAAATTTCGCCTGCCATGCGTTGCAGGCCTTCGCTGGGTTGCTGACCCAGCTCCTTGTGTTTGTGGTCGAACAACCCCAGATCAACTTGAGCAATTCGGCTGGAGGCCACATGGCGATACACCTCAGACAGCAGGCCCACCTCCAGTCCCCAGTCCGACGGGATCCGCAGATTCATCGCCAGATCGGTGGTGAAGGCGAATTCGCCAGCCAGGGGATAGCGGAATGACTGGAGATACGCCAAGTAGGGCAGGGGGCCGAAAACCTGTTC
This sequence comes from Synechococcus sp. YX-04-1, assembly GCF_030546365.1. Taxonomy (NCBI): domain Bacteria; kingdom Bacillati; phylum Cyanobacteriota; class Cyanophyceae; order Synechococcales; family Synechococcaceae; genus Synechococcus; species Synechococcus sp. YX-04-1. Next base: position 435,103 of record NZ_JAUONZ010000001.1, read on the forward strand.
CAGGCTGGCCAGCAGTGGGCCGACAAAGAGACGGGTCGCTCGGCCCTGAAGCGCTTGGGTCTCGAGGGAAAGACGGCTGTAGAACGCCTTCACGTAGGCAATGCCGTGGGATCGATCCAGCAGGGGGCGGAGCATGCGCTCTGGATATGCCGATCCAAAGGTTCTGATGTCGGCATCGAACAGGCCAACCACCTCAGCGTCTTGGCATGCCACCCCGAGCCCCTGCCAGACGGCCCAGCCCTTGCCCGGTGGTCCGGTCACGTCGAGCCCCAGTTCACCGACGGATTCGAGCAAGTCCCGGACGGCGGGGCCGTTGGTCCAGTGCACCCGAACGGGGAAGGGCATCCCTTCGAAAAACTTTTCTGCCGCTTTGACGTCTTCGGCGCTGGTGGCCGCCAACGCCACCACCAGCTCGTTGAGCCCCTTCAGACCTGAAAGTGTGTCTCGAATCAGGCCTAAGGCTGGTCGGCTGAATTCCTCCATCAGGCAGGGGATCAGCAGGGTGGTGGGTCGCTGACTCAGCTCCCGGTTGAAGGCAACCGCATCGAGATTGCCCAAGCTGTAGTCATGGACGGTGCTGATCAGGCCCTGCTGAAAATCCATGTGGTGTTCGATGCAACAACAGAGGTCAGAGTCCTGCCCCATACCTGAACGGTGTTGAGGAGGAAGGCGATGCAGCCCCCGCGCGACGAAACGCTGCGGACCCTGCTTGGCCATTTGTACCCGAATGATTCTTCCGGGGATGGCCAGGAGTTGTCGTCGCAATTGCTGCAGATCTTGAGCCAATCGTCAGGAGATGGCGATATGGCAGAACCCATGGACCGCTGGACAGGCAGCGATGTGGTCTTGATCACCTACGCCGACACCATTGCTGACGCGGGTGTGCCTGGTCTTCAAGCGCTGAAGTCGTTTGTGAATCGCCATCTGCATCCCTTCGCAGCGGTGGTTCATGTGCTGCCGTTCCTGCAATCCACCAGTGATGGTGGCTTTGCGGTGGCCAGCCACACCAAGCTCGAGCCTCGTTTCGGTGATTGGAGCGACCTCGCTGCTTTGGCGCAGGGCCGACGGCTGATGGCCGACCTCGTTCTCAATCACGTGTCGGCCTCTCACCCCTGGGTGCAGCAGTTCATGCGGGATGAACAGCCCGGCCGCTCCTGTGTGCTGGAGGCCGCGCCTGATCCGTGCTGGGCGGATGTTGTTCGTCCGCGCAGTTCCAATCTGTTCACGCAATTGAGGGGGCCTAAGGGCGCGCGCCAGGTCTGGACCACCTTTGGTCCCGATCAGGTGGATCTCAACTGGCGTTCTGCGGAGGTGCTGCTTGGCTTTGCCCGCCTGATGCAGCGCATGGCTGGGCATGGGGTGCGTTGGATCCGTCTGGATGCCGTGGGTTTCGTCTGGAAGGAACCCCACACCTCATGCATCCATCTGCAGCAGGCCCATCAACTGGTGAAGGTGCTGCGCCTGCTGCTCGATCAGGTGGGACCCGATGGCGTTGTGGTCACCGAGACCAACGTGCCGGAGCAGGAAAACCTCTCCTATTTGAGGAGTGGTGATGAAGCGCATCTGGCCTACAACTTTCCCTTGCCGCCCTTGCTGCTTGAGGCCAGCGTCAGTGGCCGTGCCGACCTTCTCAATGCCTGGCTGAGTCGTTGGCCCGACCTGCCTCCGCAGACAGGGCTGCTCAATTTCACCGCCTGTCACGACGGCATCGGCTTGAGGCCCCTGGAGGGCCTGATGCCCCAGAAGCGCTTGCTCCAGCTGTTGATCGGTTGTGAACAGCGGGGTGGACTGGTCAGCCACAGGATGCTGAGCTCCGGCGACGAAGTTCCCTACGAGATCAACATCAGCTGGTGGAGTGCCATGGCGGATGGGGGGATTGATCCCACTTATCTCCAACGGGAGCGGTTCCTGCTCACCCAACTGTTGATCCTGGCCTTGCCCGGGGTCCCCGCCTTCTATCTGCCGGCGTTGCTGGCGGCTCCCAATGATCTGACCCGCTTTCGCCGCACGGGCCATCGACGGGATCTCAATCGGCCCCAGTTCACGGCCCAAGCCTTGGAGCGACGCCTGGCGGATCCCGATGCCGATGCATCAGCCCTGCTCCCGGTGCTGAGGCGGGCTCTGGCTGAGCGGGCTGTGCATCCGGCCTTGCACCCGGATGCCCCGATGACGGTGCTGAGTGCGGATCGCAGTGATCGCGTCATCATGCAGCGTTGCCGCGGTGGGGAAACGCTGGTGGCCGTTCACAACATCACGGCAGCGCGCCTCAGCTTGCGCCTCAGTCGCTTGGGTGGCGATCTGAACCAGCCCTGGGCCGATTGCCTGAGCGGTCATGTGTTCGCACCACATCAGTTGCATTCGCTAGAGCCTTATGCGGTGCATTGGTTGGTTCAGCCATGACCGCGAGTGTGGAGACGGCGTGGTGGGTGGTGACCGATCTCGACGGCACGTTGCTGGATCACAGCTACGACTGGTCGCCGGCTAAGGATCTGATCCGCCAGCTGCAACAGCAGCGGATTCCAGTGATTCCGTGCACCAGCAAAACGGCGGAGGAAGTGCGCGGCTTTCGTGCAGAGGCGGGGCTTCATGACCCGTACATTGTTGAAAACGGTGGCGCCGTGCACGGGGAAACCCCAGTAGGGGAGCCCTGGGAGCTGCCATTGGGCCCGGAGTGGACGGAGCTCAAGCCCCAGTTGCAGCTTCTGCAGAGTGAGTTGGGCGAGCCCCTGCGTCCGTTGGATGAACTCAGTGAGGAGGAGGGTCAGCGGTTGTTGGGGCTCGGCGGCGAAGCCTTGCGCCAGGCGCAGCGGCGGTGCTGCAGCGTGCCTTTTGTTCCGCCCTCGGCGGAGGGGCGTCGCCGGCTTGAGGCCCTGGTGCAGCGGATGGGCCTGACGGTGGTGCAGGGCAACCGCATGGGTCATCTGCTGGGCCCAGGCATCAGCAAAGGCAAGGCCTTGGCCACCCTGAAGCGTCATCTGGGTGCTGAGCACGTGAAGGTCTTGGCCTTGGGGGATTCCCCCAACGATCTGCCGTTGCTCGAGGTGGCCGACATCGCTGTCGTTGTGCCCGGGCCCGACGGACCCCATTCCGAGTTGAGTTCAGGGATCGCTGCCGGGCGTTTCCAGCTGGCGGCAGCTCCCCATGCCAGCGGATGGGATGAGGCTGTGCGCCGGATTCTTCGGATCTAGGCCATCGCTGGTCTTTGGCTCAATGGAGTAAGGATTGCCAAAGTTCCACTGCAGTCGTCGTTGCCGCCATGGGCTGACCGTTGTGCGATGCGATCGGTCGACAGCTCAAGCTGTTGATTAAAACGGCCTGATCATCGGCTTCGAACTCTGCTGCCAGCTCGGTTTCCACCGCGATGCCCTGGGCCAGTGCACGGCCTCGCATCACTCCTGGAAGACAGCCGCTGCTGAGAGCCGGTGTCAGCCACTGTCCGCGACGCCGGACCAGCAGATTGGCCGCCGTTCCGCAGCACAGGGACCCAGCCGTGTTCAAGAGCAGCGCGTCGTCGGCAGCTTGGCCCTGGGCTTCCCGGCGGGCCTGGATCGATTGCCCGTAGGCGAAGGTCTTGCAATGGCTCAATCGACTGGAGGCATTGCGGCGCTCATGGCGACTGGTGATGGTGGTGACGGCTGAAAACGTTGGTGCGCAGGCCTGGAGCGTGAGCCAAAAGCGGTGGTGTCCTGGGGCCGGAAGCCCGATTCCGCGCTGGGGTGTGCTGCCACGGCTCCAGTTGAGGCGCAGGGCTCCATCTGCTTCGCTCAGCTGGCTCCGCTGAATTGCGCCTTCAATCAGAGGCCCCAGTGCATCTCGCTGCGGTGGCGGGTCCATGCCCAGCAGGGCCGCACTGTCACTCCATCGCTGCAGGTGCTCCTGCAGGAGTTGCGGCTCACCGTTGTGAATCAGCACGGTTTCAAAGAGGCCATCGGCTAGGAGCAGGGCTCGGTCGTCGAGGGGAAGCTGCAGGCTTGCTGCTGTTCCCCACTGGCCGTCGATCCAGGCGACTGAGGCGGTCATGTCAGCGCCTCCAGCAACGGCTGCAGCTTCCACATCAACTCCTCCGTTTCGCCGAGGGGATCCGAGTCGGCGACAATTCCGCAGCCGGCATGGGCCCGCAGGGTGTCACCTTGGCGCAGCAAAGAGCGGATCAAGATGTTGCTGTCGAAGCTGCCATCCCAGTCAATCCGCAGCAGGGATCCGCAGTAAGGACCGCGGCTGGTGGGCTCGAGCTCATGCAGACGTTGGCAGGCCCGCAGTTTCGGTGCTCCGCTAATCGACCCCCCAGGCCAACTGGCTTCCAGGAGATCGACCCAGCTCAATCCGGCCTTCAGCTGTCCCTCCACAACCGAGGTGAGGTGATGCACGGAGGCATAACTTTCGAGTCCCACCAGTTGGGGAACCTGGATCGAACCCGGCTGGCAGGCACGACCGAGGTCATTCCGCAGCAGATCGACGATCATCACGTTCTCGGCCCGGTCCTTGTCACTGCACACGAGTTCCGCGGCGAGGTTCGCATCCTGTTCAGGGTCGCCATGGCGCGGCCTGGTGCCTTTGATCGGCCGGGTTTGTACGGCTCCCTGGACACTCACCTGCAGAAACCGTTCCGGTGACGATGACAGCAACGCCTCGTTCTGGTCGCTGATGATCAGCCCTGCAAAGGGAGCAGGGCAGGCATCTCTAAGGGTGAGAAACAGCTCCAAGGCACTGCTTCTCTGGGGCCAGGCTGTGCTGCAACAGGCCGTGAGATTGGCTTGGAAGAGGTCGCCTGCTGCGATCAGATCTCGGATGCGTTGCACACCTGCGGCGTATTGATCGGCTGAGGTGTGGTGATGCCAAGCCCCTAGGGGGATCGATGGGGGCTTGCCTTTGGTCTGCTCAGTGCTCGAGGCCAGCTGTTGGCTTAGGTGTTCCAGAGCAGCCGTGCTGCTGGCTTCGATCCACAGCTTGCGCTTTTGGAGATCAAAGCGAAGCACCGGATCGTGGCGAGCGATCCAAAGCGTGGCCATGCCATCGCTGGCCCAGGGGTTTCCCGGTTCCACCCAAGCAGCGGCTTCATAGCTCAGCCAGCCGCACCAATGGCCTGGGTCAAGCCCCCGCAGAGCCTCGAAGGGATTGCTGGCTCCGGGCTCACCAGGCAGGCCGCGGCAGCAGACGATCTCCTTCGGCTCGACCGCCAGGGTGGCCCATCGCCCCAGGCTGCTGCCGTCACCATCCAGCCAGATCAGGCCTTGCTCGCCGTAGGCATGGGCCAGTTGGCGGGCGATGGCTTCCGGCTCCTGCCAGGCCAGTTCAAGCCGTTGTGGGCGGATCATGCCTGCGTGGAACTGCAGAGATCAGGCCGTCCTGCCTCGCGGAGTGCTGCATCACGGATGCGGCAGCTGTCGCAGACGCCGCAGGGGTGCGTGCCGCCGCTGTAACAGCTCCAGGTTGTTTCGATCGGAACACCCAGGCGAAGGGCTTCTTCAACGATGCGCACCTTGCTCCACTGCACCAGGGGTGCCCAGAGTTGGGCGCCATGGCCCTCACGACCGGCTTTGCTGGCCAGGTCGGCCAAGGTCTGGAAGGCGTTGAGGTAGTCGGGCCGGCAGTCGGGATAACCCGAGTAGTCGACAGCATTCACCCCCAGCACCAACCGCTCGGCCCCGCGTGCTTCCGCCAGGCTTAGGCCCACCGAGATGAACACGGTGTTGCGCCCGGGTACGTAGGTGGGAGGGATGCTGCCCTCCTCAACGCCATGGGTTGGGATTGAGATGCTGGCGTCAGTGAGGGCTGAGCCCCCCCAGCTGGCCAAATTCACGGCGATGCGGTGATGCTCTGCTACGCCAAGTTGCTGGGCGATGGCAGCGGCGGCGTCCAATTCGCGGCGATGGCTCTGGCCGTAGTCGAAGGAAAGGCCGATGACGCGGTCACCTTGCTCAAGGGCAAGGGCCGCAGCGGTGGCGGAATCCAACCCGCCGGAGAGCAGCGCGATCGAAGTGCGTTGACTCATCTCAGGACCGTGAGTTCATGTAGGGCGCAGTAGTCCTGTTCATCCAGGTCGGTGCCCTTGGCTCGCTCAAGCAGGGACAGCAAACCGCTGAGCCCTTGGTCTTGGAGGCCGGCGGTTGCCGCTTCCTCCAGGAACAGACGCAGGTCTTTGCGCAGCAGGGCGGTGCTGAAGTTCGGATCGGCGTAGGTGTGATCCAGCATCCGTTGCAGCTTCTTATCGAAGGTTGGGGCGTAGAGCGCTGACGGCCGCAGGATGGCCATGAACGTCTCCACAGGAACGCCGGCCCGCTGAATCAGCTGCAGGGAGAGGGAGAAGCTGTGGGTGAGGCTGGCGATCAACTGATTGAGGGCCAGCTTGGTGGCAGCTCCACTGCCAACGGGGCCTACGAGCAGGGGCTCTTGGCAGAGATGGGAGAGGAGTGGCTGTTGTGCTTCGAAGACCTGCGCTTCACCGCCAGCCATCACCAGCAGTGATCCATTCAGCGCTTGCGGTTTGCTGCCGAGCACCGGGGCTTCCAGATAGCGTCCTCCCTGCTGAGCAGCTTGTTGGGCCAGTGCCTGACTTTCCGTGACTCCCACGGTTCCCATCGTGATCAAGGTGGAGCCATCGAGGCGGCCGATGTCTTTCAAGACGGCCGCCGTGATGGGGCCGTCGCGCAACACCGTGATCAGGCTGTCGCAACAACGGGCGGCCTCCGATGGGCTGTTCAGGGCTTGGGCGCCTGCTTCGATTAAGTCCCTGCAGCGTCCCTGGGTTCTGTTCCAGACGTAAAGCGAAACGCCTCGCTGGAGGAGGCGTTGGCCAATGGATTCACCGAGCAGACCGGTGCCCAGCAGAGCAACGCTTGGCATTACTTATGCACTGAAGACATCAAGCTGGATCGCTTGATCGATCTCGAAGTAATCGAAGTGGTTGTTGGCGAGCAAGGTGCGAAGCAGATCCCGTTGATCCGATCCTGGTGCGTTGTTGAAGTCCACGCTGGCGAAAAGATGATCGCGGTTGTCGAGACTGGTGAAGTCGTCGACGGCCGCAAACTTGCCTTGGTCGCGGCGAATTCTGCGGCGCATGATTTGCGTGGTTGCTTCGCGATCTTTGCTGTTGCCGCTCAAGCTTCCGATCAGCGGGTCGTCAAAGGCATCGGCACTAAGGCTGTCGATGTTCTCCAAGGTGATCACCCGTGAACTAAGTGATCTCGATCCTGCACGCGGCGTGCCGGTTGGGTTGCCTTGGGTGTTGCTTCTTCCCTGTGTCGTCCCTGTGATCAAATCCTCGATGGCGCTGCTGCTCAAACTGCTGTTTTGGCTTTTCAGCAACCCAGCAACTCCGGCGACATGGGGTGTCGCCATCGAGGTACCGCTGTAGCGGCCATAGCGATTGCCAGGCAGGGTGGATGTGATGCCGACGCCGGGTGCGGTGACGTAATCAAGGGGGCGTGATCCAGCGCGATTGGAGAATCCCGCGATGCGCCCATCCCGTTGGACAGCCCCCACAGCGATGCCATGTTCGATGGCATGGGCACCCGGGTATTCCGCTGAGGCGCCTCCCGCGTTCCCTGCGGCCATCACCACGACGGTGCCGCGGCGGGAGGCATGGCGGATTGCATTGGCCATGGCTTGGCTGTAGCCCGTTCCGCCGAGGGAGAGGTTGATCACATCGGCGCCATTGTTCGTGGCCCAGCGAACGCCTCGAATCGCATCGGAGAGATACCCCGCTCCGTTCTCATCGAGGACGCGGATGGGCATGATCGCTGCCTCGTGCGCGACGCCGATGATGCCGCGGCCGTCATTCGCCGCAGCGATTGTGCCAGCCACATGGGTTCCATGTCCGTTGGCGTCTTCGGCGATCGAATCGCCATCGACGAAGTCGTAGCCAGCCCGAATGCGCCCTTTGAATTCGCTGTGGCTGTAGTCGATGCCGGTGTCGACCACGGCGATGGTCACGCCCTTGCCGGTCGTGCTGCGTCCGTTGCTGTTGGCGGCCCAGGCCTCTGGCGCGCCAATCATGTCGAGGTTCCAGAGCTCGCCTCCAAGGGAAGCTTGATCGTTAAGGGGGCGATTCAGCAGGGCCTCAAAGACACCTTTGGCATTCACCTGGCCATAGCCATCCACACGGCTGAATGTGCGCTGGAGTTGAGCTTGAGGCCTGGGTTCTGCAGGTCTTAAGAGTTGGGCGGAGAGGGTGTAACTCCCCCGAAAAGTTCCCTGGGCACTGCCCACATCGAGGTAAAAGCGTCCGCCTTGCAAGACTTTGAACTGGACGCTCGGGTCGAGGCTGGTGGGGGTGTCGTCGATCTCCGCCATGGTTCGCCCACGGCTATCCCGCAGCCGCAGGTGTGGATCCAGCAGCGATTGCCCCTTCAGATCAACCCGGTAACTGCTTCCGCTGTCCAGGTTGATGCCAAACCAATCGCGATCACCGTGCCTTTCCAGAGTCCCTTGGCTGCGGCCACCAACATTCAGCTGGCCTGACCGATCAGGGGTCGCACCAAAATCATCCTGCCAGCGACGGCGGCGGACGTTGCGTCTGCGGCGGATGGAGGAGGACATGGCTGAGGAGTTAAACGAACAACTCCAGGAGCGGCAAGGGATGATCCCCACCACCCTATAAATTTATTGTGGCTCAGGTGCCGCGAGGCTTGCCAAGTGAAGGCTGTGGGCTGACTGAGCGTTTTCTGGGCGTTCTGGCGGTGATCACCTCACCCCCAGCCATTTGTGGGCTTGCAGGCTTAGGCGCCAGGTGGGGTTATGGCGCACGTGCTCAATTGCGAGTTGCTGGCCTTCCGGGCTGTCCCAGCCGGGTTGGAGATAGTGCAGAGCCTCAGCCTGGCCAGCCTGCGCCATCGCATCAGCGAAGTGCAGATCTTCAGGGGCATGCACCACCACCTTCAGTTCCTGCATCCGGTCCAGTAACCCCTGAAGCGGGGGCTGGTGTCGCTTCGGGGACAGGGTGATCCAGTCGAAGCGTCCGCTCAGCGGATCCACCCCACTGGTTTCCAGGTGCAGGGGGAGGCCACATCGAGCATCGAGGGCCTGGGTGAGGGGCTGCAGATTGTGATGCAACGGCTCGCCACCGGTGATCACAACGAAGCTGGCCCCTGCTTTGGCAGCCATCTGGGCAGCGTCAGCCAAGGCATCGATGGGCTGCTCAGGGTGCCCCTGGCTGGGCCATGAGTGCTTCGTGTCGCACCAGGAACAACCCACCGTGCAGCCGGCAAGGCGAATGAAAAAGGCACTGCGTCCGGCATGGTGGCCTTCTCCCTGCAGGGAATGGAACGTTTCCACCACCGGGAGACGCTGGGAGTCAGCCATCGACGCGGTTCATGGGATTGCAATATCCCCCTGTTGACGCAGGGCCTGAGCCGGCGAATCGGGAAGGCGTTGTTGGGCTGCCTCGATCAATCCCCGGAACAAGGGGTGGGGTTGTCCAGGGCGGGACAGGAATTCTGGGTGGTACTGACAGGCCGTGAAGAAGGGATGCCCTTTCAGTTCAATCAACTCCACCAGACGACCGTCCGGGGACGTGCCGCTCACCACGTATCCGGATTCCAGGAACAGATTGCGATAGGAATTGTTGAATTCGTAGCGGTGGCGGTGGCGTTCGTAGACCACCTCGTCCCCGTAAAGCCTTTGGGCCAGGGTTCCCGGCGCAATCCTGCAGGGGTAGACCCCCAGGCGCATCGTGCCGCCGAGGTCCACCACGTCCTGCTGTTCCGGCAGCAGGTGAATCACGGGATGCGGCGTGTTTTCGTTCAATTCAGCACTGGTGGCACCGGTAAGGCCGGCCTGGTTGCGAGCCCACTCGATCACAGCGGTTTGCATCCCAAGGCAGAGCCCCAGGAAGGGCACGCGTTGTTCCCTGGCCCAGCGAATCGCTGCAATCTTTCCATCGACGCCACGGTTGCCGAAGCCACCGGGCACGACCACGGCGTCCATCCCGCGCAGGAGTGCATCGGCACCGTCGGCTTCAATCTGTTCGGCGCAGACCCAGTGCAGGTCGAGGGAGGCATCCTGGGCAATGCAGGCATGCTGCAACGCTTCGACAACCGACAGATAGGCGTCGTTCAGTTGCACGTACTTGCCCACCAGGGCAACCTTCACCGACGGTCCGGGGTTGCGCAGCTTGTTGACCAGTTGTTCCCATGCCGCCATGTCGCTGTCATGGTCAGTCAGGTTCAGCACGTCCAGAACTTCACGGCACAGACCCTCCTGTTCGAGGATCAGCGGGACGGCATAGATGCTGTCGGCATCCAAGGAGGGAATGACGGCGCGGGTGGGCACCCCGCAGAAGCCGCCGATTTTTCGCTTGAGATCTTCGCTGATGTCGCGATCACTGCGGCAGATGAGCACATCCGGCTGAATGCCGATGGAGCGGAGTTCCTTGACTGAGTGCTGGGTTGGCTTGGTTTTGAGTTCGCCGGAGGTGCCGATGAAGGGCAGCAGGGTGACGTGGATGTAGGCCAAATCGTTGCGACCCACGTCCTCCCGGAATTCCCGGATGGCTTCAAGGAAGGGCAGTGATTCGATGTCACCGACGGTGCCGCCGATTTCGGTGATCACCACATCGGCATTGCTATTGGATGCAACGCGGTGGATGCGCTCGCGGATTTCGCCGGTGATGTGGGGAATCACCTGAACGGTGCCGCCGTTGTAGTCGCCGCGGCGTTCCTTGTTGATCACCGATTGGTAGATCGAGCCGGTGGTCACGCTGTTCAGGCGTGACATCGCGGTGTCGGTGAAGCGCTCGTAATGGCCCAGGTCGAGATCGGTTTCGGCGCCGTCTTCGGTGACAAAGACCTCACCATGCTGGAACGGGCTCATCGTCCCGGGATCCACATTCAGGTAGGGATCCAGCTTGAGGATCGAAACGTTGTAGCCCCGCGACTTCAGCAGCCGGCCGAGGCTTGCCGCCACGATCCCCTTGCCAATGCTGGACACCACACCACCGGTGATGAAGACGAATTTGGCCATGACTTGCCGGGCGATTCTTCAAATTAGCTGGCGTCGGTCATGGTCTCCAGGGCCCACGCGCGTGATGCGTTAGTTCTCAAGCAGGCTGCGCAACATCCAGGCGGTTTTTTCATGCACCTGGAGGCGTTGGGTCAAGAGGTCTGCACTGGGTTGATCATCGGCCGCATCAGCAAGGGCGAACACGCTGCGCGCTGTTCGTGCCACCGCTTCATGGCCGGCCACCAGCTCGCGCACCATGTCCAAGGCCGGAGGATGTTGCTCGGCTTCCGGGATGGAGGACAAGCCCGCCAGGGTGCTGCCGCCATGGGGGGCCATCAGGCCGAGGGCTCGGATCCGTTCGGCAATTTCATCCAGTGCGGTCCAAAGCTCGGTGTACTGCTCCATGAACATCAGGTGCAGCGTGTTGAACATCGGCCCGGTGACATTCCAGTGAAAACCGTGGGTTTTCCCGTACAGCACGTAGGTGTCCGCCAAAAGTCGCCCGAGTCCATCGGCGATGGTGTCGCGCTGCTCTTGGGAAAGACCAATGTCAATGTCCATGGCGTGGTGGGGAGAGTTGGACGGTTGGTTCAGGAATCAAGGCTCTGGATGTAATCCCGGACTTTGCTGCGTCGTTGGGGTTGTCGCAGCTTGAGCAGGGCGCGGGTTTCGATCTGACGAACGCGTTCCCTTGAAAGTTTCAGTTCTTCTCCGATCTGTGCCAGGGTCTGGGGAGTGTCGTCCTCCAAGCCGAAGCGCCTGCGCAGGACAGCAGCCTCCCGACTGGTGAGTTCATCGAGGAGATCCTCCAGATCGTTATGCAACTCGTCGTGGGTGAGGGTTTGCTCGGGGGTGGCATGGCCGTCCTCGATCAGATCTCCGAGCTGGGTGTCCTGATCGCGGCCGACGCGGGTGTCCAGAGACACTGAGCGGGGCACCCGGGCCAGGGTCTGGCGCACGGTGTCTTCACTGATCCCGAGCTCGCGCGCCAGATCCGCGATCGAGGCGATGCGCCCTTCGTTGCTCGCAATCTCCTGCTGGGCCCGTTTGATCCGGTTCAGTTTTTCAGTGACATGAACGGGCAAACGGATGGTGCGGCTCTGGGTGGCGATCGCCCGGGTGATCCCCTGACGGATCCACCAGTAGGCGTAGGTGCTGAACCGGAAACCGCGGGTGGGGTCGAACTTTTCCACGGCCCGCTCCAGCCCGAGCGTTCCTTCCTGGACCAGATCCAGGATTTCCATGCCGCGCTGTTGGTACTTCTTGGCCACCGCCACCACTAGGCGCAGGTTGGCCTGAATCATGTGATCTTTGGCCCGTCGACCGTTGCGGAGGGCCAGCTTCAGATCTTTGGCTTCAAGCTGGGCCTGTTTCGCCCAGGCCTGGTAGCCCAGGTCAATCCGCTGCTGCAACTCGGGTAAGGGCAGACCGGCCGCTCGGGCCCATTCCTGCTTGGTTGGCCAGTGGCTGTGCTGGTTGGCTTCGCGGCGTTGCAGTTCTTCGAGACGATGCAGTTCACCGATGGCGGCATCGCTTTCGGCCAGCTCCCGTTGCTGGAGCAGCAGGGCTTCGCGGCGTTGCACCAGACGGGCCAGGGTGACCTCCTCCTCATTGGTGAGCAGGTCGACCCGGCCGATGTCCTGGAGATAAAGCCGCAGCAGATCCGTCGTACCGCTGCTGCGGCGCTCACGGGTCCCCCCAGTCCGTCGGGGCTTGCTGGGCAAAAGCTGGCCTTGGTGAAGTCCAACTTCAGGGTTCCTCGCCGTTGACCGCGGTGCGACAAATGCGCTGATTCCCTTCGGGATCTGTTCAGCTCAGCTTCTGTGGTCAGTCCTCCTGGTCGGGCTCGACCCAGGTGCTGGCCACATGCAGTTCCTCCAGCTGCTTGTCGGCCACGCCCCCTGGAGCATTGGTCATCAGGCAGCGGGCCTGCTGGGTCTTGGGGAAGGCAATGGTGTCGCGGATGGATTCCTCGCCGGCCAGCAGCATCACCATTCGGTCCACACCGAAGGCCAGGCCGCCGTGGGGAGGTGCGCCTACATCGAGAGCGTCCATCAGGAAGCCGAATTGCTCCTGGGCGTCCTCGAGGGGCAAGCCAACCGTCTGCAACACCTGGCGCTGCAAAGCGGAGTCATGGATGCGCAGGGAGCCGCCGCCGAGCTCAAGGCCATTGAGCACAAGGTCGTAGGCCTGGGCCCTGGCTCCTGGCAGGGTGTCGCCCCATTTCGACGCATCACTGCCGAGATCCTCGGCGTTGGGAGCGCAGAAGGGGTGGTGCAGGGCCTCGTAACGGTTCTCGTCGCTGTTGAACTCGAACATCGGGAAGTCCACCACCCAGAGGAAGTTCCACTGGTCGTTGTCCCGGTCGGTCTTGACCATGCCCAGCTCCTTGGCCAGGTATTGGCGCACCCGGTCGAGGGCTTTGTTCACCGTGGCGGTGTCGCCGGCGCCGAACAGCAGCAAGGTGCCGGGTTCCGCGCCGGTGCGGCTGAGCAGTTCCTGCTTCTGCTCATCGCTGAGGTTGTCCTTGATGGCGCCGATCGTGTCGATCTCACCGCTATCGCGCACGCGGATGAAGGCCAGGCCACCGGCACCGGCTTTCTGGGCTTCGCTGAACACATCTCCGCCGGGTTTGATCCGTACGTTGCTCACCGCGTCGTTGCCACCGGGGACAGCGATGCACTTCACTGCGCCGCCGGACCTCACGGCACCGCTGAACACTTTGAAGCCCATGTCCTTGACGATGTCGCTCACGTTGGTGAGCTCCATGCCGTAGCGGGTGTCGGGCCGGTCGGTTCCGTACCGCTCCATGGCGTCATGCCAGGTCATGCGGGGGAAGGGCCGCGGCAGTTCGATGCCCTTTACGGCCTTCCATATGGCGCAAATCAGGGATTCGTTCAGCTCCAGGATCTGCTCCTGATCCATGAAGCTCATCTCGATGTCCAGCTGGGTGAATTCCGGCTGGCGGTCGGCGCGCAGGTCTTCGTCGCGGAAACAGCGGGCCACCTGGTAGTAGCGCTCGATGCCGCCCACCATCAGCAGCTGCTTGAACAACTGGGGGGACTGGGGCAAGGCAAACCACTCGCCGCCGCAGACCCGGCTGGGCAGCACGTAGTCGCGGGCACCTTCCGGTGTGGAGCGAGTCAGCACTGGGGTTTCCACTTCGATGAAGCCGGCGTCCTCCAGGAAGCGACGGGCGGCCTGGATGGTTTGGGCCCGCATCCGCAGGTTGTCGTTCATGCGCTTGCGGCGCAGATCCAAATAGCGATGGCGCAGCCGCAGCTCTTCGCGGGTGTTCTCCTCGTCGTGCACCGATACGGGGAAGGGCAGGTTGCCCTTCACGCTGTTCAGCACGGTGATGCCGCTCGCGAGCACTTCCACGGCACCCGTGGCCAGCTTGTCGTTCAACGATTCGCCAGGCCGGGGCCGCACTTTTCCCTCAACTTGCAGCACGGTTTCGCTGCGCAAATGCTCGGCGACGGCGAAGGCTTCGGCGCCCAGATCCGGATCCACCGTGATCTGCACCGTGCCGCTGCGGTCCCGCAGGTCGATGAAAATCACCCCACCGTGATCACGGCGTCGATCAACCCAGCCGCACAGTTGCACCTGCTGATCGATGTTCTGTTCGCGCAGGTCGCCGCAACCGTTGCTGCGCATGGGATGTCTCAACTGGAGAAGTGCGAGTTTCCCACAGCAGCGGTGAGCCTCAGGCTCGTTTGTAGAAGGGCTTGCGAACGACCGTTGCCGGTTGGGCCTTGCCGCGGATCTCCACGCTCAGTTCGGTGCCGAGCTTGGCAAGGGATTTGGGCACGTAGGCCAGGGCGATCGCTTCTTCCAGGGTGGGGGACCAGGTGCCGCTGGTGACGATGCCGACTGTCTCCCCGTTGTGCACGACGGAATAGTCGTGGCGGGCGATGGCGCGGCCCTGCAGCTTGAGCCCCACCAGGCGTTTGGCAGGGCCGGATTCCGCCACCTGCTCCAGTGCCTGTCGGCCGACAAAATCCACGGGCATTTCCAGGTGCACGAGCCAACCCAATCCCGCCTCGAAGGGGTTGGTTGCGTCGTTCATGTCCTGGCCGTAAAGGTGCATGGCGGCCTCCAGCCGCAAGGTGTCCCGCGCCCCCAGGCCGCAGGGGGTGACACCGCGATCGAGCAAAAGCTGCCAGAGCTTTTGTCCGTCGTTGGCGTTGAGCAGCAGCTCGGCACCGTCTTCGCCGGTGTAGCCCGTGCGAGCACTGAACACCGGTTGGCTCAGACCTTTGAGGTTGAGCATCCGGTGGCCGAAGCGGGGCAAGCCGCTGAGCTCTTCGCCGCTCAGCTCCTGAAGCACCCCCATGGCCTCAGGGCCTTGCAGAGCGAGCAGCACGCCGTCCTTTTTGATGTCGGTCACCGTCAGGCCAGCGGGCTCCATCTGTTCACGGATCCAGGCGGTGTCGCTGTCGGCGCAGGCGGCATTGATCACCAGCACCAGCGCACCCCGTTCGGCATCGATGGCACCGCAGTCGTAAACGATCAGGTCGTCGCGGATGCCGCCACGCTCGTTCAGCAGAACGGAGTAGCAGGCTTCGCCTGGACCGATCCGGTGCAGGTCGCTGGGGATCAGACGTTGCAGCGCATCCTTGGGATTGGCGCCTTCGAGGCGCAGCACACCCATGTGGGAGATGTCGAACATTCCGACCCGTTCGCGAACGGCCTTGTGTTCTTGGATCAGGCCGCTGAACTGAACCGGCATCTCCCAGCCGGCAAACGGCACCATGCGGCCCCCGGCGCTGCGGCAGGACTCGAACAGGGGAGTGCGCTGCAGAGACATAGGGGCGGCGGATGGGAAGCGCATTCTTATGGAGGGCTTCACGATCCGGAAGGGAACCCGGAAATTTGCCTCTTTCCATGGTCCGTTTCGCAGACCGTCACTAGCTTGAGCCCGTTCTCGGGGCACTTGTTTGGCCACCAGCTCCTGCTGTCGCAGTTGTCAGTACTGCACCCTGCCGGCAGGTGCGAAGGGGTGGTGCCGACTGCGCCGGTTGGAGGTGCATGCCGAACTGGCGGATCTGATGGTCTGTCACCACTGGACCCCCCGTTCTCCCAAGCTTCCGGCTCTGCACAGCAGCGGCGTTGGTGAGCGTCAGCTGGAACTGGATCGCAGCCTGACGTGAGTCTGGATCCATTCATGGCTCTGCCATTGTTGATGGCCTCCACCGGATGATCGCGGGATACTGCAGCCAACCAACGTTGTTGCCTTGTCCGCCTCAGCTCCGCTGACTCCTCTGGAACTCATCCAGGAACAGCCTGAGGTGGATCGCCTGACCCTTCCCACCGGCACAACCTTGTTCAGTGCCGGCGAGCCGGTGCAGTTCATCCATGTGATTGAACGGGGATGGGTGGAACTGAGCAGCGGTCCGTTGAACCGCATCCGCTTTGGTCCCAGTGAGTTGTTTTTCTACGAGGATCTAATTGATCCCAGCGAGTGTCACAGCCGTGATGCCACAGCGGTGACGCCCGTTTCCCTGTTCCGCTTGAGCCGCACTAATTTTTTGACGCTCATCCATCGGCACCCAACGATGGTGCTGCAATTGCTCAGCAAACAGCACAACCGTTTGCGGCAGCAGCGCATTGATGCACGTCACTTCTATTAATCGGCACCCAGGAGGAGGAGCAGGCTGCGGGTCACCTTGGCGGCCAGCACGGAGCTGATACCACTGGTGTCGAGTTGTGGGGCTAGTTCCACCACATCGGCCGCCACCAGGTGATGCTCCCGGAGCACCTCGATCAGGCTGGCGAAATCAGACCAGTGGTAACCACCGGGTTCAGGGGTGCCCGTACCCGGCAGAACTGAGGGGTCAAACCAGTCCAGGTCGACGGTGAGATAGACGGGTTTTCCCTTCAAGGGAGCGAGGGCCTGTTGAAGGGCATCGATGCTGGGCATCAACCGGCAGCTCTCCTGCAGTTCGGTGAATTCCTCCCGCGTGCCACTGCGGATCGCGAGTTGAAACAGCGTCTGGCTGGGAAGAATCTCCAAACAGCGGCGCATGGCGCAGGCATGGCTGTGGCGGGCCCCCAGCCAGCAGTCCCTGAGATCGGCATGGGCATCCAGCTGCACCAGCACCAGCTCGGGGTGGCGTTGTGCCACGGCCTCCACGGCACCGGAGCTGATCGAATGCTCTCCGCCCAGCATCAGGGGCCTCAGACCCAGACTGAGCACGGCTTCGGTCGCCTGCTTCACCTTTGTGAGAACGGGCTCAGGGTTGCCGAAGGGAATCTCAACGGCACCGAGATCAGCAAAGTCAAGATCCTCCAGATCCAGGTCGAGTTGCGGGCAATAGGTCTCCAGCCCAGCACTTACCTCTCGAATGGCGGCGGGGCCGAAGCGCGTGCCAGGCCGAAAAGAGGTGGTTCCGTCGTACGGCACACCAAAGAGGCCAACACGGCAGTCGGCAGGGTTGCGCCGGGAGCCCATAAAAATGGTCCCGTCGCTGTCGAACAGCCCATTCGGCGGATGGATCGTCATGACTGCAACTCCCGTTCGATGAAGGCGGGGATGGCGTCCATGGCTCCCCGCTGCCAGCGCGGTGACCAGATCTCGCAGCCTGGGGCAATGGCCTTGCTGCGCTCGGGATCTGCAGTGCGGTAGCGGGGTGTTCCCATTGCGGCGAAGGTCCAGCTCCACCAGCCGCTGGGATACATCGGCACCCAGCCATAGAGCGGGTCGGCGTGGTCAAATACCTCGCGCAACAGACGCACCATGGCGATGTGGACATTGCGGAAGGCTTCGGGAGATTCGCTCTGCGTGCCGAACACGCCCCCGGGCTTGAGCAGACGTCGGCAGTTCTCGAAGAAGGCGCGGTTGAACAGGCCTTCGGCCGGTCCTGTGGGGTCAGAGCCATCCACCAAGACAACGTCGTAGCTCTGTTCTTCGGCTTCGGCGGCCCAGGCGATGCCATCTCCCACAGTGAGCTGGAACCGCGGATCGGACCAGGCGGATCCACCGATGTCGGGGAGGTGCTCCCGGCTGAGCTCCACCACCCGGCCGTCAATTTCCACCATGTCCAGCCGCTGGACGTCTGGGTGGCGCAGGCATTCCCGCGCGGTGCCGCCGTCTCCACCGCCGATCACAAGGATCCGTTCGATCGAGCTGGCACTGCACAGCGCTGGGTGCACCAAGGCCTCGTGGTAGTGGCGTTCCTGCTGTTCCGCCGTCATCCAGCAGCCATCCAGCAGCAGTCCTCGCCCGTAGCGCTCACTGCGAATCACGCTGATCCGCTGGAACCGACTGGTCTCCTCGACCAGCACCTCTCCCTTCAATCCATAGCGGACGCCGCGGTGCTCTTCGTCAATCCAGTTGCTCATGGGGTGATGAGGCATCTATCCAGCTAAGGACCCAGGGGGCCTGTTTCCAAACACCAGATGTAGTGCCTTTGGGATTGACGAACACAAAATATGGCAGTTAAATGTGCTTGGTTGGGGAGCTGCTATGGAAGAGGGCAGCTCCAGAGCCATTCGGCGTGAGGTCAAATCAGTCGCGTTCTTCCTCTCGAACGGACGTTCGGCCGATGCGGAGATTGCGCCCACCCTGTAGGAGGCATCCTGTTGTTCTTGACCCAGGAGATGGCTGGTGCAATACCTGGTGGTGAATGAGCTGTTGACCATTCCGTCCGGGGATTTGCGTTGGCGGTTCAGCCGTTCATCCGGTCCCGGCGGGCAGGGGGTCAACACCACCGATTCCCGCGTGGAGTTGCTGCTGGACGTGGCGAATTGCTCCTGTTTGGGTCCATTTCGTCGCGCCCGACTTCTGGAACATTTCCAGCCCCGGTTGGTGGAAGGCTGTTTGCGGGTTGTGGTCGCTGAAGAACGCTCCCAATGGCAGAACCGTCAGAAGGCACTGCAGCGCATGGGGGAGCTGCTGCGGGAGGGCTTACAGCCACCGCCTCGTTCCCGCAAAGCCACTCGGCCTAGACGCGGTGCGGTGAAGCGGCGTTTGGATACGAAGAAAAAGCGTGGGGACCTCAAGCGTCAACGGCGCAGCCGGCCATCCCTGGACGATTAATTGGATCCAGAGGTGGAGGAGTGTTCCGCTCGGATCGCCGCTTTGGCCTGTTTCCAGAGGGCTTCCAATTCGTTGATGCTGCGGCCCTGCAAATCCCCTTTCAGGGCGGCTTCAACGCGGGAGAAACGGTCGAGGAAGCGTTGATTCGTGCCGGCGAGGCCCTCCTCGGGTTCGATGCTGCACCAACGGGCCACATTCACCAGGGTGAACAGCAGATCGCCCAGTTCCTCCTGGGCATGGCTTTTGTCGCCGCTGGCCACCGCCTCCTTGAGTTCGTCCAGCTCCTCATGGACCTTCTCCCAGACGCCGGCCATGTCATCCCACTCGAAGCCGGCTTTGGCTGCTCTTTTTGAGATGGTCATCGCTCCAGCCAGGGCCGGCAGCCCGCGCACCTTGGTTTTGAGCCTGTCGCTCAGTGGACTGGTGGAGCCAGCCAGGGCCTCCGCCTGCTCCTCCAGCTTGATGGCGTCCCAGCTGCGTCGAACGTCGTCACTTGTCTTGGCTTCGGCGTCCCCGAACACATGGGGGTGACGGCGGATCAGCTTGTTGCTGATGCCATCGGCGATCGCATTGAGATCAAACCGTTGCTCCTCTCCAGCGATCTGGGCGTGCAGCACCACCTGCAGCAGAAGGTCGCCGAGTTCTTCCTTGAGGTGCTGGTCATCGCCCTGACGGATGGCATCAGCCACCTCGTGGGCTTCCTCCAACACGTAGGGCACCAGGGATGCATGGGTCTGTTCCAGGTCCCATGGACAACCCGTTGCTGGGTTCCTGAGTTGTGCCACGACATCGACCAGTCGCTGCACTGCAGCAGAAGGAGCGTTGGCCATGCCTGGGCAACAACAGGGGCAATGCCCACCTTCTCATCGCTGTCGTTTCTTCGACCATTCCTGGGGCCAGGGGTCGCCATCGAGGATCAGGTGGATCCATGCACTGCCCTCCAAACCCACAAGCAGAGCGATGAACTCCTGTGGGTGCTGACGCATCAGTTGCTGGAGCGTCGTCAGCAGCATCGCTGGTGAGAGTGCTGGAACCGCCATGCTCACGATCAGGCACCAAGTGAGCAGCACCGCCAGGCGCGCGGTTGTTCCCAGCAGCGGGCCATGGGACCAGAGCGAGCGATGGGGAATCACCAGGCGGTAGGGCCACCAGAGAAAGCCGAGGGCTCCCCAGCGCCGCAGCGCATTGGAGCGGGTATCCAGGTCTGGGGACAGCCATAAACCGCCAGCTAGGCAGCTGGCGGCGGTGATCAAGGCTGCAGCCCATCCCAGCACCAAGCCAACAGCGATGCCGAGCGGGAGGCTCAGGACCCAGATGCTCTGGTCGTGGCGGCGACCCGTTGCCAAGTCTTCGGGGCTGTCGTGCGCCCCCAAGCTGACGTGTTAAGGCAGAATCTGCCCGGTGGGGCGATTAGCTCAGCGGTAGAGCACCTCCCTTACAAGGAGATTGTCACTGGTTCGATCCCAGTATCGCCCATCTCTCCAAATCCCACTCCACGACTGGTGTCTTTGCTTCAGGCAGGGAGGCCATTTTTCTTGGTTGTTATCTAGCGTGCTCCAAATAGATCTATCGTTAATTGGGTCCAAAAGCTCGCTGTACCAGCGTCTTTCACGAGTTGATCAGTCATTCCGTGTGCCACCGCAACAGAGACAGCGAAGCAAGTCGAAAACCTTCAGGAAATGATCCTGGCTGGGCAGTCCAACACTCGTTGTCTCGCTTTCATGAGACAAACGTGGGGGGTCTTCAGAGCACAGGGGTATCGGCTGATCAAACGGGTGTGGGCCCAGATCAAGGACGACATCAATAAGAGCGGCATCGATGGGCAGGAGCTGCTGTCGTGGTCAATTCAGACACTCATGGCCGCGGCTGGACAGGCGATGCAGCAGAAGAACCCTGGCACTTTGGTGGCATGTATTCGCTAACTCGATCAAATGACTGGCACCGGACAAACTCTCACTGCGGCCATGGCATTCAAAGGCTTACTTAATGAGCTATTAGGTTCTCGAACCGCAGATGTATGGATTTTCTGGGGTTTCATCCCTAAAAAAGGATGGTGAGGTCGATCTAAATAACCGATCAGTTATATCTGCTGCATCGCAACGCTGAACATGTCCATTCGTCTGCTGGATTCACCAGGTGAAAAGCAGGAGCTACCGCTGAAATTCAGCTTTTGCAGGTTACAATGCTGTAGTCATCAATCCGAACATAGTTTTGGATAAGCAAAAATCAAAAAAAAGAAACAAACTGCTTTTCTGGAAAAATGCTGATGAAGTGGAGCAGTCTTCGGCACCAAAGAAGAAAGATATCCAAAAAAAACAGGTTGACGACAACACCTATCCTTTTTTCTGATGCAATACTTTCTGATGCAATATAATTGCCCTGTTAGAAATATTGTTGATATATTAAATCCCTCAAATAAAGACCATTCCGACGGAATACATACTGTTTCTGTTTACAATGGCAAAGATTCCAGGTTAACGTCAATAGATCAATTTAAAAAATATGCAATTACGTTGGGGTCATCTGTAGCGGCAGGCTCCTCAATTCCAAAAACACTTAGCCTCCAATCTTGCCTTGCAAGCAAATTTGATCATCCTTTTATTAATCTTGCATATGGTGGATCGACAATATCAGGAGATCAGCAATATTTTTCAAGATTATATAGCTCTTTTTTGACACTTAAGCCTGAATTTATATATTGGCATGCGGGATTCAATGAACTATTTTATTTATTTCAAGAGAATGAATATTCTAGGCTTTTTGGGCCATCAAGGCAAAGACTTACCATTGAAAATAACCCTGATGTGGCGGATGATTTTGACATTAATTCTTACACTAATTTGCTTGTTCGAACTGGATTAAAAGACTATACAGAGGGCCTGGCAAAGGAGATTGCCGAAAAATTCCCTATTGATTTAAATGAAGTATATGAAAAAATCTCTAATACGAGAGATCCTCAAATAATTGTTGATCGGGTTATGCCTATCGTCAATAATATTGACTTCTTTGAAACCAGTGTTCGTGATAGTGTTCAAAAAACTTCTAGCCATGCCAAGATTAAGTCATTTATTTACGATATTGCAGAAACAGTTTCGAACTCTACAAGGGTTGTCGGGCAATTGGCTCATTCACTTGACACAAATCTCATTTTTCAGTTTCAAAATATATTTCAGCCGAGTTCCTTCTTGAATTCAGATGACTCTTCCATAGACTCTATTTGTAAGTCAATGTTAGGGATATATAAGCCATGGATGTTAAAGGACTACGATCCAGCAAACTCATTACGGTGCCTTCTCTTAAGACTGACACGATTACAGCTGATATCTGTTTATTATCCATTTCTTCAACAATACGTACTATCATCACAAAGCAATAAAATAACCATGCATTCGTCTGATCTTATTGATCGCTCTACAAATATTTCATGGAGAGATGAAGTTCATCCTAATATTGATTCCCAGAATGACCTTGCAAGTTATATATTTCATCTAATCAAGAGTAATTAATGGATATGGGTACGAATAAGATCAGATTTTTTATTGGAATATCGTGCTTCTATCATGACAGTGGCGTATCTATCATTGATGAAGATCAAAACGTATTATTTGCCCAGGGTGAAGAGCGGGTAACACGTTTAAAGCATGACAAAAATTTTCCTGATTTGTCCATTCGCGAGGGTTTAAAATATATTTTATCTAAATTTAGAGACTCTAGATCGCAAATTGTCTTTCACGTCATATATTATGAAAACCCTAATCAAAAGTTTCGGCGTATATTGAAGTCAACGAAGTATTTTGGATCTGTTGACAAGGCATTAAAATTAGCATTTAGCTATGAGCTTAGATCTAAAAGAAAAGTAAAAAAATTGTTTGATTCTCATTTTCAAGTTATTGCGGATGAGCTTAGAGATGAATATAGGTTTATCGATGTATCATTCAAGCAGACTATCTTTTCGAGGCATCATTTAAGTCATGCACTTTCTTCTCACCACTTTGCATCAGTAAGTGAATCAGTTTCTATCGTTATCGATGGCGTAGGTGAAAATATTTCAGCTTCAATATGGAAGATTGACGATAATAACCACCATTTGCAATGGCAATTATCTTATCCTCACTCCATTGGTCTTTTATACGCTACGTTTACAAGCTATTTAGGATTTAAGGTTAATTCAGGCGAGTACAAGCTTATGGGATTGGCTCCATATGGTCGGCCACAATTTAAAGACCTTCTTAGGAAGCATATTTTCAAAGATGATAGAGCAGAAAGTTTGAAATTAAACTTGTCAATGTTTAATTTTTCTGGCTTTTCAAAGTTATACACCAAGAAGCTATCCAATATTCTTCCTTTTCGTCCAATTAAAAATGAAGATTTTTTCTGTGATCAAAATATTGCCGACTTGGCCTCATCAATCCAATCAATAACCGAGGATATAGTTGTTGATCTATTCGATCTCGCAATAAAATTAAATCCTAATTCCGTGCATTTTTGTTATTCGGGAGGGGTTGCTTTAAATTGTAAGGCCAATGAGAAAATATGGAATAAATGTTTTAAGTCAAGTAATCGTTTTTTTAATGTTATGCCTGCTGCGGGTGATTGTGGGGCGTCGTTGGGGGCGGCATTTTATGGTTTACGGGCACATCAAAATCAGCGACTTCTTGCCAAAAAGACTGGCTCACTGACTAGTCCTTTATCAAAAGACTTATCACCCACTCCTTTTTTGGGTTCATCTTTCAAAGTATCAAGAGAATTTATTGATCAGATAAGCAAAAGTGGTGAAATCGAATTAATTGAAACTAGTGGCCTTGATGATGCCTTATCGATCGTAGCCAGTGAGATCATTAAGGGTAAGGTAGTTGGTTTTTATCAGGGCAAAGCTGAGTTTGGACCTAGAGCACTTGGAAATAGAAGCATCCTTGCTTCTCCGCTTGGGGCTTCCACCCAGCGAAGAGTAAATTTGAAGATTAAGTATAGGGAAGATTTCAGGCCTTTTGCTCCTGTAACTACGCCGGAAGATTTTCATACATATTTTGATGGAGCTATGAATCCATATATGCTTATTACTGCTAGAGCCAAGTCTTCTATAGGGATATTGCCAGAAGAGTGTTATGAAACACCAGTAGATATCTCCTCGTATCCATTGCCGGCGGTCACTCACTTGGATGGTTCGGCAAGAGTTCAAGTTGTTTCTCAAGGCTTTAATCCATCACTGTATAAATTGCTCCGCAAGCTCGGGCAATATGGGCACCCTCCTGTTCTTTTGAATACTTCCTTCAATGTTAGAGGAGAGCCAGTGGTTCACACTCCAAGTGACGCAGTTGATTGCTTCTTAGATACTCAAATGGATTACTTATTCTTGGATGGATCACTCTTTAGAAAAAACTTATACCGTGAAAAGCCGCAGAGATCGTTTCGACCCGACTAAATTTTTTATCTATGAATGGTGATCTCGCGTAGATGCTTTTTGCGGGCTTTGTGGAGTCAGCTGTCAAGGTATTCAAAATGATTTTGTGACCAGTAGGGGTCGTCGTTGTCCGAATCTTCATCGCGATCTGGGTCCGCCGCTTCAGCTTCCGGATTGTCCAGTTCTTGCCGTTCGCGGCCTTGATTGGTCGCCCGCATTGCTGCTTCCCAGGGCTGTGCGCTGCGGCTCATTTCGGTGGTTTACTCCAAATCCGTGGGCGTGCTCCAAAAAGTGCATTAACAGTTCCTGACGCGCAGCGACAGGGCGGATCACGCTTGTGGCTCAATACTTTTGATGTCTCTTCAGGTCAGGTTACTGGCCAGTGATTTCGATCTCTGATCGTTTGGGCTGTATGGTTCGATTTTCTCCTTTAAAAGGAGATTGTCACTGGTTCGATCCCAGTATCGCCCATCTCAAAACCCGGTGCTGCACTGGGTTTCGTTGGTTTTTTGCTTCAGCTCGCCAACGCTCGTTCACCTGGGCCATCGCTTCCTGTCTGGGCGCCGAACTCTCCGCGTAGGACGCCCTCTGCTCTCCGCATCATTTTGAGGCAGGTCTCCCTGTCAGCAGCGGCGTAGGCAGCGTCCATGCATTTCACGTACTGCTCCTCTGGGGTCACAAGTCGTTTGCCGTTGGGTGGAGTATCGATCCAATCCAATTGGCTTGCCGTAGCTGCAATTACTCATCCGCTTGGCGGGGACAGGCAAGTGTGCAAAGGTGGGGCAACGCCAAAGAGCCTTGCTGAAGGCCCACTGCGCGAGAACCGATAACTCGTTTCCATGAACCGAAGATCCAGCACTCCCCCGAGGGAGTGGCGCAAAGCTGGCAGCAATGCCAGCCGAATCGACCTCAGTGGCTATGCCTCATCGCAGCATCGCCGTTTTCTTAAAGCGGAAGCAGAGCAGAGCGCAAGGGAGCCAAGACATCCCTGACAACGCCCTTGCCAGCAGGGGGGTCAAGCCCCACTCAGCCGTTGCTGCCGTCATCCATGCCGCGTCGGATCAGGCTTTGCGTTAGCCAGAGCAGACCGATGAAACCGGCGGTGACAATCAACAGGGTCAAGGTTCAGGCTGTGGTGTGGATGTTGCGACGTTGAACGGCTTGTCACCAGATCATCATTGGAAGACAGGCCTTGTAGGCATTTGGTGATGCAGTTGTTCTTGGCGCTTGTGGTCCCCGTGGTTCTGCTTGTGGGGCTCACTGCGCTGCTTGCGACGGGCAAGTTGTCGTTTTCTCGCAACGCTGCTTGGTTGTTGGAACGCCAAAGCAGCATTTGGATGACTGGAATCGTGGCCCTTGCTGCCGCTGCGGCGGTGCTTGCCCTGCAGCGCTAGGCCGTCTTGCTGAGATGCCTCCACATGCTTGACCCATCCCGCTAAGGACGGGTGGGATGGGTCAGGCTTGTTATCAGGCGGTTGTGATCAGCGGCTGGTGGAACGCTTGCGCACCACCCTGGGGGTTTCTCGCTCGGTTTTGGCTTCCGTTTCAGTCACCGTCTTGTCTTCGCCGGCCGCTTCTCCCTGCCCGGGCTCGTCGTCGGGTTCCTGCGCCTCAATCACCCCAAGCACCATCGCGGCTTCCAGCTGATCGCTCATGTCACCGATGGTGAGCAGAGCTTTCAGGACCAGCTGGGCGCGAGGCGCTTTGGGCAGACCGGGGCGGAGCTTCTTGGTGGTGTTCCACAGCTCCAGGGCCACTTCCTTCAGCAGTTCCTTGTCAGCAGCCATTCGATTCGAACGTGAATCGCACCATTCTCGTCATCGGGGGGTTGTCCCCCTCCCGAATCAGAAGCAGAAGGGCAGGAATTGGGTGCGGCAGGCGGCGTAACCATCCACCAGGGGACCCAGCCCAATCTGGTGAACGATGCCGGCACCGGTGAGCCCCTCGGTGATGATTCCGATCACGATGCCGAGCATGGCGGCACGGCCGTTGAAGCGTTCGGCCTTTTTGAGCTGCTCCATGTGGATGTCGCGGGCGGCGACGCCTTGGAACCAAGAATCGTTGGCCTGTGGGGATTTCATCGAACTCAAACTGTTGTTACAAAGCTTAATCCGAAAAATCAGTTTTTCAGCAGTAGGCGTTCCCCTGGTGTTGGATCGGTCCAGCGGCAGCTGGCCGGCAGCTGGGCTCCTGTGCTGGCTACCGACCCTTTCATTTGCAGGGCCCGACTCAGGGCGCCGCCAAAGCGCACGTCGCCGCCGGAGGTGCTGGCGAGCACCGTGCTCGGTTGGAAGCGTTCCACCAGTTGCGGCACCACCGAACAGCCTTTGACAAACGCTCCAAGCGTGGGCAGCCCCAGATCCACCATCGGCGTGATCACCGCATCCAGCGGTTGCGGCTCCAGCGCTGGATCGAGAAAGCCATGGGGTTCTAGATAAAGCGAACCGGCCGGATGCTCGAGTAGATAGCCGTTTTCCACCATCGGCACCGGTGCACCAGCACTGGCGCGCACCTGTAGCCCCTGGTGGATGGTGCTCTCTCCTGGAGAGAGGTCCTTCACGTTGGTGAAGCCCAAGCGTTCCACCACCCGTGCTGCGGCCACCGAGCCAATGACGGGGAGGTCCTTGGGCAGCAACACCAAGGTTTCCGGATGGGCGTGGTCCGCGAGCCCCTGGGTGAGCAACAGCAGGTTCAGCTTTTCGGGCACTTTGCGCTCGCAGGGCAGCTCCCCTTTCAGCAGCCATTCACCCGGGGGGAAACTCAGGCTGCCGCGCAGCCAGGGATCCACCAGAACGCGGAGATCATCGAATTCGAGTAACCAGCCATTGGCTCCGTAGTAGGTGGTGGCCAGGGTCATGACGGACTTTGCTGCCGCTCGCGGCAGTCGCTGCAGAGACCGAAGAATTCAAGCGTGTGAAACAGGAGATCGAAGCCTTTGCGCCCGTCCTCGGGCACCTCCAGGTCGTGAATTGGGCAGTGGTCGAGCGCTTGGGTCTTGCCGCAATCGACGCAGGTGAGGTGGTGGCGATCCCGCTCCAGCGGCGCGTAGAGCGCTTCTCCATTGGGCAGGTGGCGGCAGCGCACTAGCCCCCGTTGCTGCAGTTGCCGCAGATTGCGATACACCGTGGCCAGTCCCATGGCTTGGGAGGGCTCCAGGCTGCGGTGCAGTTGCTGACCGCTCATCTCATCACCACTGGCCTGGAGGCTCGCCAACAACACCTTTTGGCGGGCATTGATCTGGGTTGAAGGGCGAGTGGCCATGGTTTTAAAGGGCAACCAACCAGCGGCCACTCAAGCTGACCATGAGCAACACCATGCTGCCCGTGACCCAGGCCCGGCGGTCGAGATCCAGCAATCGGCGGCTCAAAATCGCAGCACCAACCCATCCAATCCCTACCACCATGGTTTGGCAGAAGCCGATCACATGGGTGTCGGCGGACCAGTGCGGCCAACCTTGCGGCAAGACGGTGCCCGCTTCGGCCATGCCGATTGGCAGATGGCGTGCCAGGAGAAGGGCCCAGAGCAGTGGCAATCCGGCGTACAGCCAACGCCGGTTGAGCCACAAACCAGCGGCTGCTGGTAGGGCAAGGGCCAGCGCAGCAAAGCTGAGCCTGGCCAGGAGGGGACCTTCATGCAATGAGGACGGTGCAAGGGGCAGCCATCCCAGCAGACGTTGCCAGTGGTGCAGGCATATGCCTCCAGCCAGCACCAGGATCAGGCCCCGCTCTCCGTCCGGGGCCTGCATGGTGCGTTGCAGATCAGCGGCTGGCGGCCGCAATCGCAACTGCACGGAGCGGTTGGGACAGGCTTGGGTGCAGGTCATGCAGAGCACGCAGTTGCGGTTGTCGCTGAGGTGGGCGGGATGGGTGCCCAGGGGACAGCCTTCGCTGGCCAGTCCCTCGCCGTCGGCGGGTCCACCCTTGAAGCAGGCGTAACTGCTGCAGCTGCCACTGCAGGTGCCGGCTTCGGCGCGGAGTTCAAGGATCGAGAGCTTGGCGAACAGTCCGTTCATGCCCCCGACGGGACAGAGGTAACGGCACCAGAAGCGTTTTTCAAACACCGTTGAACCGATCACGGCGCCAGCTGTGATGAGCAACAGCAGACAGCTGCTCAGCCAGGCGGTGTTCTCGAGGTTCCAGACCTCTTCCCACAGGAGAATCGCGGCAAAACCGGCGGCGAGCAAAGGAGCCCCCCAGCGGTCTGTGTCCCCATGGGGCCAGCTTTTCTTGTGCCATGGGGTCAGCTTTTGGGCGATCTGTCCCCAGACCATGAAGGGGCAGATGGCGCACCAGAGGCGGCCCACTAGCGGGTAACTCAGCAGGATCAACGGCCACCACCAGGCCCAGAACAGGGTCAGCATCGGATTGGCTGCGCGGTCTTGCGGGCCAAGCCAGAGCGCCAGGTTCACGGCCACGAACAGCCAGCTCACTAGGCCGAACAGCAGCGTGTTCCAGAGCGCCGGTGCGCGCATCCAATCCCGCAGCTGTGGCTTCCAGCGCCAGATGTCAAAACGGGCCCGCCGTTTTTTTTCTTCGGTCCAGAAGACCTCTTCAGGGAGGAGTGGTGGCAGCTCGCCCTGGCTTTGCTGACGTGCTTGACGCAGGGCGCGATCAACCATTGCTTCGAGTTCGCGCAGGTTGTTGGCGAAATCGTGGTTCTGAAGCCGTCGCACCACGCTGTCCGGCAGGGCTGGTGGTTGGCCCCAGCCAAGGCCAGGGCTCTGCAGCCTCAGCCGGTAACGCAGCCAATCCCCCAGGTCGGTTCGGCGCACCCGTAAGGGAGGGACGCGGATGGTTCGCACCTGGCCGTCGAGAGCCGGGATGGCAGCTTCGCTGGTGAACAGCACGCGTCCTTGGAACCCTGGCGCTTCGCCACGGGCCATCGCGATCAAGCGCTGTTGGACCGCATCGTCGACGCGGTCCATGCCGCTCATCAGCAGGGTGCTGGATCCGAGCTCATCAAGCAGGTTGAGGCCGCTGCCCTGCAGATCACTGGCCTCCATTCGCACCAGCAGACGGCGCCGATCCGCTGATCCGTAGTGCACCAGGGCGGCGAGATTGTCTTTTTCCAGGCCAGGTTCGCCGCTGATCAGCACCGGTTGGCGTTGCGGGTCTCTGGCGGCCTCCAGCACCTCAGTGCGCAGCCGTTGGGCGTAGCGACTGGATCCCACCACACCGCGTCGGGCCCGTCCCAGAACGAAGGGAGCCAGCCGCTGCAATCCAGCGCTGGATTCAGCCACCGATCAGCTGCTCGCTCAAGCTCCAGAGCCGCTGCCGTGCGGTGGGTTGGCTTGCTGCTGGGGCAACTCGGCAGAGCGTCGGTGCACCCCGCAATCCGCCGAACTGTTCAGGGCCGTAGTGCTCGCCACCCTGCGCCGTTGCAGCGGTGGCGGCATGCAGTTGCGGCAGAGCACCCATGCTGGCGCTTTGAAACAAGGGATCCATCAGCCGATAGGCCAGGGCCTCGAAGCGGTTGCCGACGCTGGCGATCGCGGTGGGTTGGAGTTCCGTGCGCGCGACGCCGGGATGGGCTGCAAGGGAGCGGATGGGGCTGTCCTGCTCGCGCAGGCGTGCATCCAGCTCGAGCGCAAACATCACGTTGGCGAGTTTGCTTTGGCCATAGGCCCCATAGCGGTCGTAGCCCTTGCTCCAACTTGGGTCATCCCAGCGGATCTTGCCGAAGTACTGCGCCCCGGAGGTCACCGTCACCACGCGGGGATCGGGCCGGTTCTGCAGCAGCGGCAGCAGGGCCTGGGTCAGGGCCATATGCCCCAGGTGATTCACCCCGAACTGCAGTTCATGCCCCTGGGCGGTGGTGCGGCGCGGCGGTGCCATCACACCTGCGTTGTTGATCAGCAGGTCAAGGCAGCCGTAGCGCTCGCCAACCATGGTCGCCGCCCTTTGCACGCTGGTCAGGTCCGCCAGATCCAGGTCCACCAGATCAACCGCTCCCCCGTTCCGGTCTTGCAGCAAATCCTGTTTGGCCGTCTCGGCTTTGCGGGGACTGCGGCACGCCAGCACCACAGTGGCCCCGCAGCGTTTCAAGGCGCGCGCGGTTTCCAGGCCCAAACCGCTGTTGGCCCCAGTGATCAGGGCAATGCGCCCTTGCTGGTTCGGGATGTCAGCCGCGGACCAACCCATCGCGTTATGTGAGCCGGGGCTCAGTCCTCAGGGAAGAGCAGCTCGGCCAGTTCATCGGCGTCCACGTCGTAGACGCGGGCCAGGCTGGTTTCGATGGCGCTTGTCACTTCGCCGGGCAGGAAGCGCATCGAGTTGAGGGCGTCCTCGGCGATGTCATCGGTGAGCAGCTTTTCGTCGCTGTCCAGTTTTTCGTCGTTGATCACCGCCATCACCCAGCTCTGGTAGGCGTAGACCAGATCGGAGAACTCGAGTTCGGGATCGTTCAGGTCCAGGGCCATGGTGCGAATAGCCAGTCGCCCCAGTCTGACCTTTCGCAGGAGAAGATGAACAGCATGGATTCCGCTGATGCCACTGGCCTGCAGGCCACACTGTTTGATTTCTCAATTGCTGAGTTGGTGCGGCAACACCGGGAGAGCTTCCAACCCCTGTGGACGGCAGAAAGTTGGGTGAAGCTGCTGATCTGGTTGTCGCTGAATTGCGGCAGCTCCGGAGATGAAGCCGGCATGGCCCGTTTCGTCGAGGCGCTTGGACCAAGCCTCACCACCCGGATGCGGCGGGTGTTCTTTGAGCGGGAGCTGGAGGCCCTCGATCTTCAGGTGATGGCCGATCCGGCTGAGCAGCAGGTGCTGGTGTTGCCGATGGGTCCCGGTGTCCCCCTCGATCTGGAGCGCGCTGCCACGGTGATGGAGCAGGTTCAGTTGCAAGGCCATGTGGTGGCTGACCGGGAGCGCTGGCAGCAGCTGGATGCTGTGGTGGTGATTCCTCGCTTGGAGGCTGCTGCATGAACCTGATCGGGCGCTACAGCAATCCCGGCTTCGCGTCGGTTGCTGATGCGGTGCGTGAGTTCTTCGAGCGCCGTGTGGATTTGCAGCGGCCTGGCGTGGCTTTCGGGCCCGAGGGTGAGGGGGAACCGGCGAAACAGAGCACCGACATCAGCCTGGTGGCGATAGATCGCTCGGAACCCGAATCCTTCGCCCTATCGCAACTGATCCTTCGTGGGGTGACGGCAGGTTTGGAGCGCTATCTGCAGGAGCGGCCATTGTTCCGACAGTGCTGCCCGCAGCAGAGCCTGTTCGTGAATCCGATCTTCAACCTCCAGCACTACGCCCCCGGGGAAGGGTTCAAACGTTGGCATTGCGATTGGACCATCAGCGATGAGGCCACCGAACCGGTGCACCGGGTGTTGGCTTGGATCCTTTATTGCAATGACGTTGATGAGGCCGGAACCGAGTTTCACTGGCAGGACCACCACGAACCGGCTGAACGGGGCAAGTTAGTGATCTTTCCGGCTGGTCCGTCCCATATTCACCGCGGTCGGGTCAACGAGAGCGCCAGCAAGCTGATCGCCACTGGTTGGATCAATGCCGGACGCCAGGAGGACTACTTAAGCCGTCTTGCCAGCTGAATCGCTGTCTGCTTCGGCCTGGAGCTGATTGGTGGGGCTGCCCAGCCGGTGGGTTTGCTCTTTGGCTGGGGGCCATTCCATCGGATACACCTGGCGCTGAGGGAAGGGAATGCCAATGCCGTTCTTCTCAAAAGCCGTCCAGATGGCTTGGCGTAAGTCACTCCCTACACCAAAGGCTTCAAGGGGGTTGCGCACCCAGAAGAGCAGCTTGTAGTTGATTGAGGAATCGGCGAAATCCACCGTGAACGCAGCTGGCGGCGGGTATGGCAGCACCTTCTTGTGCTGACGTGCGACCTCCTCCAACACCGCGATCACTTGACTGGGTTCGTGGTGATAAGCCGCTCCCACCACCACCACGTCGCGGCGTGAGGTTTCTTCAGCGGTGTATGACTCCGCCTCTTGGGTGAAAAAGTTTTGATTGGGGATCAGCAGTTCCGCTCCATCGCGGCCGCGGCGTAATTGGGTGGCGCGTAGCCCCAGCTTCCGCACGGTGCAGGGGTCGCCGTTGATCATCAGGATTTCGCCGGGTCGCACCGATCCCTCAAACAACAACCAGAGGCTGCTGATGAAGTTGGAGATGATCTCCTTAATTCCGAAACCGATGCCCACGGAGAGGCCCCCGGCCACCGCCACCAGGGCGGTGCCGTTGATGCCGATGTAGTACGCGACACCCATCACGCCGATGGCGATCAACGAGTAACGAAGAATCACCTCCAGCGCCACGCGGCTTTGGGGCTTCATGCCGAAGAAGCTGCCCCCGAGCCAAGAAACGAACGCTGCCGGACGGCTGGCCAGGGCGATGACCAGATAAACGATCACCAGGGCGGTGAACAATTTGCCGATGGTGAGCGTTACCCCGAACACATCACCGAGGGAAATTAGCGACAGAGATTCTCGGCTTCCCAGCATCTGAAAAAAGGTGAGGATCGAAACCACCAGCAGTACGGGCCGGAAAAGCGACTTGTCGATTTCTTCCACAGGAACTTTGGGGAAGCGGCCGAGGATCAGCTGTTTTGTGGGCTCCACGCAGCGCCACAGGACCCAGAGGAGCGCCAGATACTGCAGAAAGCCTGCTGTGATACCAGACAGGGTCAAAAGTGTGGCGATGAGCAACAACGCCGCTGGCACAATCAGATGGGTAAGACTCGCGGTCAGGGGGCTGTTGAGCTTGCGCTTAAGCCGAGATTCACTGCTATACGCTGCAACAAATAATCCCACTTGGAGTAGCACCGATCCACGCTGCAAATAGCCCAGCCAAGTGGTTGCTTCCGATGTCAGAGCTGAAATCATGGCTCTTCTCCGCGAAGGCTTTTGATGATGTCTTTGGTGGATTCTTCCGGGGTGCGGACGTCATAAATGGTGTCCATTAGGGCCTCAGAGATCTCTCGATACCGAGCTGGATCTCGGAACACACGAGCTTTGGATTGGCCCTTTGCGGCTTTTTCTTTGATCGACTCCTGCGCGTACATCACCAACGCCGCCGTTCCGCCAGGAATTTTAGAAGCCACGATTTTTGCTGCTTTCCGATTCACCGGCAGAGAATTTCGTCCGGCAAGGGCGTAGGTCTTTTGCGCCCAGGGCTTGGTGATGAAATCAATCATCACCAGGGCTTTCTCCCGCTGCGTTCTGCTTGAGTTTCGCCCCAGCGACCACACCTGAAGTTTGGTGGCTGCTTTGAGCTTCGTTGATGGCCCTTTGGGTAGCGGCGCGAGGGCAAGTTTGTCGTTCATTTGATCGCGCAATTCCCGCAGGCTGCTGCTCCAGCAGGTGATCCAGTCGAGCTCGCCAGAGATCAGTGCCTTTCTGAGGCTGCGTTGGTTGTTCAAAAAACGGATGTTCTGCTGATAGCTCGCGGATTCGAGCCAATGAAGCCATTGGGTGACCTTGGATTGTCGATCCAGATCGGGAGGACGCTTCGCCAGAGCTGCTTCCATCGCTTCGCCAGCATCAAAGGCTTCGGCACTCCAAAACAGGTCTTTTAGTTGCAATGCCATGCCGAAGTTGGTGCTTTCGCTTTCTTGTTCCATCTCCTCCAGGGTTGCTGGAGGAACCTCCAGCCGTTCTTTGTTGAAACACGCCAATTGCACAAACTGATTCACGGGTCGACCCACAAGCTGGCCGTCTCCAGCGGTGACGAGGTCGAACAAGTAACTCGGCGTGTCAGACCGATCCTCTGGAGAGATTTTGATGGGATCGGTCAGCTTGCGCCGGTAGAGCTCCAAGGCCGTGTCGCTATCGGTAATCAACAGGTCTGGACCAAATCCGCTTTGGGTTTGATCCGCAATTTCGTCAACGAAGTTGGCTTGTGTTGACAACGTCAGCTGAGGCCTAATCGAGGAGTCGACACTTCTGATGTGATCGATCGCGTCCTCGGTGACCTCGCGCAGCCTCTCGTAATCCTGGCTGGAGATGGTCTCCGCGCTGTTTACTGTTCGAACCACTTTGATAACAACCGGTGGACGCCAGTTGCTGCAGCCTGCACTGATCACTGCCAGTGCGATGCCCATGGCCAGATGCTGGATCCGGATCGCGGCCATCCCATCCCTTCGATGGATCGATGCTAGGGACGTTGGCCATCGCGGGCAGGGCTTTGCGAGCATGGCCGGCTGAACCGCTGAGCTTTCCGTGCCCGAACTGGCCAAGACCTACGACCCGGTTGGCACGGAGGCCCGTTGGCAGCAGGCCTGGGAGGACCAGGGGGCGTTTCATCCCGACCCGAAGGCTCCCGGTGAACCGTTCTCGGTCGTGATCCCGCCGCCGAACGTGACCGGCAGCCTGCACATGGGCCATGCCTTCAACACGGCCCTGATTGACACGATCGTGCGTTATCAGCGCTTGGCAGGAAAGAACGTGCTCTGCCTTCCGGGCACCGACCACGCCTCGATCGCGGTGCAGACGATCCTCGAGAAGCAGCTGAAACAGGAGGGCAAGACCCGCCACGACCTCGGCCGTCATGCCTTTCTGGAGCGGGCTTGGGAGTGGAAGGCCGAAAGCGGTGGCCGCATCGTGGGCCAGCTGCGGCGGCTGGGGTATTCCGTTGATTGGAAGCGCCAGCGCTTCACCTTGGATGAGGGCCTGAGTGAGGCAGTGAAAGAGGCGTTCGTGCGGCTGCACGAGCAGGGGCTGATTTACCGCGGTGAATACCTCGTGAACTGGTGCCCCGCCTCCGGTTCGGCGGTGAGTGATCTGGAGGTGGAGATGAAGGAGGTGGACGGCCACCTCTGGCATTTCCGCTACCCGCTCAGCAGCGGTAATGGCCATCTGGAGGTGGCCACCACCCGGCCCGAAACCATGTTGGGCGACACGGCGGTGGCGGTGAACCCCACCGATGAGCGCTATGCCCATCTGGTGGGCCAGACCCTCACCCTGCCCTTTGTAGGGCGGGAGATTCCGATCGTGGCCGACGACCACGTGGAGAAAGATTTCGGCACCGGTTGCGTCAAGGTGACGCCGGCCCACGACCCCAACGATTTCGCCATCGGCCAGCGCCACGGTCTGCCCCAGATCACGGTGATGCGCAAAAACGGCACGATGAATAAAGAGGCCGGTCAGTTCGAGGGGCTCGATCGCTTCGAGGCCCGCAAGGCCGTGGTGGCTGGCCTCGATGAGCTGGGTCTGCTGGTGAAGGTGGAGGACTACCGCCACAGCGTTCCCTATTCCGACCGCGGCAAGGTGCCGGTGGAGCCGCTGCTCTCCACCCAGTGGTTTGTCAAAACCGAGCCTCTGGCGGCTCGCTGCCGTGAGGCCCTCGAGAAGCAGGACCCCCGCTTCATTCCCGAGCGCTGGGAGAAGGTCTATCGCGACTGGCTCACCGACATCCGCGACTGGTGCATCAGCCGCCAGCTCTGGTGGGGCCATCGCATCCCCGCCTGGTTCGTGATCAGCGAGACCGGCGGCAAATACACCGACACCACGCCCTACGTGGTGGCCCGCAACGAAGCCGAAGCCCTGGAGAAGGCCAAGGCGAAGTACGGCGCCGCGGCGGAGATCGAGCAGGACGAGGACGTGCTCGACACCTGGTTCTCCAGCGGTCTCTGGCCCTTCTCCACCCTCGGTTGGCCTGATGCCGATAGCGCTGACCTGCAGCGCTGGTATCCCACCAGCACCCTGGTGACGGGCTTCGACATCATCTTTTTCTGGGTGGCCCGGATGACAATGATGGCCGGCGCCTTCACTGGCGAGATGCCCTTCCAGGACGTCTACATCCACGGCCTGGTGCGGGACGAGCAGAACCGCAAGATGAGCAAGAGCGCCGGAAACGGCATCGATCCGCTGCTGCTGATCGAGCGTTACGGCACCGATGCCCTGCGCTTCGCCCTGGTGCGGGAAGTGGCTGGTGCCGGTCAGGACATCCGTCTGGACTACGACCGCAAGAAGGACACCTCCGCCACGGTGGAAGCGTCGCGCAACTTCGCCAACAAGCTCTGGAACGCCACCCGTTTCGCCTTGATGAACCTGGGCGGCGAAACGCCGGCCCAACTCGGTGACCCCGATCCCGCAGCCCTGCAGCTGGCAGACCGCTGGATCCTGTCCCGCCTGGCCCGGGTGAACCGGGAGACGGCTGAGCGCTACAGCAGCTATGGCCTGGGTGAAGCGGCCAAGGGCCTCTATGAGTTCGCCTGGAACGACGTCTGCGACTGGTATCTGGAGCTGAGCAAGCGCCGGCTTAACCCCGGTGAGAACCCCTCAGCTGAGGATCTCGCCGATCAGCGGGTGGCCAAGCAGGTGCTGGCCAAGGTGATCAGCCAGATGCATCTGATGCTGCATCCGCTGATGCCCCACCTCACCGAAGAGCTCTGGCACAGCGTCACCGGCGAGCCGGAGACCACCTTCCTGGCGTTGCAGCCCTGGCCGGCTCTAGATGAAAGCGCTTTGGATGATGCGTTGGAAGCCTCCTTCGCTGAGCTGATCGGTGCCATCCGTGTGGTGCGCAATCTGCGCGCGGTGGCGGGTCTCAAGCCCTCCCAGTCGGTGCCGGTGCGTTTCGTTACCGGCCGCGGCGAGCTGGCGGCTGTGCTGAGCAAGGGCACGGCCGATATCACGGCGTTGACGCGGGCGGAGTCGGTGGCGGTGATGGCGCCGGCGGAGGCCGATGCGGCTCCGGTGGCCAAGGCACTGGCGGGAGTCAGCGGTGAGCTCCAGGTGCTGCTGCCGATCGAAGGCCTCGTTGATCTCGATGCGCTCAAGGGGCGCCTGGAGAAAGACATCGCCAAGGCCGAGAAGGAGATCAAGGGGCTGGCTGGCCGCTTGGGGAACCCCAACTTCGCTGACAAGGCTCCGCCGGAGGTGGTGGCGGAATGCCAGGCCAACCTGGATGAGAAGCAGGCCCAGGCGGATCTGGCGCGCAAGCGCCTGGCGGATCTGAGCTGATTCGGTGATTCAGGTTGAGGGGCTGAGCAAGATCTACCGGGTTGCCGAGAAGCAGCCCGGGTTGGCCAGCACCCTGCGCCATTTTGTACGCCGCCGCACCAGGGATGTGATGGCGGTGCAGGACGTCTCCTTTCGGATCGAGCCCGGCGAGATGGTGGGCTTTCTCGGCGCCAACGGCGCCGGTAAAACCACCACCTTGAAGATGCTCTGCGGCTTGATCCACCCCAGCGCCGGGGAGCTGCGGGTGGCGGGGTACCGGCCGCAGCGCCGTCAGGCGGAGTTTCTGCGGCGGATCACCCTGGTGATGGGGCAGAAGCAGCAGCTGCTCTGGGACCTGCCGCCGATGGATTCACTGCGGGTGAATGCTGCTGTGTATGGCATCCCCGATGCTGTGGCTCGGCGGCGGATCAGTGAGCTGGCCGATCTGCTGGAGCTGGGGGAGGAGCTGACCCGGCCGGTGCGCAAGCTTTCCCTTGGTGAGCGGATGAAGGCCGAATTGCTGGCGGCGCTGCTGCACGAGCCGGAGGTGCTGTTCCTCGATGAACCGACCCTGGGGCTGGATGTGAATGCCCAGGCCCGGGTGCGCCAGTTCCTGGCGGACTACAACCGCCGCACGGGGGCAACGGTGTTGCTCACCAGCCACTACATGGCTGACATCACGGCGCTGTGTCCCCGGGTGCTGCTGATTCACCAGGGGCGGTTGTTCCACGACGGCCCCCTCGAGGCGCTGGCTGATCAATTGGCGCCGGAGCGGGAGGTGCGGTTGGAGTTGGAATCCCCGGTGGAAGCGGATGCCTTGGCGGGGTTGGGGCGTCTGGAGCAGTTGGAGGGCTGTGATGTGCGGCTGTTGGTGCCCCGCGACCAGCTCACCGCCGTGGTGGCGCAGCTGCTGGACCGCTTCCCCGTGCGTGATCTGGATGTGACCGATCCACCGATTGAAGAGTTGATCGGTGGGCTGTTCCGGCAGGGGCGCGTCTGATGCGGATCTTCGGGCTGAACCGACGGATCATTCGGGTGCTGCTGGGCTCCCAGTACGCCCACATGCTCGAGTACCGCGCTGAGATCGCCCTTTGGGCCCTCTCCGGGGTGTTGCCGTTCATCATGCTCAGCGTCTGGAGCGGCAGCGACGCGCGCTCAGGGCTGGGGCTGGATGGTGTGGCCCTTGATCGCTATTTTCTCAGCGCTTTTCTTGTGCGCCAGTTCTCGGTGGTGTGGGTGGTCTATGCCTTTGAGGAAGACGCTCTTCTCGGCCGGCTTTCGCCCTACCTGCTGCAACCGCTTCATCCGCTCTGGCGTTATGT
This sequence comes from Synechococcus sp. YX-04-1, assembly GCF_030546365.1. Classification (NCBI taxonomy): domain Bacteria; kingdom Bacillati; phylum Cyanobacteriota; class Cyanophyceae; order Synechococcales; family Synechococcaceae; genus Synechococcus; species Synechococcus sp. YX-04-1. Next base: position 473,699 of record NZ_JAUONZ010000001.1, read on the forward strand.
GGCGGCCCACCTCGGTGAGCAGCTCACCCGTCTGCCCTTCGCGGCGCTGATCGCGGCGGTGTTCTTTGCGGTGCAGCCTCAGGCCTTCTGGGTGCCGACGTTGGGGGGCTTTCTGCTGGCCTGGTTGGCCACCTGGATGGCCTTTGCCATTGCCTTCCTGTTTCAGAGCGTGATTGCGGCCCTCTGCTTCTGGAGTGAGAAGGCCAGCGCCCTGGAGCGGCTCCAGTTCATTCCCTTCCTGTTCCTTTCCGGTCTCTTGGCACCGCTCACGGCGTTTCCGCCGGCGGTGCGGGCTGTAGCCCAGTGGACGCCCTTCCCTTACCTGATCGATTTTCCGGCTCGGGTGCTGGCGGGCCAGCCGGTGGATCTGTTGGCGGGCTTCGGGGCGCAACTGGCCTGGATCGCCCTGCTGTTGCCGTTGGTGCTGCTGCTCTGGCGGGCCGGCGTGCGGCGCTACAGCGCCATGGGGGCCTGATGGGGCGCTACTGGCGGACCCTGCGTCGCTTCTGGGGCACGGCCGTGGCGGTGCAGCTGGAGTATCAGGCCAATGTGCTGATCGAGCTGGTGGCGGTGGCAATGAGCCTCAGCGGCAGCCTGTTTCTGCTTTCGCTCTTCTATGGCCCTGATCAGACGTTGGGGGGCTGGAGCTGGGCTCAGGCCTTGATGGTGCAGGGGCTCTACACGGTGTTCGACGGCATAGCCACCACCTGGTTGCGCCCGAACCTCGGGGCGATCGTTACCCATGTGCGCGAGGGCACTCTTGATTTCGTGCTGCTCAAACCGATCGACAGTCAGTTCTGGTTGTCGCTGCGCACGCTCTCGCCTGCGGGGCTGCCGGAGATTGGCCTGGGGCTGGGGCTCTTGGCTTGGGGCAGCCATCAGGCCGGTGTGGTGCTCAGCCTTTCTTCCCTGTTCACCGTGCTGGTGATGCTGCTCGCCGGTGGCTTGATCCTCTATTCGCTCTGGTTTCTGATCGCCGCCACCAGCATCTGGTTCGTCAAAACCTGGAATGCCACCGAGGTGTTGCGGGCCCTGCTGGCCTCTGGCCGTTATCCCCTCAACGCCTACCCGCCTGCCCTGCGCCTGCTGTTCACCCTGGTGTTGCCGGTGGCGTTTCTCACCACGGTTCCCGCACAGGTGTTGCTCAGGGAAGCTGCCGCACCGATGCTGCTGGCGGGCTTGGCTCTGGCGGTGCTGTTCTTTGCGGCGGCGCGGGCCTTCTGGTTGTTTGCCCTGCGGTTTTACACCTCAGCCTCCAGTTGAGTGCAATGCTCCACGCCATGTGAGGTGAGTTCGCTTGATCTCATCGTCATCAGACAAGTCAAGACACCAATAATGTGATTTGGAACACGTTATTGGTGTTGTCTTCGGTACATTTAATGGCTTGATAATCCGATGTTGCGCTTGTTTTAAATACCGGCTCCTGTTTGTTCGGTTATGCAGGAGGTGAGACTTCTCTTTAAGCCTTATGGCTGGTTTCAATAACACACCCGTGAGCATCGAACTCGATGGCGCGGAGATCGTGGCCTGGGTGCCTGGCGCGAAGGTTGCTGCGGTTTGCGGTGGCGACAACACCGTGCGCTTTGTGAAGTACGACGCCAATTTTCAGAATCCAGAAGTGGTGCTGGAGAAAGAATTTGATGGTGATATCCAATCCGTCGCGGCCTATGGCAATCAATTCGCTGTGGCGGAGTCGCCCAGCAAGACTGAAAAGGGACGAGTCAGTGTCTATCACTTCAACAGCAGTGAGAACACGCTGAGCCGGCGTTTCAGCACCACGGTGGGCTATCTGCCGGATTCCGTTTCTTGGAGTCCTGATGGCAAAACCATTGTTGTTGCCAATGAAGGGGAGCCCAACGATTACTACGGAACGTCCGATGGGGTTGATCCGGAGGGTTCGATTTCGATCATTCGCTTGGGTGATGACAAAAAGTCACTCAAACAAGCAACAACTCTCGGCTTTGGTGGATTCACTGCCCAGCAGCTGAAGGATGCCGGTGTACGTCTTTCTGGTGAAAATGCCGATAGTCCTGCGAAAGATATCGAGCCTGAATTTGTCAAAATCACCTCAGACAGCAAGCGTGCTGTGGTGACCCTGCAGGAAAACAACGCCATGGTCGTTGTGAACCTGGAGACGGGCACTTTGGAAACCCCCACGGGTTTGGGTGCCAAGGATTGGACGGGATTATCGGTAGACACTTCCGATAAAGACGGCGGCTATCTGCCGGGGGATCGCGACTTCAAGAGCCTGTATATGCCAGATGGCATGGATGTCTTCACCGCAAGCAATGGCACGACCTATGCGGTGATGGCCAACGAGGGCGATGGCCGAGTGCGTCCCGATGATGTGAATTTTGAGGCGGATGCTGATGGCACCTTCACGCTCCACCAAAGCAAGAAGAAAGGGGCTGTCGCTGAGATTGAAGATCCGCTGACGGGCAAGACGGTGTATGTGCACCGCGACATGCGGGGTCAGAACTCCACTGCTTTTGAAGCGGAAGCCGGTGATGAATTTTTCATCACCTGGAAGCATGGAGCCGTGGCCGACGATGACTTCTATTCCGATGAAAAGCGCGCCGGCAAGTTGGATGGCCCTCAGGGCAACAGCATCGTCAGCGGTGATGGCGAAGGCCGCCTGAAAACGGTGGTGGATCAGAACACCGCTGACAGCATCACCGGCTTTGGTGGTCGTTCCTTCACGATCCGCGGTCTTGACGGCAGCATCGTTTGGGATTCAGGTGATGACTTGGATCGCATCGCTGCTGAAAACGACGTCTATGACGATGGCCGCAGCGACGACAAGGGCGTGGAGCCTGAGCATGTGGAGACTGCCACTCTGGGCGATCGATCCTTTGCCTTCATTTCTCTGGAGCGGGGAACCAGCACGCTGATCCCGGTTTACGAGATCACCAATGTTGATGCGCCAGAGCACGTGTATACCTTCCATGCGGCGAACTCGGTCTCTCCTGAAGCCACCGAATTCGTGAAGACCAGTGCCAATGGCGGCACGCTGCTGGTGTCGAGCGAAGTGTCCGGCACCCTGGACGCGTTCAACTTCAACACCAGCCTGGTCTGAGTTCAGTCGTCACCATCAGCTCTGCTTCTGCTCAAAGCCTCCTGATACGGGGGCTTTTTTGTTGGCTGCACAGCACCGTGGTGCAATGCTCCACGCCATGCGTGGGTGATTCAGCTTGATCTCCTTGGTTCAGCACTGGCTGCCGGATGTGTTGGAGTTGCTGCGCTCCCCCGCTGGGGCGCTGCTGTTCATTCCGCTTTACGCCCTCTGGGTGACGCTGCTGCTGCCTGGGGTTTGGGCTTCGATGCTGGCTGGGGTGCTCTATGGCACCTGGCTCGGCAGTGGTCTGGTGTTTGTTGGGGCCTGTCTCGGGGCGGTGGTGGTGTTCCTGCTGGGGCGCTCAGTGCTGCGCGACTGGGCCCGGCGCCGGTTGGAGCAGCTCCCCAAGTTGCAGGCGGTGGAGCGGGCCGTCAGCAAAGAGGGGCTGAAGTTGGTGTTGCTGACGCGTCTCTCGCCCGCCTTTCCCTTTTCCCTGCTCAACCTGGCCTACGGCCTCAGTGAGGTGAGCCTGCGGGACTACAGCATCGGCTTGATCGGCATCCTCCCCGGCACCGTGCTGTTTTGCGGGTTGGGGGCGCTGGCCGGCGATGTGGCCCGTTTTGGTGAGGTGCTGGGGGGTGAGGCGGATGCCGGCACCTGGGCGCTGCGGGTGGTGGGGGTGCTCGCCACGCTGGCGGTGGTCTGGCTGGTGAGCCGGGCAGCCCGCCGTGCCCTTCAGGATGTGGAGACGTCGCTCTGATCGGGATTGGCAAGAGGCCAGTCCCGCAGAGCAGCGATCAGGATGAACCAGGCCAGGCGCATGCGGGCGATTGGGCCGCGGCGTTGCTGCAGGTCAGCCAACTTGGCCCGTCCGCAGTCGGTCTTGATCCAGCGGTGCAGTGCAGGGGTGGGTTGGCTCATGGCTGCAGCAGGGCGGTGAGGTCGTCTTCGCTAAGCACCGTCACCCCGAGGCTTTCGGCTTTGGTCAGTTTGCTGCCGGCGGCTTCGCCTGCCACCAGGTAGTCGGTCTTCTTGCTGACGCTGCCGCTCACCTTGCCGCCGGCCGCTTCGATCAGCGCTTTGGCGTCGCTGCGGCTGAGGTTGGGGAGCGTGCCGGTGAGCACCAGGGTCTTGCCCTGGAGTACGCCGTCGGCGTCAGCTCCGGCTTGGCTTGCGGCCTCCTGCTCGGTGGCACTCGCTTCCAGGCACAGGCCGACGCTGCGCAAGTCCTGCAGCAGTTGTTGGTTTGCGGGTGTACGCAGCCATTGGCCAAGGCTGGAACTGATTTCTGGGCCGATGCCGTGCAGTTCGGCGATCTGCTCCGGAGCCTCCAGAGCCGCTGCCGCGAGGCTGTCGATGCTGAAGAAAGCGGCCGCGAGCGCTTTGGCGTTGACCTCGCCGATGTGGCGGATCCCGAGGCCGTAGAGCTGGCGGTGCCAGGGTTGCTGTTTGGAGGCCTCCAGGGCCTCCACCAGGTTCGTGGCCGATTTGTCGCCCATCCGATCCAGGCTGGAAAGCAGGGCCGCATCCAGGCGGTAGAGATCGGCCAGCGAGCTCACCAGGCCGCGGTCCACCAGCTGTTCGATCAACTTGCTGCCGAGCCCATCCACATCCAGGGCGCCCTTGCTCACCCAGTGCCGCAGGCCACCCCGCAGGATCGCCGGGCAGCTGCTGTTCACGCAGCGGGTGGCGGCTTCATCGCCCTCCCGCACCAGGTTGGAGCCACACTCGGGGCAGTGCTGCGGCAGTTGCACTGGGGTGGCGTCGCTGGGCCTGAGCTCCGGCAGCACCCGCACCACTTCCGGAATGATCTCCCCGGCTTTGCGCACCACGATGGTGTCGCCCAGATGCAGATCCAGTTCAGCGATCCGGTCGGCGTTGTGGAGGGTGGCGCGGCTGACGCTGGTGCCGGCCAGGGCCACCGCTTCGAATTCGGCGACGGGGGTGATCGCGCCGGTGCGGCCCACTTGAGTGCCAACGCGCAGCAGACGGGTGGGGGCTTCTTCGGCGGGGTATTTGAGGGCGATGGCCCAGCGCGGGGCCTTCTGGGTGAAGCCGGCTTCGTCCTGCAGCTGGAGGTCGTCCAGTTTCACCACCACGCCGTCGGTGGCATAGGGGAGGTCATGGCGACCCTGCTCCCAGTGGTCGCAGAAGCGATTGATGGCGGTGAGGTCTCCGCAGAGCTCCCGGTTCGGGTTGACGCGGAAACCTGCCGTGTTCAGCCACTCCAGAGCCGCCCATTGGCCGGGGGGTTGGGCGTCCCCCGGCAGATGCAGGGTGTAGGCGAAGAAATCGAGTCGGCGGGCGGCCACCACCTTCGGATCCAGTTGGCGCAGGGTTCCGGCGCAGGCGTTGCGTGGATTGGCGAACAGCGCTTCGCCCCGTTGTTCCCGTTCGGCATTGATCGCCGCGAAGGTGGCATCGGGGATGAAGGCCTCTCCTCGCACTTCCACCCATTCCGGTGGGTTCTCCACCTGCAGGCGCAACGGAATCGAGCTGATCGTGCGCACGTTGGCGGTGATCTCTTCACCACGGCTGCCATCGCCCCGGGTGGCGGCCCGCTCCAACACCCCGTTGCGGTAGCTCAGGGCGAGGGCGTTGCCGTCAATTTTCAGTTCCCCCACCAGCGGTAGGCGGGTGTCGTTGGGACGGTCCAGCACCTTGAGCAGCCGCTCGTGCCAGGCCTGCAGGTCGTCGCGGTTGAAGGCGTTGTCAAGGCTGAGCATGCCCACGCGGTGCTCAACGCTGGTGAATCCCTCCGCCGGAGCTCCTCCCACCCGCTGGGTGGGGCTGTCGGACCGTTGCAGGCCTGGATGGTTCTGTTCCAGTTCGAGCAGCTCGCGATAGAGGCGGTCGTAAACCGCGTCCTCCATCACTGGCGCATCGAGAACGTAATAGGCGTGGCCGGCACGGTTGAGCAGTTGCCGCAGTTCCGCGGCCCGCTCGTGCGGATCAGCCATTGACCCGGTTAATGCGGGCAATGCGCCAGTTGTCGTCCATCTTGGTGAACGTGAAGTCGAGGGGAAGCTCCTCGTCGCCTTCGGACTTCAGCTTCACGGTGAGGATCAAGTTGCCTTCCTGCACACGGGGGCGGCCGGACTTGAGATTGCGGAACTTGTTCAGCTTGAGGTCGGCCAGGAAGCGGATGAACTGCTGGCGGCTCACGTGCTGGCGGTAGGCCTTGGTGGTGAGCAGGTAAGCGGCATCGATACGGCCGGCTGCCACCTGGGTGAAGAACTGCTTGATCAGTGGGTTGATGCCGCGGGCGTCGAGCACCAATTTCACGGCGTTGTAGATCCAGTACCCCAGCAGGGTGAGACCCCCGGCCAGCAGAGCTTTGCTGCCGATCTCACGCACCAGTCCCAGTTCCATCACCAGCTGTCAAAGCAGGGCCGAGTCTGACTGACCACGGCAGGATGGCGCTGATTCGGATCTCCTCCCCTCGTTCTGTGCCTTTGCAGCCCCTGCTGCCGTTGTTTCACCGCCTCAACCGGGAGCATTTCGGCGGTGCTCTGGTGGATGGGGCCCAGCCGCTGACGGCGGTGCGTTGGAGTGATGGACGGATGAGCCGTACTGCCGGTTTTTATCGCCGTGGCCCTGGGGTGGGTGAGGGCCGGGGCAGCGAGATCGTGCTGTCGCGGCCGGTGTTGGAGCCGCTGCCGCAGAGCGCCACAGAAAGCACGCTCTGCCACGAGATGATCCACGCCTGGGTCGATCTGGTGCAGCGTCGCCGCGAAAGCCACGGCCCGCTGTTTCGGGCCCGGATGGCCGCCATCAATGCGGCCCAGAGCCGCTTTCAGGTGAGCATCCGCCACAGCTATCCGGTGCCGCCCCGGCCGCCCCGCTGGTTGGCGGTCTGTCCCCGTTGCGGCCGTCGCACCCCTTGCCGGAGACGCACGCGCAATGCCGCTTGCCGTGCCTGTTGCGTCGAGCACTTTCACGGCCGCTGGGATTCCAGTTGTGTGCTCAGTTATGTGGAGGCGGAGGGCTAGATGGAGGTGTTCTGGTTGTCATTGGAGTGCGGCGGTGTGGTGATTGTGTTGCTGGGATTGCGGCGGGAACAGTGGTTGCGCCGCCGCCGTCGGTAACGTCGGGGGATGGAGGAGCGTTTTGATCGGTTGGATCGGTTCCGTGATCAGCGGGATCGCCGTCTCGACCAGTTCTTGGAAACCGGACGTCAGCTCGTGGATGGGGTGTCCGGCCGTCGACCAGGACAACGGCCAGGAGTGCGGCGCTCCGGTTTGGATCTCGATTCGGTGGGCCGCTGGGTCGGCGAGAAAGTCGAGTGGCTTCTGGAGGAGGACGACGATTGGCAGGAGCCTTGGCAAGAAGCTGGCCGTGGCCGCCCGGAGCCGGTCCGTTCCATGCGTTCAGCCCGGCGACCCCTCGATGCGATCTCACGACGAAGCCGGCGCGGAACAGCAGCTGAAGCTCCAGCGCCCACCTCAACGCCGCCTGTGGCCCAGGAGTTCAACGCAGGCCAGGGGGAGTGGCCCGAAGACGACAGCTTCCGGCTGCAGCGCTGGTCGCGCTCAGCCCAGCCGGCAAAACGTCCCGAGCCCGAAGCCGCTCCCAATCCCGCTGGCTCCAGGAGGGCCTTGCCGCGCTCCAGCCGTCGTCGGGCCGACTAACGGCTGGGGTGCAATGCGCGTGGGCTGACCCGGTAGCGGCAGCCCCGTGCTTCCAGCTGGTGGTTCACATCCTCGAGCAGCTCTCCGGGCATCTCTTCCGCCATCTGGTCTGCCGTGGCAGTGATCGATGGTGATCCCGCCTGGAGGGCCTCCAGCAGTTGGGTCCACTGCTCCACCTGCAGGCTGCGGCTCATGGGCTCATAGCCCTTGTGCTCCAGCAGCTGACTGCAAACCGAGCGGTTCCAGAGCACGGTGCGTCCCTGGCCATGGGGGCCTGTCTGCATGGCGGCATTGGCGTCGAGGGCGCTTTGGGTGGGGCGACCGCGACGGTCACGCCAGCCTTGATGCTCGAGGGTCTTGCCGCAGTGAATCGCCGAAATGCCGTAGATCCGACCGAGGTCGGTGAGGCTGAGCCAGGAGGCGGTGGCAGCCATGACACGGTGAACCGAAGTGCCCACATCTTCCTGAGAGCACAAGCAATGGCAAGTTGTCAAGAGCAAATCCCAACAAACCCGCAGGTTTGTTCATGAATTTTGTTGAAACTCCTGGCGCAGTGTGGGCCCGAGCCAGGTTTCGAGTTGCGGGCTGAACACTTCGCGAATCACGGTCAGGGCCTTGCCCTGGCGGAAGAAGCGGTAATGGCGGCTCCAGTAGGGGCCTCGATAGCCAAAGGTCTGGTCCAGCCAATCCCCCTCCACCAGCGCTAATCCATCCACCTCACGGAACAACTCGGAACGTCCTTCGGTGAGGCTTTTCCAAATCGGCTGGTTGCGGTCCCGCAGGTGCCAATCCGCTTCGGCTTGGTTCCACCAGCTCTCGGCCCAGGCCAGCGGGGTGCCGCCGCAGGTCAGCCACACCTGGCGCCGCAGCAGCGGTGCCATCAATTCATTCACCTCCTCAGGTGCCCCGGGGTGGTCGGTCTGGTCGGCCTCCATGGCGATTAGATCCACGGCAACGGGCGAACCGGTGAGCAAGCGCAGGTGGCGGGTCGGGCTGCCATCGCCCAGCAACATCAGCCGCCAGGGGCCGGGCAATTGACGCGGCCCCTCCGCTGAGAGCACCGCATTGGTGGGGGCTTGCCAGAGCTGGTGCGGTGATGGGTGAAGACGCGGGGTGGGGTTCAGAACAGTCCTCCCACAGAGAGGGTTTGGCGTTGACCGTTGCGGCTGATCACGGCACCGCTGTCGGTGACATCGGTGAGCACCCAACCGCTGCTGCCGATCGCTTCACCGATGCCGGCGGACACCGATCCCTGTCCCAGTTGAAAAATGGCGGAACTGCTGCCACCAGGGCCCTTCACCACACCGGTGAGTTGGGGGATGGGCCCCATCGGCGCCAATGCCTGATCCCTGCCCAGCGGTTCAACCGACAAGGGCTGTTGGATCGGCACGGTCAACGGTTCGAGGCTTTGGAGCGCTACGGATGCCTCCTCGGGTGAAACCTTCTCTTCTGCACGAGTTTCCTGGGCAGCCACCTGCTCGCGCAGCTGCTCGATCAGGGCTGCGCTTTGCTGCCGTTCCAGCTCCAGGCGGGAGCGCTGCAGGTTGCTCACCAGCCAAGCGCTGCAGATCACCCCGGCAACGGCGATGCCACTGATCAGCGGCAGCATCCAAGCGGAGGGGGAGCGGCGCTCGCTTGGTTCGGTTGGTTTGGTGGTTGGTTCGTGCACAGCCACATCCACCGGCACCAGGTGCGGCTGGCTGGGGGCGGTTGCCGTCTCACCGTCGAACACCTGGTCCATCACCTGCTCGGCCCGCAGGCTCCAGTAGGCACGTGAGGTGGGAACCCGGGCTGACACGGACAGACGTTTCAGGACGCCAACGCTATCGAGCTTCTGCGGTTGGGGCGAGGGTTTGGCGTTCCCTTTGCTGCAGTTCCAGCCACATCAACAGGGCGGTGATGTCGGCCTTGCTGACGCCGGGGATGCGGCTGGCTTGCCCCAGGGTGCTGGGTTGAATGGCCGTGAGCTTTTCGCGGGCTTCATTGGAGAGGGTGCCGATGCCGGCGTAGTTGAGATCGGCCGGCAGCTTGCGCTGGCTCTGGCGTTTCACCTGATCGATCTGCTGCTGCTGGCGTTGCAGGTAGCCGCTGTATTTGATGTCGATCTCGGCGCCCTCGCGCACGGGCAGGGGCAGATCGGCGTCGGCCAGGCCATGGCGCACCAGATCGGCGGCGTGCATGCCGGGCCGGCGCAGCAGGTCGGCCAGGGTGATCGAGCCCTTGATCGCGGCTCCGGTTTCCTCTTCCACCGCCGGGGCCACCGGATCGCTCACCTTGAGCCGCACGGTTTCCAGCCGCTGCTTTTCGCCCTCCATCGCCTGGAGTTTGTCTTCGAACAGCTGCCAACGGCGATCGTCGATCAGGCCTAGCTCACGGCCCAACGGCGTCAGGCGGCGGTCGGCGTTGTCACCCCGCAGGATCAGGCGGTATTCACTGCGGCTGGTGAGCACCCGGTAGGGCTCGCGCAGATCTTTGCTCACCAGATCGTCGATCATCGTGCCGATGTAGCTGCCTTCACGGGGGAAGTGCACCGGCTCCTGGCCGCCGATCAGCCGGGCGGCGTTGACGCCGGCCACCAGGCCCTGGGCGGCGGCTTCCTCATAGCCCGTGGTGCCATTGAGTTGGCCGGCGCTGAACAGGCCGCGCACCCGCTTGGTCTCCAGGGATGGCTTGAGCTGGGTAGCGGGCAAGTAGTCGTAATCCACTGAATAGGCCGGCCGCAGCATCACGGCCTGCTCCAGGCCCGGCAGGCTGCGCAGCAGTTGCAGTTGGATCGGTTCCGGCAGGCCGGTGGAGAAGCCCTGCACATAGATCTCTGGCGTGTCGCGCCCCTCCGGCTCGAGGAAGATCTGGTGGCTGTCCTTGTCCGCGAAGCGAACGATTTTGTCTTCGATTGAGGGGCAGTAGCGCGGGCCTTTGCTGTCGATCACACCGCCGTAGATGGCGGTGAGGTGCAGGTTGTCGCGAATCAGCTGATGGGTTTCGGCGGTGGTGCGGGTGATGTGGCAGCTCATCTGCTCACCGCTTACCCAGGCGGCCGGGTCAAAGGAGAAGAAGCGATCGGCCGCATCGCTGGGCTGCTCCTCCAATTGATCGAGGGCGATGCTGCGCCGGTCGACACGGGCGGGGGTGCCGGTTTTGAGCCGGTCGGTCTGGAAGCCGAGTTGCTGCAGCGCTTCGGTGAGCCCTTCAGCGGCCTGTTCACCAGCGCGGCCGGCGGCCATTGATTGATGCCCCACCCAGATGCGGCCGCCCAGGAAGGTGCCGGCGGTGAGGATCACCGCTTCAGCGCCGTAGACGCTGCCGAAATAGGTGCGGATGCCGCTGATGCGTTGCTGATCGGCATCACCGGTGGTTTCCAGGCCGGTCACCATCGCTTCGCGCAGGGCGAGGTTGGGGGTGTGCTGCAGCAGCTGCAGCATCTGGCGCGAATAGAGGCGCTTGTCGGTTTGGGCGCGCAGGGCCCATACCGCCGGGCCGCGGCTGGCGTTGAGGATGCGCTTCTGGATGGCGGTGGCATCAGCCAGGCGCCCGATCACTCCACCGAGGGCGTCCACTTCATGGACGAGCTGGCTTTTGGCAGGGCCGCCGACGGCCGGGTTGCAGGGCTGCCAGGCGATGCGATCGAGGTTGAGGCTGAACAGGGCGGTGTTCAGGCCCAGCCGGGCGGCGGTGATCGCCGCTTCACAACCGGCATGGCCGCCGCCGACCACGATTACGTCGAAGGATTCTGTGGGGGCGGCGTTGAAGCTCATGGCTTCATTATCCGGCTCTGGAGACGCGCCTGAGTTGGCTTAAAGATTGAGGTCCTGCAGCGAGTTGATGGTGTGGTGGGTGTAGCTCCAGCTGCTGGAGGAGTTGTCGAAGCTCTGGTTGGAGAAGAGGTCTTGATAGGTGTTGGCGAGGGAGACGCTGCCGGTGTTGTTCAAGCCGTAGGCGTTGACCTGGATCTTGGTGGGATCTGTTGAGTAATCAGCCAGACGATCGAGGGCGGTGTTGAGGTCCTTTTGCATCTCCTTCCACTGCCATTGGCCCTGGTTGTTTTTGAAAAAGTGCGGCTTGCCCTCGTTGTCGTAGAGCAGGCCTGAGGTGGTGATGTCTTCTTTGCCGAGGCTGTCTGGAAGCGGAATGGCCTGGCCGGTGATGGAATCAGAGGCTGAATTGGTTCTGGTGTCCCACCAGCTGCGGCGTTCCGGCCGCCCATCGAGAACGAGGGCGATGGAGGTGGATTGATCGCGCCGGTTGGGGTCGTTGGTTTTGTTGGTAAGCAGGTAGTCGAGCCCTTCCAAGGCGCCGAGCAATTCGGTGCCGGCATAGAGGTTGGAAGGCGTGCCTGGATTGCCCTGATAGAGGTCGTAGCGGTTGGGCTTGGGGAGGCCAAGTGCTTTCCATTGATTGTTATTTTTGATCGAATTTCCGAACTTTTCGCCTGCCATTTCGAGAGTCAGAATTGTTCGCATGATGCCGAGGCCGCTGCTTGGATTGCGGTGAGACAAGAAAAAGCGTTTGTGCTGTACGTGATAGTCGTAGGTTAATAAATTGATGTTGAGACTGTCAGCAGTTTTGTTGTCATTTGGATTGTCAATAATGTTATAATTATCGAGTTCTTTGAGTGATTCATTGTTGTTTTTTCTGGCAACTGCTTGGAGCAGATTAGAGCCTGTAATGATCGCATTTGTGCCGCGGTGCTGAAATTGATAGCCTGCGCGTTCGATCTCTTGGGCAACGGACTTTAGTGCCGAGACGAATTGCAGTTTGTGGTGGTTAATGGCATTTGATTGCAGTGCAGAATTAGAGCGATCAACGAGGAGATAGACATCGCCTGTACTATTGAGGTTGAGAATGTAATCGCTGCAATCCTCGGCGCTGCTTATTAGTTGGTGCTTGCCAGTCTTGGTTCGAATTGTGCATGTTGAGCCGCAGAGAATTTCAACAACCTGAGGCTGGTTCCAATTATCGCCATCGAATGTGATCGTTTTCTCTGGTTTTGAGCCATGTTTTGAGCCCGGGCATTGGAAGCTAATCTCAACGGGCTCTGATGGTTTTTTCTCAAGTAAAACCTCGTGCTTCTTGTCTTCATCTGGATCGACGGGTGGAATGATGATGATGTTGGGTGGTTTGGGGCACTCTTCTGCGAGTTCTATCTTGCTGAGGAGGATCCCAAATGAATCATCTTCGTTTTGGAGTTCCTCGAAGCGGATGGACGTTTTACCGGATCTCGCCTCGAATTTGTATTGATGAAGCTCCCATGATTTTATTGATGCTGCTTCAATCTGATGGCTTATGTTGGGCTTCTTGCCTTCATCACCCCAGCTCAGTTGGAGGGTTTCTGTTTTGTTATTTCGGCGCTTTCTGAGATAGAAGCTGAGTTGATAGGTCTTGCCTGCCTCTGTTTCAACCGTTTGCTCGAGGGCATCTTGGTGTGGATTTTTTTTCGAACGTCGCTTGGCATCAAGCTCAACAAAATAGTTGCTGGCGCCAGCTGGAGGTGTGATTCTTTTGAATCCTTTTCGCCATATCTCGGCGCCATTTTCTAGTGTCCAGCCTGGGATTTCTTTGCTGTATCCCCAGCCACGTCTTTCGATTCTGTTGAGATCTTTTTTGTTGGTAATCCTGAAGTTTGAGTTGCTTATGAGATTACCCGTAAAGCAGTTCTTCTCGTGCTCGTCGGTGATGCTGTTGATGGTGAAGGTGCAGGAGTTATTGTTGTCTTTCTCGTCTTGGTTGGTGTTGCCAGCGGCATCAGAGAATTTGTCGTTGGCAACGTGGATGACAGCGTCGCTGGTGCTGTTGGTTGTTGGGGTGAAGGTGGCAGTGTAAACGCTGCTAGAAACAGCTTTCCAGTTGGAGAGCGATCCACCTGTGACGGAGACGTCGGATTCGATGAAGTTGGAGGAGGCTTCTGAGAGGGTGAAGGTGAGAGTGCACGTCTCTCCAGCATTCAGGGTGTTGTCGGCATCGTTGCTGGTGATGGCGATGGTGGGCCGAGTGGTGTCTGGTGTTGGAGAAGGAGAAGGAGAAGGAGAAGGAGAAGGAGAAGGTGCCGGTGCCGTGTCGTCGTCGGTGTTTTTGACAGTTGTGGTGTCGGATTCGGTTCCGGCGTAGCCGCCAGCGTTGTTAGCGGTCGCGGTAAGCGTGGTGGTGATATCACCGTCGTCGATGTCGTCATTAACGCCGGTGACGGTGATGGTTTGGGCTGTATTCCAGTTGGCTGTTGTGAAAGTGAGGGTATTGGTGCTTAGAGAGTTTTCGGTGGCGTCATTGCCGGTGATGGAAACGGTGACGTCGGCCGTGGGAGCGGCATTTAGAACAACGGTGAATGTGGAGGCACCACCTGCTTCTGTAGTGAGCAGGTCGGCGCCATCAGTG
>NZ_JAUONZ010000001.1:487851-553052 GCF_030546365.1 Synechococcus sp. YX-04-1
GAATGTGGAGGCACCACCTGCTTCTGTAGTGAGCAGGTCGGCGCCATCAGTGGTGCCGGTTTGGGTGATGGTGACACCGTTGGTGTCGTCATCGATATTTGTGACGTTGGTCGCTGCTCGTTCTGTACCGGAGTAACCGCCAGTGTTTGATGCCGTTGCGATGAGTGAGTATGTGTAGTCACCATTGGCATAGGCATCATTAACCCCAGTAACAGTGACGGTTTGAGGTGTATCCCAGTTTGCAGTTGTAAAGGTGAGAGTATCGGTATCAAGGGAGCCTTCTTGTGTTTTTAGTCCTGTAATCGAGACGGTGACATTTGCTGTCGGGGCGGTGTCAAGAACGATCGTGAATGTTGAAGAGCCACCGGCTTCTGTGGTTAGAAGATCAGTGCCATTTCTTGTCCCTGTTCGATTGAGTGTGATTCCACTAAATGTGCTGTAATCAACTGCATATCCGCCAGACCAGTTGGCGTGAACTTCACCGTCTACCCTGTCGTAATTATGATAATCATCTGGCTTTCTTTTCGTTAAATAACGTGTAGCCGTGGGCAGGTAAAAGTCATACGCAAAGGCGACTTGCTCTTCGTCTCCACCTGTGGCTCCATCAATGTTTAAGTTTGGAGATACATAGTGCGATTTGAGCGCCCACTCTTCTGCGAGATCTGCATCACCCCACCAGGGCATGGATTGAAGGATGGCGACACCCGCACCATTGCGAGCATCTCCATCCCCGTAGTACCGGAAGTAGTCATTTGCGCCATTGTCAATATGTCCTGTATGAACAATGACGAAATGATTGGCAGGCATGGAATGTCTTTTGGATCGCTTCTCTGGTTAATTCTGAGTCTTTACTGAGTGCTATCACCTCCCCCAAATGGGGGAGGTGATAAAAATGCTCGATTTGTACCAGCGGTTGCGGTGAAAAATATGCTCGATTTGTACCAGTGGTGGGTTGCTTTCTTAGAGATTGAGGTCTTGCAGGGATTGGATGGTTTGGTGGGAGTAGCTCCAGCTGCTGTAGGAGTTGTCGAAGCTTTGGTTGGAGAAGAGGTCTTGATAGGTGGCGTTGAGGGAGGTGCTGCCGGTGTCGTTCAGCCCGTAGGCGTTGACTTGAATTGTTGTTGAATCAGTTGATAGACCAGCTAGGCGATCTAGGGCGGCATTGAGATCGTTTTGCATCTCTTTCCACTGCCATTGGCCCTGATTGTTTTTGAAAAAGTGCGGGTTGCCTTTGTTGTCGTAGAGGAGGCCTGAGGTGGTGATGTCTTCTTGGCCGAGGCTTTCGGGAAGCGGAATGGCCTGGCTGGTGAGGGAGTCGGAAGCGGCGTTGGTTCTGGTGTCCCACCAGCTGCGCCGTTCAGGGCGCCCATGGAGAACGAGGGCGATGGATGTGGATTGATCGCGCCGATTAGGGTCGTTGGCTTTTTGGGTTAGGAGATAGTCGAGCCCTTCCAAGGCACCAAGCAATTCGGTTCCGGCATAGAGGTTGGAGGGGGTGCGCTTGTTGCCCCGATAGAGGTCGTTGCGATTGGGTTTGGGAAGGCCCAGTGCTTTCCAGTGGCTGTTGTTTTTGATTGAGCTGCCCAACCCTTCGCCTGCCATCTTGAGGCTCAGGATGGATTTCATCGTGTAGATGCCGCTAATGGGCTTGCTGCGCGAAAGGGTGAAGCTGTTGTGTTGAACGTGGTAGTCGTAAGTGATCAAATGAGTTTCGAGATCCTCGGCGTCTTTCCCGTCGTTGGGATTGTCGATGATGGTGTAGTTGTTGAGCTCTTTGATGGCGCGTCTGCTGGATTGCTTGGCCAGTTTTTGCAGTAATTGTGTTGATGTAATTGTGGTGTTGGTGCCGCGTCTTTGAAATTGATAGCCAGCACGTTCGGCGTCGCTTGAGAAGGCTTCAAGGGCGAGCAGCGATTGGAATTTGCGGTGGTCTTTACCTCCGCGGTGGAGCATCGATGTGGAGGTGTCGAGGAGGAGATAGAGATCGCTTTTGTTGTGGTCTTGATTGGTGATTGAAATCGATGTGGATTCTGTGCCTGCATACCCACCGCCGGGCTTGGCTTTGGCGTTCAGGGTGTAGGTGATGTCTCCATCGCGCACGCCATCGCTCAAGCCAGTGACGATCACCTGTTGGGGCGTTTTCCAATTGTCTGGCGTGAAGCTGAGGCTGCTGATGCTGAGGGAGCCTTCCGTTGCATCGAGGCCGGAGAGTTGGACGGTGACGGTGCCCGTGGGCTGAGCATCGAGGCAGACATCAAAGGATGAGGAGTCTCCCTGTTCTGTGGTGAGGAGATGTCCGTTATCGCCAGTGCTGCCGGTTTGGTTGAGGGTGATGCCTGGCGGAGCGGTTCCGATGGTGGGTGTTGGAGAAGGTGTCGGTGAGGGCGAAGGAGAAGGTGTTGGGGTGGTTGTGTTGACCGTGAAGGTGACGGAGTTATTGGCATCGGAGCCGTCGAGATTGCTGTTGCCGGCTGAATCGGAGAACTTTGAACTGGCGACAGAGATCACACCATCGGTGGTGCTGTTGTCATTGGGGGTGAAGGTGGCGGTGTAAACGGTGCTGGAGCCAGCAGTCCAGTTGGAGAGGGATCCACCGGAGACGGTGACGTCGGATTCAACGAAATCGGTGGAGGCTTCTGAGAGGGTGAAGGTGAGGGTGGCTGTATTGCCAGCGCTCAGAGAGTTATCGGCATCGTCATCGGTGATGGCAATGGTGGGTGGCGTGTTGTCAACCGTGATCGTGAGGTTCTGCATCACGTCAACGCTGCGGTAATCAGTGGAGCGTGAGAAGGATGTGGTTTCGTTTGAGTAACTCGCCCGAATGATGATGTTGTAGTTGTTGTCTGTATTGCTATCGCTTGGATTATCAAAATCTGGCGCAGTAACAAAGCTCAGGGCACCTGTTGTCTCATTAATGCTGAACAGGCTCTCGTCATCTCCACCAACAATGGCCCAGTAAGTCGACTTCGATGCGGCTGTTGATCCATTGGTGAATGTGTGGACTGCGGTATCTCCATCTTGCATGGAATATTCAATGCTGCTGTCGCCGCTGTCCCCACTTGGGCCTGTGATTCGGATCGGTAGTTCACGCAAGCTCTCGCTTGGATCAGCAGCCATATCGGCTGGCTCTGATGAAGAACTGCTATTAGCCCCAGTGTCATCAAAATCAAGGATCAAGAAATTGGTGTTATCGGTATTGAAAAAGTTCTCTGACTCGACTTTGTGAAGAACAAGGTAGTCCTTGTCTGCAGTCTCTTCGCCAGTGGTAAAGCTTCCGGAGAAGTTGCCGGCTTGAAATTGAGTAAATGCTGTTCCAGAGTCGCTGATGGACCAGGTTCCTTGGATGAAGTAGTTGGAGCCAAGGGTTAAATTATTGAGATTATCTCCGCCGTTAATAACATTGAATGTTGTGCCGGGCAGATAGAGTTGGTCGTCAATGTGGTGGAAGTCATAAATGACGTCTGTGCCGTTGGCGAATGTGATTGTTTCGCCATTGATTAATGTCGAGCTCCCCGTTAGGCCTGCCGCACTTGTCCAGATGGTTGAGTGGCTGTCGTGCTGGAAGTAGTAATCCGTAAACCCTGACTTTGCGTCTCCTGTTCGGCCTGCTTGGATGATGTCTGATCCAGGGCCACCATCCAAGAAGTCGTCTCCTTGGCCGCCAGATAAGAAATCATTGCCATAGCCACCTGTAATTAGGTCATGGCCGTTGCCTCCATGCAATTCATCATTGCCGGCATTGTCTGGAACTTCGAGGCCCTGCTGATTGCCATCACCGCGCAGGACATCTTGCTTTTTACCGCCATAAATGAGGTCATCTCCCTTGCCGCCAAATAAGCCATTGCGGGTTGCATCCCCAAGGCCGCCAACTGATCCTGCATAAATATTGTCGGCGCCACCTCCGCCATAGATCCAATCAAAGCCAGAGCCACCTGAGAGTGTGTCGGCACCTCCTAGGCCATAGATCGTGTCACCGGTGGCATGCTTGCCTTCATTGCCTCCGGTGATTGTGTCGGCATCGGCTGTGCCAGTAAGAGTTTCCGCTGTATTTGTTCCGTTGATCGTTGCGAATTCAACCCTCTTTTCACCGTCAGGTGTTTTGATGAATCCTTGATCTTGCTTCGATCTGATTGCTCTAAGTTGATCTGAATTGAGGCTTTCTGGAGTCTCTTCGATTAGCAATATTGCAAACAGTTCTCCTTCATCGCCGGCTGTATCGCTGTTATTGAGTTGTGCGTCAAGGTGATGGCCGAGTTCTTCGTTGAGAACTGCAATAACTTGAGTATTGCTCGCGTTTTCCAGCCAATGGGCGTTGAGATAGATCGAGTTATTGCTGCTGGCATAGGCGCCGACTGCCCCAGGCATGGCGCTGCCCGGCAACACCTCAATGGAGGGAAGATCCCGCGTATCACCCTTTGCGAGCCGATTGGCAATGCGGTTCAGCTGGTCCGTCGCTTGGCCTGGCTTCAGCCGTAGGGCATCAACGCCTGCTGAGAAGAGGCGCCCATCCGCTGCCCAGGTCTGCAATTGGAGCAGCCAATCTTGATAAAGCTGCTCGTCCAGCTCCACCTTCTCAGGAAACTCTCAGATCCTTCGGGGCATTATGAGCTGTTCATCCAGCACCTGAGGGGCCGAAAAGTACGCAGTTGGTGCGCTTAAAGCTTTGGGGAGGCTCGATGGCTTCGCTGGAGTGTTTCGTGGGGCAGCTCATCAAAGTGCTGCTGGTAGCGACGGGCGAAATGGCTGCGGCTGCTGAAGCCCATCGCCTCGACGATCTCGCTCACGCCATTGAGGCCTTGGTTGTGGCGCTGCTTGGGGTTGATCAGCAACTGCCGCACCCGATCCAAGCGGATGGAGCGTTGCAGTTCGAGCGGTGTGCGCTGGAAGTGTTCTTTGGATCCTTGGAACAGTGATGTTCGTGATTGAAAAATCTCGCTGCTGATCTCTTCAATCTTCAGTGGTGTTTTGGGGTGCTTGGCGCACCACTGCAGCAGGTCGATGGCCGCCTGGTGTCGTGCTTCCCGTTTGGCCATGGGCAGCGTTTCTGCTGTTGGATCTTCAAAGCAGCAGATCAGGGTCTGCATCAGTTGCTCAGATGGCTCAGTCCGCTCGCCATCGGCTTGGCCATGCATCAGAGCCATCAGGTGCTGTTGAATCTGATCGTGCAGGGGTGGTCGAACTTCGAGTTGATTGGTCGTCTTCCAGCGTTTCATCAGTAGGGGCCCGCCCGTTTGCCCATGGCGATCGAGCCAGGCCGCCTTGTTGATCACCACCGTTGCCAACTGGGCTCCAGCGGGAAGTTTGAGATCGAAATCGATCAAGCTGCGGTTGAACCCCATCAGGCCCGGCCATGGCATGGAGATGCCCTGGGCTTGGTAAGCCCCGTCGCTCTTTGATGGATCCAGGGGAAGGGCCAGGGTGCAGGATTCGGGGCGCCGCGCGCCGCTGAGGAACAGGGTTTGATTTGTGGTCAGTAGGTTCAACCGAAATCCGTCAAACCCCCAGGCCTGCGCCCGTCCCTTGAGCAGCCCGGAGCTCAGTTGCAGGGCAACCAGGTCTGGAGAGAGCGGTTGGAACAGCTTCTGCAGGTCCCCGCAACTCTCGAAGCTTGCATCGAGGAGTTTCACCGGTGCAGATGGGCTGATCCCTGCCGTGTGTTGTCGGGTCTGATGCTGCGTTCCATGCCCTGGTGTTTCAAGCGTTTCGAAAGGCTCAGGCCGCCAGGTTGCGGAAGCGGGTGAACTGTGGCTCGAAAAGCAGCTTCACCGTGCCCACCGGACCGTTGCGGTGCTTGGTCACGATCACTTCGGTGATGCCGCGGTCGGGGGTTTCCGGGTTGTAGTACTCGTCGCGGTAGATCATCAGCACCAGGTCGGCGTCCTGCTCGATCGAGCCCGATTCCCGCAGGTCGCTCAGCATCGGTCGCTTGTTGGTGCGTGCCTCCACACCCCGGCTCAACTGGGAGAGAGCAATCACCGGCACGTTCAGTTCCCTGGCCATCTGCTTTAGGCCTCGGGTGATGCGCGACAGCTCCTGCACACGGTTGTCGGAGCCCGAGCCTTCCATCAGCTGCAAGTAGTCGATCATCACCAGTCCCAGTTCCTTGCCCTGTTCGGCCATCAGCCGCCGGCAGAGTGAGCGCATCTCCAGCACGCCGGAGTTGGGTTTGTCGTCGATGAAGATCGGCAGTTGCCCCAGGCTGTTGATGCCCTGGCCCAGCAGCGGCCATTCCTCCTGTTGCAGGCGGCCGGTACGCAGCCGGCCCGCTTCGATGCCCACTTCCATCGAGAGCAAGCGGTAGGTGAGCTGTTCCTTGCTCATCTCCAGGGAGAACAGGCACACCGGCATGTCGTGCAGCTGGGCCACGTTTTTGGCCAGGTTCAGCGCGATCGAGGTTTTGCCCATGGCTGGTCGGCCCGCCACGATGATCAAATCGCTGCGCTGCAGGCCCTGGGTCATCGCATCCAGGTCGTAGAAGTTCACCGGGATGCCGGCTACTGAGGTGCCCAGTGAGCGGCTCTCGATCTCCTCAAAGGTCTGGGTGAGGATCTCGGCTGTGGGGGTGAGTCCCTTGGAAGGTTTCTCCTGGCTGATGGCAAAGATCTTCTGTTCAGCCTGATCCAGCACCTGCTCCATTGGCAGACTCTGATCAAAGCCCAGCTTGATCACTTCGTTGCCGGAGCGGATGAGCTGCCGGCGAAGGAACTTGTCCATCACCAGCCGGGCCACCTGCTCGATCGAGGCGGTGGACGGCACCCGCTCCACCAGCTCCACCAGTCGGTTGTTGCCGCCCACCTTCTCGAGGGCGCCGGTGTCGGCCAGCCAGGCACTCATGGCGGTGAGATCCGTCGGCTTGCCCTGGCCGTGCAGCATCAGGGCGGTGCGGAAGATCTCACGGTGGGCGTTCAGATAAAACGCTTCCGGCTGCAGCACATCAGCAACACGCCCGATCGCATCGGGATCCAGCAGGATGCCGCCCAGCACTGCTTCCTCCGCCTCAAGGTTCTGGGGCGGAAGCGAATCGGGCAGAGCCTCGAAATTGGGCTCGTCGTCGCGGCGGCCCTGGCCAAAACCACGGCGCCCCCCATCGTTGTTCTCTGGTAGGGGGGCGCTCACCATGGCGGCAGGGCCTGAAGCGAAGGGATCACACTCTGGCTCGAATGAGCCGTTTGAGTGTCAATTGACAGCGATCAGTAGCCGACCACTTCCAGGTTGATCTCAGCGGTGACTTCGGTGTGCAGCTTCACCGTCACGGTGTACTTACCGGTGCGGTGGATCTCAGGCACCAGGATGTCGCGGCGGTCGATCTCTTTCTTGGTGGCGGTTTCGATGGCTTCTGCCACGTCACCGTTGGTGACGGTGCCGAACAGCACGTTGTCTTCACCGGTCTGCTTCTTCACGGTGAAGCGACCAATGGTGGAGAGGGCGGTCTTGAAGTCGACGGCTTCCTGTTTCAGGGCGGCCTGACGCTCAGCTTCCTTGGCCCGGCGGTGCTCCACCTGCTTCATCACCGCAGGGGTGAGGGGCACAGCTTTGCCGAAGGGCAGCAGGAAGTTACGGGCGTAACCGGGAGCCACTTCCACCAGGTCTCCGTCCTTGCCGAGGCTGAGGACGTCCTCATTCAGAACGACTTGTACACGCTTAGGCATGGGACCGGTACGAAGGATGGAGACGGGTGCGATCGACCACGTTACGACGTGGCCTGTTGTTGAAAATGGTTTCGAGCCTCAGGGCACATAACGGGCTGTGCGGATCCGGCTGGCCAGTCCAAGCCGCTTGAGCAGGCGCACATGCTGCCAGGTGAGATCAAACTCAAACCAGCGCAAACCGTGGCGAGCACTGGCCGGATGAGCGTGGTGGTTGTTGTGCCAGCCCTCACCGAAGGAGAGCAGCGCCACCCACCAGCAATTGCGGGACAGGTCGGGGCAATCGAAATTGCGGTAGCCGAAGGCGTGGGTGGCGGAATTCACCAGCCAGGTCACGTGGTAGACGACCACAAGGCGCAGAGGGATGGCCCAAAGCACCAGGCCAATGCCACCGCCATGCACCTGGGCGGCTTCACCGAACCAGTAGAGCCCCAGGCCCAGGGGGATTTGCAGCAGCAGGAACCAGCGGTCGAGCCAGCGATAGAAGGGGTCGCACTGAAGGTCGCCGGCGTAGCGGTCGAGTTCCTTTAGGGCAGGGATGTCATGCAGCATCCATTCGCTGTGGGCCCACCACAGGCCACGCCCAGCGTCATGGTGATCCGTGGGCTGATCTGAAAAACGGTGGTGATGGCGATGCAGGCCCACCCATTCGATCGGGCCGCTCTGGCAGGCGAGGGTGCCCATCAGCACCAGGATGCGCTCAACCCACACCGGGACCACCATGCTGCGGTGCGCCACCAGACGGTGCAGGCCCAGGGTGACGCCCAGAACCGTCATCCAATAGAGAACGCCGAAGGCCACAACGCCCTGCCAGCTCCAGAAGCGCGGGAGCAGCGCCACGGTTGCAAGCACGTGCATCACCAGCATGAAGCTGGTGGTTCCCGTCTTGAATTTGCGCTGACGCGCCGGCAGGGGGTCGCGCGGTGCCATCACCGCGGCCCGTTGCCGAAGCTCGCGGGTGTCAGCTGTTTGCGAGGAAACCAAGCGGATTCTCCTTGGATTGACAAAGCCGCTCAGACAGGAAAACCAGGGAGCGGATGGTGCCGTTAGTGACAGAAATCTAAAGGAGTTGGCAAACAGCAGAGGTTCGGTCGGGTTGTGAATCCTGGCTTTGGTCAGGGTTTAGGAAGGCATGACATCCGTCAGGCAAGTGGTGATCAGTGCGTTTGCAGAGGAACTGATCGACGCGGTGGCGCGGGATCAGGCCGACCTGGCTGCAGCGAGGACGGCAGCGGTGGGGCAACGCCTGCAGCGCGTGTTGGAGGCCCTGGCGGCCGAGCGCGTTGGAACCCAGCACTTTGCGTCGCTCACCGGTTATGGCCACGGGGATCAGGGCCGTGAGGTGGTGGATCGGGTCTTTGCCCGGGTGCTTGGGGCTGAAGCCGCAGCGGTGCGCCTGCAATTCGTCAGCGGCACCCATGCCATCGCCGCTGCGCTGTTCGGGGTGTTGCGGCCCGGTGATCGTCTGCTCTCAATCACGGGCCGTCCCTACGACACCCTTGAGGAGGTGATCGGTCTTCGCGGCAAGGGCCAGGGTTCCCTGGCGGAATTCGGGGTTGCCTACGACGAAATCGATCTGCAGCCGGATGGGGCGGTCGATGAGGCGGCGTTGAGCCAAGCCCTGGAGCAGCCCTGCCGGATGGTGTTGATCCAGCGCAGCTGCGGTTACAGCTGGCGTCCGTCGGTCACGGTTGAGCAGATCGCCGGGCTGTGTGAGCGCATCCATGCCCGCCAGCCCGACTGCGTTGTCTTTGTCGACAACTGCTACGGCGAATTGGTGCAGGAGCAGGAGCCAACGGCGGTTGGGGCGGATCTGATCGCTGGATCGTTGATCAAGAACCTCGGCGGCACCATTGCCCCCACTGGCGGCTACATCGCAGGACGGGCCGATCTGGTGGAGCAGTCCTGCTGCCGGCTGACGGCGCCGGGGATCGGCAGTGAGGGCGGCACGGGATTTGACCTGCAGCGGCTGGTGCTGCAGGGGCTGTTCCTGGCGCCGCAGATGGTTTCGGAGGCCTTGATTGGCGCCGATCTGGTGGCGGGGGTGTTTGAGCGGCTGGGCTTCCCCGTGAACCCGCTGCCGGGTGCGGTGCGCAGCGATTTGATCCAGGCGGTGCGGCTGGGCAGTCCGGATGCTCTCAAAGTCGTGTGCCGTGCCTTCCAGGCGATGTCGCCGATCGGGGCCTACCTCGATCCAGTGCCTGCCTCGATGCCTGGCTATGCCTCTGATCTGGTGATGGCTGGTGGAACCTTTATCGACGGCTCCACCAGTGAATTTTCGGCTGATGCGCCGCTGCGGGAACCCTTCAACCTCTATGTACAGGGCGGCACCCATCGCGCCCACATCCGCTTGGCCCTGTCCCGTGCGTTGTGTGACCTCAATGCGGCAGGACTGATCAATCTCCCGCAGACTGGGACCACCTGAAACTGCGTCGATGGCGTTCGCGTTCCCCGACTCTTTTCGCTTCGCTGACAGCCACGAGTACGCCAATGCCGATGGTGAGCTGGTGCGGGTGGGCATCAGTGCCTTCGCCGTTGATCAGCTGGGCGACATCGTCTTTGTGGATCTGCCAGACGTGGGCGCCAGCCTGGCGAAGGGCACCAGCTTCGGATCGGTGGAGTCGGTGAAGGCTGTGGAAGACATGTATGCACCGATTGCCGGTGAGGTGGTGCAACGCAATGAAGCGGTGCTGGCCAGTCCCGAGGAACTGCAGAACGATCCCCACGGCGAGGGCTGGTTGCTGGTGCTGCGTCCGGCGGATCCCACTGAGCTCGATGCCTTGATGACCGCCGATGCCTACGGCGCCAAGGTCAACGCCGGCTGACATCAGCGCCGGAACTTCGCTTCTACGATCACCGCGTGGGCTGCTGCATTCGACGTTGATTTCTCCTTTTTCGCAGCGGCACATCGGCCCGAGCGAGGCTGAGCAAGTCCGCATGCTGAATGCCCTTGGCTACAGCGATCTGAAGGAGTTCGTCGCTGATGTCGTGCCCGCTGACATCCTCGACCCAGCATCGCCGGTCGAAGCGTTGCCGGAGGGCTGTGGGGAGGCAGAGGCCCTCCAGCAGCTGAAGCAGTTGAGCGAGACCAACACGCTGCGCCGCTCCTTGATCGGGCTGGGTTACTACGGCACAGCAACCCCGGCCCTGATCCAGCGCCACGTTTTTGAGAATCCGGCTTGGTACACCGCCTACACCCCATACCAGGCGGAAATCGCCCAGGGCCGCTTGGAGGCCCTGCTCAACTTTCAAACCCTGATCAGTGAGCTCACGGGCTTGCCGATCGCCAACGCGTCGCTGCTTGATGAAGCCACCGCAGCTGCGGAGGCCATGAGCCTCAGCTTCGGGGTGTGCCGTCGCCCTGAGGCGACCCGGTTTTTGGTGGACGCGAATGTGCTGCCACAAACCTGGGCGGTGCTGCAGACCCGCGCCGAACCCCTTGGCATCAGCCTTGAGCGGATCGACCCGGCCACGGCCCCGATTGATGCGTCCGTGTTCGGAGTGCTACTGCAGTTGCCCGGCGCCGATGGATGCCTCTGGGATCCATCAGCCGTGATCGACGCGGCCCATGCCGCTGGTGCCTTGGCCACCGTGGCCATCGATCCCCTCGCGCAGACCCTGATGGCGCCTGTGGGATCCCTGGGGGCTGACATAGCCGTGGGCAGCGCCCAACGCCTGGGGGTGCCGATGGGTTTCGGTGGCCCCCATGCCGCCTTCTTCGCCACGGTTGAGGCCTACAAGCGCCAGATCCCCGGCCGTTTGGTGGGGCAATCCAAAGATGCAGAAGGTCGCTCGGCCCTGCGCTTGGCGCTGCAAACCCGTGAGCAGCACATCCGTCGCGACAAGGCCACCAGCAACATCTGCACGGCCCAGGTGCTGCTCGCTGTGATGGCCTCGTTTTATGCGGTGCATCACGGGCCCGATGGTTTGCAGGCCATCGCCCAGCGCATTGTTGGCCTGCGCTGCCAGCTGGAGCAGGGCCTGCGAGCCCTTGGCTATCCGCTGGAGGTCGCTGATCGCTTCGACACCGTCACCGTGCACTGTCCGTCGGCACCGGCTGTGCACCGCGCTGCAGCAGCGGCAGGTTTCAATCTGCGGGTCCTGCCCGATGGCGCAGCGACGGCGGACGCCACCGGATTCGGCATCAGCCTGGATGAGCTCTCGGATCAACGGGAGCTGCAAGCCCTCCTCGCACTGCTGGCTGAGGCCTGCGGCCAGGCGCTGCCGGAGCTTGAGGCTGAGCAGCCCCCGTCCCTCTCCCTGCCGTCGCGCAGCCAACCCTGGCTGAGCCAGCCGGTCTTTCACCAGTACCGCAGCGAATCAGAGCTGATGCGCTACATCCAGAGGTTGGTGAGCCGTGATCTGTCGCTGGTGCACGGGATGATCCCGTTGGGCAGCTGCACCATGAAGCTCAATGCCGCCGCTGAGCTGCAGCCGGTGAGCTGGCCTGCGTTCGCGGCGTTGCATCCCTTTGCCCCAGCCGATCAGGCCCAGGGCTATCGCCGTCTGGCTGACGATCTGGGGCAGTGGCTGGCTGCCCTGACGGGATTTGCCGCCGTGTCGTTGCAGCCCAATGCCGGTTCCCAGGGGGAATATGCAGGGCTGCTGGTGATTCGCGCCTGGCATCGCTCCCGTGGTGAGGCCCACCGCGACATCTGTCTGATCCCCACCAGCGCCCATGGAACCAATCCCGCCAGTGCCGTGATGGCCGGCCTCAAGGTGGTCGCCGTGGCCTGCGATGACGAGGGCAACATCGATCAGCAGGATCTGGCGGCCAAGGCTGCCCAGCACGCCGACCGGTTGGCGGCGCTGATGGTCACCTACCCCTCCACCCACGGCGTGTTCGAGACCGGTATCCGTGAGATCTGCTCGGTGGTGCATCAGCACGGTGGTCAGGTGTATCTCGATGGGGCCAACCTCAATGCCCAGGTGGGGCTGTGCCGTCCCGGTGCTTTCGGTGCCGATGTCTGCCACCTCAACCTGCACAAGACTTTCTGCATTCCCCATGGAGGCGGTGGTCCTGGAGTGGGGCCGATTGGTGTGGCCGCGCATCTGGCCCCCTTCCTGCCGGGGCATCCCTTGCTGGCCGGTGCCTCATCGGCCATCGGCCCTGTGTCCGCAGCAGCGCTCGGCAGCGCCAGCATCCTGCCGATCAGCTGGATGTACCTGCGGATGATGGGGGCGGAGGCCCTGCGGCAGGCCAGTGCTGTGGCGCTGTTGTCGGCCAACTACCTCGCCCATCGGCTCGACGCTTCGTACCCCGTGCTGTTCCGAGGCAGCACCGGGCGGGTGGCCCATGAATGCATCCTCGACCTGCGCCCGCTCAAACGGGATGCGGGGATCGATGTGGATGACATCGCCAAGCGTTTGATGGACTACGGCTTCCACGCGCCCACCGTCAGCTGGCCGGTGGCGGGAACGGTGATGGTGGAGCCCACCGAAAGCGAAAGCTTGGCGGAGCTGGATCGTTTTGCCGATGCCCTCGTGGCGATCCGCGAGGAGATTCGCGCCATTGAAACCGGCTCCAGCGATCCTCAGAACAACCCGCTCAAGCGTGCTCCGCACACCCTGGCTGCCGTCACAGCGGATCAATGGGACCGTCCCTACAGCCGTCAGCAGGCCGCCTTCCCGATGGAGGGGCAGCAGGAGAGCAAGGTCTGGCCCGCCGTGGCTCGGATTGACAACGCCTTTGGTGATCGCAACCTTGTATGCACCTGTCCTTCGGTGGAAGCGGTGGCTGTGGCTGCTTGAAGCCCTGGTGTAAGGGGTTCAGAGCGTGTAAATTTTCACTGAAAACGGAAAAATTGGTTTGATTCCGTTCATCGCCCTTGCGAGTTCGGTCAAACTCTTCCACAACTGATTCGTCTGTCGGGGGACACCATGGATCGGAACAACAACAAGAAATCTGCGCTCAGCAGCATTGAAGGACCTGCCCTTCCTCAACTTCCGGACGGACTGGAATCGGCCTTCAATCGCGGCCATACCTTGTCAATTGAAGGAACCAATGTGATTCGGGTTCCCTTCGGTACCCGCCGTTCCCGTCGCAGCCGCCCGGAGCGGCCCGATCATTGGGCCACCTTGGTGATTCCTTTTCAGCCGGTTGGCGATCCCACCCCACCACCAGCAGCGGCCTGAGTTCAGGCCACGCCGATTTCAGATTCTTCCTGGGCAAGACGCCAGTCCAGCAGAGCTTTGACGTCAGCCAGTGAGCAAGTTGGTGTACGGAATGGCAGCAATCGCATCGGGCTGCGTTCCGGCCGCACCAGCCAGCTCCGGTTGGTTTGAGGCATCAAAAGAAAGCCGCGGTACCGAACCGAGGCCTCTTGGCCGTTCATGAATCCCATCGCTCTAGGGATTGTTTGTAAGTGACTCCGTCATTTCAGGGCGCAAGATCTGGTGTCTCGCGCTTGCACCAGATCTTTTCCGGTTTGCTTTACGCCAGGGCAAACAGCAGCACGTCAGCGCGTTCACTGAGGCTGATCATCTCGCGTTGTGTTGATGCATCCTGGATCAGGCCTAGGCCATCGCCCCGCCGCAGTGACTGCTCGGGTGTGCCGTTGTTGTGGAGGCTCAGCTCTCCATCAATCACCTGAATCCAGAGCGACTGCTTTTTGCCGGTTGGCAGGGCCAAGCGCTGTTGGTGTTCTGGCTTGGCGCGCCACAGGCGCACGTGCTGGGCGATTGCCATCGCTTCCCCGGAAGCACTTGGCTCAATCAGAGCCGTCCAGTTGTCGCCAACCTCGAAGGGCTTCTGTTCATAGGCGGGCGGAATGCCCAGCTGAGCAGGTTCAATCCAGATCTGAAGCAGCCTGCAAGGTGCGCCGGTTTGGTTCATTTCGCTGTGCACGATTCCGGTGCCGGCACTCATCCGTTGCACTTCGCCAGCGCGCAGAACCTCGGTGTTGCCCATCGAGTCGGCATGGGTCAGGTCCCCATCCACCATCACGGTGACGATCTCCATGTCGCGGTGGGGGTGCATGCCGAAACCCTTCCCGGCAGCGATGGTGTCGTCGTTGATGACTCGCAAGGGTCCGAAGCCCATCCAGTTCGGATCCTGATGGCTGCCGAAGGAAAAGCTGTGCCATGAGTCGAGCCAGTCCAGTTGGCTGTGAAAGCGCTCGTCAGCGGGGCGCATCACGGCTTCAGGAGTGTTCATTCTTGGTGCTGCAGTCATGGTCTGTGGGGGAGGTGATGGGTGGAGAGGTGATGGTTGGTGCTCGACTCAGAGCTTCAGAGGTGACATCTGCAGAAGTCGCTGCACCAGGTCGCTGATGCTGTCGTCCTGAGCGGGTTTGGCGTGATTGCTCAGCAGTTGCCGTCCCACGACCTGGGCTCCGAGGTGGGTGAGTTGGATGCGCAGAGACATGAGCAGTTCCATGCCGCCACTGCCGGAGAAGGTGGCCATGGCGATCGGGCGCCCGTTGAAGAGTGCCCGGAAGTCGTCTCCCGTCACCGAGAGCCAGGCAATGGCATTGGTGAGAGAGGGTGGAATTGAGCCGTTGTATTCCGGTGCGCAGACCACCCAGCGTGGTGCTCGGTGCAGCTGGTCGTGCAGGCCCGCCAGGTCAGGACCTGGCCCTACTGCCTTCACGCGTGGAGTGAACAAAGGCAGGTCGAGCTCCGTGAGGTCGATCAGTTCGGCGGTGGCGTTCTGAGCCGCTGCCGCTTGAATGAACCGTTCAGCCAGCTTCAGATTCTCGCCATTGCTTGCGGTCAAAACAATGAGATCAGGGGGCATGGAAGATTCGGTTCGTGTCTGAATCGTGCAAGTTCTCGCCTGTTTCCACAACAACGTTTGCCCGGTGTGTGCGTTCCCACCAACATCCCTCGGTTCCGTCGCGTGTGGATAACGCGCTGACGGACCTTGGGGTGAGCGTCAGGCCGCTTTCAACTCGGCTTCGCGGTAAGGAACGAAGCTGGCTTTGCGGGCGCCGCAGATCGGGCACTGCCAATCGTCGGGAATCGTCTCAAACGGGGTGCCTGCGGCGATGCCGGAATCCGGATCCCCCTTGGCGGGGTCGTAGATCACTGAGCACACCTTGCAGATCCACTTGCCCGGGATCGGTCGATCGGCTTGGCCTGCGGTGCCCTTGCCTTGCAGGGCCTCTAGAGCAACGCCATAGGTTTCGGCGTGATGCTGTTCGATTGGGGTCAGCAGGCCGAAGTTCTTGGCGGCGGTGCGGAATTGGCCGGCATGCTCTTTGGACTCGCTGCTTTGCTCGGCGAATTCCGCTTCGGCTCCACTGTCCCGGTCCTGCCTGGCCTGGGCGGCGAACTCCGGATACATCGTTGTGTATTCGTAGGTTTCGCCTTCGATCGCCAGTTCCAGGCAGCGGCTCAGGATGGCTTGCTTTTTGTCGTCGCTGAGCTGGTTGGGCTGGCTGACCACCAGTTCAGGATGCAGCAGGCGGAAGTGCGCAAAGGCGTGCTCCGTTTCCTGCGCTGCGGTGTCGCGAAACAACTTGGCCAGGTCTTTATGGCCGAGTTGTTTGGCTACCTCTGAAAAGAACAGGTATTTGCGGTTGGCCATGCTCTCGCCGCCGAAAGCGGCCTCGAGGTTGGCGTGGGTGGAAGGCTTGGAAATGTCCATCGATGGCACTAGGGATCGTTCCATCAGCCTAGCTCTAACTCATAGTGGGTATGAGTTAGTCAAGGGGTTCCGGTGGCGGCTCAGGCTGCTAGCTCAGTAGTTGGCGCCGCTGCGGCGTTGGTGCACTGCGGTGCTGCCCTCCGCATCCAGCACACCGCCGTGATCCACTTCGGCGTAAATCAGCCAGTGGTCGCCGCATTCCATCCGCTGGCTCACCTTGCCGTCCAGCCAGGCCAGGGCATCCGGCAGCAACGGTTGTTCGGCGGGGCTGGTCTCCAGCTCAAGGCCTGCAAAGCGATCGGCACCGGGTTCGAACGGTTGCAGGAACTGCTTCATCAGGGTGGTTTCGCGCCCTTCGGCCAGCACGTTCAAGGCGAAGCGATCGCCCTTGTGCAGCAGCGCTTCCACGGCACGGTCCTTAGCTACGGCCACGGTGATGCCGGGGGGATTGAAGCTGGCCTGGCTCACCCAGCTCGCCACCATGGCGCCGCTCAGATCGGCTTTGCGTGTTGTGAGCACGCAGAGAGAGCCGATCACACGGCCCAGCGCCAGCACGGCTGGATCGCTGCGGCTTTCGCTCAAGCCCCCCGCACTGCGCCGTTGCGCCCGTTTCTGGCTTTGCAGCAGCTGGCGGGCGAAACGGGTGCCGGTTTCCTCCAGCTCCTTCACCCGGGCGGCATCCGGACTGAATTTCACCCGGATCGGCTCGAAGCCAAAGCTGAAGCCGCCATCCCGCAGCTTCGTTTCCAGCAAATCCACCGCCTCACCGCTCCAGCCGAAGCTGCCGAACACCCCCACGGGTTTGCTCCGATCCCCTTCCGCCAACAGGGTGCCCAAGGCCGAGACGATGGGTGTGGGGGCATGGCCCCCCAGCGTTGGTGAGCCGATCAAGACGGCGTCGGCCTGCTGGATCGTGCTCACCAGTTCATTGGCGGGGGTGAATTCGCAGTTCAAGCTGCTCACCCGGATGCCGGTGCGGCTGACCCCGCGGGCCAGGGCATCGGCAATGGCTGCGGTGTTGCCATAGGCGCTGGCGAACAGCAGGGCCACCGTCAGGCTGGCGTTCTGCTGACCTTCGCCCCAGCGGCGGTAGTCATTCAGCAGGCTGCGCCAACTGGCTTCGATCGCCGGCCCATGGCCCGGTGCGATGGTGCGGATGTCGAGCTCTTCGAGCCGTTCCACCAGGGCATCCACTTGGCGGGCCATGGGGGCCATCAGGCAGTCATAGAAGTGACGGCGCTCTTCTTCGGTGCTGCTGCGGTTGCTTTCGGCCCAGCTGTCCGTGCAGAGGTGAGCACTGAAGAACTTGTCGCTCATCAGAAGGCCCAGGCTTTCCTCGAAGGCCAGCAATCCGCCTGGCCAGCGGGGGGTTGGGGCTGGCAGCAGCATCAGGCTGCGCTGATGGCTGAGCGCAAGCGTTTGCTCCTGGCGGATGACCCGCAGGGGCGGCAGGTCCGGCAGTGGTGGTTGCTCGCTCGTCTCACTGGGAGGGGCCGGCTTGCGTTGGCTCCATAGCTCCTCGATCAGCTTGGCGCCGGGGTTGGAGACGATCAGTTCCAGGCCGGCATAGGCCTCCGCCAGATCCCGCAGCAGGGCAACGCGGTTGGGGTTGACGTGGCCCACCACCACCAGCAGTGCTTCGCTGCTGGGCAGGGCTTCGGCAAGCACCGGTAGAAAAGCCGCGCTGTACGCCACCCCCGGGGGGTGGACCAGCACGGCAGGGGCGCCATCTCCGGCCTCGAACAACACACTGTTGGCGGTGCTGCCCCGCTCCAGGGCGTACTCCAGTTCGAAGCGGTGCCGTTGAGGGCTCAGACCGCGCAGACCAACGACCCCATCGTCGATCGGCAGCTGGATCGTGCGACGCGTGGTTGCGGTGCTGGTCACGCTCATCTTCGAAGCCAGTTGAATGTAGGCGCGTTGTTGATGGGAGCAGAAGGGCTGTGGCGCAGAGCGTTGTTGTTCTCTCCTCCCAGCTGATCACCACCCTTTCGGCACTGGCCTATCTGCGCTGGAGAGGGATCCGGGGCACCCAGCTGGAGGTCGTATCGCTCTATCGCGACGACCTCAGCCATTCGGTCACAGCCTTCCAGCCGCTGCTGCAGGATCTTGCGGCCCGGGATGGACATCACTGTCGGTTCATCGCTTGGGGCAGTGTGTTGATCGAGCCTGAGCAACGGGCGTGCAGCCTGTTGCTGCTGCCGCGGTTGGACGATCGCGAAGGACAGCAGATGCTGCACGATTACCGGGCCTCAGAAGTGGTGGAGCTGGGGGAATCGATTGGGGTGGAAACACGCCTGTATTCAGAGAAAGCACAGCGCAAACGGATCAGGGCACTCGAGTTGGTGCGTCGTTCCCAAGCCATGGCTTCGGTCCGTTTGGATCCGCTGGTGCCGTTCGATCGTCCGGTGGAGCCGTTGCGGCTTCGGGAGATGCTCAACATCTGCGCCAGTTTTCGGAGCGCTTTCGTCGATCTCGAAGCGATCCATGGACCGCCGTCATCGGGGGTGCTGCTCTGCTTGCCCTATTTGAGAGTCCCCAAATGGCTCATGCGCTGGCGGCTCTTGGGTCGATCGTTTGGCTGGCGCCGGGCGCCAGGGATCGAGAACCGGACCTATTTCAAGCGCGCCATTTGTGCCGCATTACGACCTATCCCCGCGAATGCGCCGTTGCGGGTCCAAGCCCATCCCAAGAACAAAACACACCATGGCTTGATCGAAGGGTTGTTGGCCTCGCTGCGGCCAGGCAGATCCTGGGAGCTGCTCCCCGCCAATGAACCTCTGGAGGTGCGGCTGTTGCGCAGATGGCCTGAGGAAGGGAGTCAACGATGGCCTGTGTTGGGTTTCGGCACCAATCTCTTGGCTGCAGCGGTGTTCCTCGCGCCCCATCACCGAGCTGTTGGCCACTGCAAGCCAGCGGAGCCGGGTTGGTGGCGCCGCTGCTCAGATCCTTGGCTCAACCGTCGTGAATGGCGGAGGAGCCAGCACGTGGGCGCCCTGCTGAGCAACCTGTTGGATGCTCTAGATCAGCTGAAAGCTCAGTAGTGGTTGCCCACCTTGCGGTGATGCACTGCCGTGCTGGCCTCGGCATCGGCCACGTTGCCCTGTTCCACCACGGCATAGATGATCCAGTGGTCGGGGCCCTCCATCCGTTGCTCCACATGGCAGCCCAGAAACGCCAGGGCATCGGCGAGCACCGGCCCACCATCGGCGGTTCCTTCCAGAACGTTCACCCCAGCAAAACGATCGGCACCGGGGGGGAAGCGCTTGAGGAAATGACGCATCAGCTGTTGGTGGTTGTCATCCCTTAGAACGTTCAGCACGAAGCGATCGCCCACCTGCATCAGGGCTTCGATCGCACGGTCTTTGGCGACGGCGATGGTGAGGCCCGGTGGGGTGAAGCTGGCCTGGCTCACCCAGCTGGCCACCATGGCGCTGCGGCGTTGTGACTCCCCCTCCCCCTGGCTGGCAGTCACCACATAGAGGCCACCGCTGATGCGACCAAGGGCTTTGTCGAGGTCGCCATCGAGGCTCTTCATCGCCGCGATCGTCTTCTCTTTGGTCAGCAGCTGTCCGAGGTCAGTGCCGGACTCCTCACAGCGTTGGTAGTCGCTGCCCTGGGGCAGCTGTTTGATCCGCAGCGGGTTGAAGGCTTGTTTCTGCCCCTGGCTGCGCAGTTGATCGGCGATGGCATCGATCGGTTCGTCGTTGCCGCCGAAGGCGTCGTACACCCCCACCAGTTGCTTGATATGCAGAGCTGCCAGCAGGGTGCCGATGGAGGCCTGGAGATCCGGCTCGGGTTCCGCGGGCCAGGTTGGCACCACAACAGCCTTGGCATCACCGATCAGGGCGGTGAGTTCCTGGGGGTCGGTGGCCCGTAGATCCACCAGCTGCACCTGGGCATCCGCTTTGCCGATGCCGTGGGCGATGGCCTGGCTGATCCGATCGGAGAAGCCGTACTGGCTGAGGTAACAAACGGCGGCATAGCTCTCGCCCTTGCTGCGCTGGCCGCTCCACGCGCGGTAGTCGCTGATCCAGTGGCTGAGGTGATGCCGCAACAGCGGCCCATGACCCACCGCAATGGTGTTGATCTCGGGCAGGCCATCCATGCGCTTGAGGGCCTGCAGCACGCTGCGGG
The DNA here is from genome assembly GCF_030546365.1 of Synechococcus sp. YX-04-1. NCBI lineage: Bacteria > Bacillati > Cyanobacteriota > Cyanophyceae > Synechococcales > Synechococcaceae > Synechococcus > Synechococcus sp. YX-04-1. The sequence goes on from NZ_JAUONZ010000001.1 coordinate 508,225, forward strand.
CATTGGGGCCCATCAGGCAGTCGTAGTAGAAGCGGAAATCAGGAGCGATGGCGCCGGGATCGGCGTCGAAGACGTCGTCGGAGCAGTAGTGCAGACCGAAGGCGTCGCAGGTGTAGAGGATGCCTGTGCCGTGATCAAAGGAAAAGATCGTGTCCGGCCAGTGCAGGTTCGGAGCACTGAGGAATTCGAAGCGGTGCTGGATGCCGCTGTCGGGGTTGGTGCCGAGATCCAATTCCTCGCCGGACTTCACCGCACGGGATTTGAACGGCCTGTGCACCTGGTCCTGCAGGAACTGCAGCGCCACCTTTGAGCCCACGATTTCGATCTCGGGATTGAGATCGATCAGGTCACCGATCAGACCGGAGTGGTCGGGTTCGGTGTGGCTCACGATCAACACATCGATCGCGGTTGGATCGATCTGCTCCTTGAGCAGGGGGATCCAGGTGTCGCGGAACTTGGCGTGGCTGGTGTCGATCAGGGCGTTGCGTTCTCCCCGCACCAGAAAAGCGTTGTAAGTGGTGCCGTTGCGCAGGCCGAATTCGATGTCGAAGCGGCTGCGGTCCCAGTCGAGGGAGCGAATCGTGGTGGTGTCGGCAGCGATGGCTTCGCACTGCAGCGACAGCTTCGGAGCAGCGGGAGCAACGACCATGAAACCGACCGTGACGGAAGTCGACTCTACGGAGATTCAGCGGGGGAAGGCGGCGGAGACTGGTTGCAACCGCAACCTTGTGATGGCGTCATCGACGCTGCGACGCAGCATTGGACCAGGCATCCTCCTGGCGGGTGCCTGCATCGGTGGATCCCATTTGATGTCGTCCACCACGGCGGGAGCCCGTTTCGGCTTTGCCCTGGTGGGCCTGATCCTGCTGACCAATCTGATCAAGTACCCGTTCCTGCGTGTGGGCACCCGCTTCACAGCGGCCACCGGACTGTCGCTGCTGGAGGGTTTCCAGAAACGCAATTCCCTTTACCTGCCGCTTTATCTGGTGGTGAGCCTGGTGACGGGGACCTTCACCATTGCGGCGGTGAGCTTTGTGGCGGGGCTGCTGCTCACCAACATTCCTCTGCTGGCGGGACTGGACCCCTACGGACTGTCCATCGCCGTGCTGGTGGTGAGTGGCCTGGTGCTGCTGTTGGGGCACTACCGGGCGCTCGACCGTCTCTCCAAATTGTTGGTGGTGCTGCTCACCCTGCTCACGGGGGTCGCGGCCGCATCGCTGCTGATCCGCGGCCCTGTCGGGGATGTGGCGGCGAGTTGGGTCAGCACTGATCCCAGCCCCTGGACCCTGGCCAACCTGGCCTTCCTGATTCCCCTGATGGGCTGGATGCCCGGACCGGTGGAGATGTGCGTGTGGCCATCGTTGTGGATGTTTTCTCGCGCGCGCGACACCGACCACACCGCAACGCCGAAGGAGGCCGAGTTCGATTTCAACCTCGGCTACAGCGTCACGGTGGTGACGGCGATGTTCTTCGTGATCCTGGGTGCCTACACGATGTACGGCAGCGGTGACGGAATGCTGGCCGGCAGTGGTGTGTCTTTCGCCCAGAAGCTGATCAAGCTCTACACCGCTGCCATGGGTGGTTGGGCGGCCTGGGTGATTATCCCGGCGGCCTTCTCAGCCATGTTCAGCACCACCCTCACCTGCCTGGATGCCTACCCCCGCAGCATTGCCGCGATCCAGGGCTTGCTGCGTCATCACGACAGTGGTGATTCAGCGCCGGGGCCCATGCAGCGTCGCTTCGATATCTGGGTCATCGTGCACTTTCTGGCGGCTGTGCTGGCGTTGGTGGTGGCCAAGACCGGCGGTATTGGGGTGAAGGATTTCGTGTTCGGGGCGATGACCGGCAGTTTCCTCACCGCTCCTTTGTTCGCCTGGATGGCGATGGACACGATCAACAGCCCCTTGGTTCCGTTGGAGCACCGTTATGGGCGACTTACCCAGGCCTTCTGCTGGTTTGGCCTGGTGTTTTTCAGTGGCTTCAGCCTGCTGTTCATCGGCCGCTTCTTCCTTGGCCTTGGCGGCCGATTCCGCCTTGGCTTCAACAAAAAACCCCTGCCATCGGCAGGGGTTGGGCTTCCGTTCTTCTCGTCTTGGTGGGTTGGGCTTGTCCAGCCCAAGGCTGGTCAGTGCTCGTTACCTGATCAGCTCTCGACCTTCACAGAAACGCTGGTGTGCTCCACAGCCTTACCGGCGTTGATTTCAAGAATGCCGTCCCGATAGCTGGCCTTGAGCTGGTCGCGATCAAGGCTGTGGGGGAAACGGAAGCTGCGGCTCCAGGTGCCGCTGCGGAATTCGCTCAGCAGAGGTGCTTCGGTGTCGTCGCTGTTGTTCGCAGGTCGTTCGGCGCTGATCACCAGGTTGCGATCGGTGACCTTGACGTCGATCGAGTCCCGGTCCACCCCGGGCAGTTCCAGCTGCACGGTGTAGCCGGTTTCGGTCTCGCGGATTTCAGCGTTGGGAACGCGTTCGGCGGTGGCCAGTTGCTGCTCGAGACGCTCGAACAGCTCGAAGGGGGATTGGCGAAGGGTCAGCATGATGGTGGCTCCGAAGAATGAACATCTGCGGACTGGGTTGATCGCCCGCCATCACAATCTGCGCCGCTTGGATGAGAACCAGAAGTGTGAGAACCGTCCGTTTTGATTCGGTCTCTACCACCAGGTTCGGCTGGCACCACAGGGATGGTGTTGAAACCGAATCTCCTTAAAGCCACCACCAGTCGCTGAAGCAGGCCGCCTGGCCGCAGACCTGCTCTTCTGCATTCCAGAGGGTCCAGATCCGGGCCTTGTTGATCATGAATCGCCGCCCTTTGCGGCTGATGCGAATGCCGCGATAGTTCTGCACTGCATCGAGGCGTTTGGCCTGGCCGAGGGCGCTGCTGCGTTCAGCCCGTTCGCTGTCCGGTGCGGTGAGCCGCGAGGGCATGCCGATCAGTTCATCCCAGCGGCTGTCCCACAGCTGCAGGGCCGCAGCGTTGGCGTAACTGAGCTTGGGATCCTGCTCCGTGCCGTGGGCCAGCACCGGAAAGCCGCAGGCGAACAGGTTCTGGCAGATCAGCCGCTTTGAGCAGCCCGGTTGGGCGGAAGCGATCAGCGGCCTGCTGAAGGCCCGTTGATGCGATTGCAGCAGCAATCCTGCGAGCTCTTGTTTTTTGGTGGTGAGCCAGGCGGCTTCGCTGGCCATGGCTCTGCTCCGCTTCAGCTGCCGGCTGCCATGGCCTGCAGCATCGCCTTCTGGGCACTGGCCTGGCCATGGGCCTTGAGGTTGTTCAGGAAGGTGCTTCGGGCCTCTACAAAGCGCGGGTCTTCCGCAAGCGGCAGCTCTCCGGCGGCATCGAGGCCCGTGTCGCCCTCCATCGCTGGGGTGATCACGACCAGGTCGCCATCGAGGCTGCGGTTGTAGCGCCACCACAGGGCCGGGTCCTGCACGGCCGCATGGGGCGGCAGCGGTGTCGCCTCTTGCGGTGTGCTGACTTTTTTCTCATCTTTGGCTGCCGCCGCCCGCTCCGCCAGGGCCTTGCGCCGATGTTCCGCCAGGTCTTCCAGCAGCCGAGCTCGGTTGCGGCCCCGCAGTTGGAACAGCACGAAGGGATCTTCACTGAAGCGATCTCCCATCAGGAAATACACCGCGCTGATGTGTTTGCAGGGGTTGGCTTTGTCGGGGCAGCTGCACTCGCTGCGCACTTCCTGCAACTTGAACGGGAACAGTCGTTTGCCGCTGGCGGCGAAGGCCCGCTCGATGTCGGAGGGCATGATCCCCGCCAGCAGCTGGGCCGACCAGCGGGCTTTCTGGGTCAGGGCTTCCAACACATAGCCCCAGTCCTCATCGTTGAGCACATCCAGCCAGAGCTTCACCTTGTAGGGCGCTTCATCAGTGCCCTGGACGCGGGCGTGAACGCGGCGGCCTTCAAAGCGGATCGAGGTCACATGGCCTTCGCGGGCGTAGCCCCAGGCCCGCTCCAACCGTTTTTTGAAGCGGTAGCCGTTGATCAGCTCCATCCATTGCTCCACCCACCAGGGCTGTTGGCCCAGGCCGTCGTCGCCGATGGCGGTGATGCTGTTGGTGTTGCCGTTGCTCAGGGTCATGGTCAGGTGTCCTCTAAGGCGACGAGATTGCGCAATTGATCGCCACCGAGGCTTCCCAGCCAATCCTCCCCGGAGCCGATCACATCCTCCGCCAGGCGTGATTTCTCCCGGATCATGCGATCGATCTTTTCCTCCACCGAGCCGCTGGTGATGAATTTGTGCACCATCACACGGTTGGTTTGGCCGATCCGATAAGCCCTGTCGGTGGCCTGGTTTTCCACGGCCGGGTTCCACCAGCGGTCGATGTGGAAGACGTGGCTGGCCCGGGTGAGGTTGAGGCCCACACCACCGGCCTTGAGCGAGAGCAGGAACAGCTGCGGACCGCGGGGATCTTCCTGGAAGCGATCCACCATTGCCTGGCGTTCGCTCTTGCGTGTGCCGCCATGCAGGAAGGGCACTTCTGATTTCCAGCGCTGCTGCATCCAAGCCTGCAGCAGATGCCCCCATTCGGCGAACTGGGTGAACAGCAGGGCCCGATCGCCTGCTTCGATCACCTCATCGAGAATTTCTTCCAGCCGCTGCAGCTTGGCCGAACGGCCCAGGAAGCCATCGTCCACCGCCCCTTCGCTCAGGGCGAGGGCGGGATGGTTGCAGATCTGTTTCAGCCGGGTGAGTAGGGCCAGCACTTGACCGTGGCGCTGTCCGCGCGGCGCCCGCGCAATGGCATCGAGGGTGTCTTCCACGGTCTTGCTGTAAAGGGATTTCTGCTCCTTGCTCAGCCCCACCCATTCGCTTAGCTCTACCTTCTCCGGCAGGTCGGAAATGATCGTTTTGTCGGTCTTCAGCCGGCGCAGGATGAACGGACCCACGCGGCCTTTGAGATCCCGTAGGGACGACATATCGCCGTAGCGCTCGATTGGCATCCGGTAGCGCTGGCGGAAGAAGTCCTCTTCCCCCAGCACCTTGGGATTGAGAAAGTCCATCAAGGCCCACAGTTCACTCACCCGGTTCTCCACCGGGGTGCCAGTCAGGGCGATGCGGAAGCGGTTGCTCTTGCTGCGGCCGGGGCGGGCCAGGTCTCGGGCGGCCTGGCTCTGCTTGGCGCCGGGGTTCTTGATCGCCTGGGCTTCGTCAATCACCACCCCCTGCCAGTCCTGGGTTTCCAGCAGTTCGCTGTCCCGCTGCAGCAAGCCGTAGCTGGTGAGCACCAGATCGACATCCTTCAACGCTTTCTTGAGTTCGACGGGTGTGGAGGGGCGGCGCGGGCCGTAGTGCTCGATCACCGCCAATTCCGGGGTGAACGATTCCGCTTCCCGTCGCCAATTGGTGAGCACCGAGGTGGGGGCCACCAGCAGCACTGGGCGCTTCAGTTCCTGCTCTGCTTTGAGGTGCTGCAGAAACGCCAGCAGCTGAATGGTTTTGCCCAGTCCCATGTCATCGGCCAGGCAGGCCCCTTGGTCGAAGCGGTGCAGGAAGGCGAGCCAGCCCAGCCCGCGCTCCTGGTAGGGCCGCAACTGGCCACTGAATCCCTCGGGGGCCGGCAGGGGGTCGGGGGCCTTCTGCTGGTGGTATTGCTCCAGCACCGATTGCAGCCGCGGGCCGGCATCGAAGCGGTGCACCGGCATCCGCATCAGCAGTTCCCCTTCTGTTCCCGTCAGCCGCAGCGCGTCATCGAGGCTCAGTTCCGGTTTCGCTCCACAGAACCGTTCGGCGTTCTTGAGGTCGTTGGGCCGCAGTTCAATCCAGGCCCCCTTGTGGCGCACCAGGGGGCTGCGCTTGCCGCTCAGACGCTCCAGTTCCCGCAGGGTGAGCGTCACCCCGCCGATCATCAGATCCCACTCCCACTCCAGAGATTCGCCCAGGGTGAAGCCGCGGGATCGCTCTGGAAGTTCGGCCTTGATCGACAGGCCCAGCCGGCTGGCCAGGCCACCGGAGAGGCTGGGCGGCAGCTCCACACCCACGCCGGCATCCCGCAGCTGACGAGCGGCCGTGCGCACCAGCACGAAGGCTTCGGCCGGGGTCAGCTGCATCGTGTCCGGCGTGGCGCTCTCCAGGCCTCGTTCGATCGGTGGGAACACCGTCAGGGCTCGTCCCAGACCCTCCAGCAGCACTTCGCCCGGTTGATCCACCTGGATCTCCCCCAGTTGCAGCATCTCGGCGCCGGAGGCCCAGGCCGCGGCGGCCGGGAGCTTCAGGCTGGGGTCAGCTTCCGCTTGCAGCCCGAAGCGCAGTTCCCAGAGATCCTCCCCATCCGGTGGGGTGTGCAGTTCCAGGCAGGTGCGGGCCGCAGCAAATCCGCCGGCGATGCCCTCTCTCCAGTGATGGCTGGCTGTGGCCAGGCGTTCGGCCTCTTCGTCACCGATCTCGATCACCCCGGTTTCTGATCCCAGGGCTTCCTGCCAGAGGGTCAGCAGGGGATCGAGGCCATCGGTGGAAGGCTGAAAATCCTTGCGCAGCTGCGCATCCACCAGGTCTTCCAGCAGCGTCGCCACTCGCAGGCGCCCGCTGCGGGGCCGGCAGCTGGCCACGGGGTTGGCGGCTCGCATGGCCTCGGGACGCAATCGGGTGGTGCGGTTGCTGCGGCGCCCCAGGGGTTCCCGCCAGGGCAAGGCACAGGTGGCCACCAGCGGCAGGCTGGCCGCCAGATCCTCGAGTCGGCGCCGGTCTTCTTCCCGGTTGAGCAGCGGCACCCAACGGGCCCGATGGGGATAGCCCTCCCCTTTGCTGAGCTCCATTTGGGGAATCCAGCGGCCCCGGGCCACCAGGCTCAGGGCCCAGCGCTGCAGATGGCTCCACCAGCGCAGTTCGTCAGCCAGGTCGGGATTGGTGCCGGAGAGCGGCAATCGGGACAACCACTCAGTGGCTGCCGATGCTTCAACGGCTAGTCCCTGCACCTGCCAGGGCCACCATTCGGTTTGCTTGGGAATCGGTTCGCCGGCTTGCATCGGCAGCCCGGTCCAGCCCGGTGGTTCTGAGGCCGGTTCTTCTTTCTTGGCTCGGCTTTTGCGCGGCTTCACCGTGCGGCTCGGCAGGGTGAGACAGGCCGTCGCATCGATGCAGCCGCCCGGCAAAAGGTCGCGTTCACTCAGCCAGGCCCTGAGGTCGTCATGGCTGAGGGTGAAGGGGTGCAGCGCTGGGGTGAGGCCTGGGCCTTCCGGTGTGGCCACCCGCCAGGTGTCAGCCCAAACGAGCAGTGCCGGTTGGCCGGAACTGCTGGAGGTGCGGATGGCGGGAAGCCAGGTGGCGTGCAGCAGGCTCATGGCCGCGACGCGGGCAGGAAGCGAAGGGTGCCGTGGAGCAGGAGAGCACTGCCGATCAACGGCAGCCAGGCCTGAATGAGCTCCAGTAGTAATGATGCCAGGTCATCGACCTGCCAGTTGTCAAGGGTTAGGGGCATGCCGAGGCTGCGCAACCCGCAGACCGCCCCCACCAGACCCGCCTGCAGATGCCCGTCATCGGGGTCCACCCGTTGCAGGTGGAAGGCCAGAAGGCCGTAAAAGAGCCCGCAACCGCCGGAACGCACGGCCGCTTCCAGGCCCCAGGGCAAGCTCAGCAGGCCTGCGGTGATGCCGGCAGCCAGCGCCCAACCGATCGACTGCAGCCGCAGTCGCTGGCGAATCTCAGGATCACTGGGTGGAACGGCCACGGGCGCCGGCGGTTCAAAGGCGATCATGACGGCAGGATCCCCCCTTCCTGTCATGGTTGCCGCCGCATCGTCGTCTTCTGCAGCGTCTGCACCGCGCAGTGGGGATGAGATCCGTGAGGCTTTTCTCAACTTCTATGCCGAGCGCGGCCATAAGCGGATGGCCAGCGCTTCGTTGATTCCCGAAGACCCAACGGTGCTGCTCACCATTGCGGGAATGCTGCCGTTTAAGCCGGTTTTTCTGGGCCAGCAGGCGCGACCCGCGCCCCGGGCCACCAGTTCGCAGAAGTGCATCCGCACCAACGACATCGAGAACGTGGGGCGCACGGCCAGGCATCACACCTTTTTCGAGATGCTCGGCAACTTCTCGTTCGGGGACTACTTCAAGCAGCAGGCGATTGAGTGGGCCTGGGAGCTCAGCACCGTTGTTTATGGCATCGATCCCAAGAACCTGGTGGTGAGTGTCTTCCGGGAAGACGACGAAGCCGAGCAGATCTGGCGCGATGTGGTGGGGGTGAACCCCAAGCGGATCATCCGCATGGATGAGGCCGACAACTTCTGGGCGTCCGGCCCAACCGGCCCCTGTGGCCCCTGCTCGGAGATCTATTACGACTTCAAACCCGAGCTCGGGGATGAGGGCATCGATCTCGAGGACGACGACCGTTTCATCGAGTTCTACAACCTGGTGTTCATGCAGTACAACCGCGACGCTGAGGGCACCCTCACGCCGCTGGCCAACCGCAACATCGACACCGGCATGGGCCTCGAGCGGATGGCCCAGATCCTGCAGAAGGTTCCCAACAACTACGAAACCGATCTGATCTTTCCGCTGATCCAGGCGGCCGCGGATCTGGCGGGGGTCGACTACCACCAGCTCAACGACAAGGGCAAGACGTCGTTGAAGGTGATCGGTGACCACAGCCGTGCTGTGACGCAGCTGATCTGCGATGGCGTCACCGCCAGCAACCTGGGCCGCGGCTACATCCTGCGGCGGCTGCTGCGCCGGGTGGTGCGCCATGGCCGCCTTCTCGGCATCGACAAACCCTTTCTCGTCACCATGGGCGAGGCAGCGATCGCCCTGCTCAAGGGGGCTCACCCCAGCGTGATTGAGCGCCAGGAGGTGATCCTGGCCGAGCTCCAGCGGGAGGAAGCCCGCTTCCTCGAGACCCTCGAGCGCGGCGAGAAGTTGCTGGCGGAGGTGCTGGCCTCCAAGCCCACCCAGATCAGTGGTGCCCAGGCCTTTGAGCTGTACGACACCTACGGCTTCCCGCTTGAGCTCACCCAGGAGATCGCGGAGGAGCAGGGCCTGGCCGTCGACCTCGATGGGTTCGAGGCGGCGATGGAGGAACAGCGCCAGCGGGCCAAGGCGGCCGCGGTGAGCATTGATCTCACGCTGCAGGATGCGATCGATCAAGTGGTGGTGGATCAGGCGGCCACCTGTTTCCAGGGGTATGAAGCCCTCGACCAGGCCTCCTGCGTGCAGGCTCTGGTGGTGAACGGCGAACCAGCCACCACCGCCAAGGCGGGTGATGCGGTTCAAGTGGTGCTAGACACCACGCCGTTTTACGGAGAAGGCGGCGGTCAGGTGGGGGATCGCGGGGTGCTTGCGGGCAGTGATTTGATCGTTCGGATTGCGTCGGTGAGCCGCAGCCGCGATGTCTTCGTCCATGCCGGCCGGGTGGAACGCGGCGAGCTCGCCTTGGGCGACACCGTGAAGGCTCAGGTGGACCGTGCCTGCCGGCGTCGGGCCCAGGCGAATCACACGGCTACCCACCTGCTGCAGGCAGCGCTCAAGCAGGTGGTGGATCAAGGCATCGGCCAGGCCGGATCACTGGTGGATTTCGATCGCCTGCGCTTCGACTTCCACTGCCCTACGGCGGTGACGGCGGATCAGTTGCAGCAGGTTGAAACCATGATCAACGGCTGGATCAACGAGGCCCATGCGCTGCAGGTGCAGGAGATGGCGATCGACCAGGCCAAGGCGGCTGGTGCCGTGGCGATGTTCGGCGAGAAGTACGCCGATGTGGTGCGTGTGGTCGACGTGCCCGGTGTGTCGATGGAGCTCTGCGGCGGTACCCACGTGGCCAACACTGCTGAGATCGGCCTGTTCAAGATCGTGGCGGAAAGTGGCGTTGCCGCCGGTATCCGCCGGATTGAAGCCGTTGCCGGCCCCGCCGTGCTCGCCTATCTCAACGAGCGCGATGCAGTGGTGAAGCAGCTGGGGGATCGCTTCAAGGCTCAGCCGGCCGAGATCGTGGATCGTGTGGCGTCCCTTCAGGAGGAGCTCAAGGCCACCGGCAAGGCCCTGGCCGCGGCTCAGGCGGAACTGGCGGTGGCGAAGGCCGGCGCTCTGGCCGCCAAGGCCGAGGCCGTGGGCGACTTCCAACTGCTGGTGGAACGCCTTGACGGCGTGGATGGCGCTGGTTTGCAGGGTGCAGCCCAGAGCCTGGCGGATCAGCTGGGGGATGGTGCGGCCGTGGTGATCGGCGGTCTGCCGGATCCTGGCGACATGGGCAAGGTGATCCTGGTGGCGGCCTTCGGCAAGCAGGTGATCGCTGCCAAGCTCCAGGCCGGCAAATTTATCGGCGGCATTGCCAAACAGTGCGGCGGTGGCGGCGGTGGACGCCCGAACCTGGCCCAGGCCGGGGGACGCGATGGTGCTGCCCTCCCTGCTGCTCTTGAGTCCGCTCGCTCCGAGCTGGCGGCAGCGTTGGCTCAGTCCTGAAGGTACGTGGTCTGTCGCAGGCTGCTTTCGAGGTGATCCAGCAGCCGGCGTGACTCGTCGATGCGCAGCTGGCCGTTATTGATGGCCACTTCCGCCGCTACCCGCAAACGCTCTAGCAAGGCACGGGGGTCGTGCTCCATCGCTTCCAGCACATCGGCATTGGTGTCACCACGTACGACGTGGTCAATGCGATAGCTACCGCCGGGGCTGAGGCGAATGTGCACGGCGTTGGTTGTGCCGAACAGGTTGTGCAGATTGCCCATCACCTCTTGGTAGGCCCCGCTGAGGAACAGGCCGATCAGATAGGGGTTGTTGTCGTCGAGCTCGTGCAGCTCCAGCAGCTGTTTCGGTTGTCCATCTCCGATGAAGCGATCCAGGCGTCCATCGGAATCACAGGTGAGGTCGGCGAGGTTGGCCAGTCGGTTCGGCCGTTGATCCAGCTGCTGGATGGGCACCACCGGAAATAGCTGATCAATGGCCCAGGTGTCGGGTGCTGAGCGGAAGATCGACAGGTTGGCGTAATACGTTCCCGCCAAAGCCTTGTTGAGGGCTGCGAGCTCTTCCGGGATGGCTTGATCCTTGGGCAGTCGCTGCGCAATCGCATCGGCACAGGCCCAGGTCAGTTGTTCAGCGGTGGCACGGTCGGGTAGCCCCATGTACCCGAGTCGGAACGCGGCAAGCGCATCCTGTTTGAACTTCAAGGCATCGTTCCAGGCTTCTTGCAGTCGCACCAACTGTGCATCCGCCGTCGCCGATAACTCCTGAATGGTGGTGAGGGTGTCCCGCAGGTTGCGAACGGTGAGTGGTTCGTCTCCACTGGCGTTGGGAATCGATGCGGGGAGTGCGCTGCTGCCAAGAATGTCGAACACCAGCAAGGAGAAATGGCTGGCAATGGCGCGACCGCTTTCGCTCACCAGCGTGGGCACGGCAACACCATTGGGTTCGCAGCACTCCCGCACCGTGGCCACAACATCGTTGGCGTAGTTCTGCAGCGAGTAGTTCGTGGAGGCCGACGATGCGGTGCGGCTGCCGTCGTAGTCGATGCCGAGTCCACCGCCCACATCCAGAAATCCCATCGGGGCCCCCAGTCGGGTGAGCTCCACATAGATCTGCCCCGCCTCTTGGAGAGCGTCTTTGAGCACGGCAATGTCGTTGATCTGGCTGCCGATGTGGAAGTGCAGCAGGCGCAGATCTTGGAGCAGATTGTTGTCCCGAAGCCTTTCCACCGTTGCCAGCAACTCGGGAATGGAGAGGCCGAATTTGGCCTTGTCGCCAACGGAACTGCCCCAACGCCCTGTGCTGCGGCTGGAGAGTTTGGCCCGCACGCCGATGTAGGGCGCTGCTTCCAGGCTCTTGCTGGCCTCAATGATCCGGTCGACTTCGTCCGGCTGTTCAATCACCACCACCGGTTGGCGTCCTAGGCGCCGCGCCAGGATTGCGGTCTCGATGTAAAGCCGATCCTTGTAGCCGTTGCAGATCAGCAGGGCTGCGGGATCGTCCAGCAGCGAGAGAGCGATCAGCAATTCCGCTTTGCTGCCCGCTTCCAGTCCGAAGTTCCAGCGCTTGCCGCAGCTCACCAACTCCTCCACCACGTGGCGTTGTTGGTTGCACTTCACCGGAAAGACGCCTTGATACCGGCCGGGGTAGCTGTATTGCGCGATGGCGCGTTCAAAGGCGGCGTGGAGCCGCTCCAGGCGGTCTTCGAGGATGTCGTCGAAGCGAATCAGCAGCGGCAGAGCCAGGTTGCGGCTTTTCAGCTCCGACACCAGATCCACCAGATCCAGGCTGCCGCCGCGATCCCCTTGGGGTTGAACGCTGATGTGTCCGCGTCCGTTAATTGAAAAGTATGGATCGCCCCAGCGGTCGAGGCCGTACAGCGCAGCACTGTCTTGAATCGACCAGTGTTCGCTGTCTGACACCTGTGTCTGGATGAAGTGGATGGCTGGAATCTAGGGACATTCCCTGCGCTGCCCAAGGCCTGTGCTTGCCAAGCGGGGTGGCCAGCACTGACGATGGCGGCGCTTTTCATTCACACCAAATCCATGGCCGAACGCACGTTCATCGCCATCAAGCCCGACGGCGTCCAGCGCGGCCTGGTGGGCGAGATCCTCGGCCGCTTTGAGCGCAAGGGATTCAAGCTGGTGGGTCTGAAGCAGATCACTCCCAGCCGCGCCCTGGCTGAGCAGCACTACGGCGTCCACAAGGAGCGTCCTTTCTTTGCTGGTCTGGTCGACTTCATCACCTCCGGCCCTGTGGTGGCCATGGTTTGGGAAGGTGATGGCGTTATCGCCAGCGCTCGCAAATTGATCGGTGCCACCAAGCCCCTCGAAGCCGAGCCCGGCACCATTCGTGGCGATCTGGCCGTCAACATCGGCCGCAACGTCATCCACGGTTCCGATGCTGCGGAAACCGCTGCCTTCGAGATCGGCCTCTGGTTTGAAGCCTCCGAGCTGAACGACTGGTCTCCTTCTGATCAGGAGTGGCGCGTCGAAGGCTGATTCCTCAGTTTTCGAATCGATCCCAACGGAAAGCCTCCAACAACGCCTCTTCGGCTGCGTTGGGGGCCTTTTTCATGACGCCGCCGGCCGTCAGCTCAGCCGTGATGGCAGCGAGGAGAACGCCATTGCGGTGGTGCCCGCAGGCCAGCCACAGGCCTGGCAGCGGGCCAGGGCCGAGCAGTGGGCCTTCGTCGGGTGTGCAGGGCCGGAACCCCCACCAACGCTCCATCGGGGGCCAGTTGGCCGCAATTGGCAGCAGGCTGGCGATGCCCGTTTGCAGTTGTTTTTGGCCATCGGGCGTGAGGCCTTCAGCAAATCCGGCGCCCCGTTCGCTGGTGGCTCCCACCACGATCAATCCGTCTTCGCGTGGAACCAGATAGGTGCCGGGGCCGAAGATCACTCGCTTGAGCGCCTCTCGCGGCCCTTGTAGGGAGAGCATCTGGCCCTTCACCGGGAACACGGGCAGTTGCGGCACCAGCTGTTGGCTCCAAGCACCGCTGCAGAGCACCGCCTGCCGGCAGCTCAGTTGCTGCTGTTCCCCTTCGGCGCTGCGCAGATGGATGCCGCTGAGCTGTCCAGCGGCATCTTTTTCCAGACCAAGCACCTCGGCCCCTTCCATGAAATGCACGCCCAGGGACACGCAGGCGCGCTCCAGGGCCCGCATCAATTGCCTTCGGTTGTCGATCTGGCCGTCCTGCTCGAACAGCAACCCGGTGCTCCACTCCGGCCCCAAGTCTGGGATTTCCCGCTCCAGGCCCGTGCGGTCCAAGGTTTGCCCGAGGCTGGCGGTCGGGTAGAGGTCCCGCTCGGTTGCTGTCCGGAACGGCACCACGATGCCGCTGGTGCGCAGGCCGCAGCCCAAGCCGCTGTCCCCCTCGATCTGTGCCACCCAACGTGGGATCCGTTCGAGGCTGGCTTGGCCCAGTTCCAACAGCTTGCCGCTCAATCCTTCGGCATGGGGCGCCAGCATGCCGGCAGCCACAAAGCCGGCAGCTTCACTGCGGCGGCGGCTGATCACGGACACGCTCTGCCCGCGACGGGCCAGCTGATGAGCAACGGCCAAGCCCATCAGTCCCCCACCCAAAACGCAGACGGCTGAGGCAGAGGCGGCAGTCATGCGCGAGAAAGGCCCTTGGTTGTCATGCTGTCAGGACAGGGCTTCATCCTGATTCCATAGGATCCCGGAATCTGCTTCACATCAAGGGCGCATGGCCGACGCAGCAACCCAACCGGCCTGGGAGGCCGTGATCGGTCTCGAGACCCACGTGCAGCTGGGAACTGAAAGCAAAATTTTCACGGCGGCGTCGACCACCTTTGGTGATGACCCCAACACCCACATCGACCCGGTGGTGTGCGGTTTGCCCGGCACGTTGCCGGTGCTGAATCAGAAGGTGCTCGAGTACGCGGTGAAGGCTGCGATGGCCCTCAACCTCAACATCGCCGAACACAGCAAGTTCGACCGGAAGCAGTATTTCTATCCCGACCTCCCGAAGAATTACCAGATCTCCCAGTACGACGAGCCGATCGCCGAGGAAGGTTGGATCGAGGTGGAGGTCGCTGAAAAAGGAAAGGACACTTACCTGAAGACGATCGGCATCGAGCGTCTGCACATGGAGGAGGACGCCGGCAAGTTGGTGCATGCCGGTAGCGACCGTCTGGCGGGATCCACCCATTCCTTGGTGGATTACAACCGCGCTGGTGTGGCCCTGGCCGAGATCGTCAGCAAGCCGGATTTGCGCACCGGTCGCGAGGCTGCGGAATACGCCTCGGAGATCCGCCGGATCATGCGTTACCTGGGTGTGAGTGACGGCAATATGCAAGAGGGATCCTTGCGTTGCGACGTCAACATCTCTGTGCGTCGGGGGCCGGATGCGCCCTTCGGGACGAAGGTGGAAATCAAGAACATGAACTCGTTTTCGGCCATCCAAAAGGCCTGCGAGTACGAGATCAAGCGTCAGATCAAGGCCTACGAAACCGGTGAGCCGATCGTTCAGGAGACCCGCCTCTGGGACGAGGGAAAGCAGCTCACCAAGAGCATGCGCAGCAAGGAAGGGGCCAGCGATTACCGCTACTTCCCGGATCCCGACTTGGGCCCGATTGAGGTGAGTGCGGATCAGCGGGAGTCCTGGCGCGCTGAGCTGCCCGAGCTGCCGGCAGTCAAACGCCATCGCTACGCCGATGCTCTGGGCCTTTCCCAGTACGACGCGCGGGTGCTCACCGATGAGCGTCCGATGGCCGATTACTTCGAGGCCGTTGTGGGCGCTGGTGCTGACGCCAAGCTTGCGGCGAACTGGATCACCGGAGACATTGCTGCCCACGTGAACAGCAACCGGCTCAGCTTTGCCGAACTGCCCTTCCGGCCTGAGCATTTGGCCGAGATGGTGCAACTGATTGATGGGGGCAAGATCAGCGGCAAGATCGCCAAGGAGATCCTTCCTGAGCTGCTGGAGAAAGGCGGCTCACCCAAAGCGATCGTCGACGAGCGCGGCCTCGGCATGATCAGCGATCCGGCGGCCATTGAGGCGATCGTCGATGAGCTGTTGGGATCCCATCCCGATGAGGTGGAAGCCTTCCGTGGTGGTAAGACCAAGCTGCAGGGCTTCTTTGTCGGACAGTTGATGAAGAAGACCGGTGGTAAAGCTGATCCCAAACTCGCCAACCAGATTCTGAGCAAGAAACTCAAGGGTTGATGAGCGGAGCAGCATCCATTCCCGACGCCTGGAAGGAGTGGCTGCTGCAGAACCGCGATCGAGGCTGTGATTCGGAGGGGCTGATTCAGCGGGCCCTCGATCAGGGGTTTTCGCGAGAGGCGATTGCGGCCGTTCTCAAGTCGTCCACCCCGGATTGGCTCGCTTGGTTTGAGTCCCCCCTCACCCGAAAGGAGCACCGGCCCCGTGCCTGGCGGCTCGATACCTCACTCGCTCAGTTGTATGAGTTGCCGGCCCTGCTCAGCCACGAGGAATGCGGGCAAGTGATCGACGCCATCAATGCGTCACTGCAGCCGTCGACGGTGACCCGCGGTAGCAGTGACTACCGCACCAGCCGCACCTGCCATCTGCGTCAGAACCATCCCCAGCTGGCGGCGACCCTGGATCAGCGCTTTGCGGCCTTATTCGGTGTTGATCCGCGCCTCTCGGAACCGATTCAGGGGCAGCGCTACGACCCCGGCGAGTACTTCAAGGAACACACGGACTGGTTTTCGCCGGGCACGGAGGAATACGCCACCCACACGGACAGCGGCGGGCAACGCACCTGGACGGTGATGGTTTATCTCAACGCTGTTGAGCGGGGGGGAGAGACGCTGTTCCGCCGCCTGGAGCGTTCGTTCACGCCTGTGCCTGGGATGGCGTTGGCCTGGAACAACCTCCAGGCCGACGGCACCCCCAACCCCTTCACGCTGCATGAGGCCTTGCCGGTGGAGGCGGGCCACAAATGGGTGATCACCAAGTGGTTCCGTGCCGACTTCGGGCGGAACGGTTGATCAATAGACGACGTCGTCCCCTGAGGTTGAAGCGCCGATCTCTTGATGCAGCTCCTGCATCACTGTTTGCCCATCGGGGGAAATCAGCACGGTCGATTCGACTGTTGCGGGAAGCCCAAGCACTTCCCAGCCTGGAGGGCCTCCCTGGAACTTGAATTGGAAGCCGTTGGCGTCCTGTTGCGCCAGGCAGGGGTTCTCCGTTGGGTCTTTAAACATGCAGCCCGCCGGGTGATATTGGCGAAGACCTCCATTCGCTAGAGCGCCACTGTTGCGCGCATGGTTGATGGCGCGCCTCGTTGCTAACGGGTCTTCTTGCGCCATTGCCGAGGAGGTCACGATTAGGCCTCCAAAGACCAGGGCTAGCCCGGCCAGTGATGAGGGAAGCATGGGAAGGAGGGCGCTCAACTGCATTTTGGGCAAAAAGGGGGATGTCTTGGACCCTGATCAGTTCTTCTGAGGTTGGTTCAGCAAATCCATGGCCTGGGCTTGCCAGGCGCCGGGTTGGCCTCGATTGGAAATCACGTGGTCTGCGAGGTCGCGTTTCCGGCTCAGGGGCCATTGGGCGGCGATGCGGGCTTGAGCAGCTTCAGCACTCAGCCCGTCCCGTGCGATCAAACGCTCGAGTTGTTGGGATTCATCGCAGTCCGCCAGCCAGATTTCGCTGCAGAGCGACTCCAAATTCGCTTCGAACAACAGCGGAATCATCAGCACAACGGCTGGCGCTTTCGCATGGAGTGTGAGTGCTCGATCGAAGCGCGCCCGCACGATCGGGTGGATCAGTTGCTCGAGCCACTGCCGCTCAGCGGGGTCCTGGAAGACGATGCGACCCAGGGCAGCTCGGTCGACGGCCGCGTCTCCCTCGGCCTGAACCGTGGCGCCATATCGCTGCAGCACGGTGTGGGTGGCCTGGCGCCCAGGTGCGAGAGCCTCTCGGGCGAATTGATCCGCATCCAACACCGGAAGACCTTGTTGCGCCAACCAACGCCCCACGCTGCTCTTGCCGCTTGCAATTCCGCCCGTGAGCCCGATGCGTCGTTGCGAGAAAAGCTCGCCAGGCGCCATGGTGTCGGAGCAGGATGCACCCAGTGTCTCGCGGCGGATCTGCGGTGGCGATGGCTTCTTCTTGGCAACCGATCCAGGGTGGTGTGACGGCGCCGAATGGATTCCAGGCTGCGGGCATCGTTGCTGGCCTGAAGCCTTCGGGTAAGCCTGATCTGGCGCTGGTGTTGGCACCGGAGGCGGCTATTTGTGCGGGCACCTTCACCACCTCAGTGGTGCGGGCGGCCTGTGTTGATCTCTGCCGTGATCGTCTCGTCAGCCATGGCGGCCAGGCCCGTGCTGTGTTGATCAATTCCGGTCAGGCCAATGCCTGCACCGGGGATCGCGGTTTGGTTGATAGTCAGCGCGCCACCCAGGTGCTTGCGGATCAGCTCGGCGTTGATGCGGAGTCGGTGTTGATCTGCTCCACAGGCGTGATTGGTGTGCCGATTCCGATGACGACCCTCTTGGCTGGCTTGGCTCCTTTGGTTGAAGCCCTGGATGACGCGGGTGGTGATGCCGCTGCCAACGCCATCCTCACCACCGATTTGGTGGACAAGCAGGTGGCACTTGAACTGGAGCTGGAGGGGCGCCGGGTGCGCATCGGAGGGATGGCCAAAGGCTCGGGAATGATTCATCCCGACATGGCCACGATGCTCGGATTCTTCAGTTGCGATGCTGGCGTTGACGCCGTCGCCTGGCAGGGGATGGTGCAGCGCGCGGTGCAGCGTTCCTTCAACGCCATCACCGTCGATGGAGACACCAGCACCAACGACACCGTGCTGGCCTTCGCGGCAGGCCTACCGCTGGCCCAAGAGCACCATGCCGTTCTCGAACAGGGCCTCACTCAGGCGATGCAGCAGCTCGCCCAGGCCATTGCCCGGGATGGTGAAGGGGCGACCTGTCTGATCGAGGTGCAGGTGGAGGGTGCTGTTGACGAGGCCGCGGCGTTGCAGGTGGCGCGCACGGTTTGTGGCTCGTCCTTGGTGAAGACCGCAGTTCATGGCCGTGATCCGAACTGGGGGCGGATCGTGGCGGCAGCAGGTCGCTCCGGCGTGTCTTTCGAGCCGGATGCCGTTGCTCTTTGGATTGGTCCTCATCAACTGATGGCGGCCGGTCAACCCGTGGCCTTTGATCGCGCTGCAGCCAGCGACGTCTTACGGCAAGACCACGTCCCGATTCGCCTCTGCCTCGGGCATGGCTCCGGAAGTGGTCAGGCCTGGGGATGTGACCTTTCGGATCAATACGTGCGAATTAATGCCGATTACACAACGTAGTAACCCCTATGTTTTGACCAAGAGCCAGAATTTTGCAATCTTGAACAATGGAAACAAATAGTTCAAAAGATGAGTTTTTTGTGATTTTGGAATACATCAAGCTTTTGCTTGTATTTCTTTTGATCTTTCAGTCTCTCTTGAATGCGCAATAACATTTTCTACCTTCATCCCGCCAAGTGTGGAGGGTCGTCTGTTGCAAGCTGCCTTAGGGAGCTAGATTTGCCGTGCCTATTTGCCAGCCAAATCAGCCTTGATGATGCAACAGTCGAAGCTTTGACTAGCAGTGAAAAAACAATTTTTCATGGTCATATTACTGACTTGCCAACGCCCCTGACTCATGATGAGAGGCGCATTTATTCAGATATTCTCAGGATTCTATATTATGAATCTGATCTAATCGTCCCCACCCGCAATCCGTCTAATCTTTTGCAATCCTGGATGCACTACACAAAAACTAGAGCTACCAGAATTCTGGATAGTATTCTTGATTCAAGACAAATGATTCTGAATTCCAAGGAGATTGTTTTTTTGTATAAAATATCTCAGCTAAGGCAGAAATGTGCTATATTTAATGAATATGGAGTTTTAATTAGTAAGGGCGAGGACTTCCCTATCTTTGGCCTTAGCGAAAAAGATGAAGAAGAAAATTTGAATATATATATTGATTTTCTGGCGTCAAATAAGTATTTTTTGCCTGAACTATGCTCTATGCAGTTTCAAGCCTTTCGCCTTAAGTGGCGAGACTTGAGCCACGCTATCCTCAAAAAGCATAAATATCTGATAAAGCCGCCTTTGTCGAGTGGTAGCAGGCAGATTTTGTATTATGATTGCGAAAAAATTAATGAATCTCATCAAAAAGCTATCGATAATATGACATGTGAGGGTTTTTCAAGGAGGCTTTCTTGCAAGCGAGAAAATCAAAGTTTCAGCAAGCCAGGCATAAAGGGTTGTGAATTTAGTTCAGTCAACAAAAAGCTCAAGAGATTGGTGCCTGGTGAGTGGGCTCTCTACGCTCAATCAGAAGTTGTATGAAAACCGGCTCATGTGAAAGTTTTTCTATTAGTTGATGATTTGAGTGGAAGGCAGCGCATTCTTATTGGTTATGGATTTAGTCTATTTATGGCAGGATGTGGAAATATTGTTGAGGTTCATGGGCATCCCTGGCCGTGTTTTTAACCTTTGAGGCTCCAGTTAGAATCTCTTTGATTATTTAGGTGCTAATAGTTGTTATTTGCCTGCTTGTGCATTAGTCGTCTTCATATTTGTACTAAAATGAAGAATTGGTGTACATCTGTAGAAGTCATTAGTTTTGGCTCCCCAGATGAGATGCGCCATAATTGAGCGTTAACGCCGATTGCACAACTTGAAGCTTCTATTCTTGATCCCTGCCACAATCCAGATCTAAGTCAGACCCACCCGTGGACAAGACCAGTTCCCCTGACGCTCCCGTTGAGATCCAGTCCCGTTTCTGGGTTGGCCCTTTGGTGGCTGGTTGTTGTTTCGCCCTCGGTTACGGCATCACCGAGCGGGTGCTGACGCTGCAGACCAATGCTGAAGACCCTGTCTCTGAGGCTTTCACACCGCTTGCGTTTCCAGGGGATTCCCTGCAGGAGATTCGGGCCCGGTTCAGCGACGAGGATGCAGCGCTGCAAGTGGATGTCACAGCCCTAGAGGCCGCTGAGGCCGCGAGCCGACCGGCCAAACCAGTGGTCAAGGAAACGATCAAACCCGATCTGGCTCTGCAGACGCCCGAACCTCCGGTGTGGACGGCCCCAGCCTGGTCGGATCCCCAAACCATCGCCCCCGAGCTTGATGACAGCAACGCCGATTCCCTGGTGATTCCAGAGGAGTCCATCGAGGTGATGCCTGCTGTGGTTGTCCCTGATGGTGATTCACCGGTGTTGGTGGCTGAGCCGGAACCTGCGGTGCTGCCTCCTGGTGCTGAAGCCTTTTTTGAAACCATCGAGCCCGTGATCCCGCCTCAGCCTTGATCTCCGATTGGATCTGCCACAGTTGAAGCTGTCTGCAATCGGTCCATGGGCTCGTCGGAGGCCTTGATTCGCGCCACGGTGAATCGCATCAGTGCGCGCCTTGGCCACGGCTTTGCAGACGCGGCAGCGGAGTTGGCGGTATTGGCGCAAGACGCCCCGGAACGGCTGCGCCAGGAATGGGATCTGTTTCAGGACGAGGTGCGTGCCGAAGCGGAACGGATTGAACGGGGTGATCAGGTCACAGTCAGCACGGATGGGGCGTCCTCATCGGAACCGTCGGAGAACCCACAAGCGGTGATTGATCGTCTCCGGGCCACGGTGGCTGATCTGAGCCAAGCGATCGAGGCACGCCCCTGATGCTTGGACTGCTGCGCGCGCTCAGGATCTGGTGCGCTGTCCTGACGCTCCTGCTGCTGCTTTGGTGGGATGGTCAGTCCTGGACCTATCGCGGTGGTGTCACCGCCGAGCGGCGAGCTCGCCGTCAGCAACAGCGAGCTCGCTGGTTGACAGCTGAGCTGCTGTCTTTGGGTTCCGCCTTCATCAAGCTGGGGCAACTGCTCTCCGCTCGTCCAGACATCCTCCCTGCGGGTTGGGTGGCCGAACTGGCAGCGCTGCAGGACAGCGTTCCGGCGGTCAGTTTTGATCAGGTGCAGACCGTGCTCGAGCGAGAGCTTGGTCAGCGCTGTGCCGAGGTGATCGACCTCGACCCCGAACCCCTTGGCGCTGCCTCGCTGGCCCAGGTGCATCGCGCCAGCCTGCGCAGTGGCCGACAGGTGGTGCTCAAGGTGCAGCGGCCTGGGCTCGATCGCCTGTTTCGCCTTGATCTTGAGGTGATGCAGCAGGTGGCGGCTGTGCTGCAACGCAATCCCAGTTGGGGGCGTGGTCGCGATTGGCCGGCGATGGCACGGGAATGCCGACGTGTGTTGCTGCGTGAGCTCGATTTCCGCGTCGAGGCCCAATATGCAGCGCGTTTCCGTCAGCAATTTCTGGATGACGAACGGATCAGGATCCCCGGTGTGATCTGGGAGTTGAGTACGCGCCGTGTGCTCTGTCTCGACTACCTACCAGGCATCAAGGTCAACGACCGTGAGGCATTGATCGAAGCCGGTATTGATCCGGCCGCGGTGGCTGAGGTGGGCGCCGCCAGTTATCTCAAGCAGTTGGTGCGGTTTGGCTTCTTCCATGCCGACCCCCATCCCGGCAACCTCGCCGTGGCGAGTGATGGAGCGCTCATCTACTACGACTTCGGGATGATGGGCCTGTTGTCAGACGGCTTGCGTCGACGTCTGGGAGCCATGGTCCGTGCTGCTGCTGCGAGGGATTCAGCGGCATTGGTGGAGGAGATGCAGGCGGCCGGGGTGATCTCCGGCGGCATTGATGTGGGTCCGGTGCGCCGTCTCGTGCGGCTGATGCTGCAGGAGGCCCTCACTCCACCGTTCACAGCCAACGCGATCGACAAACTTTCCGGCGATCTTTACGACCTGGTGTATGGCCAGCCCTTTCGGTTGCCGGTTGAACTGATCTTTGTGATGCGGGCGTTATCCACCTTCGAGGGTGTTGGCCGCAGCCTCGATCCCGCTTTTAGCTTGGTGGCGATCGCTAAGCCTTACCTCCTTCCACTCATGACCTCCAGCGGCTCCGGCAGCAACGATCTGTTAAACGAACTCGGCCGTCAAGTCGGGGCCCTCAGCAGCCGGGCTGCGGCCTTCCCGCGACGCCTGGACGAAAGCCTGGAACGTCTGGAGCAGGGGGATCTTCAGCTTCAAGTACGGCTGGGTGAATCGGATCGACAGTTCCGCCGGATGGCGCTGGCCCAGCAATCGATTGGCCAATCGGTGTTGCTTGGATGCCTGGCTTTGGCCACAGCCATCGTTGGTGCCAGTGCACGCCCGCTCTGGTCAATTCTTCCGGCTGCTGCTGCCTTGCCGGTGGGTTTGGGCTGGTTCCGAATGCAGGTCAAGATCCGTCGTGATCAACGGTTGGAGCAGTTGCCCGGTTCCAACCGTTGAATCTTTCTTAGAGGCCGAAGATCAGGCCTTGCCGTGGGGACCTTGGCCAACAGCGCCGGCATACACGGCCTGGCTGCCCAGCTCGTCTTCGATGCGAAGCAGCTGGTTGTATTTGGCGACCCGCTCGCTGCGGCTGAGGGAGCCGGTCTTGATCTGTCCGGCGCGGGTGGCGACGGAGAGGTCGGCGATGGTGGTGTCTTCGGTTTCGCCACTGCGGTGGCTGATCACGCTGGTGTAGCCGGAGCGGCCCGCCAGGTCGATGGCCTGAAGGGTTTCGGTGAGCGAACCGATCTGGTTCACCTTGATCAGGATCGAGTTGGCCGTGGCGCTGTCGATGCCCTGCTGCAGACGCTTGGTGTTGGTGACGAACAGGTCGTCACCCACCAGCTGCACCTTGCCGCCGAGGCGTTCGGTCAGCAGCTTCCAGCCATCCCAGTCGTCTTCTGCCAGGCCGTCCTCGATCGAAACGATCGGGAATTTTTCCACCAATTGCTCGAGTTGGCCAACCATCTCGGCGCTGGTGTAGCTGCCGCCATCAAAGGCATAACGGCCGTTCTCGAAGAATTCGGTGCTGGCCACGTCCAGGGCCAGGGAGATCTGTTCGCCGGGCTTGTAGCCCGCTTTGCTGATCGCTTCCACCAGGATTTCGCCGGCTTCCACATTGCCCAGATCAGGCGCGAAGCCGCCTTCATCACCCACGGCGGTGCTCATGCCTTTGTCGCTGAGCAGTTTCTTGAGCGTGTGGAACACCTCGGTGCCCATCCGCAGTGCTTCGCGGAAGCTCGGGGCGCCGTGGGGGACCAGCATGAATTCCTGGAAGTCCAGGCTGTTGGCGGCATGGGCGCCACCGTTGATCACGTTCATCAACGGCACCGGCAGCAGGTTGGCCATCGGGCCGCCGAGATAGCGGTAGAGGGGGATCCCCAGCCCGTTGGCAGCAGCGCGGGCGGTGGCCATGCTCACCGCCAGGATCGCGTTGGCTCCCAGGTTGGATTTGTTATCGCTTCCATCCAGCTCCAGCATCGCGGCGTCCACGGCTGCCTGATCTAGGGCGGAAAGGCCACAGAGGGCTGGTGCGATCCGCTCCTCGATGTGATTCACGGCCTGCCCCACGCCCTTGCCCATATAGCGGTCGCCACCATCACGCAGTTCGTGGGCTTCGTGGGCACCGGTGCTGGCACCACTGGGGACGATGGCCCGTCCCATGGCACCTCCTTCGAGCAGCACTTCGGCTTCCACCGTTGGGTTGCCGCGGGAATCGAGCACCTCTCGGGCCACGATTGTGTCGATGACGAGGTCGAGGGAATCGATCACGTTGGGACGCACGCTTAACCCGGGGATCTTATGAGTCGCCCCTCTCTCCCCTGTTGTGACGGGTCATACCTGGCCAGAATGACGTCAGGTTCAATCTGCACGACGCTCACCCATGCGGATGCTTCACACCATGCTCCGGGTCGCTGATCTGGAGCGGTCTCTGGGCTTCTACACCGAGGTCCTGGGCATGCAGCTTCTGCGTCGAAAGGACTACCCCAGCGGCCGCTTCACCCTGGCTTTTGTTGGCTATGGGTCGGAGAAAGACCACACGGTCCTGGAACTCACCCACAACTGGGACACCGACAGCTACACCCTGGGTGATGCTTATGGGCACATCGCGCTGGGGGTGGAAGACATCCACAGCACCTGCGCCGGCATTGCCGACAAGGGTGGTCGTGTGGTGCGGGAGCCTGGTCCGATGAAGCACGGCACCACCGTCATCGCCTTTGTTGAGGATCCGGATGGCTACAAGGTGGAATTGATCGAGATGTCCTCCAAAGCTCACGCCTGAAGAACCGGATGACTTCATCGCCAGCGTTGAACGGCAGCCTCACCCATGAGCCGGATCGCTTTAGCGAAGCGGCTTGGGATCTGCTGCTGAGTGGTCAGGACGTCGCCCGTCGCTGGCGCCATGAGCAGTTGGACGTGGAGCACCTGATCCAGGTGCTGTTCACCGATCCCTCCTGCCGCCGCCTGGTGGAGCGCTTGCCCCTCCCCATCGATGCGCTCTTGGATCGCTTGGAGGATGTGCTGGCCGATCAGCCCTCTGGGCAAGGCGATGAGCTCTTCATCGGTGACGACCTGGAACAGCTGCTCGATTCGGCTGATGCCATCCGTCGGCGCTGGAATGGCGACGTCATCGATCTGCCGGAAGTGCTGATGGCCATCGGTGCGGATCAGCGGATCGGTGCTGATCTATTCGCCGGCTTTGGTCTGTCCGCGGATGCCCTGGAGCAACTGATCCGACGGGGCATGGATGATCCGGTTCTTGGAGTTCCCCTTCCACCCCAGCAGCGGCCGATGCCGCGGTCTCAGCCAGAGGTTCCGCAAGCAGCGCCCCGCCGTGAACGGGTGGCGCGAGTTTCGTCGTCCTCCCGTGAGGTGCGCGGGCCAGAGCCAGTCGCCCCCCAGCCGCCTGCCCCTGAGGCCTCTTTGGAGGGGCTACCCACGGCCCTGGAGTCCTACGGGCGGGATCTCACCGAAGAGGCGGAAGCAGGCAGCCTGGATCCGGTGATCGGTCGTGATTCTGAAATTCGCAACTTGATCAAAGTGCTCTCACGCCGGAGCAAGAACAATCCGGTGCTCATCGGTGAACCCGGTGTTGGCAAAACAGCGATTGCGGAGCTCCTGGCGCAGCGGATCGTGGCGGGTGAAGTGCCGGAGTCGCTGCAGGGTCTGCGTCTGGTATCGCTGGATCTCGGGGCTTTGATCGCCGGTGCCAAGTTCCGAGGTCAGTTCGAGGAACGCCTGCGCTCGGTGCTCGAGGAGGTGAGTGGTTCCGATTCCGGTGTGGTCTTGTTCATCGATGAGCTGCATACCGTTGTCGGTAGTGATCGCAGTAGCACCGATGCCGGCAGCCTGTTGAAGCCAGCCCTCGCCCGTGGGGATCTGCGCTGTATCGGTGCCACCACGCCGGAGGATTACAGGCTCACGGTGGAAAAGGATCCGGCCCTCAACCGCCGCTTCCAGCAGGTGGTGATCCGGGAGCCGGATCTGGAGTTGAGCCTCGAAATTTTGCGCGGATTGAAGGAGCGCTACGAGCTGCACCACGGCGTCACGATCACCGATGAGGCCATTCAGACCGCTAACCGTCTCGCCGATCGCTACATCAGCGATCGCTGCCTGCCGGACAAAGCCATTGATTTGATCGATGAGGCGGCGGCACAACTGAAGATGGAGGTCACCTCCAAGCCGCAGGTGGTGGAGGAGGCCGAGGCAGATCTCCGCCGCGTTGAACTGTCCCTGCTTGCTGCTGAGCAGGCCCCTGAAGCGGAACGGATTCAGCTCCAGCGCAACCGGCTTGAAGTGTCCACACGACTGGATGATCTGCGGCGGCGCTGGCAGGAGGAGCGCGGTCAGCTGGAGGAACTCGGCCAGCTGCTCCAGCAGGACGAAGACCTGCGTCATGCCATTGCTGAGGCTGAGCGGGATGGTGACCTCGAGGAAGCGGCCCGCCTCCAATACGACCAGCTGCACCGCTTGCAGCAGCGCCGGGATGAACTGGAGGCGTCCCAGGCGGAGGCACAGTCCGCCGGAACTGCTCTGTTGCGCGAGCAGGTGGAGGCCGGTGACATCGCGGATCTGGTGGCCCGCTGGACCGGGATCCCCGTGCAGCGGCTGTTGGCGGGCGAGCGGCGCAAACTCCTGGACCTCGACGCCCAGCTCGCTCAACG
The DNA here is from genome assembly GCF_030546365.1 of Synechococcus sp. YX-04-1. NCBI lineage: Bacteria > Bacillati > Cyanobacteriota > Cyanophyceae > Synechococcales > Synechococcaceae > Synechococcus > Synechococcus sp. YX-04-1. The sequence goes on from NZ_JAUONZ010000001.1 coordinate 534,618, forward strand.
GGTGATTGGTCAGGGTGAGGCGGTGACGGCTGTTGCTGCTGCCATCCGCCGGGCCCGGGCCGGCATGAAGGATCCCCGTCGTCCGGTGGGCTCCTTCCTGTTTCTCGGGCCGACCGGCGTCGGCAAGACCGAGCTGGCGAAGGCGTTGGCGGGTTCGCTGTTTGATGAAGAGGAGGCCCTGGTTCGCCTCGACATGAGCGAGTTCATGGAGCGGAATGCCGTGGCTCGGCTGATCGGTGCTCCCCCTGGCTATGTCGGCTACGAAGAGGGGGGGCAGCTCACTGAGGCCGTGCGCCGCCGCCCTTATGCGGTGCTGCTTCTCGATGAAGTGGAGAAGGCTCATCCCGATGTGTTCAACCTGCTGCTGCAGGTGCTGGATGACGGCCGGCTCACTGATTCCCAGGGCCGCACCGTCGATTTCCGCCACACCGTGATTGTGATGACCAGCAATCTGGCCAGTCCGGCGATCCTTGAACATGCCCGCTCGGGATCCACGGATGAGTCAGGCCTGCAACAGCAGGTGGATGTAGCGCTCTCCAGTCAGTTCAGGCCTGAATTCCTCAATCGGATTGATGAGGTGATTCGGTTCCGTCCCTTGGAGGTCTCCGATCTGGTGCGGATTGTTCAGCTGCAACTGAAGGATCTCGCTGCCCTCTTGGCCGAGCAGGGTCTTGCCCTTCAGGTTGACGATGCTGTTGCCGAGGCAATGGCCCGTCAGGGCCATGAACCGGAGTACGGGGCGAGGCCCCTGCGTCGGGTGTTGCGGCGCCAGCTGGAAAATCCGCTCTCCACACTGCTGCTTGAGGAGCGCTTTGTCGGAGCTAGTGGCGTGACGGTGCGGCTGGGGGAGGCCGGCACGGATGCTCTGGTGTTCGATCCGGTGGGGGTTTGAGGGCATCCGGTAAGGTGTCTGTTTGGCGAAGTGCCTTGCGGCACCGTTGTCAACTTCCGGTCCCTTCCCCGTGACCAGCCCCATCTCTGAGGACACCACCACTTCTGACGGCTCCAAGGCCGCTGCCGATTCCACCAAATCCGGTGGTTTTCTGGCGGACACGGTTGATGAGCTGAAGCTCGTGGTTTGGCCCAGCCGCCAGCAACTGTTCAGCGAATCCATCGCTGTGATCCTGATGGTCAGCCTTTCGGCTGCCACCATCGCGGCTGTCAGTCGCTTCTTTGGGTGGGCTTCGTCCCAGGTGTTCCGCTGACTCGATATCACCTTTCTCGCCGTGCCCGAAGACCTGACCACACCGGACGCCCCTGAGGTGCTTGATCTGCCAGCCCCGAATGAGGGGGAAGATGGCACCTTGCCAGTGGAGGCTGTTGCTAACACGGCCATCGCCCGTTGGTACGCCGTTCAGGTGGCTTCCAGCTGCGAGAAGAAGGTCAAGGCCACTCTTGAGCAGCGAGCCGTCACCCTTGGGGTGAGCAACCGAATTCTTGAAATCGAGATTCCCCAGACGCCTGCCGTCAAGCTGAAGAAGGACGGTACCCGTCAGTCCACCGAGGAGAAGGTGTTCCCCGGTTATGTGCTGGTCCGGATGGTGCTGGATGAGGACACGATGATGGCGGTGCGAAGCACCCCGAACGTGATCAATTTCGTCGGTGCTGAAGACCGGCGTGCCACCGGTAAGGCCCGTGGTCACATCAAGCCTCGTCCCCTCAGTCGCTCTGAGGTGGATCGCATCTTCAAGCGCGCTGCCGAGAAGAAGACTGTCGTCAAGGTGGATCTCACCGAAGGCGATCAGATCCTGGTGACCGCTGGTCCGTTCAAGGACTTCCAGGGCGAGGTGATCGAGGTGTCCGGCGAGCGCAACAAGCTCAAGGCCCTGCTCTCCATCTTTGGTCGAGAGACCCCGGTGGAACTGGAGTTCTCTCAGATCAGCAAACAAAACTGACCTGGCGGCGGCCGTCTCCCTGCGGAGGGCGGCCTTGGGAGTGGGCAACCATTCCGCCGCACCCGACCCGAGGGTCTGGTGATCCGCAGCTGTCCAAACCCCCCAGCCGATGGCCAAGAAAGTCGTAGCTGTGATCAAGCTGGCCCTAGATGCCGGCAAAGCCAACCCCGCGCCGCCGGTGGGCCCTGCCCTCGGTCAGCACGGTGTGAACATCATGATGTTCTGCAAGGAGTACAACGCTCGGACGCAGGACAAAGCCGGTTATGTGATTCCGGTGGAGATCTCGGTCTTTGAAGACCGCAGCTTCACCTTCATTACCAAGACGCCTCCGGCGTCGGTGCTGATCACCAAGGCCGCGAAGATCCAAAAGGGATCCGGTGAGTCCTCCAAGGGCAGTGTTGGATCGATTACTCGTGCTCAGCTCGAGGAAATCGCCAAGACCAAGCTCCCCGACCTCAACTGCACCAGCGTTGAGTCCGCCATGCGGATCATCGAAGGTACCGCCCGCAACATGGGCGTTTCCGTCAGCGACTGACCTCGCTGCATCGCTTCTCCAACCCATTCGGGGGAGGCATCACTGATGTCGTCTGAACCCCACCACTGAACATGCCCAAAATCTCCAAGCGCCTGGCCAGCATGGCCGGCAAGATCGAGGACCGTGCCTACGCACCACTCGAGGCGATTGCCCTGGTCAAGGACAACGCCAACGCGAAATTCGACGAGACGATGGAGGCCCATGTGCGCCTCGGCATCGATCCGAAGTACACCGACCAGCAGCTGCGCACCACCGTGGCTCTGCCCAATGGCACCGGTCAGACCGTGCGCATCGCCGTGGTCACCCGCGGTGAGAAGGTTGCTGAAGCCAAAGCCGCCGGTGCTGAACTCGCCGGTGAAGAAGATCTGGTGGAAAGCATCAGCAAGGGCGAAATGGATTTCGACCTGTTGATCGCTACCCCCGACATGATGCCCAAGGTGGCCAAGCTGGGTCGGGTCCTTGGTCCCCGTGGCTTGATGCCCAACCCCAAGGCAGGCACCGTCACGACGGACATTGAGGCCGCGATCAAGGAATTCAAGGCCGGCAAACTGGAATTCCGTGCCGACCGCACCGGCATTGTCCACGTCCGTTTCGGCAAGGCCAGCTTCAGCGCCGATGCCCTGCTGCAGAACCTCAAGACCCTGCAGGAGACCATCGACCGCAACAAGCCCAGCGGTGCCAAAGGCCGTTACTGGAAGTCCCTGTATGTGACCTCCACCATGGGTCCTTCCGTTGAAGTCGATTTCTCTGCTCTGCAGGACATCGAGCAGGGGAGCTGATCAGGCTCTCCTCTACACTTAACGATTGGCGTAAGCCAAATCGGGCACGCGCCCGGCCAGAGACAGCAGGACGTCCCTGGGCATGACTCCAGTCATTCCCGTCGATGTAATCCCTGCCGAGGCAGACGCGACACGGTTTTGTCCCATTCAGGATTGGATCGGCACGCGGCCTCGTCTTCCTTGCGAAGACTCGATCGGCCGCGTGCCCAGCTTGTTCCTTTGATCCGATCCAATCCCTATGGGCCGCACGCTGGAGAACAAGCAGCAGATCGTCGGAGAGCTCAAAGAGCTCCTCGCCGACGCCGAACTGGCACTTGTCCTTGATTTCAAGGGCCTGTCCATCAAGGAAATGTCTGACCTGCGGGATCGTCTGCGGGCCAGCGACAGCGTTTGCAAGGTGACCAAAAACACCTTGATGCGCCGTGCCATTGATGGCGACAGCAACTGGGCCAGCCTCGATTCCCTGCTGACCGGAACCAACGCCTTCGTCCTGGTGAAGGGCGATGTTGGTGCCGGTGTGAAGGCCGTTCAGACCTTCCAGAAGGAACTCAAGAAGTCCGAGACCAAGGGCGGCCTTTTCGAAGGCAAGCTCCTGTCTCAGGATGAGATCAAAGCCATTGCCGATCTCCCCTCCAAGGAGCAGCTCATGGCTCAGATCGCCGGTGCCATCAACGCCGTGGCCACGAAGGTCGCTGTGGGCATCAACGAGGTTCCCTCTGGTATGGCCAGGGCACTCAAGCAGCACGCCGAAGGCGGCGAAGGCTGATTCGGCTCTGCCGAGACCACTGTTCATTGATCTGTTGCTTCCCCTTTCAAAACCATGTCTGCAAAAACCGACGAAATTCTCGAATCGCTGAAATCCCTCTCCCTGCTTGAAGCTTCCGAGCTGGTCAAGCAGATCGAAGAGGCCTTCGGTGTGTCTGCCGCAGCATCTGCTGGTGTTGTGATGGCTGCCCCTGGCGCTGCTGGTGGCGGTGGCGAGGCCGCTGAAGAGAAGACCGAATTCGATGTGATCCTCGAAGGCTTCGACGCCTCCGCCAAGATCAAGGTCCTCAAGGCTGTCCGTGAGGCAACCGGTCTGGGCCTGGGCGACGCCAAGGCTCTTGTTGAGGCTGCTCCCAAGGCCGTCAAGGAAGGTGTCTCCAAGGAAGACGCCGAGGCTGCCAAGAAGGCCATCGAAGAAGCAGGCGGCAAGGTCACCCTCAAGTGATCTCCTTGGGAGGGGCTTGTCCCTCTCCTCCCTGTTTTCAGTGATCCACCGGTCCTTTCGAGGACCGGTTTTTTTGTGTCTATTTCCTGCCAACAAAAAAGCCCCGCCAAAGGCGGAGCTTTTTTCGAGAGGAACACGTTCAGGAGTCTGTCCTTGTTTCGACCCTGAAGAGGCGTTCGGCACTCCTCACACAAGAGCAAATTAAGGGCAGGAATTCCGTTGTCAGCCTCTGTCTGGTCGCCCTCTCAACTGGCACTGTGACGGTCGGTCCTCAACGGCGGTAAGGGATTACCTGCAGGCGGATCGGAGCATTGCTGGCGAGGCGTGTCGTTCGTCGGCGTGTTGCTCGTTGGTGTGTTGTTCGTGAGGCGGGCAAAGGCGGTGGTGCGATCGGCGGCATTGGGGTTCCCAGTCGGCTGAAACCTGAGCGTTGGCCGTGGCTGCTGGCCAGCACCAGCAGCCGGTTCACCGGTTCCTGGTGGGCGAGATACAGGTGGTTCAGCAGGCGTCCTTGGTAGACACGGCGTTCCAAGGCCCAGCCTGGCTCAAGCTGCAGCCGTACAAACCCATTGAGATCGCGTCTGGGAATTCGGGCCTGACCCACCAGGAGCGGTGCCCGTTGCTGGGGGTCGAGGGCCTCGAGCCTCAGCGATGCTCCAGATTGCTTGAGCCGGAAGCGGAAGCGGGTTCCAAGGTCTTGGCCACCGCTGCGCAGCGAGTAGCCATTGCTGTCCAGGTAGCGCTTGCAGATGCCGCTGAAGTTGAAGCGATTCAGGCTGGGCTCCACCAGTCCGTCCTGGCGTGCCCTCCAGCAGCGCGGGTGGGCCTTGATCTGTTCCAGCACCAGCAGTTTCCACTGGGCCCTGCCAATCGGTTGGGCGAGAACAGCAAAGCGCTCCTGCGGGATGGCAGCGCTGTCAAACAACGATCGTGCTGCGCCCTCCTGCGGCAGGCCAGCGGTCAGGAGCCCCACGGCAGTCAGACCGGCAGCCCGCAGGTAGGTTCGGCTCATCCACGGTGACGCCAGAAACCGTGTTGTACCGAACAGTGTTGGGACTGATCAATGGCGGAAGGACGGGGACGGGTCGTGGCTGCAGCGACGGATGGTGCCTGCAGCGGCAACCCAGGTCCGGGAGGTTGGGGCGCGTTGCTGCGTTTCGAAGACGGCAGTGTCGAGGAATTCGGTGGTCATGCCCCCGACACCACCAACAACCGCATGGAACTGCAGGCGGCATTGGAGGTGTTGCAACGGCTTGAGCAGCTGCCCCGTCATCCAGATCTCACCCTGCGCACCGACAGCAAATATCTGATTGATGGCCTGGGCTCCTGGATCAAAGGCTGGAAGCGCAAAGGCTGGAAAACGGCTGCGGGTAAACCCGTCCTGAACCAGGACCTCTGGAAGGCCCTGGATGCCGCCCGATTGGACGATGTCCCTCTGAGCTACGTCAAAGGCCACAGCGGTGATCCAGACAATGAACGGGTGGATCGCATTGCTGTGGCGTTCTCCCATAACGCCCAGCCGGCCTTGGCTCGGAAGCAGGGAGTAACCCAGGCCGTACCAGAGGCCCCATCCGAGGTTGCCCCCAAGCCTCTGCTGCAGCTGTTGTCACGCTTGGAGCTGGCCGATCGGTTGGCGCAGGGTGGCTTCAGCCTGTCGTTGTTGGAGCTGGCGCAGCTGGTGGAACAGCCGATCAAACAGCTGGAAACCAAGCGGGAGAGCTGGATCTGGAGGGATTGGACTGTCCAGCCTCAGCCGGAGGGCCGCTGGACCCTGCAACGTCGCGAGGCAGGATCAGAACAGTCCTGAGCCCGAGCATGTCGCCGTCCCCTTCGGCCGGACCGCTCAGCAGCGGTGCCTTTTACCAGCGTTGGCTGGGTCCGGTGTTGGCGCGGGACGACGGCCTGGATGCTGAACAGCTGTCGCGTACTGCCCTCACGGCGCTGGGCCAGGCCAGCCTGCGGCGTCGTTGGCCAGGGGTGTCCACGGTGCTGGATGGCGTGGCGGCTGATCTGCAACGGCGTGATCTGCGCCTTGAACAGGTGTTGTTTGGCTGCCGTTTTCCCAATCCGGTGGGCTTGGCGGCGGGATTCGATAAGAACGGTGTGGCGGCCGGCATCTGGGATCGCTTCGGCTTTGGCTTTGCCGAAGTGGGCACGGTCACCTGGCATAGCCAGCCGGGCAACCCCAAACCACGCCTCTTCCGTCTAGCGGAGGAACAGGCCGCGTTGAACCGGATGGGCTTCAACAACGACGGTGCCAAGGCGCTGTTGCAAACCCTGGAACGCCAACGCTTGGATCCGCCCGGCCGACGGCCAGCGGTGCTGGGGATCAATGTCGGCAAATCCAAGATCACCGCCCTGGAGCAGGCGCCGGACGACTACGCCTCTTCCCTGGAGTTGTTGTCGCCATTGGCGGACTACGCGGTGATCAACGTCAGCTCCCCCAACACCCCCGGATTGCGGGACCTGCAGGACACCGTCCAGTTGCGGCGGCTTGTGGAACGGTTGCGCCGGCTGCCGGCCTGCCCGCCCTTACTCGTGAAAATCGCTCCGGATCTGGATGATGAGTCGATTGATGCCATTGCACGTCTGGCCTTTGAGGAGGGGTTGGCTGGCGTGATCGCGGTCAACACCAGTCTCAATCGGTTGGGCCTGGAGCAACGGCGGCTTCCGCAGACCGGGCGCACCCTGGCGGAGGAGGCTGGTGGCCTTAGCGGTGCCCCCCTGCGTCATCGGGCCCAGGAGGTGATCCGACGCTTGCGGGCCAGTGCGGGGCCTGCGCTGCCGTTAATCGGTGTGGGTGGGATTGATTCTCCGCAAGTGGCCTGGGAGCGCATCACTGCAGGGGCCTCCCTGGTGCAGCTCTACACCGGCTGGATTTTTCAGGGGCCTGATCTGGTGCCGCGGATTCTGGAAGGTCTGCTGCTGCAGTTGGACCGCCACGGCCTCCGCAACATCGCTGAGGCGTCAGGAAGTGGCTTGCCCTGGCAGGACTGAACTCGATGCTTTAACAGCAGCTCACCTGCTCGATGTTGCGCCCTTAAATGTCTCTGAGAGGGAGTGATTCAAGCGGGCCATCGTCGATAGCATCAAGCCAGTGGGAAGCATTGTGTGCCACTGCCTGCTCTTGGTGAGCTGCCTCAACTCACGGCATTGAGCCTGGCTTGGCGACGGCTGGTGGATGTCAAGCCGGTTTTGATCGCGGTGAACAACAGAGGCTTGGTCTGTTGTTGGGATCAGGGTGGCCGTTGGCAGCAATGCGTTGTGGCCTGGCCCGATGGTGTGTGTCTTGATGGTGTGCCGCTGCAACGGGAAGCCGTTGGCGAGTTGATCGCTGATCTGATCTTTGATTGCGATTGTCCAGGCGCCGAACTCGTTCTTTGCCTCCCTTTGGACGCTGCTTCCTGGTGCGTGGTGGACGGCTATGGAGCGGATGGCTCGCCACGCCTTTTGCCCCAGTCATTGCAGGCTGTTGAGTTGCCGTTTGATTTGGCGGAGACCTACATCACATCGTGCCCGGTGCAGGACGCTTTAGCAGTGGTGGGTGTGCCGCGGTCGTTGATTCAGGGCTGGAGCGAGGTTGCTGCACTGGCGGACCTACCGCTGAGGCGCGTTGATTGGTCGCTGATGGCCGCTCAGCGGGCCTTGCTTCAGCTCACGCAGGCGTGGGATGGCGATTTGGCCTGGTTTGTGCTGGAAGAGAAGAGCTTGCATTTGGTGTTGTTCCGCGAAGGGGTCCCTGAGGTTGACCATGCACTAGAGAACCTCGACCTTCTGGCCTGCCAGCGCGAGATTCGGGTCTGTGTTGCTGCCTGGCAGGCCCGTGCGGCTTCGCCGCCAGCCCTTGGGTGGTGGTTGTCGGTGCCGACCGAACAGGTCGATGACTGGAGGCCCCTGGTGGATGGGGCAGTTGGGGAGTGCTGTTTGAACCAGCCTTTACCCACATGGGCCGAACCATCGGATCAGGCAGATGCTGCTGAGGTGCCGTCAGCTCTGCAGCAGTTGGCGCTGCTGGCGCTGCACCAGGAGGAGCGATGACGTCGCGTCAACACTGGCCCAAACCGGATTTGTTGCAGCAACACCGGCTCGAGCTCGGCTTGCCGCTTCAATGGGCACCGGTTTCGTCGCTGCTCTCCCTTGTTTTGAAGGGTGGTATCGCTGGGCTTGTGCTGGTGATGTTGGCCGTGCTCACCCTGTTGGGACTCCAGCATCGTCGGCAGGTGGTGCAGGCCGAGATCGATGCACTTCATCCCGTGGAGAAGCGTGTTGGTGATGCCAAGGCACGGCTTAGCGCCATGACGTCGCGCCGATCCACCTTGGAGCAGCAGACGCAATCCATCGCCGAACAGTTGGTGGCGGTGCGCTCAGGGTCGGCGTTGTTGGAGCAATTACGACAGGTCACGCCTCAGGGCGTGCGCCTTGTGTCGGTCGACGCCAACCCATCCAAGTTGCTGATCAAGGGGGAATCGCAAGGGTCGGATGCCTTCGAACGCATCAATGCCTTGGATCTCAACCTTGAGGCACTGCCAGAGATGCTCCTTGATGGAACAACCGTTGTGAAAGCAGTGGCCGTCCAGAAGGGACGGATTGCCTTCACCCTCGAGGCCAAGCTCGATCCAGCCATGAAGCCCACGCCAGCCCATTTGCGTGGTCTGGGCGCTGAGGGTTTGGCTCGGCGCTTGGAGTTACTGCAAGGCGAGGGGTTGTTGCCATGACCAATCTGTTAACGACGCCACGCCAGCCATGGCTGACGCGGGGACGGTTGTTGGTGGGTCTTCCCCTTGGACTAGGTGTTGTGGTGAGTGCTGCTGTTGTGCTGCTGGCAGTGAGGCCTCTCCTCCAAACAGTGCAAGGTTTGGAGGAGAGGCGAGACACCTTGCTGGGCCTTCAGCGCAGCCTTCCTGTTTTGGAACGCCAGCTCACCCAAGCTGAGGCTGAACTGCGGATGGCCGAAGAGAAGCAGGCTCTCTTGGTGGGGTTGTTGGCTGGCCGTGAGAAGGTTCAGACCTTTCTGGCCCTGTTGAATCAGCAAGCTTTGGCGTCTGGTGTTCGGATCCAGCGCTACGAACCGCTGAAAACAGCAGCGCCTACACCGGCATCTGAGCAAAGGCAATCCCGGCGGAACAACAACCGATCAAACGAGAAGGAGAAGGCCCAACTACCGCAAGATCCATTGCAAGCGCTTGGCTATCGCAAGTCATCCGTTGCCCTTGAAGTGAGCGGTCCGTTCGGCGGATTGCAAACTTTCTTGCAACGGATGGAAGCGCTGGAGTTGCTGGTTGAAAGCAGTGATCTCGCGCTCAAGAGTGTGGTTGGAAAAAAAGATGCCGAGCCTGTTATGGCTGCGGCTGCCCGTACGCAGCTCACTTTGAAGTTGAGTTTCTATGACTTGGCTTCAATGCCCGATGTGTCTCTAACGAGTGCCTCTATGTCATCCCCGTCATGAGGCTGGTGCGTGGTGATGGCGATCGATACCATTCGCGCAGACCTCGTGGGTTGACAGAAGTTTCTAGTGATCAAGTCCTCCACGACGCGTGTTTTGTCCGGTCTGTTAGCGCTGGGTGTTGCCTCGGCTGCGCTGGACGGAGTGGTGTTAGCACCATCGGCCCTGGCGCGCTCGACGTCTGGGGTTGAACTTCGTCTGCGTCGCTCCCCAGGACGGGTTGATGTGGTGATCGCTGGCCTTGGCACTGAAGTCCGTGCGGTGAGTCAAAACCAGTCGGATGGTCTTTGGTCTGCGCGGCTGACGGGTGTGTACCTCGGTGATCGTCCGTTTACGCCGCAGCAACAGGTGATTTCATCATCAGAGCTGCTCAGCGTGCGATTGGAACCGCTGGATTCAGATCTTCAGTTGATTGTGAAGGCCCGGATGGGAAAACGGGTGCCCACACCCACCATTGGATCCAATGGTGAGTCGTTGGTGGTGAGTTTTGCTGGTTTGAAAGGGTCAGGTATGCGATCCAGTGGTCGCTTGGATTTGCGTCGTCCCGGTCGCGTGGTCCAACCCGTGATGGCTCCACCAATGCGTCCTCGCGCTGTAGCACCACCACTTGGTGACATGGCCGTTGGAACGATGTTGATCAACAACCGCAGTTTTGTGAAGGCCAGTGGACCGCCAGTCTCCCTCACGCTGAATAATGCGCCGGCCAAGGATGCCTTGATGTCGTTGGCTCGCCTCGGTGGGTTTGGTTTTGTTTTTGTGGGTGATGGCGACACCCCATCTGATGCTGACAGCAGTGAATACCCTGTCTCAATGGCGTTTCGCAATGAGCGTTACGACCGTGCTTTGAACAGTGTTCTGATGGCCTCAGGGTTGCAGGGGCGGTTGGATGGAAACACGTTGCTGGTGGGGACCGCTGTCTCCGCGAAAAGCTTTGGTCCGCAGATGTCCAAAGTATTCCGGATGAACCAAGTTGATGTTGAGTCGGCAAGTCAATATCTTGGGAATCTTGGGGCTGTGATGAACTCACCATCTCAAGGTGATAGTGACTCTTCTGTTGCGAGCTACAGCTCCGGGTACGGGCCGTTGATTGGTTTGACTGGGACCGCTGATTCGCGTTTAAATACGATTACGTTGGTTGGGGATCCTAAGTTAATCAGTGTTGCCCAGAATTATCTCAGGCAAATTGACCTACGCAAAAGGCAAGTTGCAGTCAAGGTGCAAATCCTAAGCGTTGATCTAGATAATAACAAGTCCGTAAATACAAGCTTTTCCTCCCGAATTGGTGATAAGTTTATTGTTAGTGAAAATGGAAATGCTTATATAAATTTTGGGAAGTATAAGCCAAGTTCAGCAAGCGGAACTGGTGTCTATTCTGGGGATTCAGGCTATTTGCAGCCAGGCGTTTATGATACCAATACAGAGATAGGGCCTATGAAGAGATTTGTCAGACCTTTTGTTGCAAGGCAGGTTCGTGTTGAGACCAAGGATGAAGATGGAAATATCACATACAGCCTTGAAGATTATATCAATGAAAGTGGAGAAAAAGAGTATATCAGAGATCCCAACCCTGATAGCTTAGCCGAAAAAGAAATGATAGATGAAAAGAGTGGTTTAAAGCTGTACGAGAAAGTGAATGACAATGAGCGTTATCGACAGCCAGACAATTCATTCTATGCGTATCTTAATTCGGTGATTGTGTCATCGAGTGCTAAGACCTTGGCGCAGCCAACCCTTCTGGTGCAAGAGGGTGAGCAGGCAAAAGTTGAAGCTGGCGAAAGCGTTATAACTGGCAGAACTACAACTGAAACGTCAAATAATTCCACTGAGTTTACGTTTACAAGAGAAAATGCGGGCCTCGTTTTGGACTTAAAAGTTTCCAGAATAGATGATAATGGTTTCATTACAATGGAGGTTAATCCTCAAATTTCTGTTCCGGTTGGTGCAGGAAACCAAGGAGGTGTACCCATCTTTAATCTATCTGGTCGTAAATTGCAGTCTGGCAGTATTCGCCTAAGAGACCGGCAAACATTGATCCTTACCGGAGTCATACAAGAATCTGATAGGCAACAAGCGCAGAAGTGGCCCATCCTTGGAGATTTGCCGATTGTTGGTCAGCTTTTCCGTAGCAGTTCTTCCACCCGTCAAAAGACTGAGCTTGTCATTGTCGTAACGCCCACCGTTTTAGACGATGACAATGGAGGTTCCTATGGCTATGGCTACCGACCCGGTACGCCAGCAGGTCGCGAGTTGATTCAGGCTGGCACGTAGGTCATGGCAGCATTGGCATCAGTGCTTTCAGTGCGATGGGTGCAATGGCTTGTGCTGTTGATAGTGCGCTACTGAGCAATACTGATCCAATTCCATTGCCACTTTGTACCCCAGTTTTGTTTGTCGTGTCGTAAACAAGTTGGCTGGCTTCCTTCAGCTGATCTGCTTTAACCATGTCGCCTTGTTCTGCAAACAGCTGTCCGGCATGAGCCAAATCGCGTGAAGCGAGATCATCCTTACCTTGTTCACCACGGCTGAGCCCTCGCGCTACCCAGCTCAGTGGTTCCTCTGGAGCAGCTTTGATCGCAGCGTTGAAGAGTTGTTCAGCTGCGGGCCACCGACCAGCCTGTGCTGCATTAACTCCTGCATTGTGAAGTCCGGCGTGGCTCCGAGCCCCTTGGCTGACTCCTCGGGCTCCATCCCAGTGGCTTTGATCCAGGGCCTTTGGGTCTAGCAGTGCACCGGTGAGATCCGTCCGGCGTAGATCGGTACCGATGAGGCGGCTGTTGCGCAGATCAGTACCGCGCAATGAGGCGCCCTGGAGGCTGGTGAAACTGAGGTCACTGCCGCTGAGATCAGCACCATCGAGCCTTGCCTGACTCAAGTTCGCACGCTGCAGATGAGCACCGTTGAGGTCTGCATCGCGCAGATCGGCATGCGTAAGGTCAACATCGTTGAGTTGGCAGGACCGGCACTGGCGGCTTTCCAGTAGTTGGATCAAATGCTCCTCATTGCCGGCAATGGCAGGACCGGCACCCCAAAAACAAGTGGCACTCAGAGCGAATGCCAGTGGCCTCATGGAACCCATGCGATAGAGACCTCAATCGCTTTGTTGTATCGATCGCAAGCTCACTTGTCGATCTGACTTAGGCGGCAATTGTGTCGTTGTCTGTTTCCAGGCTCGCTAGCAGTTCCGCCGCGATGGCTTGCTTCAACTCTCGCTCGGCAAGACATTTCCGATTCTTGCTGCGCAGAGCGGGGATCTTCAGGCGTAAACGTGCTGTTGGTTCGTTTATGTCCCCTTGCTCGGTCTCAATCAGGCGCATGAGGTCCACAACGGCAACCCAGCGGGTGGGTGCCTTAGTTCGACAAAATGAGGGGCGGAAGACAGGTACGCCTCCGCCGTGATTGGCGACGGCCTCAAATTCCCCCGCAATGGCTTTGCGGAAGCGCACTACTGCTGCTGGGTTGTTCTGAAACCAGATCCGGTCGTCGCGCACAGCGGGATGCATGGCTCCTAACAACTCCTTGGATTATGCGGTTGTTGGCAAGCCTGGGTTAGTTCCTGCTCAAATCGCGGAGGGCTGCATCGATGCTTGATTTGAAGGTGCTCCAAGGCAAGGCTCCTTCGATAATTTTCCCGTCCAGGCTGCCGTTGCTTTGGGTGGGGCCGATGACGAAGGTGGGTGTGGCGTTGATGTTGTGCAGCGATGCTTCCGAGCGGTTGGCGTTGATTACCGCCACGGTTGCCTTGCGTTCCATGCAGCTCTGCAGGGCGGGTGTGTCGAGCTGTTCTTCGGTAGCGATGGTGAGGACGCCTTTGCAGCTCAGGCAATTTTGCTGGTTGAACAGGGCCGAATACATGTCCCAATAGCGGTTCTGCTCCCCGGCACAGCGTGCTGCTGCTGCTGCTGGCAGGGCTTGGGGGTGAATGGGCAGAGGGAGATCTTTGTGGACGAAGCGCACCAGCCCGGTGTCGATGTACTGGCTCTTGAGTTTTGGGAACACTTGTTCGTGAAAGCGACGGCAGTAGCTGCACTCGAAATCACTGAATTCCACGAAGGTGAGTGGTGCGCTGGCGTTCCCTAAAGCCGGTTCCCCCTTCAGCAACAACGGACTGGTGAGTGCGGGGCTTGGTCGAGCTTGTGGCTTGCTTGGTGGAGTGAGGCCCCGTTCCTGCACCCCCTGTACGACGACGGTGCTGCCGATGCCAAGGGCCACGCCTGTCAGAAACCCGAGCATGCTGCGATGCGGAATCTGCATACCGCTTTTGCTGATGCGATTAATGGCGTCATCTTGATGGCATTGGCATGTAGTTGCCGATTGAATGGCACCAGTGGATGGGAGGTGAGGTTTGAGCGTGGGGGCCTGGCTCGATCTCGATCTACTGCGTCAGCGCCGCGAGCGCTTTGGGTTGGAACGCCCAAAGGTGATTCCTGTTCGAGAGCTTCTTTGGCGCGGTGCTCTCATCGGTGCTGTTATGCCGCTTCTGTTTCTGTTAGTGGTGCTTTTCCTTGTTGTGCAGGACCGTCATCTGGCGCAGCGTCAGAGAAGCTTGGAGCCGATTGCTGCAGAGCACGATCGTGTGGATCAGGCCTTGGTTGAAGCCACAAAATTGCTGGAGAAAAGTCGCTCGTCGAATGCAGCAATTGCCAAGGCCATGGCTGATGTTCGTTCCAGCTCTGCCGTTTTGGCAGAAGTCCGTCGCCTGGTGCCTGCAACGATCGTTCTTAATCGCATTGTGCAAAAGGGCAATGATTTGGAGATCAGTGGCTCGGCAGAGCAGCTCAACGGTCTGCGGTTGGTCAATGCTTTGCTCCTTCGATTGTCGGCTTCAGGGTTCTTTGCGCCGAAGCGGGTGGAGCTTTTGAAAGCTGATGTCAGGAGGCAAGCTGAGCAAGCGTCGGTTCTGTTCAGCTTGCGCGCAGGTTTTGCAGCTGATGCCGGATTAGCGATGCGTACCTCTCTCCCGTTGCTCGGGGCGGAGGGCATGGCACGCCGTATGGAGGTGTTGGTGCAGGAGGGTTTGGTCAAGTGACTAACTTTCAGGCAGATCGGAAAAGTTCCGCTGCGGCCTGGCTGACGCCTGAAAGAGCGGTTGTTGTGGTTCCCCTCCTGGCCGGTCTGGCTTTCGCTGCGACGTTGGCATCCGCTGTGATCACGCCGCAAATGGTTCAGCTGCGTGAACGTCAAGAACTGGTTGACATACTCCAGCGAAAAAGTGAAGCTCTCCCAGGCTTGGTGCAAGTCCTGGATCAGCGTCGTCGTGATCAAGCGGAGGTAACGGCTCAGCAGCAACGCCTTCTGGCTTTGATTGCCGGAACCGCAGAGCTGGAAACCTTCCTCGCGCAGCTCAATGATTTGGCGGACAGGCACCAAGTGGTAATTACCACAACAAAACCTGGGGCCGTTGAGAGAGCTCCTGTGCGTGCTGCTTCGTCTGATGCATCTGCCGCTGAGGATCCTGCTGTTGGCGATCCTCTTTTAAGGCAGGGTTTGGAGAAGCGTTCTGCTCAGATTCGGGTGGAAGGATCGTTTGTTCAGGTGCTGGCTTTTCTGCAGGCCTTGGAAAAACTGGAGGTTTTCGTCGTTACTGATGATTTGTCGGTGTTGGCAGCCCCTGCATTGGAAGATGAGGCCATGACAGTGAGGCTTGGCTTGACACTTTTGGCTTATGGGGAAGTCAATTCCAGTTGAGTCAGTGATCCACCTCATCCCATTTTACTTAAGATCTCTTAGGCATTGTTCTTGAAGCTATGGTTTATCTCTATGCCGCGTTGGGTGTGGTGATGATGACAGGCATCATGGCTGTTGTTGAGATGGGCTTGTCGTTGACAGGGCAGTCTTTGTTCTTGAAGCCCGATGATCCGTATCGGCAGAATTTTATAACCAATGCTGTTGGTAAGCGCGATCAGCAAATGCTGAGACTGTTGCATGATAAAGATGATCTTGATTTTATTGGGCGTTCACTACAGAGTGCCCAGCTCTGTGATCAATTGTTATGTCGAAGTTCTCTGGCTGGGGCCGCGTATTGCCGATCTGCTACTACTTTAGTTCCTGCAAATGTTGTTGCCAATGATGCTGCAGAACGTTTGCCAGAGCTTGCTGAATTAACACGCGCTGGTGTGTCACCACATGCAGATGGTTTTTTGGCCAATGCTTGCGCACTGCAGGTCGGGACGCATCGTTTGTTGGTTCAGCCGGATCCAATCCCAGAGGATTCGCAAATTCCCTACCGCTTGTTTTCATGTGTCTTGAGTGGCGACGAGTCTAGATGCGATTTCGAGTCCAATTAGCTGAGATCAAATCATGGTGGACGCTGTCGTTGGAGCTGTGATCATGGTGGTGGCTGCAACATCGCTTTTATTGGCCGTTGAAGTCGTTGAAGATGGATTTAGGGCGGCAGGGCGATATCCAATTAAAGAGCCCGAAGAGCGAGATTTACTCTTCGACTTAGAGGCGTCGCTGAAGTCATTAAATCGAGATCCATCTTTGATTGAAGCTGTTAAAAAGATGAGGGAAGATCCAGAGGAGTTTGAACGAAAAATTTTAAATGTATTGCCTAAGGATTTTAATGGGCTTGAGTAGATGAAAAGTAAAATTACGGATCGCAATTTTCCGCTTTCTTCCGGAATGTCGATTTTGGAGCTTCTTCTTGCGATCACCATGATTATGGTTTTTACTGGTGTTGTAGTGGCAGTGATGGAGGTCACCCTGCGCTTTATGGGTGAAGCTGAATGCCCTGTGGATGTGGTGGATGGTGAGCGTCGCTGCAATGATGGGGAAACTGAGGATATTGCGAATGGTACCTTGATTGATCGGCAGAGTATTGAGGTTTTATTCGATAAAGTGGAGCAAGTTTTGGTGCAGCCGGGAATTAATAGCTTACGTATCAAGTCTATTTCGGGAAAAAACGAGTGCACCGATACAGCATCGATATCTCCTTGGCGCGATGAGCTCCCTGAGCTTCCATCTTTGACGCTTCCTCGTGGATATCACTTTTGCTTGTGGCCGATCGGTGCTCCTGCTCTTGAGGAGGCATCCATGGTTGAACTGGTTGGTACGAACAGTTCGGCCATGCCTGGTCTTTATGCCCTTCAGGCCTTGCCGACCAAGTTGAACGCGTCCACCCTTCCAGTACGTCGCCTTATCTGCAGACCCCGTCCTTTTTGCTGAAACGATGACGACAACACCACTTGTTGGCAATACTTTTTTTGGCCTTGATGTCAGTCAGCTGGGCTCACAGTTGATGTCGTTTCGGCGACGGCTTTCCAAGCGGTTGTTGTTGTTGGAGTTCAGTGCGTCGGGCTTGCGTTACGCCGAAGCGGCTCCATCCCTGGATGGGATTCATTTCAGCCACGTTAGTCGGGTGGCGTTGCCGGAAGAAGCTCTCGATCGTGGCGTACCCAGTGATCCCGCCACGATGGCTTCATTGATCAAAGTGCTTTGCCAAGAAAAAGGGATTCCTGCCCATCGTGCCGCAGTTGTTCTTTCTCCCGATATTGCTTATCAGCGCACTATTGAACTGCCTCCTGATCTCACTGTGGAGGAAGCACGGGCTTATCTCCTGGCCCCGACTAATGATGTTCCTTTGCCTTTCCCGTTGGAGCAGACGGATTATGATTTGTACCCTTTGCCTCGTAAACACGGCTCTCCCTCGCAGCCTTATTTGCTGATTGCGATTCCTCAAACATTGATTGATCGTGTGATAAGTTTGTTGGATGAGGCTGACTTTGAGCTTCAGGCGCTTGAGCTTGGCCCCTTTAGTTTGTTGCGCTTTGTGGCGGATGAATTAATTGGTTTGTGTGATTCAGATTTGCACCTTGTTTTGGAGTTGCTGCCCGACTGCTCGCAGTTATGTGTTGTGAGCTCCAGCGGTCCGGTCAGATTTGAGCGCTTGTCTGCTATCCGGGATTTTCCAGATCCAGATCTTGATGATGTGCAGCGTAAGGACGCCCTAGAAGCTGGCTTGTCAGCAGAAGAGATCACGCTGAAAGATGAGCGTTATTTGCCCATTTCGGAGTTGGACTTGCGTGCTGTACTTCGTGATGTGAAAGCTGTGATCTCGGATCTTACGGGCGAAATTGATTCAACAGTGGTGCGTGGGCTGAGTCTCAGTGGCATCAACAGCGCCCATCCCCTGATTAAAGATTTTTTCCAGGAAGCGTTGGGCTGTGATGTAAAAATAATCAAGCCTGTTCTAATGCCGAGGGTTTCTGGTTTCAGTCCAGATGATCTTTTGGTTCAGTCGGGGCTCGCTCGGTTGATCGGCTTGGGTTTGAGCTTTCTGCCTCGGGAACAGTTGTTATCTTGCCATTTGCCGGAGATTTCTTCACCATCGCCATTGACTCCTCTTCCATCTCTGGCTGTCGAAGCAATCATTGATCCTCATGAGCTGCAAAGCACTCCAGCGATGGATCCCTTAGATGTTGAGGTCACGCAGTTTTCACAACTTGACCTTGCCAATGCTGATCTTGATGGCTTAATGACGAAAGTGGCTCTCCAGGCAGCGGAGGAAAGTGTTATTGAGGACGAAGTAGTTAGTGAAGGGGAGGAGGAGTGGCCGAGTTTAGGATTGGAGTTGG